>JAHDWP010000002.1:165922-266866 GCA_023382715.1 Anaerolineae bacterium
CCGTCGCGCAGCGTGACGAAGAACGGGTTGTTGAGCGTGGACAGCGACAGGCCGATAGTCAGCGGCTCGTCCTGGGCGCTCACGGCTGCCAGCGGGAAGACCGCCAGCAGCGCAGCCAGCACTAGCATGATGCTTCTACGGAACATGTTTTTGTACCTCCAACCAATCACTACACAGCCAAGCGAGTGAGAATACGGGAGTGAACTCAAAGAACGCGCGAATTGCAGATTGTCTACCTCCTTCTGTCACGTGGCCCTACGACGGCCATGCACGTCAGCGAATGGCGCGATGGAGCAGCAGCGCCAGGGCGATGACCGCTCCTTTGGTGATGTCCTGGTAGAACGAGGAAACATCCAGCAGGTTCAGGCCGTTGTCAATGATGCCGATGATCAGCACGCCGATCAACGTGCCCATGATCGTCCCCTCGCCGCCGTCAAAACTGGTGCCGCCCACGACCACCGCGGCGATGGCGTTGAACTCGTACATCTCGCCCGCCGTCGGCTGGGCAGAGTTGAGCCGCCCGACCAGGATGATCCCGGCCAGCGCAGAGAGCGCCCCTGCCGCCACATAGACGAACATTTTGATCAGGCGCACGGGCAGCCCCGACAGGTAGGCCGCTTCCTCGTTGTCGCCCAGGCCGAAGATGTAGCGCCCGAACGGGATGTGGTTGAGCAGGATATACCCGGCCAGAAACACCAGCCCGGCGACGATGATCGGCATGGGAATGCCCAAAGGCTCGGCGGTGCCCAGCAGGCGGAAGCCCCGCCCAAGCTGATCCAGCCCGCTGATCGGCTGGCCATCGGTGTAGAACTTGGCCGCGCCGCGCGCAAAGGTCATCATGCCCAGCGTGGCGATGAACGGGGGGATGTTCAGCCAGCTCACCAGCAGGCCGTTCACCGCGCCGGCGGCGGCCCCCACCAGCAGGCAGACGCCAATCGCCTGCACCACCGGCATCCCCTCGTTCTTGAGCAGGTCCACGCCGATCACCGTCGAGAGCGCCAGCACCGACCCTACCGACAGGTCAATGCCGCGCGTGAGGATGACCAGCATCATGCCTATCGAGATAATGCCGTTGATCGAAGACTGGCGCAGAACATTGAGCAGGTTGCTGCTGGTCAGGAAGCGATCCGAAGCCAGGCTGAGCACGATACACAGCAGGATCAGCGACAGCAGCAAGCCATAGCGCTGGAAGAAGGTGCGCCAGTTGATCTCTTTGGGGAAGGTTTTGGCCGCGATCAAAAGGTTACTCCTGCGATCAAAATCACGTTCGCATACGGCGTGAACTCGCCAGTGCGCACCACTGCCCGTGCTGCTGCCGTTCGCGCCTTGAATTCTTCGTGCGGGATCGCCGTCACCGGCACGTCGCCCAGCGCCGCCAGCAGCGCCGCGTGCAGGGTCGGGCTGTGGCTGGCCATCTCGCTGGCGATCACCGCGCCCTGCACCTGCATCTCGGCCAGCACCGCCCGCAGTACGTCCAGGAAGGGCGGGATGCCCTGGCTCACGGCCAGGTCAATGCGCTGGGTTGCGGACGGGATGGGCAGCCCGGCGTCGGCGATGACCAGCGTATCCAGGTGACCCAGCCCGGCGACGGCGCTCGAAAGTGGCTGGTTCAGCAAGACCGTCTTCTTCATAGAGATTATCCCTGTTCACGCCAGCCGCCGGCATGAATCGCGCTCGACCAGCGCGACCGGCAGCGCCTCCTGCACCGGCGGTGTAGTGTCGGATTTCTGCAGCCGCGCCACCAGGCGCTCGACGGCCAGGCGGCCAAGCTCCTGGGCGGGCTGGGCAATCGTCGTCAGGCGCGGCACGGTGTACGAAGCGAGTGGAATGTTGTCGTAGCCGACCACCGAGATGTCGTCCGGCACGCGCAGCCCTGCCTCGTGAATGGCGCACAGCGCACCGACCGCCATGAGATCGTTGCAGGCGAAGATCGCTGTTGGCCGGGCGTTGAGCGCCAGAAGCTGGCGGCAGGCCCGGTAGCCACTCTCGTGCTGGAAGTCCCCGGTCACGACGAGCGCCGGATTGATGGGCAGCCCTGCGCCGCGCAGCGCCTCGTAATAGCCCGTCACCCGGTCGGCGCTCGGCGTCAGGAACGATGGCCCGGTGATGCAGCCGATGCGATGGTGACCCAGGCCGAGCAGGTAGCTCGTCGCCAGCAGACCGCCCTCTCTGTTGGCCGTGAACAGCTCATCTACCTTCGGGATATTCGCAGAGCGATCCACCATGACCACCGGCTTGCCGTGCGCCGCCAGCAGGGCGATGGAGTCGTTGTACGCGCCAGTCGAGATGAGCAGAATGCCGTCCACCTGGCGGGAAATGAGCACCTCCAGGTAGGCCAGCTCGCGCGCGCGATCGTCGTTGGCGTTGCCGAGGATGATATTATACCCCCGGTCGAAGCAGGCCGCCTCGATGCCCAGCAGGATTTCGGCGAAGTAGGGGTTGGCGCTGTTGGGCAGCAGCACGCCCAGGGTCATGGACTGGCTGCTGCGCAGGCTACGCGCCAGGCGGTTGGGGCTGTAGCTGAGGTCGGCCAGGGCCTGCAGCACGCGCTGGCGGGTGTCCGGGCTGACATAGCGCGTCCCGTTGATGACGTGGGACACGGTGGAGGTGGACACCTGGGCGGCTGCGGCCACATCGCGGATGGTCGTCATGGCTTCTCGCTCGTCGAAACGATTGCGCAATCGTTTCGCACTCATCATAGCGCAGGTTGCCCGCCAGCGTCAAGTGACTCGTTTGGCGCCGCCGAACAGCTTCATGGGGGTGCGTCGCGATACTACTGCGAAATACTTCCGTAGGGGCGTATTGCAATACGCCCCTACGGGGCCGCAGCAGAGTTATGTCCCAGCCGTCTGGCAGGTCATGCGCGCCCAGCCGCGCCCAGGTCGTTGACGGGGCGCGGCACATGGGGCATGATCGGGGTGCGGATCCATTCCCAGCGAGCAGCCCATGCGTGTCCTGATGCTCTCCAAGGCGTGCGTCGTCGGCGCCTATCAGCGCAAGCTCGAAGAGATGGCGGCGCTGCCGGGCGTGACGCTGCGTGTCCTCGTCCCACCGGCCTGGCGCGACGCTGCACGCGGCGAGCTGCGCCTGGAGCGGGCGCACGTCAGCGGCTACGATCTGCAGGCCACGCCGATCCGCTTCAATGGCAGCTTCCACCTGCACCATTACCCGCAGTTCGGGCGCGCGGTGCGCGCCTTCCAGCCGGACATCGTGCACATAGACGAGGAGCCGTACAACCTCGCCACCTGGCACGCATTGTGGCACGCTCGCCGGGCCGGGGCGCGCACCCTGTTCTTCTCGTGGCAGAATATCGCCCGCCGCTACCCGCTGCCCTTCCGCCTGGGCGAGCGCTGGGTGCTGCGCACGGTGGACTACGCTATCGCCGGGACGCAGAGCGCGGCGGATGTCTGGCGGGCGAAGGGCTACGCCGGGCCGCTGGCGATCATCCCACAATTCGGCGTGGACCCGGACGTGTTCTTCCCGGCGGAACACCCGCGCGAGGGTGAGCCGTTCGTTATCGGTTTTGTAGGGCGGCTGGTTGAGGAAAAGGGCGGCGCGATCCTGTTGGAGGCGTTGGCCCGGCTGGATGGCGCGTGGCGGCTCGACGTGATCGGCGAAGGGCCGCAGCGCACGGCGCTGGCCGGCCAGGCGCAACGGCTGGGCATCGCCGACCGCGTGACCTTCGCCGCGCTGCCCTCGACGCAGATGCCGGACTTCTACCGGCGCATTGACGCGCTGGCTGTGCCTTCCCTGACACGCCCCAACTGGAAGGAGCAGTTTGGCCGCGTCATTGTCGAGGCGATGGCCTGCGGCGTGCCGGTCATCGGCTCAGCGAGCGGGGCGATCCCGGACGTGACCGGTGAGGGCGGGCTGATCGTCCCCGAAGGCGACAGCGCGGCCCTGGCCGACGCACTGCATCGCCTGCAAGCGGCGCCCGATCTGCGCCGCACTTTGGGAGAGCGTGGGCGGGCGCGCGTCCTGGCGCATTACACCCAGGCGCAGGTCGCCGCGCAGACGGTCGCCGTCTACCGGGCGCTGCTGGCGCGCTAGCCGCTGAGTGTGCTTTACTCTAAAGAGCTAACCGCAGAGGAAGAGATGTTTGACCAAGAGCAACAGCGTAAATGTGTTGACACAACAAATTATCGGCGTGGCGATTGAAGTACACCGGGCGCTTGGCCCTGGCTTGCTGGAGTCGGCCTATGAGGCGTGTTTGTGCCGCGAGCTGAGCCTGCGCCAGATTCCATCCGAGTGCCAGGTACAACTTCCGGTCAGCTACAAGGGCGTTAGGGTGGATTGTGGCTATCGGCTGGATATTCTGGTTGATAACATAGTGCCAGTTGAGCTAAAGGCTGTGGAGCAACTGTCGCCTGTTCATGAGGCCCAGGTATTGTCACACCTACACCTGGGCAGTTGGCAGATTGGCTTGCTCATCAACTTTCATGTGCCTGTTCTCAGGCAGGGCATCAAACGCATTGTCTTGGGCTTGAGCGAAACCTGAGGAATGCTCAATCAAGAATCTCTGCGCTCTCTGCGTCTCTGCGGTTCAGACTGCATTTCACCAGGGGAGAGACCCGCATGGCCGAAACAGAACAGACACCCATCGTCGGCCAGGTGCTGCGCGCCAGCACGGTCGGCTTCGTCTGTGGCACGCGCAGCCAGCAGATCGAGCACCCGGCGTTTGGCGCGTTCGTGCGCACGCGGCAGGATTCCGCCGCCGACCTGGACGTGATCGGCGTGATTCACGCCATCAGCATTGACGACGATCCGCTCGTTCGCCAGATGATTCTGGCCAATAACATGACCCAGGCCACCATCCGCGACCAGCGCGAGAACCGCCTGGTGCCGCTGGAAATCAGCGTGCTCAATGTGGGTTACATCCAGGGCGGGCGCATCTACCAGACGCTGCCGCCGCGCCCGCCGCTCAGCCTGGACCCGGTGCTGCTCTGCGACGCGCCGACGGTCGCCCGCTTCACTGCGCGGCTGGACTTTCTGCGGCTGGTGCTCAATGCCAGCGATGTGCCGACAGAGCAACTGCTGGCGGCGGTGCTGAAGTTCGCGGCGGCGGCGCGCCCGGACGCCGAGCGGCGCGCTTTCCTGGTGGAGGCGGGGCGACTGTTGGCCGGCCTGCTGAGCCAGGACCTGCCGCGCCTGCAACACCTGTTGCAGTTGATCAGGCCGGCGTGAGCGGCATGTTGTGCCATTATCTGCGAGGAACACAGCCATGACCACACGCGATCCGCTTTTCCCGGAAACAGACAGCCTGGACGACTGGTTCCCGCGCGGCGCGCACTCTACGCCGGCAGCGCCCGGTGCCGGTCAACGGCTGGGCGTGGTCGTCGGCGGCTCGCTCAGCCGGGGATTGGACATCAAGCTCGACCCGCAGGCGACCATCGAAGACCTGGCCGTGGGGCGCTACGTGGTCGTGCGCGGGCGCTCCAAACGCTTCTTCTGCATGATCACCGACGTGCTGCTCGACGCGACCAACCCGGCCATCCGCAGCGACCCGCCCGACCTGGGCGACGCCTTCCTGCGCGATGTGTACAGCGGCACGGCGGCCTTCGGCACGGTGCACGTCGCGCCCATGCTCAGCATTGACGAGGGCAGCGACGAGCCGAAACCGGTGCGCACCATCCCCAGCCATTTCACGGCGGTCGAGATCGCCTCGGCGCAGGACGTGGACGACGTGTTCGGCCAGGAAGACGCCACCCACTTCCACGTCGGCGCGCCGCTGGAGCTGGAGGATACGCGCGTGCACCTCGACCTGCGCCGCCTGGTCGAGCGGTCGGTGGGCATCTTCGGCAAGAGCGGCACGGGCAAGAGCTTCCTGACGCGCATCCTGCTGGCCGGCGTGATCAAGAACGACGCGGCGGTGACGCTGATCTTCGACATGCACAACGATTATGGCTGGGCGGTCAAGACCGAAGACGGGCCGCAGGCGAAGGGCCTCAAGCAGTTGTTCGGCGGGCGCGTGGTCATCTTCACGCTGGATGACGAAGCGACGCGGCGGCGCGGGGCCAGCTACGATCACGAGGTCACCATTGGCTACGACGAGATCGAGCCGGAAGACCTGGCCATGCTCAAGACCACGCTCGACCTGTCCGACGCCATGATTGATGCTGCCTACGAGCTGCACAAGGTGTGGGGCAGGGGCTGGATCGGGCAGCTTATTAATGCCGACGCGGAGGCGCTGGAGGCGCTCAAGGCCCAGCTTGCCGCCAGCTTTGTCTCGGTGCTGGCCCTCAAACGGCGCGTGCAGCGCTTCGAGCGCTACGGCTTCCTCAAGCCGCACGCCGCCGAAGACTCCGCCAGGCGCATCCTGGAGTACATCGAGAGTCGCAAAAACGTCGTGCTGGAGTTCGGGCGCTATGGCAACGCCCTGGACGCCTATATCCTGGTCGCCAACTATCTGACACGCCGCATCCATCAGATGTACGTGGAGCGTGTGGAGAAAGCCCTGGGCGACACCGCCCTGGAGCCGCCGCAACTGCTGATCACCATCGAGGAAGCGCACAAGTTCCTCGACCCGCAGATCGCTCGTCAGACCATCTTCGGCACCATCGCCCGCGAGCTGCGCAAGTACAACGTCACCCTGCTGATCGTAGACCAGCGGCCCAGCGGCATTGACGAGGAAGTGATGAGCCAGATCGGGACGCGCGTCACGGCGCTGCTCGACAACGAGCGCGACATCGCCGCCGTGCTGACCGGCGTCAGCGGGGCGGGCGGGCTGCGCGAAGTGATCGCCCGGCTGGACACGCGCCAGCAGGCGCTGATCATGGGCCACGCTGTGCCCATGCCGGTCGTGGTCAAGACGCGCACCTACGACACTGAGTTCTACGCCAGCGTCAGCTCAGCGAGCACCCAGGACGCGCCCAAGCTCAGCGTCACGCCGTCCGACCCGGAGTCGCGCCGGCTGCGCTGAGGGCCACCATCTCAGCAACGTCCTGGCCCCTTCGCACGTATAGGGAATCAGAACCGAGCCTGCCTTGAGTGCGAATGAGAGGGAAACACCATGACCGAAAACAACACGCCCAAGCCCGAAGACATGGGCGGACACCTGGACGAGGACATCAAGAGCACCGTGCACGACTGGGCCGAAAACCCCGACGAGAGCAAGTTCGAAGACCTGGACGAGCGCGTGGACGAGAAGCTGCGCCGCCGTGTCGCCGGCTGGGTCGGCGTGCAGGAAGATGCCGACTGGAAGACCATCGGCACCAAGATGGACGCCAACACCCGCGAGGCCATCGGCGGCTGGGTCGGCGCCGAAGCGGGCGCGGACTGGGCCGACATCAGCGGCAAGATGGAGAATCGCATCCGGCACGGCATCGCCAGGCTGGTACGCGCCGAGCCAAAGCCGGCCCCCGAAGCGGAGCCTGCCGAGCCGGGGTGGTCGGACATCGGCGCGAAGATCGAGCGCGACGTGCGCGGCTGGATCGGCCACCTGGTCGGCGCGAAAGAGGATGCCGACTGGAAGGCGGTTGGGGATCAGGTGGCGGACCAGGTGCGCACGGCCTTCGACAAGGTGGCTAGGTCCGCCAAGAAGAAGGAAGATGAGGAGCCGTTCTCCCCGCCCGCGCGCATCACCATCGAGGGCGACGAAGATCAGCCTCCTGCGGTCGTATCGGAAGAGCCGGTCGAGCCGCCGCAATAGCCTCGCTGCGCGGGCGGAGATGAAGCCCCGCAGAGGCAGACGCTCCAGGGCAGACTTCGGAAGTCTCCGCAGACTTCCGAAGTCTGATGCAGCGCCAGGCTCCTTCCCCAGGCTCCTTCTCCGCCGATCTTTCGTAGAGGCGCTGCCCCGCTACACCCCTGCCGCCTGACAGGTTTTGCACTCCACCCCGCCAAACTGGCATAGACGGAACGCGCGCGCCCCTCTATAATCGCGCGGCGTGCACCATCCGCTTGACCCGCCACGAGGTCGCCGTGCGCCTGACCACACTCGCTGCCGATTCCGCTCAACGCACCGGCATCACCCTGGTGCTGGTAGGCGCTTTCTGCTTCAGTCTGGCCATCCCCTTCACTCGCTGGACGGACGGGCTGAGCACGAGCACCATCGCCTTCTTCCGCGCGCTGTTCGGCTTCCTGTTCCTGTGCGCGCTGACCATCGCCAGCCGCACGCCAGTGCGCCAGGCATTGAGCTGGGACACGATCCGCCGGCTGGTGCCGCTGGGATTGGTCGTCAGCGCGACGGTGATCCTCTATACCTACGCTGTACAGCACACGACCGCGGCCAACGCCGTCCTGCTGGTCAACTCGGCCCCTATTTACGTGGCGGTGCTGGCCCCGCTGCTGCTGGGCGAGCCGCGCGCCCGCTACACCTGGCAGAGCCTGGCCCTGGCTTTCATTGGCATGGCGCTCATGACCGACCCGGCGCGGCTCGACGTGCGTTCGAGCGAGCTGAGCGGCATCGTCGCCGCGGCGCTCTCCGGCGCGTGCTACAGCCTGGTCATGCTGATCAGCCGCTCGCTGCGCGGGCGCATCAGCGGGCTGACGCAGAATCTATGGTCGAACGGGACCATTGTGCTGGTGCTGCTCCCCTGGGCATTGCGCGCGCCGGGGGCGGTGGTGGTCAGCAACCTGCACCTGCTGATCCCGCTGGGCATCTTCTCGCTCGGCCTGTCGTACCTGTTCTACTTCCAGGGCTTGCAGCGCATCAGCGCGCAGCAAGTGAGCATTGCCTCGCTGGCCGAACCGATCTTCGGCGTGCTGATGGGGCTGGCCTTCTTCGCCGAAGTTCCCAACACCCTGGGCTGGATCGGCGCGGCGCTGATTCTGACCAGCATCACCCTGATCACGCGCTGAGCGGCTCCGTCACGGCAGATCGGCGGTGCACGTCCCCATCCCGCCGGGGCACGTGGCCAGCACGGCGTCGCCCAGCCGCAGCGCGAACGCGCCCGCCGTCCAGAAACGCTCCCCCGGCGCGACGTTGATCACGCTGCGCCGGAAGCGACATATGCCCGGCTGGGGCAGATCGCTCGCCTCCGTCCATGCCCAGACCTGCACGCAATCTCCGCTAGGGAATGCCGTCAGCGATCCGCTGAGCCAGGGCGTCTGCCAGCGGGTAAGCGCCAGCGACTGCCCTTCGCCGGCGATGACCAACGGCGTCAGGTCGAGCAGCTTGCCCGACACGTTGACCAGACTCAGGCTGCGATTGTCATAGACCAGCAGCACGTCCGTGACGCTGCTGGGCGTTGGCGTGGCGACCGGGACAGACGCAGCCGGTGGGCGCGGCGTCGGCGACGGTAACACGGGCGCGGCAAGCGTGCTGGACGGCTGTGTGGAGACCGCTGCGGCAGCGATGGGCGAGGGCGGCGCGGCGGCGACCGCGACCGCGGCTGGCAGCAGGGCCAGGTCGCTATCCAGGTGCACGGCGGCGAGCGTCTCCTGAGTCGCATTCCGATACGCGACGAACAGGTGATTGCCCCCCGCGTCCGGCAAAGGCAGCACGAGTCGCCAGGGCATCCAGCCGCCCAGGGGCCGCCCGTCCTCGTCGAACAGGCGCACTTCGCTCGCCCGGAACAGCCATTCCGCGCTGCGCGCCGCGCCGGGGAAGCGCTCGTCGGACAGGTAGAGCTGCTGTGTGCGCGGGTCGGCGAATGCGGTCAGGACATTGGGCCGCGCGCCAAAGACCACCAGGAACAGGTGGCCGAATTTGTGCGGCAGCACAGCGACGCCCACCTCCCGATAGGCGGGGTTCATCGCCGTGCGGTGGTGAACGTCTGAGCCTTGCCAGTAGGCGATGGCGTTGTCAACATCCGGGCCGACCTGGGCGATCTCGCCGATGGCGATCTGCTCCGGGCGACCGTACACCGGCCAGCCCGCAGCACGGGCGCGATCCGGTGGGGTGCTGCCACCCGGCCCGGTGTGGACATCGTCGGGAATATCCGGCAGGCTCAAGACGTATTGCGCCTGGCGGACGGCCAGCGTCGTCAGCAGGGGGTTGGGCCTCAGCGGCCACAGGTCCGCTTCCTCCAGACGCCAGGCGTTGAGTTCGGCGATCAGCTCGTCGGAGATGGACGTCGCTCCCTGGGCGGAAACGGTCGGTGGGGGTGCCAGCGCAGCCCCGGCGAAGAGCAGCGCACTGAGGAGCATGGTCAGACGGTGAGCCATGGACGGACTCCTCTGTAATAGACTTGGGCAGCGGATGCTTGAGATTATAAACTATCCGTCCGCTGCCCACCAACGTGCCCGTGCTTCCAGCGGCGTCGGGTGGGCGCTGCGCTGCGCGCTGGCTTACCTCACCCCCGCTCGGCGCGGGTGCGCCGTGCCGCCCCCTCTCCACACGCGGAGAGGGGGCAGGTCCGGGCAGCGGAATTCTGGAACCGCAGAGGCGCAGAGGACCCAGAGAAGAACGTAATAACTTGTCTTTTGCTGCGCTCTCTGCGTCTCTGCGGTGCTCCTTTGCTCCGAAGTCCGGCGTCGGGTGGGCGCTGCGCTGCGCGCTGGCTTACCTCACCCCCGCTCGGCGCGGGTGCGCCGCGCCGCCCCCTCTCCACACGCGGAGAGGGGGTAAGCCGAGCATAGCGAGGCTGGGGGTGAGGTCAATCAGCGAGGCGCTGGCAACTTTCGCGCGCACTCAACGACCGAACCGCCAATTGGCGGGGCCTGATCGGTCTGCTATAATGGCGCGGGCCACTGCCGCGCAGCATTCACGCAAGCGCACCCATCTGTCCGAACGACGAGCACCGACGCGATGCCCAGCAACCGTCACTCTGCTGACCAGCCGGGTGAGACGAGCCTATCCCCTACCCGCAGCAGCCGCTCCCGGCTGATCCTGCGGCTGCGGCTGGTCATTGCTTTCGGCCTGATGGCCGTGGTCATCGGGTTGGTGGTCAGCAATCGTGACAAGCTGATCAACGTCAACTGGAAGCTCATCCCGCTGGCCTGGCTGCTGATGCTGCTCAGCACGGTCGTCAAGTCGTTCCGCTGGGGCCTGCTGGTGCACCAGAGCGCGATGGACCTGTCGTTCCGGCGGCTGCTGGGCACGTACCTGGTGGGGGCGTTCTTCAGCACCATCCTGCCCACGTCGGTCGGCGGCGACGCGGTGCGCGCGGTGGATACCGCCGCCAAGACCGGTCGCGTGGCCGACTCTACGTCGTCGGTGCTCATCGAGCGCGGCATCGGCCTGCTGTCCATCTTTGGCATGGCCAGCGCGTTCGCCTACACGCTCGAAGTGGGCGTGGTGCCCCATGCCTTCATCATGGCCGTCTATGCGGCGTTTGTGGGGGGGCTGGTCGGGCTGATCATGCTGCGCCAGGGCTGGTTCATCGAGCCGATCGCGCTGCTCATGACGCGGCTGCGGCTGCATGGCCTGCTGGCGATGGCGCGCAGCTTGCAGGCGGCGCTCAGCGAGCAATTGCTGCGCCCGCCCATCCTGCTGCTCATGTTTCTGCTCTCTCTCATCGCCAACGCTCTGACCATGGGCGCCACCTACCTGGTGCTGGTCGCCGTGCGCGACACGATCCCGCTGGCCGCCTTCGTGCCGATGATCGCGCTCACCACCGTCGCCGAGATGCTGCCGATCTCAATCGCTGCGCTCGGCGTCAAGGAGTCGGCGTACATCTTTTTTCTGGGCCTGGCCGGGGTTTCGAGCGGTGAGGCCAGCGTCATCGCCATCATCATGCGCGTGCTCACCTGGGCGCTGGCCCTGGTGGGCGGCGTGGTCTTTCTGGCGCGCACAGTCTCTTCGCGCTCCGAAGACCCGCGCCGTCGCGCGAGTCACTCGCCGGCTGAGCGCGTTCCCGCGCTCGCCGATGAGTCTGACCTGGAGCAGGAACAACCCGTCCGCCTGCCGACTGCCGATTAGCGCGCCCCTGCCCTTCACGCCGTACAGGAAGCCAGGCCTCTCATGCTCACACTCGTCCAACGCGCTCTCAAAGCCCTGCATATTGTCACCGACCGGCTGCGCACTCAGGGCCTGCGCGCGACCCTGATCTGGATTTATGGTCGGGGCCTGCCCAAGCTGACCGGCGTGCCGCTGGCGCGCTTCAGCCAGATCACGCCGCAGATCTTCGTCGGCGGGCAGTACCGGCAGCGCGGCAAGCGCAAGCTGGAAGCGCTCGGCATCACCGGCGTGGTCAATCTGCGCGCCGAGGCGGACGACGCCGCGCGCGGGCTGACTCTGGCCGAATATTGCTATCTGCCGACGATAGACGACACCGCGCCCACGCTGGAACATCTGGCCGAGGGTGCCGCCTTCGTCGAACGTGTCACGCGCAACGGCGGCAAGGTCTACATTCACTGCGCGGGCGGGGTGGGCCGTGCCCCGACGCTGGCCGCCGCCTACTTCATCACCCAGGGCATGACCCTCGACGAGGCCCTCGCGCTGATCCGGCAGACGCGCCCCTTCATCCGCATCATGCCCCCGCAAATGGCCCAGCTCAAGCGGTTTGAGGCGCAGCAGCGCCGGGAATAACTCTCATGCGCCTCTGCGCGGTCACGATGGATGTGCGCAATGATCGCCGCCCGGCGGACTATCTGCGCCAGACTTATGTGCCATTTCTGCAAGGGCTGGGCATCGCGCCCGCGTTGGTGCCTAACGCGCTGAGCGATCCCGCCGCTTACGCGACGGCACTCGGCGTGACGGGCGTCGTGCTGACCGGCGGCGGCGACGTGGCTCCGGCGCGCTACGGTCAGCCGAACGGGGGTTCGCGCGGCATCTCAGCGCAGCGCGACGCGACCGAATGGGCTTTGCTGGACCTGGCCCTGGCGCGCGGGCTGCCGGTGTTGGGCATCTGTCGCGGGCTTCAGGTGATCAACCTCTACTTCGGGGGCGGGATGGTCCAGGACTTGCCCGCACACGGTGCGCGTTTCCTGGCCCACGAGTCCGACGAGCCGCACGAGGTGACGCTCGTCCATCCCCCGCTGCGCCGCCTGCTGGAGACGGAAACGCTGCACACCAACACGCACCATCACCAGGGCGTCACCGCCGCCGAGCTAGCCCCCGACCTGATCGCGTTCGCCGTGTGCGCCGATGGCGTGATCGAAGGGTTGCTGCATCCGACGCTGCCCGTGCTGGCGGTGCAGTGGCACCCGGAACGCCCGACTCCATCCGCCGCGCACGATCGGCGGCTGTTCGCGCACTTCCTGGGCGGCTGAGAGCGTGTACGAAAACCCCTCACCCCTGCACCCCTCTCCCTCACCGGGGAGAGGGGAAATCCTGCGCCTTGCTCCCCTTCTCCCCCTGGAGGGAGAAGGGGTTGGGGGGATGAGGGGGAGCTTACCAGACACCTTTTGACAGGTTTTGCGGACATCCTACCACACAACACGGGCAGACCTGGGCGCTTCGCGCTACAATCGGGCGCGTAACACCAGCAACCACCGTTGCCAGGCGCAGGGAGGAAAAGACGTGCAGGATGACATTCGCACCACGCAGGAGATCTTCGGGGACTTGTTCGGCGGGCTGGCCAGCCTGGGCGCGCGCGGCGTAGATGGATTTGTGATCGCCAAGGCGCTCGCCCGGCTGCTCATCCAGCAGGGCATCATCCAAAAAGAGACGTTTATTGCCACAATGCGCGAAGTGGCCCACGAGGAATTAGAAGAATCAGAGGAGATCACGAACTTTCTTAGCGAGACTTTCGCCGAGATTCTCGATCAGCTTGCAGTGCGGGCCGAGAAAACCCGAAGCGAACAGTAAGCCGACCGACAAAGCTGGCCACGCTGACTGCCGCTCGCCCCATGCAGCAGACAGCACAGCGGGGGAGCCAACCTGCGCTCCCCCGCTCGACCGATGCAGGGCAGTTTGCCCGGCGTTCTTCGCGCTAGTCAAGCGCGCCAGATTGAGCCAGCAGTGCTCTGACAGCGGGCCGGGCGCGCTGCAACGACGCGCGGCCAGGGAGCTGCTGATCGCCGCACACGCCAGCGAACACCCCTAGCTCCGAGCATTTCTCCGGGTTGTCCGAAGACCCGAACCCGCGCAGGTAGAGCGTGCCGCTTTCGGTCTCAAGGGCGCGCCCCGGCAATCCGCCAAATCCGCCGGTGGACGAAGTGGTCCCGGTGGGCGGGGGCGGCGCACCGGCGGACAGTGTCAGCGAGTATGAGCCGGCTGTCGTCCCCGTGTCAAGGCCGTTGCGCGTGGCGATGATGAGGTAAGAGCCGCTCTCCGGCAGGCGGATGGAGATCTGAGCATCCAGGCCGCCGGCGCTGTCGTCATCTTCGGCGATCACCTGGTCGGTGGGATCCAGGATGGCCAGGTACGAGTCCAGCCCACCGCTGCCGATCATGGTGATCGTGATTTGCTCGCCAGCGGTGCCCATGTATTCGTAGATGTGAAAGTAGCTGTCGTCAGCGATCGTGCCCTTGACAGAGGTGTCCAGGCTGAGTGTGCCTAAGAAGACCATGCCGGGCGGAAGCTGATCATCAGTGGTCGGCTCATCCACTGCCCCGGACTCCTCTGGGATGCCCGCGACGAGCACATAGTCACCGCTGGTAGTCCCGGTATCCAGCCCGGCGCGAGTCGCCAGGATGAGGTACGTGCCTGGCTGCGAAACAGTCAGGTCCAGGAAGGAATCGTATTGGCCACCTTCCACCTGCGGGCCGCTGTCGTCGTCTTCGGCCAGGACTGTACCATCTTCGGTGCCGAAGCCCAGATAGGCGTCGAGCGCGCTGCCTTCAGCAGCGAACATGGCGATTACCAGGCGGGTGCTGGTCTGCACCTGTACCGTGTAGATGTGGGCGAAGGCGTTGTTGGAAATCGTGCCGCCAACCACCTCGCCCAGGGGCAGATTGCCCATGAGAAAGATGCCAGGGCTAAGCTCCTGCGGGCCGGTGGTTGAGGTGGTCGTGGATACATTGACCGGGCCGCTGCCGCCAGCTAATGACAGCGTATATCTGCCCGCCGAAGTCCCCGTGTCGAGGCCGTAGCGAGTGGCGACAATGATGTATTCGCCTGCCGCGGGCAACACCATTTCCAGATAGGCGTTGGCGCCGCCCCCGCTGTCGTCATCCTCAGCGATGACTTCCTCAGTGGGGGAATAAATGAGACCCAGATACGGATCGAGCGCACCGTCGCCCTCCATCAGAATCTGGACACGATCCCCCTTGGCCCCCATGAAGACCCACAACTCGAAGTAGACCTTGCTGTTAATGGTACCGGATACCGCTTCTCCATAGGCGATGGCACCTCCGGCTGCGGCAGCGCGTGGCAGTGCGGGTACGACTAAGGTGAGTACGATGACGATCACCAGCCAACGGGCAAAACGTTGTGCCAACATGGTTGTTTTCCTCCCAGACAGCATCGCCCGCAGAGCGGCCATCTGTTGAGTGGCATCTGCGAGCATACGTTAGCCTTCATTATGGGACACTTAGCGAAGTCATGCAATACACGAACGGTAAATAAAACATTAAAGAGTTGTTGCTGTGCGTGCGCCGGCAGGCCGGTCGCGTCACAAGGGATACGTGCACACCGGTCAGACGATAGGGGCGCTGCGATGCGGACTCCCTCTCTGCACGCAGAGAGGGATGGGCGCAAGAGACACATAGGGGCGCTCGGCGATGAGGCTTCGGGAGTCTGCTGGGCAGAAGGCTCTTCCCCCTGGCTGCCTCCCGTAGAAGCGCGGCTCTGTGTCACGCAACGCAGGGTTCTGCTGCAGAATCCGACTATAGAGGTTACCCTCTGTCGGTGATGACACAGGCGACCGTGTCGTACCAGGAGCCAGTTGATCTCACCTCTCGACTCTCTCTTCCACAAGGGAGACTGTTGACGAAATGCGTCCCCAGGGACGTGTTGCCATGCGTCTCTACGGGGGGCGCAGCAGAGCAACACCCTGGCTGACTTCACCCCCGCCGGGCCAGACGTACCGCTTCAGAGACTCCCCAACAGGCCGCTCTTGACCTTCGCGCGCGCCCGCCGCGCCGCCAATTCGCCGCCGCGCCCAACGCGCGGTAGACTTGGCGGCGCGCAGAGCGCTCTGAGATGGCGAGCCTGGAAGGCGCAGCAGCGCCCGCAAGGCTCAGAGAAACTGGTTGATCAAGGCTATGTCAAGCTCGTCCTATGTCACAGATACGGTCAGCGCTGCCCACAGCCTGACTATCGAGATCGGCCCGGAAATCTGGCGGTTGGTCAATGGCGCGTTCCCGCCCAGCCAGCGGACGGGCATGTCCCCGATGTTGGTCGAAGCGCACCCGGACGGTCTCGCCTATGCACCGGAGTTCGCCCGCGCCCGCCATCTCCCGCCGGGGGGCTGGCTGGCTCCTTCAGGGGTGGTGCGCGTAGTGGTCGGCTGGGCGCCGGAATTGCAGAGCTGGCACCTGGGGCTGCTGCTCGACGGGCCTGCTGAGGCCGCTGGAGAGTTGCGCTGGTGCGGGCTGGCAAGCTGGCCCCAGGGCGCAGCAGCTCAGCACGAAGCGGACGCGCGGCACGCGGCCCAGGCGCTGGCCCGGCTGCTGGATCGTCCTCTGCACGTTGTTGCGCCACCCAGGCCCGCGCCCATCCCTGCCCCGGCCCCGGCTGCGCGCTCCCTGCCTGTGGCGGCTCCGGCGGTTTCGCCCATGCCCGCGCCCGCCGAAGCGTCGCTGCGCGAGCCGCCGCTCACTTTCGATGCGTGGGCGTTCGTCGCCCGGCGAGCGAACTGGGTGTGGAAGCGGCGGGCGCATTGGGTCTGGGGTGGCCTGTTGCGCGCTGTGGGATTGGTGGTGCTGGCGGTCGTCTTCGTTTGGCTGGGGGCCGGCACACTGGACAGCGGCCTGGCCGCTGTGGATCCATCCTGGCTGCCTGCGCTGGGGCTGGCGGTGGCGGTGGCGCTGCTGGCGGCGGCGTTGCGCGCGCTGTGGAGCGCGATCACCACGACCGACGTGGTGTTGGATGTCAAGAAGCGCGAAGTGCGTGTGCGGAGCCGGTTCACGGGCAGCACGCGCTGGCGCTTGCCGTTCGACCGGGTGAGCTATGTCCTGCTGACGCAGACAGCCCCCCGCCCGCAAGGGCGTAAGGGTAAGGACGGGCCGATGCGCGTCGCCCAGGATGTGTGGGTGCACCTCGCGGAAGGCGACCGTTTCTGGCAGGTCGTGGAGCTGGGCCGGGTCGAGGGTACCTCCCGGCAGTGGGATGCCGCGCGCGTGGCGCTCAAGCAGCCCGGTCGTCGCCGCATCCGGCTGGCCGATCTCGACAGCCCGGCGCAGCACGCTGTGCTGCATATGGCGCGCGTTCTGGAGACGGACGTCTGGCTGGACGTGCGTAAGTGAGGGCGCGATCATCTTCCGCGCCAGGTGGGGGTGGGGTCGCGTGCGGATGACGCCAGCCGCCTGAACGGTTTTGGGCGCGCCTCTGATTGGCACCTGCTTATGGCACGTGCTACCATTCGACTCAACGCGCCGCTGGCGGATGAGAGACGACGATGTCTGGCATCTTTTCGGGGCCTCTAGACAGCCGGCAGACCACTCGCCTGGTGCTGCTGGCCGTCATCCTGCTGACTGTGCCGTGCTATTGTCTTGGCGCGGTGCTGCTGGCTTATGCTCCAGCAGATACCCGCAAGACAGCCGTCCCGACCGATCCCACACTGGGCGGCGCAACGGCCTCTCCTGGTATCCCGACCTACACGCCGTTTCTCACAGCGACCTACACGCCCTATCAGCCGCCGCTCCAGCCGACGCCGCCTCAGCTTTACCTGCCAACCAACACACAGTTCGTCCTGCCGGCCACCTGGACGCCCATCCCCACCTGGACGTTCATACCGACGATCACGACCGCGCCCACGCTGACAGTGCCGCCGTCGCCCACAGAGCCACCCACTGCCGCGCCGACCACCGCGCCATTGCCCACCGAGACGGAAGCGCCGACTGACATTCCGCCGCCGACAGAAGCGCCGCTGGAGACGCCCACCCAGGAAAGCCTGGAAGGGAACTGATGCGCCCGTTCACGCCACGATAGGACTACACGAGCCGATGCCACTAGACCTCCAAGAGCATTTGCAGGCACTGTGCGCTGCGCCCGCGCCTTCCGGCCACGAGGGGCCGGTTCGTGCCATCATCCAGGACGCCTGGGCCGGGCGCGCCGACAAGCTGCGCACCGACGCTCTCGGCAACCTGATCGCCGTCAAGCGGGGCAGCGGGCCAGAGCCGCGCCGCTCGATCATGCTGTGCGCGCATATGGACGAGATCGGCCTGATCGTCGCCGAAGTGCGCGAAGGCTTCATCCGCACCGCGTCCCTGGGTGGCATAGATTATCGCGTTCTGCTCGCGCAGCCCGTGCTGGTGCATGGCCGCCGCACGCTCAAGGGGCTGTTCGGCGCGGCGCCGCCGCACGTGGCCCGCAGCCGCGACAAATATCCCGCCGCCGATGATCTCTGGGTGGATGTGGGCCTGCCCGCCGACGAAGTCAGCGCGCTGGTGCGCGTGGGCGACATCATCACCGTGGATGCGCCCGCCGTCCCGCTCAAGGGCGATTATCTGGCCGCCAAGTCGCTCGACAATCGGCTGGCCGTCGCCGTGGTGACGCTGTGCCTCGACGAGCTGGCGCGCCGCGATCACGCCTGGGACGTGGTGGGCGTGGCGGCGGTGCAGGAAGAAGTCGGCAGCTACGGCGCGCTGGCCGCGGCCTACCAGATCGCGCCGGACATGGCCATCGCCATTGACGGCTCGTGGGGCGTGCAGACCGGTGTGGGGGACGACGAAGGGTTCAGGCTGGGCGATGGCCCGACCATCGCTCGCGGGCCGAACTTCCACCCGCTGCTGGTCAAGGCGCTGCACGCCGCCGCTGACGACCTGGAGATCGAAGTGCAGATCGAGCCGACCCCCGGCCACAGCGGCACCGACGCCTGGGAGATTCAGGTCAGCCGCGAAGGTGTCCCCACCGGGCTGATCGGCGTGCCCATGCGCAACATGCACACGCCCGCCGAAGTGGTCAATCTGCGCGATGTGACGCGCGCCGGGCGGCTGCTGGCGGGGTTCATCGCCGGGCTGGCGCCGGATTTCCTGGACTCCCTCGCCTGGCCCGAAGCGGCCACTTCCAAGGAGCGTGACGCATGACGGACGTGCTGCGCGAGCTATGCGAGGCGGGAGGCATCTCCGGGGACGAGGGCGAGGTCCGCGCGCTGATTCTCAAACACCTTGAGGGCCATGTCGAGGATGTGCGCATTGACGCGCTGGGCAGCGTGCTCGCCGTCAAGCGCGGCACCGGCACGACCGGGCTGCGCGTCATGGCCGCCGCCCACATGGACGAAGTGGGCATGATGGTCATGGGCTTCGACAGCGACGGGACGATCCGCTTCAGCGCGGTCGGCGGGTTGGACGCGCGCATTCTGCCGGGGACGCGCGTGCTCGTCGGCCCGGACAGGATTCCGGGCGTGATCGGCTGGCCGCCGGTGCACCTCAACAGGGGCCAGGAGACTATGCCCATTGACCGGCTGCGCATTGACATCGGCCTGACCAAGCGCGAAGCCGCCCAGAAAGCCCTGACGCCAGGCGATCCGATTATCTTCGCCAGCGCGTTCGAGGTGCTGGGGCCGACGGTGCGCGGCAAGGCGCTCGACGACCGCGCCGGCTGCGCCTCGCTGCTCAAGCTGGTGCAGGGCGACCCGTTCCCCTTCGACCTGCACGTGGCTTTCACCGTGCAGGAGGAAGTAGGCTTGCGCGGGGCGCGGGCTGCCGCGGGGCGCATCCGGCCCGATGTGGCCTTTGTGCTGGAGACGACCGCCTGCCACGACTTGCCGCAGGACCCCGACGAGCCGGATCAGACGACGATCACCCGGCTGGGCGGCGGCCCGGCGATCACGGTGGTGGATCGCTCGATGGTCAGCGATCCGCGCCTGGTGCGCCACCTGGTGCGCTCCGCTGAAGCGGCGGGCATTCCGCATCAGTTCCGCTCGCCGCAGCACGCCGGCGGCACCGACGCGGGGGCCATTCACCGGGCGGGGGCGGGCGTGCCAAGCGCGGTCGTAGCCAATCCCTGCCGCTACCTTCACGGCCCGTATGCGATCATGAGCATCGCCGACTGGGAGAACCAGGCGGCCCTGCTGCGCGCGGCGTGGCAAACGTTGGACGAGAATGTGCTCACGCGCCGCTGACAGAGAGCGGCAGACTGTGGGAGGGATCCCCCATGAGCGAGACACAGGTCAAGTCAGAGACATCAATCTACCAGCTTAAGGTGACGCTGAGAGACAGCAAGCCACCCATCTGGCGGCGCGTGCTGGTGCCCGGCGACATCACCCTGGGTGAGCTGCATGATGTCATCCAGGCTGTGATGGACTGGGATAACAGTCACCTTCACCAGTTTACCTTCCCAGATCGGTATTACAGCGATCCCTTCTTCGGGCTGGATGAGCGCGTAGGCAATGTGGGGGACGAGAACCGCGTCATCCTCAGCCGCATCGTCCCCGGTGAGAAGTTCAAGTTTATGTATGAGTATGACTTCGGCGATAACTGGGAGCATATCATCCTGGTCGAGAAGATTCTGCCGCCCGACCCAGGGCAACAACTGCCGGTGTGTGTCAAAGGGGCGCGCGCCTGCCCGCCGGAGGATGTCGGCGGCATCTGGGGCTATTATGGCTTTCTGGAGGCGCTCCAGGACCCCAATCACCCGGATCATAACATGTATCTGGAGTGGATTGACGGAGAGTGGGACGCGGAAGCGTTCGATCTGAATGAAGTCAACGACCAGCTGCAAGTCGTCTGGAGGAGATCAAGACGGCATCGCTGAGCACTGTGCCCGTCCTGCTGCACCAAGTGAGGATGACTCCTGTGGAAACCCTGATCAAAACCCTGGCCGAAGCCTGGGGGCCGCCCGGCTATGAGCATCACATCCGCAACCTGATCCGCGCCGAAGTCGCCGGCGCCGCCGACGAAATCGCCGTGGACGCGCTCGGTAACCTGATCTGCCGCGTGGGAGATGGCCCCCGGCGCGTGCTGATCTCCGCGCATATGGACGAGATCGGCCTGATCGTCAGCCACATAGACCGCCAGGGCTACGCGCGTTTCGCTGGCATCGGGGCGCTCTTCCCGGCGACGCTGCTCGGCGCGCGCGTGCGCTTCGAGAACGGGGTCATCGGCACGATCGGCGTCGAGCACCAGTACAGCAAGCGGCGCGATCTGCCCGACTTGGCCGGGTTCTACATTGACATCAGCGCCGGCGCGGAGGGCAACGCCCCTGTCGGCGTGGGCGACCCCGGCGCGTTCGTGGGCGAGGTCTTGCGGCGCGGCGAGCGCATCATCGGCAAGAGCCTCGACAACCGGTTGGGCTGCGCTGTGCAGATCGAGACGCTGCGCCGCGTCAAACAGATCGGCACGCCGCACAGCGTCTACTTTGTCTTCAGCGTGCAGGAGGAAGTTGGCGCGCGCGGGGCGGGGCCGGCGGCCTATGGCGTGGAGCCGCACCTGGCGCTCGTTGTGGATGTGACTTCCTGCGGCGACCAGCCGCACGGCAAGGAGATGGCGATTCGGCTGGGCGGCGGCCCGGCGATCAAGATGCGCGACGAGGGGCTGATCGTGCCGCCAGCGGTGCGTGACCTGCTCATCGCGCGCGCCGAGGAAGCGGGCATCTCCTACCAGCTTGAAGTGCTGACCGGCGGCGGCACCGACGGACGCACGATTCAGGCGGCGCGGGCGGGCGTCCCCACCGGGGCGATCTCGCTGCCGCTGCGCTACGTGCACACGCCCAGCGAGACGGCGGACATGGGCGACGTGCGCGCGGCAGTGGACTTGCTGGCGGCAGTGCTGGTGGGGGAGGTTGCGCTCTAGACGCGGGCGCTGGCGGGTCCATTCGACTCGACACAAACCGCCCCCGCGCGACTTCTCTCGCACGGGGGCGGTGCATTGCCGCTAACCGTCGCCAGCTTATGCCAGTTCCAGCGACTTGCTTTCCACGAGGCGCGTCGCCAGGTCGGCGAAGGCCAGCACCGGCTGCGCGCCCAGGTCTTCGCCGGAGCGCAGGCGCACGCTGACCGTGCTCGACGCCGCGTCGCGGTCGCCGACGACCAGCATCCAGGGGATTTTCTGCTGCGTCGCCGCGCGAATCTTGCCGCCCACGCGCCCGTTGGAGTCGTCCACCTGCACGCGCAGGCCCTTGCTGTGCAGGATATTCGCCACGTCCTGCGCGTAAGCGATGTGCCGGTCGGCCACCGGGATCAGCGCGACCTGCACCGGGGCCAGCCAGGCCGGGAATGCGCCGGCGTAATGCTCGATCAGCACGGCGACGAAACGCTCCATGCTGCCGTACAGCGCGCGATGGATCATGATCGGCTGGTGGCGCTCGTTGTCCTCGCCGACGTACTCCAGCTCGAAGCGCGCCGGCAGGTTGTAATCCACCTGGATCGTGCTGATCTGCCATTCGCGCTTGAGCGCGTCGCGCACGATGAAGTCCAGCTTGGGGCCGTAGAAGGCTGCTTCGCCTTCCTCCACCGTGAAGTCCAGGCCTTTTCTGGTTGCCGCGGCGATGATCGCCTGGGCAGCTTGCTCCCAGACCTCATCGCTGCCCACGTATTTATCGCTCTGCGGGTCGCGGATGCCCACGCGCGCCCGGCGATCGTTCAGCCCCAGCCCGTTGAGGATAGACTCGACCAGATCGATCACGCCGACGAACTCGTCCTCAAGCTGCTCCGGCGTGCAGAAGATGTGCGCGTCGTCCTGGGTGAAGCCGCGCACGCGGGTCAGGCCATGCAGCTCGCCCGACTTCTCGTAACGATAGACCGTGCCGAACTCGGCCATGCGCATCGGCAGGTCGCGGTACGAGTGCAGGTCGTCCTTGTAGACGTGGATGTGGTGCGGGCAGTTCATCGGCTTGAGCATGAACAGGTCGCCCTCCACCTCGAAGGGTGAGTATTGGCTGTCCTTGTAGTACGGGTAGTGCCCGCTCTTCTCGTAAAGCGCCACGCGCGCGATGTGCGGCGTGATGACCGGCTCATAGCCGCGCTCGATCTGCACCTCGCGCAGGAAGCGTTCCAGCAGGTCACGCAGGATCGCGCCGTTGGGCTTCCACAGCGGCAGGCCCTTGCCCACCAGTTGGCTGAAGGTGAACAGGCCAAGCTGCTGGCCGATCACGCGATGATCGCGCTTGCGGGCTTCTTCGAGCAGGGCCAGGTACTCCTCAAGCTGCTCGGCTGTCTCCCAGGCCGTGCCGTAGATGCGGGTGAGCATCTCGCGGTTTTCGTCGCCGCGCCAGTACGCGCCCGCCGGCGCCTTGAAGGTGATGCTCAGGGCGTCAGGGTTGATCTCGCGCGTGTTGGCCACGTGCGGCCCCCGGCACAGGTCTTCGAACGAGTCCTGCGTGTAGGTGCTGATCACCGGCGCTTCGTCGGTTTTCTCGCCATACTCGTCCACGCCGCCGCGCTCCAGCCCGTCAATCAGCTCGAGCTTGTACGGCTGGTCGTGGAACAGGGCGCGCGCTTCGTCGGCGCTGACCTCCTTGCGGACGAAGTCGTGCCCTTCGCGGATGATGTCGCGCATCCGCGCTTCGATCCCGGCCAGGTCTTCGTCGGTCAGCGGGCGCGGCAGATCGAAGTCGTAGTAGAAGCCGTCTTCGATGGGCGGGCCGATGGCGATCTTGGCCTGGGGGAATTTCTCCAACACGGCCTGGGCCATGACGTGGGCCGTCGAATGGCGGATGCGATAGAGCTTGCTGTCCTGATAGCGTTCCATGAGCTTGTCGGTCTTCTCCTGTCAGCTTGTGTTGCGGCTGCGGGCAGGTGCGCGCGTGAAGGCTGGCGCGCGCCCGGCAGCACCAGGCACACCCGGGGTGATGAGGCGCGAGGGGATGAGCAGGGATGCTCTGCGCTGGCCCCCGCTGCCGGCGTCAGTGCGGCGCGCCTGGCAGGGATCAGCGCAGAAAGTCCCTACCCAGATCGCCCGGCCAGTGTGTGCGTTTGGATAGTAGTAGGAAGATCGGTCATGCGGCGCTCCTTTCAGCCAGGCAGCGGCCCGGCTTCGCTGGCGAACTCGACGAAGACGCTCTCGAACACGCCGAGCGCCATCAGGTTGTCCACGACATCTTCGATGATCTCCGGCATCAGCTTCTCGACGATGACGTGGGGCGTCTCCAGGGCCAGGAATTGTGTCGGGGCCAGCGCGCCATTGTGCTGGCGGGCGACATCCAGGCTGAGCTGCATTTCCTGCTGGAGATGTTGCAGGGTGACGAAGTGAGCCTGCCACAGCTTGTTGTCTTCCATCTCCACCAGAACATCTGCGCTGTCGCTGAGCGGGTCGAAACCGATCCTCGGCTCAGGCTCAATCCACACACGTTTGACGAACACGGCGATGATCCTTGGCTATCTCATGCGCTACAAACTCATATCACCATACTACACCGATAACACCCCAAAAATGAAGACCCCCGCCCGAAGTTGGGGCGAGGGTCGTCAGCATCCACGCGGTTCCACCCAAGTTTGACAGGGCGCGGCCCCCAGGCGGCGCGCTGTCCTCATGGCGGCTACTAACGGGGCCAGCCGGCATCGCTTACTGGGCGCTCAGAGCGCCGTTGGGCGACGCGCTCGCGGGGGGTTTTCCTGGCCTGCCGGATGAGCGGACTTCCAGTCGCGATCCGCTCTCTCTGGAACCGGGGATGGGCCAGTACTCGTCCCGGTCAACGCATTGACGGATATGAGTCTTGCGATTATGCAACAGGATACTGGACGGTGCGGTTGCTGTCAAGGCTTGGCTCAGGGCTATCGCACCAAAACCCGCTACGCAAGCGTCTCCTTGAGAGGCCGTCTGCGAAGAGAGAGGGCCGGGGGCGAGATTCTCAAACGGCTTCTCAGTCTTTACGCGCGCCTGCCTGGGGGGCATTCTTGCTCCCCGGCGGGCGTGACGCTAGACTCAGGCCGGTCATTGAACCAGTGAGGGACAACCATGCTCGACCGACGCACCCACGCTGTCCGCCGGGTGATGCGCGCCGCTGGCTGGCTGCTGCTCCGGCTGTTGGCGCGTCCGACTATCGCCGGGCGCGAGCATCTGGACGTGTCCGGCCCGGCGATCTACGCCGCCAACCACGCTTCGACGTTCGACGCGCTGCTGCTCTTCGTGCTGCTCCCGCGCGATACGATCTTCGTCGGGCCGGGCGATTTCCCCTTGCTATGGCCGGCCAACTGGCTCGTGCGCCACGCCGGGCTGATTCTGATGAAGCGCGGCGCAGTAGACCGCGAGGGGCTGAAGCGGATGCTGGCCCATTTGCAGGACGGCGGTCGGCTGGGCATTTTCCCGGAGGGGGGCACCTGGGAGAAGCCGATTGACGACGTCAAGTCCGGCGCGGCGTACCTGTCGCAGGCGGCAGGCGCGCGCATCGTGCCGATGGCCTTCGGCGGCACCTACCAGGTCTGGCGGCGCATGTTCCTGCTGCGCTTGCCGCGCGTCACGGTGACCATCGGCCCGCCGCTGCCGCCTGTCGCCGTCTCGGGCGACCGTCAGCGCCGCCAGGCAGACCTGGAGGCGGCGTCGGTGCGCCTGATGCGGCAGATTTACACCATGCTGCCGCCCGCGACCCAGGCGCACTACGACCGGCAGGCGCGGCTGGAATTTCGCGGCGAGATGCTGTTCCGCCCGAACTCGCTAACGCTGCCCGCCGATATCTCGCTCGACGCGCTGGCCGAATTGGTCGCCAAGCCCAACCTGTTCAGCCCACTGCATCGCAACGCCCGGCTGCCGGTGCGCCCGTTCGTCCGTCATGGGCGCTTCGTGCGCCCGCGCGCCATGCAGCGCGCCGCCGACGCGCTGGCCGCTGCCTTCGACGGAGGGGACTTCGCCGGCTATGTGGAATACCGCCTCGGCGAGGCCAAGGCCGCCGAGATTCGGGCCGCCCTGGCGGTCATCAGCGCGGCGATGGACGACGCCGAAGTCGCGCGCACCCGTGTCGCTTTTCGCCCGCAAGTGTGGGAGCGCGCGCCGCACCAGGACGCGGCATCCCAATGATGTTCACAGTCGCGTGGCCCGGTGACGCCCCATGATACTCAGCATCGCCATCTCCATCCTCATCCCGCTGGCCTTCATGCTCGGCATCTGGATGCTGGAGATTTATGCCCAGAGCCGGATGCGCACGATGGCGCTGGCGATGGCCTGGGGAGTGGTTGTTTTCATCGTGGCCAGCGTCTTTCACGACCGGCTGTTGGCCTGGGGTGCGCTCAACTTCGAGCAGGTTGCTACGCTCAGCGCGCCGGTGATCGAGGAATTGCTCAAGGCGCTGCTGATCGTCGCGCTAGCCTCGCACCTGGCGCTGACCTACACGGTGGACGGCACCGCCTACGGCTTCGCCATCGGCACCGGCTTCGGCATGGCCGAGAACCTCGACTATGTGATCAGCAACCCCGACCGCGCTCTGCCCATTGCGCTGAGCCGCGTGCTGTCTGTCAGCCTGATGCACGCTTATACGACCGGCCTGGTGGGCACTGCTGCGGGCAGCAGCCTGTTCCTGACGCGGCGCGCGCAGCTTCTGCGCGTGGGGGTGAGCGTAGCCGTGGCCATGATCCTGCACGCCGTCTTCAACTGGCTGGTGCTGGACATGGAGGGCCTGCCAGCGCTGGTGGCCGCTCTGGCCATCGGGTTATCGGGCACGGCGGTGATTGTGTGGCTGATCCAGCACTCGCTCGCCCTGGAACGGCGCTCGCTCCTGGCGGAGCTGGCCGAAGTGACCAGCACCGGCGAGGCGGTGGCGAGCGCCAATCCCCAACAGATCGCCCAGATACTCACCCGCTATCGCGGCACGATCGATCGCGGTCGCGCCGATCAGATTCGGCAGTATGTGACGCTGCAGGCGCGGCTGGGGATGCTGTTGCGCAGCGCCGCCGTCAACCAGCGCGCCGACGTGTTCAGCTATCTCGCCGGCGAGATAGCGCGCACCGAGCAACAATTGGGCGCGCTGCGCAGCGCGATGGGCCTCTACACGCTGATCTGGCTGCGCACCGTGCTGCCCAGCGAGGAAAGCCGCCTGTGGGCGCGCATCAATAGTCACCAGCAGACCGATACGCCCATGCTCGCCCTGATCCTGCACCTGGACGAGCGGCGCGCGCGCACCCCGCGCAGTGAAGTGGAGACTCGCAAAACCCTGCTGCACCTGAACCCGCTGTTCCATGAATTGCAGGACAGCGAGCTGGAAGATGTCGCCCTGCTGCTCAACCAGCACACCTTCCGGGCGAACGATGCCATCATCGAGCCGGATGTGCCGAACGATAAGCTGTACATCGTCGCTTCCGGCAGCCTGGTATGGACGGCTATTGACGACGACGGCGCGGAGACGATCCTGACCGCCTACGTGCGCGGCGATGTCTTCGGCAAGCTGGGCGTGGTGGATGGGATGCCCGACTCCACCCGCGTGAGCTGCCTGGAAATGGTGACCGCCTACTCGCTGGCGCGCGCCGATTTCGTGGCGCTGTCGTATGCCAAACCCCAGGTGAGCCTGGCCATGATGCGCGAGCTGGCCGGCGAGATTCGCAACCTGGCACTGCTCGCCATGTGGATTCGACGGACGCAGCGCGAGGGGGCCGAGCCGTCGTCCACCGGGCGGCGCTGAGTATGCCGAGAAAGGCACAACGGCAACTTTCCTGGGGCCTTCTCTGCGCTCTCTGCGCCTGTGCGGCTCAAGAGATTTCGCCTCGACGTGGCGGCATGTCCTGCCTTGTATCCCAAAAACCAGGCTTGACTATAATAAGAGGGACTTGGGCATGGCGGGCGCAGCCGCGGCCTGCTCTCTGCTCTGTGCTAACGGTTACCGGTCGGCGGCCTGGTGCGCTGATCCCGGCCCTCGACCCCATCATCCGCGACGATGGCGCGACACTGGCTCGCTTCTTCCGTTCAGGAGGACTCATGATGATGCAGAGAATTGCGATGGCTCACAGCAGAACCCGGCGTTGGCGTGTCGCCGGGCTGGTTCTCACCGTGCTGTTGGTGACTGGGTTAATCGCCCCGCTGGCCCAGGCCGCGCCGACCCCCCAGGGCAGCGTCTTCCGCATTGGCTATCTCGGCCCGGCGGGCAGCCCGACAGCCAACGGCGCGCAACTGGCCATTGACCAGATCAACTCGGTCGGCGGCGTGCGCGCAGCGGGCGGGGCGACCGTCCAGTTGGAGTTGGTGACGCTCGAAGCAGCGCCCACCGTCGAAGCGCTGCCTGCGGCGCTGGCCGAGCTGCGCGGGCAGGGCGTGGGCGCGCTGCTCGGCCCAGACACGAACGCCCAGATCACGCCGGACACCATCGCGGCGCTGGCCGAAACCGGGCTGCCCATCTTCTCCCCGGCCACGCAGAACGCTATGACTGACGTGGACGCGACCAATACGCTCTTTCGCACGCGCGCCCCAGAGCGCGTGCTGAGCAACGCCATCGCCGCCTACCTGACCGGCGACCTGGGCGTTTCCAGCGTGGCCGCCGTGCAGACCGAGGTGGAGTTCACCGAGGCGCTGATGGACTTTGAGGCGGCGCTGCAGGCCACAGGCCGCTCGCTGGCCGATTCGATCGCGCTGCCCGGCGGCAGCGACCTGCTCGACGAAGTGCCGCGTCTGCTCGGCGTCAATCCCGGCGCGGTGGTGATGTGGGGCGCGCCAGAGGACGCGGCGGCCCTTCTGGACGCGCTGCGCGCGGCGGGCTGGAACGGCATCTTCGCTCACCGCAAGGCCGAGGCGGCGGTGCAATTGGGCGTGCTGCCTGTTGCCCTGGCCGACGGCGTGTACGGCTTCGACTCGTGGTCCTACGCCGACGCGCTGCCCGCCTCGCGCATTTTCCTGCGCGATTACGTGCTGGCTTTCGGCGAGGTGCCAGGACCGCTGGCCGTGGCCGCCTATGACGCGATGTGGGCGCTGCGCGCGGCGATGATCGAGGGCGGCGTCACCCCGGCGGGGCTGCGCGCCGCGCTGCTCGGCGGCAAGGCGCGGGCGCTGGTGCAGGGCGTGCTGCGCCCGGTGGACTTCGGCAACGGCGACCTGGCGCGCATCGGCGTCGTCTACCGCATCGCTCCGCGCGGCGGCTCGACGGTGGTGGCCCGCTTTGACGATATGGTGCGCCTGGAGCTGGACCAGGCCGGGGTGCTGCCAGAGCCAGCGATCCCGGAGCCTACCGCCGTGCCGGAAGAGGCGACGCCCGCCCCAACCGAAGTGCTGGAGGGCGTATGGGCCGAGGTGACGGCCAACGTGCTCAATGTGCGCAGCGGGCCGGGCTTCGAGTTCGACCAGATCGGGCAGATCAAAGCGGGCGAGCGCTATCGCATCCAGGGGGCCTCTGCCGACTATAGCTGGCTGGTCATCGAGTATCAGGGTGCCTTCGGCTGGGTGAGGGCTGAGTACGCGCGGATTCTCGGCGACATCAACCTGGTATCCGTCGTGCAGTCGCCGCCCACGCCCACCCCGGCGGCCTCACCCACATCGCCGCTGCCAGCTGAGCCGGACATCGTGATTGACTCGGTCGCGCTCAGCCCCAGCCAGCCCATCCCCAACAAGCCGTTCACGGCGACCGTCACCGTGCGCAACGCCGGCGGCGGCGCGACGGGGCGCTTCGCGGTGGCGGCCACGTGGGAGCCGGGCGCGGTCTACACGTCGGCGTTTGTGGAAGGGTTGCCCGGTGGGCAGAGCATCCCCGTACAGCTCAGCGGCACGCTGATCGGCACCGGCGTCTTCCAGGTGGCGGTGGTGGCCGATCTCAACAACGAAGTGGTCGAGTTGAACGAAGGCAACAACCTGTTCAACGTGTCCTATCGTGTGGACTACCCGCTACTGGCCAACCAGGTCAACATTCAGCTTGGGCCGAACACGCAGTGGGATATGTTCGGCGGCACGCCGGACTTCCTGTGGGATGGCTACAACATCGCCATGCTCAACGGCGCGCAGATCGGGGTGCTGAGCGGCGTCACCTATGAGAATGTGCACTACGACATGCTGACGCCCGCCGTGATCAACAACACGACCGGGGTCGGCACGGACAAGGTGCAGCCCGGCGCCGTGTTCGGCATGACCATCCCCGAAGGGCGGCGCGCTGTGATCCGCGTGGATAACCGTTCCGGCGAGACGGTTTGGCTTAGCTATCACGTCTACAACGACACGCCGTAGCCCCTGGCGAATCCCGCACTTCCAGCCGCCCCCTTCCCGCGCCGCTTTGCTTGGGGAGGGGGCGGCGCAGCGCTGGTGGCCTTGGCGTGCGCCTGTTGCCGGTGATCAGTTGTCGGGGGCTGGTGGCCTCACCCCCGCGCGGCGCTGACACACCACGCCGCCCCCTCTCCGCGCCGGAGAGGGGGCAAGCCGAGCGCCGCGAAGCTGGGGGTGAGGTCAATCAGCGCGTCGCTGGCAGCCCTGGCACGTACCCCTCCTCGCCGACGGCTGGCAAGAACGGGAACTGTGCGTACAATACGGGGATAAAGCGCCGCAGTACCCGGAACGCTTGCTCAGAGCCGCATACACGAGGCCATCTGCCCCATGTCGCACATACGACAGGACTTTCTCCGTACCCTGGAAGCTGGCGCTGTCGGCCTGTTCTTCGTCCAGGCCGTGCGCTTCACTTATGCCGCGCTCTACGCGCGGGCCAGCAGCGCCGATCTTGTCGGGCGCGTGCCCGACCCGGCGGCCATCGCCGGCGTGCCGGGGGTCGTCCAGTTGGGGACCGTCCAGGAAGAGATCGCCCTGCTCGCCGGGCTGCTGCTGGTGCTGCCCCTGCTCAGCCTGATCCTTCGCCGCTGGCGCTGGAGCCTGCCTTTTGCCGTGATCCTGGTGGCGCTGGGCCGTTCGATGGCCCTGCAGGCGGCTGACCTGCAGGTGCCCGCCGCCTCGCTGGTCGTTGGGGGTGGGCTGCTCTACCTGGCTTTGCTCGTGACGCGGCGACCCACGTTCTTCCCGTCGGCGCTGCTGCTGGGCTTCGCTGGCGACCAGATCATTCGCGCGCTGGGCGACACGTTTGATCATAGCTGGCAGCGCAACTACCGGCTGGCTATCGCCGGGCAGGTGGATGTTGAGATGGGCACGCTCATCGCCGGGGCGGCCATCGCGCTCATCCTGCTCGCGGTGCTGCTGTGGTATTTGGAGCGGCGCTCGGCGCAAGCCGCGCAGCGAGAAGAAGGGTACGCGCCGCCGCTGGCCGGGCAGATGAACGCCTGGGGTGGGCTGGCCCTGGGCGCGCTGCTGTTCCTCGAATTCACTGTGCTGGCCCTGCCGAACGCCGCTGCCCGCTGGTCCGGGCTGGGCTACACCGCGCTGGTGCCCTGGCTGCTGGCAGCCACCACGCTGCCGCTGGTGCCGGAGGTGCGCGACCAGGCGCGGCGCTTCGCGGGCATGTTCGACACGGTCTGGCGCGGCTGGCTGTGGATGCTGCTGCTTGGCTTGCTGCTCGTCGTCGGGCGTCGCTATGACGGCCTGCTGGCCGGCCTCGCCCTGGTCTTCGCCCAGTTTCTGGCCGGCCTGACGTTGTGGTGGCTGTTCGACGTGGGGCTGCCTCGCCGCAACCTGACCGGCATCGCCATGCTGCTGTGCCCGATCGGTTTTGGAGCGCTGGCTGTCGGTGACTACTTCACCTATGACTACGCCTATGTGCGCGACCTGGCCCCGCCGTACCAGAACGTGGACGACGTGTTGCGCTCCTTCCGGGGTATGGGGCTGGGGCTGGCGCTGGCCGCCGCGCTCGTGCTGTCCATCCCCATGATTCTGTGGCGGCGGCGCATCCCCTGGCGCGGCGGGCGCGGGGTCTACACCCTGGCTGGCTTGCTGCTGGTCGTCGGAGTCAGCTACGCCGGGGCATTGGCCGCGTCGGGCAGCATTGTCCGCCGTCCAGCGAACGCCGACTGCCTGCGCCTCGCCACCTTCAACATTCACGGCGGCTATTCGCAGTTCTTCGACGCCAACCTGGAGCGCGTCGCCCAGCTTGTCGAGCTGAACGGTGTGGATGTCCTGCTGCTGCAGGAAGTGGACACAGGGCGCATGGCCAGCTTCGGCGTGGACCAGGTGCTGTGGCTGGCCCGGCGGCTGCGCATGGAGGCCGCCTTTTACCCACAGAACGAGGCCCTGCAGGGCATCGCCGTGCTCAGCCGCGTGCCCATCGAAACCGTGCGCGGCCTAAGCCTGCCTGGCGATGGCAACCAGGCAGCGGTCATGCAGGTGACGCTCAACCCGGAACGTCTCGTCGCCGATCCGCTGGCAGGTGGGCTGGGGCCGCTGTACGTCTACAACGCCTGGCTCGGCTTTCGCGTCGCCGAGCGCAACGGCCAGCTCATCCCCGAAGGGGAGCAGGATCAAAACCGACAATACCGGCGCATGCTCGACTGGATCGCGGCCTGGCACGACCCCGCCTGGAGCGATCGCATCGCCGTCGGTGGCACCTTCAACTTCGGCCCGGACTCGCCGCTCTATCGCGGCCCGGATTCGCCGCTCTATGCGGCGCTGGGCAACCCAGCCCTGCAAGACCCTGTCGCCAGCCTGCGCGCCGAAGAAGCCATGACTGTCTTCCTGGTTGACGGAACCACCGCCCGCTTCGATTATCTCTGGACGTACCGGCTGCCGCTCACCGGCGCGATGGTAGACCACAGCCCCGAAGCGGTCCGCGCGTCCGATCACCGTTCGACCATCGTCGCCGTCAGCCGCCGCGAGGGGATCGTCTGCCCGCCGTAAGAGGCGGGTGCGCTGTACCGCTACACCTGTGAGGAGCCGCCTTCTTGTCCGACTCTGTCCAATCCTATAGCCAGCCGCTCGGCGATGGCCTCGTCCTGCGTGCGCTCGCCGCGCCCTTCGACCCCGCTGAAGTCGAGCGCCTGGCCCTCTTCAACGCCGCCGTTCACCAGGACCCGCAGGTGGCCGCGCTGACGCGCGGTCTGACTCTGCACTATCCTGCTGCGCGCCCGGAACACTGGCTGATCGTGGAGGACACAGCGACCGGGCAGATTGTCTCGTCGCTGTGCCTGATTCCCTGGACGTGGCGCTATGCCGACGTGGCGCTGCGCAGCGGAGAGATGGGCATCGTCGGGACGCTGCCGGACTATCGCCGGCGCGGGCTGGTGCGCGCGCTCGACCATCGCTTCAAGCGCCTGCTCGCCGAGGAGGGTTTTCACCTCAGCCATATCCAGGGCATCCCTTACTTTTACCGCCAGCTTGGCTATGAGTACGCGCTCCCGCTCGAGGGCGGCTGGCATCTGCGGCTCGACCAGGTGCCGGACGAGGCGTCAGCGCTCGCCGGGCGGAGCCGCTTCTGCCGGGCCACGCTGGACGATGTGCCTGCGCTCGTCCGCCTGTACGACGAAGCGGCGCGCCACCTGGACATCAGTGCACCGCGTGACGAGCGCGCCTGGCGCTTCTTGCTGGAACACGAGCCGCTCACGGCCCATGCCTCCGAAACCTGGCTGCTGCTCGGCCAGGACGGCGAGCCGCGCGGCTATTGGCGCGTGGCGCGTTTCGGCTTTGGCGACGGGTTGATCGTGGACGAAGCATCCTGGCTGACGCTGGACGCGGCGCAGGCGGTTCTCGGCGAGGCCAAGGCGCAGGCAGCCGAGCGCGGCAAACCGTTCATTCGCCTTTCTGCGCCGGACAGCAACCCCCTGATCACCATTGGGCGGGCCTGGGGCGCGCAGGATGCCGGGCGCTATGCCTGGCAGATTCACGTGCCGGACCCGGTGCGCCTGCTGCGCCAGATCGCGCCGGTGCTGGAGCGGCGGCTGGCGGAGAGCTTCCTGGCGGGGATCACGCGAATCATCTGCTTCGACCTGTACCGCGAGCAGATCGCGCTGCACCTGTCCGAGGGAAAGGTGACGCGCGTGGAGCGAGGCCCTGTCGCAGAAGTCGCGGGGGCGGTGTATCTGGCGCTGCCGCCCAACCTGCTGGCTCCGCTGGTGCTCGGCTGGCGCGGACGCGCGGCGCTGGCGGCAGCTTACCCGGACGTGGGCATCTGGGGCGATGCCGAGCCGCTCGCCGACGTGCTCTTCCCGCCGATGACGGCCTTCTTGCAGACGCAGTATTGATGGGGGTTCCTGGTTTTTGGTGATTGGTGATTGGTGATTGGTGATTGGTAAAAGCAGTACTGCTCCCGGTATGTTCTACCAGGAACCAACAACCAACGACAACCAATCCGCCTGCTGTCAGCGATTCCCAAAGACGACTTCGCCCGCTTCGATGGCGGCCAGCGCGCGCTGCGCCGCGTCCTGCGCGGCGACCTGCTTGCTGTGGCCGACGCCCACCCCGCACACTGTCGTCCCGATCAGCACCTGCACCGTGAATTGCTTGGCGTGGTCGGGGCCATAGCTCTCGACGGTGCGGTAGGCGGGCGTCTCGCCGAGCGCCGCCTGGCTCCATTCCTGAAGCAGGCTCTTGGCGTCCTTCTCAGTGTCGCGCTCCAGCATATCAGCCAGGGCCGGTTCCAGCAGCGGCTCGACGAAGGCGCGCGCGGCGGACATGCCCTGGTCCAGGTACAGCGCGCCGATCAGCGCCTCGAACGCGCCGCACAGGTTCTTCGGGCGATGACGCCCCCCGGAGTCGTCTTCTCCCTTGCCGAGCAGCAACGCCTCGCCCAGCCGGTAACCCGCCGCGAAGGAGGCCAGCGCCTCCGTCCGCACGAGTCCGGCGCGCAGGCGGGTGAGCCGGCCCTCGTCCATCTCCGGGAAGCGATCATAGAGCCACGCCCCGGCGATGAAGTCCAGAACAGCATCTCCCAGGAACTCCAGCCGCTCATTGTCTTCGAGAGAATGCTCGGGGTGCTCGTTCAGGTACGACCGATGCGTGAGCGCGCGCTGCAACAGCGAGAGGTTGCGGAATTCGACGTTGAGCCGTTCTTGAATTCTGGTCAGTTCAGTCATAGGTATCTGCGTGTCAGCCGCCAGGGCAGAACGTGGCCCGTTGGGGCGAGCGTGCTCTGGGAAGCTCCCCGCTTTAGCGGGGAGAGTCGTCACTGCGAGCTTGTTATACCGCATACAAGCACAAGGCGGCTACCCGGCGCTGCTATGCCTGAATCGCTCCGGTGCCCTAGAGGCTGTTATGAACTTTGGCAGGCGGGCAGCTCCTGTGCTTGCCCCCCATCCTCGGTCCTTCCCCCGCACGGGGGGAAGGAAGAAGCCCGCCCTGGCCCCTTCCCTCCGCTTGCGTGGGGGAAGGGATCAGGGGATGGGGGGATGTCCACCCGGCAGAAGTGCATAACACGCTCTAGCTGCTTTCGTAGGTGGCCCTCAAGACCCTCTTCATGAGCGCGGCGAATTCCGCCGGTTCCTCAAACAAGGGGCGGTGGCCGGAGTGCTCAAAGACGAGCATCTCCTTTGAGGGCGCTTCCAGGATTTCAAACCACTCGTTGGCGAGGACGGCCCGACCGCGAGCCTCGTGTTTGCCGATCACCAGGTACACGGGAATGTCGAGCTTCGGAACGTCGCTGCGAAAATCAATGTTCTGTAGCTGGGGATACAGGACAGAGAAGGTGTCGAGGAAAGCGCGCAGCCCATTGATCCTGTCCATCAGCGTGTTTTCGGGGACGAACAGGTTGGCCGGCATCTCTTTGCTCGTGTCCAGTTCTGGGTACGCATTCCACTCGTGCTCATACGAGAGGGCCGGCTCGTATTCGAGCAGATCGCCGTAGGGCGGAGGCCCATTTTTGCGCAGGGTGGCAGCCAGCGACTTGTTGCCGGTCTGGTCTGCCCAGGCCAGAGTATCTTCGTAGAACATCCTGTCCGTCTCGCGCGGGCTGACCATCTGCCCGGTCCCGATAAAAGCGTGAAACAGATCGGGCCGTTCCTGAACAACGAGCACGCCGAGGAGAGTCCCCCAGGAGTTGCCCACCAGGTAAATCTTGTCCTCATCGAACCGATCGCGCAGATAGTCGGTGATTTCGATGGTATCGGCCACCATCTGGCTGACGGTGAGCGTCTGCACGGGATCGAGCGCCGAATAGGACTTGCCAGAGCCGCGCTGATCCCAGGTGACCACCACGAAGTCCTGCTCCAATGCGGTATCAGCGCGCATGGCGCCGAGATCGGTGCCGCCGGGTCCCCCCGCCAGATACAACAGGACGGGGCTTTCGACGCTTCTCCCCCGGATCATCATCGCCTGCTCGTGCCCGCCGATGCGCACCGTGATCAGCTCCGCGATGCTGCCCGGCAGGGGTTTGCCGTCGGGGCCGGGGATAGCAGCGGTAGTGGCCGGGCGGCTTATCGCGATGGCCAGCGCCATGAGCGCCGCGGTCAGCAGGCCGGTGAACACCCAGCCCACCGTACTCGTCCTGGGGGCCGTGGCGTGACCCAGGCGGGAGGCAATCCAGATCCCATAGACCGTGCCCAGCATCATGGGGACCAGCACGAGGACTCCCTGTACGCCGCGCCCCAGGACGAACGCCAGGATGCCATAAGTTGAGTTGAGATGGAGGCCGTCCACGGTGGGGCCGTCAGTCCCGCTTCGGGCGAACTCAAACACAGCCATGAAGATCACCGGCGCGACCAGGATGCTCCAGCGGCTCCCCATGACAAGGCCCGCCACCACCCCAACGCCCAGCGCAATACCCATAGCCAGCAATGCCTGGGAAGAAGTCACCGGGCCGCGCGGCATCAGCCAGGCATTGACCCACCCCGCAGCGCCCGCTGCCACAACTGCAACAGCGAGACTCATTCGCCAGTCTGACCACAGAGGCTTCAACAGGGCATCCATTGTAAATCTCCTTTTGCTGAATGATCTGAGCCTATCCTAGAGTGCGGGGCAGCGCGCCTATTGAGGGAAAATCTCGCGAGCAAAAGGCAACGCGGCGCTGATTCGCACGACAACCATCTTCGCGCGCGGCGGATCCTCAGGGGCCGGTTATGCACTTAGCGAGCGCCAGGAGGATATGAGAGCGCAGCGCTTCGAGCGCGCGCTCAGACAAATGAGACCCGGACGACCAGCCGCCCCAGACGTAGCTCGTCATTGTCGCGCAGGATGCGCGGCTCGAAAGGCATCAGGCGCTGGCCGTTCAGGTAGGAACTGTTGGCGCTGCCCATATCGCTGACTACCACCGTGTCGTGGTCGCGCATCAGCACCAGATGATTGCGCGATACGCCCTTTTCCAGCGCTCCATACGGCGACAAGTCCACGTCCGGCAGGGCTACGTCCGGCTCGTCGTGAGCGCGCCCCAGGACAATCTCGCGATCCACGTCCAGGACGATGGTCGCATCGGCATCGCGGAAGTGCAGGCGGAGTTTGCTCTCGCGGTCGAAGTATGCCGTTCCCCAACGGCGGCGTGGCTCAATTGCCTCATAGAGCGCATCGCTCAAGCGGCCCGTCGCGTCGCGTTCGGTGTCGGCGAGGGCGTTGGGCAGGATATGGCCGCAGGAGTAGCAATAGGCTTCCACAGCAGGATTTTGGCGGCCACAGTGGGGGCAGACTTGCATAAATCGCTTGTCCTCCACGTAAGGAGACAGCACAGGCGTCACGATCCACTCAATGATACGTGCTACGTGACGAAATGACAATTGGCATTGTTGGGTATTGGAATATCAGGGCGCTGCTCATGATGGGGCGAAATGCTTGCGCCGCACGATGGGTGTGTGCGAGTCATAGGGGCGCGGCCACACGACCATGCCTTCCTGGAACACTCTCTATCTATTCTACCACTGCCTGTCAGACTTCAGTGGTGCTGTGTAGAAGATGGAAGTTTGCAGGGGCGCGTTCCAGTTCCGAGGCAAAGTATCACCGCAAGGGTGCAGTGAGCGCGAGGAAAAGCGAGGAGCCTTCACAAAGCTCTTCTCTGCGTTCTCTGCGCCTCAGCGGTTTAGCAAGTCCCCGCGCCTCAGCGACTCTCTCCCCTGTCCGCCGGACTCTCTTCGCCGGCCACTGCTGCCGCGACCAGGTCCTGCGCGGAGAGGGGCGGAGCGCCCTGGCCGGCGTGCAGCCACACCAGGAACTCTACGTTACCCGCTGGCCCCTTCAGCGGCGAGCGGATCAGGCCGCCCACCGCGAACTCTTCAGCCTGGGCCGCGCTCAGCACGTCGGTCAGCACGCGGCGGTGCGTCTCCGGGTCGCGCACCACGCCCCCTTTGCCCACCTGGCCTCTGCCAGCCTCGAACTGCGGCTTGATCAGCAAAATGAGGTCTGCCGGGCTGCTCAGCCAACCGCGTACCACCGGCAGCAGGTAGCGCAGCGAGATGAACGATACGTCGGCCACCACCAGGCTCACCGGCTCGTCCAGCGCCGCCACATAGCGCGCGTTGGTGCGCTCCATCACCACCACGCGCGGATCGCAGCGCAGCCGGTAGTCAAGCTGGCCATATCCCACGTCAATGGCGTAGACGCGCCGCGCGCCGTGCTGGAGCAGGCAGTCAGTGAACCCGCCGGTGCTCGCGCCCACGTCGGCGCACACCTGGTCGCGCGCGTTCACGGCGAAGGCCGCCAGCGCAGCCGCCAGCTTCTCGCCGCCGCGACTGGCGAAGCGCGGCGTCTGGCGCACTTCGACCGTCGCCTGGCGCGCGACGCGCATACCGGGCTTGTCGCGCACCTCACCCTCGACGCGCACCTCGCCCGCCATGATCATGCGTCGCGCCGCCTCGCGGCTGGGGGCCAGCCCCAGCTCGGCGAGCAACACATCCAGCCGTACCTTGTCCGCCATCACCCTGTTCCGTTTCCGTTTCAGCGCGGCGAGTCTACCGCATCGCCCGGCGCGCTCCCACCCTCCGCATTCTCTGGGTGCGTGCAAAGGTTGGCAGCGACTCGCCGGGTGAGGGTCAGGGGGGGCGCAGCAGAGCAGCGCCCCTACCGCCTGACAGGTTTTGCCCGCGCTACGCCGAACTATGGGCGGGCGCGCAACCCTGGTATAATGCGCCCACAGTGAACGGCGTTGGAGTGGAGGAAATCGCGTGACTTCAGTGAAGACCGCGCTGCGCCCCCTGTGGAACACGCTGCCGATCCCCGTGCGGGGCCTGCTGGCGACGATGCGGCCCATTCAGTGGTCGAAAAACGGCTTCGTCTTCGCCGCCGTCCTGTTCGACCAACAGCTCACCCAGGCCGGGTCGCTGGCGCGGGTGGTGGCGGCCTTCCTCTTGCTCTGCCTGGCGGCCAGCACCATCTACCTGATCAACGACCTGGTAGACATCGAGCGCGATCGCCTCCACCCGCGCAAGCGCCAGCGCCCGCTGCCTTCCGGGCAATTGCCGGCCAGTTGGGCGATTGTTGCCGCCGCCGTGATGCCGGTGATCGCGCTGGCGGCCAGCCTGCTGCTGACCTGGCAGCTGACGGTGGTTCTGCTCGCCTATCTCGCCCTGCACATCGCTTACTCGTTCTTTCTGAAGAACATTGTGCTGCTCGATGTCTTCGCCATCGCGGGCGGGTTCGTGCTGCGCGTGGTCGCTGGCATCGTGGTCATAGATGTGACCCACTTCTCGCCCTGGCTGTACCTGTGCGCGGGGCTGCTGGCGCTCTTCCTGGCCATCGGCAAGCGCCGCCAGGAGCTGATTCTGCTGGCCGAAGACGCCGAAAACGTGCGCGCGACCTACAAAGACTACAACATGCCCCTGCTGGATGACATGCTGCGCATGGTCACCACCGGCAGCGTGCTCACCTATATGCTCTACACCGTCGAGGCGACGACCATCCGCGTCAACGGTTACAGCATGATGCTGACGATCCCCTTTGTCATCTACGGCATCTTCCGTTACCTGTACCTGATCCATGTGCGCGGGCAGGGCGGTGCCCCGGACGAACTGCTGTTCGAGGACATGCCGCTGCTGCTGGCTGTCGTCCTCTGGGTGATCACCGTCGGCGTCGTCCTGTACGCCCTGTGAGGGAGCCGCTGTACCGCTATGGCTGCTGTCAGCGCCTCAGCGCCGGGCAAGATCATCCTCTTCGGCGAGCACGCCGTCGTCTATGGCCAGCCGGCCATCGCCGCGCCGCTGACCGCCGTCCAGGTGACTGCCACTGCTGAGCCAGGCGCGCCGGGGAGCGGGCTGGTTTTCTACGCCGCCGATCTCGGCCAGACCGTCGCCGTGACTGAGGCCACGCCCGACAATCCGTTCTTCAATGCGCTGATCTATCCCGCGCAAGTGCTCCTGCAACACCTGCGCGCGCCCACGCCTGACCTGCGACTGACCGTGCGCTCGACGATTCCCATCGCCAGCGGGCTGGGCAGTGGGGCCGCCCTGGCCACGGCCATCATGCGCGCGCTGGCCGCTGCGCTGGGCGCGCCCCTGACCGACGACGCGCTCAACCCGCTGGTCTATGAAGTGGAGAGGCGCCACCACGGGACGCCGAGCGGCATTGATAACACGGTGATCGTCTACGCCCGCCCCGTCTATTTCGTGCGCGGGACTGCGCCGCAGACCTTCGCCGTCGCCCGGCCCTTTACTCTGCTCGTCGCCGACAGCGGCCAGAGCAGCCCCACCCGCCTGACCGTTGCCGACGTGCGCGACCTGCACGACGCCGATCCGCCCCGCCTGGATGCTCTCTTCGCCCGCATCGGCGCGATCGCGCGCGCTGCTCGCCAGGGCATCGAGACGGGCGATCCGGATTCGCTCGGCCCGCTCATGGACGAGAATCACGCGCTGCTGCGCGAGCTAACCGTCTCTTCCGAGCGGCTGGACAGGCTGTGCCAGGCGGCGCGCGATGCGGGCGCGCGCGGCGCCAAGCTCTCTGGCGGCGGGCGCGGTGGCGCGATGATCGCCCTGGTGGACGAGACGAAAATCGCGCCGGTGACCGCTGCCCTGGGCCGGGCTGGTGCGCTGCGCGTGCTGGCTACGCGCATCGCGGGAGGCCCCTAGCCGGGGGCGCGCTCATGCTGGTCGCCGCGCTCATCACCGCGCTGATTCTGCTCGCCGTGACCGTCGTGGTGCTGCTGCGCGCGCTCGGCTACGTTCATCAGCACCCGGAGCTGGTCGCCAGCGAAGCGCCGCTCGATTACGCGCGCTGCCAGAACACGCTGAGCCGCATTGTGGCGCGTTATCATGAGATCGCGCCGCTCGCGCTCGGCACGGGCGTGCTGTCCTGGAAGTCGCCCTTCGGTCACATCTACCTGCTGAGCGCGGCAGGCGTCGAGCGGCGGCGCACCCCGGCCCCCGCCAGCGCCACTGCTGCGCTGCGTTGGGCCGACATTGGCGGCGTGGGCGTGCGGATGCAGCCCGGCTTCAGTTTCGCCGATTCCGATGGGGATGGCTCAACCGACCGCCAGACGACCACGTCCTACACCTTCGCCCTGATCATCGTCCCCTTTCAGGGCCGCACCATGACGATCCCTATCCCCACCGATGACCGCGCCGACGCGGTGGATTTCGCCGCGCACGTGCTGGCCCAGGCGGAGCGGATGCACAAGCGCATCAATGTGTTCGGCTTTCACAAGCCGCCGGCGCCCCGTCGCCAGCGTCTCACGCGCATCTGAGGGGAAACCGGGCCGGGGCGCGCTCCGCTCAGCGGTCGTCATAGCGCGAAGCCGTCCACGTGATACGGCGCGACAATCGCTTCTGGAGCCGCCGCGCGCATCTGTGCCTGCAACGCCTGGCGCTGCGCGTCAATTTCCATGCCGCTCAGCGGGCGAATCCCCGCCTCCGCCGCCAGCGCGTCGTATTCCGTGCCCGGCGCGGAGACGTAGTTGGACAGGTACACCTGGTCGCCAGCGCCCAGGCCCATCGCCCGGATAGCCTCCACTGACCCGGCGACGTGCGCGTCTGCGTAGCGATCGCCGCCGATGCCCGCCATGACGATCACGCCCACCGCCACGCCTCCGGCGCGCAGCGCGCGCACGGCCTCCACCGCATCGGCGACCGTCCCCGGCTTGTTGAGGAAGCGCAGCAGCGCGTCGTCGCCCGTCTCCAGGCCGACGTAAGCGCGGCGCAGCCCCAGCGCGGCCAGCTCCGCCCATTCGCCCGCCGATTTACGCCCCACGTCGAACGCGCTGACGAAGGAGAAAACCGGGCGCGGCCCGTCCGGCAGCCGGAAGAAGTCCTGGGCGATGGCGAAGATTGTGCGCAGCCGCTCCAGCGAGAGCACCAGCGCGTTGGCGTCGGCCAGGAAGATGCCGCGCCGCAGGCTGATCCCCTCGCCGAAAAAGGCTTGCACGGCGGCGCAGTGCGCTTCGAAGGACTCCGGGCTGCGCGCGCGGAAGGCGCGGTCGCGGTACAGCCCGCAGAAGGTGCAGCGGTTCCATGTGCAGCCCTCCGTCGCCTGCAACACGAGCGCCAGGTATTGGTCAGGCGGCAGGATGCTCACCGGCTTGTACAGGCGGCGGAAGGTCGCCCCGTCGGCGGCCAGGCGTTCCGGCCCGAAGGCCAGCACTTTGGCCAGGCCATCGGCCAGCAGGCAGTGGTCGTCGGGCGGCACGCCCAGGCGCGGCAGCGCCTCGGCGAGCGCGCGCAATCCGGCGAACGCGCGCTGCAACAGGGCATCCGCCTCGTCCGGCGACAACTCGCGGCGGCGCGGGCCGTTGTTGTGCCCGCTGAGCCGCTCCAGCAGGCGGTGATCGAGCGTCCGCTGGTAGCTGCGCTCGTCGCGGAACAGGCCGAGCAGCCGCCCGGCGCGGTCGAAGCTGTAGCTTTCGCCGAAGCGCGGCGAGATGACCAGCGCGCTGCCCGCCAGGTTGGCGGTGAGAGTGTCCCCGCTGGCCGGGTCGGTGATGTGGATGGGCATAGGTGCGTTCCCGTTTGGTGCGTCGCTGTGATCAGATTATAGCCTGCTGGCGGCTGAAAGATGCCTGCATCGCGCAGATGCAGCGGGCGCGCGCGCCCTCGCGGGGGAAGGTCAGGCCAGGGATGGGGGCAAAGGCCGGCGCGCGACTTCTGAGACGCCCCGTCAGGCGCTTGACTTTTCGCTCGCTTGGGCCTTAACTAGGGAAGCGAATACGCGCGGCGATCACTGAGCGGGGAGGCAGCAGCATATGGAATATCGCAGGCTGGGCCGGACGGGGCTGAAAGTCAGCGCGCTGGGCCTGGGCACGATGACCTTCCGCTGGACGAGCACCGAGCAGCAGGCGCTGCGCGTGCTCGACCGGGCCTATGACGCGGGCATCAACTTCATTGACACCGCCGACATCTACAGCAATTGGGCGCCGGGCAACCCCGGCGGTGTCGCCGAGCGGATCATCGGCAAGTGGCTCAAGACCAGGCTGCGCCACACGGTGGTCATTGCCACCAAGGTGCGCGGGCGGATGTGGGCCGGGCCGAACGGCGAGGGCCTCAGCCGCCAGCACATCATGCTCGCCGTCGAAGACAGCCTGCGCCGGCTGGGGGTGGAGACGATTGACCTCTACCAGACCCATCACCCCGACTGGGACACGCCGCTCGACGAGACGCTGCGCGCGTTCGATGACCTGGTGCGCGCGGGCAAGGTGCGCTATATCGGGGCCAGCAATCACGCCGCCTGGCTGCTGACGAAGGCGCTGTGGGTCAGCGACAAACACGGGCTGGCCCGCTACGACTGCATCCAGCCGCACTACCACCTGCTCAACCGCGCCGAAGTCGAGCCAGACCTGGCCGCGCTGTGCCTGGATCAGGGCATCGGCATGATCCCCTACAGTCCGCTGGCGGGCGGCTTCCTCACCGGCAAGTACACGCGCGACACTGTGCCGCCCGATTCGCGCGGGGCGCAGAGCGCGCGCATCGCCGGCTACTGCACCGAGCAGAACTTCGCCATTGTGGACGCGCTGCGCGAAATGGGCGAGCAGCGCGGGGCGACCGTCGCCCAGATGGCGCTGGCCTGGCTGCTGACGCAGCCGTTCGTCAGCGCGCCGATTGTCGGGGCGAACACCGTCGCCCAGTTGGACGAGTCGCTGGGCGCGGTTGACCTGCGCCTGACCGAAGACGAGATGCTGCGCCTGGACGAGCTGACCGGGGTGACTCGCAACTGGTTCCGCCGCTGAGAGTGTCTGCGAGGGCGTATGCGATCCGCTTGCAATTGTTCGCAAAGCTACGTCGCTACCCGCCCAGCGCCGCCTTGAGGTTGGCGGCGATCTCGCGGGTGATGCCCGGCACGGCGGTTAATTCCTCAACGCTCGCCGCGCGGATGGCCTCGAGGTCGCGGTCGAACGCCTTGAGCAGCGCCTTGCGTCGCTGCGGGCCGATGCCCGGCACGTCCTCAAGCTGGCTGGCCAGGCCGGCCTTGGCCCGCCGCTGGCGATGGCTGGTGATGGCGAAGCGGTGCGCCTCGTCGCGCACGCGCTGCAACAGGAACAGCCCCTCGCTGCGGCGCGGCAGCAGGATGGAGTGCGAGCGGCCTGGCAGGAAGACCTCCTCGAACTGCTTGGCCAGCCCGGCCACCGGCACGCGCTCCGTCAGCCCGAACCCGGCCAGCACCTCGACCGCCACCCCAAGCTGGCCCTTGCCCCCGTCCACGATCAACAGGTCGGGCAGCAGTCGCCACGTCTCGTCGTGATCCTGCTTGCCCGGCTCAGTTGGCCGCGAGTTGGCGACAGCGTCGGCGTGGCGCTGGAAGCGGCGAGTCAGCGCCTCGCGTATGGACTGGTAGTCGTCGGAGCCTTCGTGGGCCACCGTGCGAATGTTGAAGCGGCGGTATTCGCTCTTGCGCGGCACGCCCTGGGCGAAGACCACCCGGCTGGCGACGATGGCCGTGCCCTGCGTCGTGCTGATGTCGAAGCACTCGATGCGGTTGGGCGGGCGCGGCAGGCTCAGCGCCTCCTGGATTTCGCGCAGCGCCGCCTCCTGCTTGACCGTGTCGGACTCCCACTGCGCGCGCAGGATTTGCAGCTTTTCGGCGGCGGTCTGCGCGGCAAGCTGCACCAGCTCGCGCTTGTTGCCGCGCTTGGGCACGGTCAGCTTCACCTTTTTGCCGCCGCGCTTGTCGCCGAGCCACTGCTCGATGATGCGCGCTTCCTGCACATTGGCGGGGAGGACGACCTCGCGCGGGATGTCCGCTGCGTCCTGGTAGAACTGCGTCAGGAAGCCCTCCACGATGTCCGCCGCGCCGGTGTCTTCGGAGCCGGTCAGGGCGAAGTACTCGCTGCCGATGAGCCGCCCGCTGCGGATGAGGAACATCTGCACGACGGCGTCGCTGCCCTCCTGGGCGAAGGCGATCACGTCCTGGTCGGCGTCAATGTCCGAGACCAGCCGCTGGCGCGAGGAAATCTGGGCCACGACCTTGATGCGGTCGCGCAGGATGGCCGCCCGCTCGAAGTCGAGCGCCTCCGCCGCCGCTTCCATCTGCGCGCGCAGGTCGGCCAGCACTTCCTGGGCGTGACCGGAGAGCACGCGCATCAGCCCGTTGATGTTCTCGCGGTATTCGTCGCGCGTCTGCGCCCCGATGCACGGCGCGCCGCACAGCTTGATGTCGTAGTACAGGCAGGCGCGCGTGTCCTGCCCGGTGATCTCGCGATCGCAGGTGAGGTAGGGGAAGGCGCGGCGCAGCACGTCGAGCGTCTCGCGCACGCCGCCCGCCGAGGTGAAGGGGCCGAAGTAGCGGTGCCCGTCGCGGCGGTCTACGCGGCGCGTCATCTCGACGGTGGGGAAGGCGTCGGCGGTCGTCACGCGGATATACGGGTAGCGCTTGTCATCCTTGAGCAGGACGTTGTAGCGCGGCTTGTGGACGCGGATCAGCTCCGCCTCGGTGATGAGCGCCTTCAGCTCGTCGCCGGTGAGGATGAACTGGATGTCCGCCGTCTCGTGGCGAATCTTGAGCACTTTGGGGTCGTGGTTGCCCGGCTGGAAGTAGCTGCGCACGCGGCTGCGCAGGCTCTTGGCCTTGCCCACGTAGAGGATCGTCCCGTTGGGATCGAGCATCTGGTAGACGCCCGGATCGGCGGGCAGGTTGGCGAGAATGTCCTGGATGCGCTCGGACGGTGTGTAGTCGGCCATGATGAGAGTGATTGGTTGTTGGTGATTAGTTGTCAGCGATCAGCCGTCAGCTATCAGTTGTCAGCCGGAAGTCTCGGGTTGGGAGCGCGGCAGGGATGCACCCTATGTCTGATTGTAACGCGTTTAGGGTGGGGCGGGACAAACCCCCTATAAACACGCAGGGCGCGCCGCACGGCACGCTCTGCGCTCATACCCCACAGCAGCGCCGCGCTCAATAGAGGCCTGCGCTCATCGCCACCTGCTGCGCTTTGCTCAGATCGCTCACGTCGAGCACAAGCTGCCCGGTCATGGTGATGTACACAGCGTTGATGTTGATCGCAGCGTTGGCCAGAGCGCGCGCCAGGCGCGCCAAGGCCCCTGGCTGGTGAACCAGCCCGACGAAGAGCACATTGTGCGTCGTGTAGTCGAAGCCGCCATCTTTGAGCGCTTCAATAGTCGCGTCGGGGTTGTCGGCGACGAACTGTACCACCCCTTGCCCCGTACAAGGTGAAGCATGGATCGCCAGGATGTTGACGGCATTCTGCGCCAGCACTTCGGTCAGGTCGGCCAGAGCGCCTGGGCGATCCTGGATGACAATCGTGAACTCCGTAGCCATGATGCCCTCCTTGTCTCGGTGCCCAGCAGCGCTGAACGCGCTCCCTGCTTTCAGTATAGGGCAAGATGCCTCTGGCGAAAACCCGGACATGATGCGCATTCTGCAACACCCGCCGCTTGCCGCTTGTGCAAACTGGCAACTGGTGCGAGAATGCGCATTGGGGCTTCCAAACGGAGCGGATAATTCAGGGGGCGAATGCGCCAGCGCCAGACTTGCGGGCTATCTCAGCAGCACGCAGGGATCAGTGAGGAGCCTCATGTCTTATCAGCGTGAGATGTTGCACCATCTGATCACTCGCGCCCTCAAGCGCAACACCTTCACCGCCGATCAGGATATCGCTGTCTTTGTGCTGGGTGAGGACGTGCTGCTCTACGGCGCGGTTACTCACCCCGATCTCATCCCCGAGGCGGTCGTCACCGTCGAAGCGGTGGCCCCTTTTCTCCAGGTTCACAGCCATCTGCGCGTCATCAGCACGCATGCGTCAATGAGCGGTTAGCTCCGAGCCTCCGAGCGCCCGGCTCTGCGGCGCGGCGATCTTCAGTCGAGCACCTGGGCATAGCGCAGCGCGACGAGGATGCGCTTGTGCGCTGGGTAGCTGGCCGGCTGGAAGCGGGTGCCGGTCAGTACCTCGTAGACACGCTGGTAGCGCTGGCTGACCGTCACGATCATGTCCTCGAACAGCGGGGGAAGCGTGTCGCTCTCGCTGTAACCTTGCCCCTGGTACCACAGGCGGATCAGCTCGCGGTCGAAGCTGTCCGGCTCCGCCCCTTCTTCGAGGCGCTCAGCGTAGGTGTCGGCGCGCCAGAAGCGGCTGCTGTCCGGCGTATGCAGCTCGTCAATCAGCACCAGGTCGCCGTTGAGGTCCAGCCCAAACTCGTACTTGCTGTCCACCAGGATCAGGTCGGACAGGATGCAAAGCTGCCGCCCGCGCAGGAAGAGCTTGAGCGCCACTGCGCGAATGCGCTCCCACAGCGCGGGCGCGATGCCCGTCGCGATGACTTCGGCATCGGTCAGCGGGGACTCGTGCGTGCGCCCGAACGATTTCTCCGTCGCGGTGACAATGGGATGGGGCAGTTCCTGATTCTTGCGCAGCTCATCGGGGAAGGTGATCCCGTAGATGGTGCGCTTGCCCGCCGCGTACTGCGCCCACAGGCTGGTCGGCGTGATGCCGCTGATGAAGCCGCGCACAATGACCGCGATGGGCAGCGGGTTGGCCTTGAGCGCGATGGTCACGTTAGGGTCGGGGATGTCAATGACGTGGTTGGGCACGAGATCGGCGGTGTGCTCAAACCACCAGTTGGTCAACTGGTTGAGCACCTGCCCCTTGTAGGGCACCTGGCCGATGGGCTGGTTGAAGACCGTGCAGCGGTCGGTCGCCACCACTACACGCCGCCCATCGGCCAGCTCGTAGTTGTCGCGCACCTGGCCACGCTCCAGCGCCAGGCCGGGCAGATCGAGCGCTTCCAGTGCGCCAGGGATTGCGCGACGAATCTGTGCGGGCCTTAACATGGTCCTCATCCTCTGTCGTGTGCGGCCACCGTTGCAGGCCGAGCCATTGCGCCCATTCTGGTGGGGCAGAAGGCAGGCAGCCTGCGGGGAAGCCCCACCCTCTCATGCCCCTTATGCCACCAATCATAATGCTGAATGCGCGACAAGGGAAATCCGCCAGGCGAACAGCCGGACGACGCGGGTATTACCTGATGATATATTACTTATTTAGTTATAATCGTATTTATACGCTACAATTGATGGCAGATCAGCGAGCATCGCCGCGCGCTCCCACGTCCACGCCACCTGTTCATCTGTCTGGCGTCATTTGGTGGGCAGTGGAAAGAGGACATGCGATGGACTGCCGTCACAACGATCCGATCATCTCGCTGACGCTGTGGATAGACCGGGCGAACCCACTCTGGCTGTGGTTTGTCGGTGTGATGAGATCGCTGGCTGCTGGCTGCTCTGGGCTGACGGAGAACGGTGCGCGCCGGGCCTGTCTGGGAAGGGTGTCGCTCTGCTGCGCCTGGCCCGGATTCAGGGGCCGTTTGAAGGGCTTGCAGCTTGACTCCAGGCCCCTCTTCGCAGACGGGAAAGGCCGGGGAAGGGGTCAAGATACCTTGCCCCCCGGCCCCTCACAGCAGGCTGCTGCCCCCATCCACGACAAGTGTCTGCCCGGTGATGAACGACGCGCCATCCGAACACAGGAACAGCACGGCGCTGGCGATCTCGTGCGGCTGCCCGACTCTGCCCAGCGGCGCGGGCGGCGGCGCAGCGCTGCTCTCTGGTGCGGGCGCGATATTCGCCGCGCAGACGGCGTTGACGCGCACGCCATATCTCGCCAGCTCGCGCGCCGCCTGCCGCGTCAGGCCGACCAGGCCGGCTTGCCCGGCGGCCTGGGGGGCCGCCTCTTCGCCTGACCTCAACACGCCCGCCGTGCTGGTCACGTTCACGATGATTCCGCCCCCTTCGTCCGCCATGACGCGCCCGACGAGCTGCGTGCAAAAGAAGGCGCCGCCCAGGGTGATCTCAATGGCGCGCCGCCAGTCGTATTCGTCGAGGGTCAGCAAGGGAGCGCGCCGGGCGGCGCTCGCCGCGTTGACCAGGATGTGCAGCCCGCCGAACGCCTCGCGCGTCGCTTCGATCATGGCCGCCGCCTGAAAGCGGTTGGAGACATCGCCCGTCCAGCCGATGGCGCGTCCTCCGTCCTCGCGGATCAGCGCGACTGTCTCGTCGAGGCGATCGGGGTTGACGTCAACGGCGCACACGGCGGCGCCCGCGCGAGCCAGGGCGCGGGCGATGGCGCGGGGAATGTCGCGCGCTGCGCCGGTGACGATGGCCACCCGTCCGCTGAGATTGGCCGAGAAGCTGATCATGGAGTTCTCCCCCGCGCAGACGAACAGGGGCAGCGCGCTGGCTGCCCCTGCGACATGGTGAGGCTGGTCTGTGCTTGCCTAGGCGATGGTCACGCTCTCGTCCAGGTACACGTCCTGGATGGCGTTCAGAATCTCGACGCCCTCGCTCATCGGGCGCTGGAACGCCTTGCGCCCGCTGATCAGGCCCATGCCGCCCGCGCGCTTGTTGATCACCGCCGTGCGCACGGCCTGCACCAGGTCGTCCTTGCCGGACGGGCCGCCGCTGTTGATCAGACCGATGCGGCCCATGTAGCCGTTGGCCACCTGGTAGCGGCACAGATCGATCGGGTGATCGCTGCTGAGTTCGCTGTACATCTTCTCGTGATACTTGCCGAAGCCGATGGCCTTGAACCCGCCATTGTTCTCCGGCAGCTTCTGCTTGACGATGTCCGCCTCGATGGTCACGCCGAGATGGTTGGCCTGGCCGGTGAGGTCGGCGGCGACGTGGTAGTCCACGCCGTTGTGCTTGAAGGCCGAGTTGCGCGTGTAGCACCACAGGATGGTGGCCATGCCCATCTCGTGTGCCACCTTGAACGCCTCGCTGACCTCGACGATCTGGCGGGTCGACTCCTCGGAGCCGAAGTAGATCGTCGCGCCGACGGCGACCGCGCCCATGTCATAGGCCTGCTCGATCTGGCCGAAGAAGACCTGATCGTACTTGGCCGGGTAGGTCAACAGCTCGTTGTGGTTGAACTTGAGCACGAACGGGATTTTGTGCGCGTACTTACGCGCCACCGCCCCCAGCACGCCGAGCGTCGAGGCGACGGCGTTGCAGCCGCCCTCGATGGCCAGCTCGACGATCTTCTCCGGGTCGAAATAGATTGGGTTCGGGGCGAAGGACGCGCCCGCCGTGTGCTCGATGCCCTGATCCACCGGCAGGATGGACAGGTAACCGGTGCCGGCGAGCCGCCCATGATCGAACAACTGCTGCAGGCTGCGCAGCACAGGCGTGGGCCGGTCGGACCCCAGGAAGATGCGGTCCACCCAGTCCGGGCCGGGGATGTGCAGCATTGCTGAGGGGATGGTCTTGCTGACGTGGCCGAGCAGGTACTCGGCGTCTGCCCCCAGCAGGGACTCAACGTTGATTGCACTAACCGTAGTCATGTCTGGCTCTCTTTCTGCACTGACCGAGTGTGATTTTGGCAGCAACCCTCGATGATCGCCGATAGCGGCCAGAAACGGTATGGCCATTGGTCATAGTTCGAGGGGTCAATTGGCACTCACCGGCCAATCGGGGCGATCATAACACGCTGCGCGGTGGATGCAAGGCTGTGGTGCGGGTGGGCGGTGCAAAACCTGTCAGGTAGGGGGGCTGCTCTGCTGCGCCCTGGCTGACCTCACCCCCGCCCGGCGCTGATGCGCCTCGCTGTCCCCTCTCCACACGCGGAGAGGGGGCAAGCCAGGCGGGGCAAGGCTGAGGATGAAGTCAAGGCCCTGCGTCCGGCAAGTCGTTTGACGCGGGACAGGGTGCGGCATTGCGCCCAACTGCGCCCCGGGCGGGGCCACTTTCGCGTTGGCGCGTGATGACTACAATGGGCGGTAATGCAGGATGATGAGGGGGCGATCATGCGCCGGGCAGAGATCACCGAGAAGTTGCAGCAGGCCATTGCGCTGGCCCAGGCCGGCCAGCAGGCGGACGCGCGCCGCCTGCTCGAAGAAGTGGTCGCGGCAGACCCACAGCAGACGCTCGCCTGGATGTGGCTGGCGACCGTGGCCGGCGACCGTGACGAGCGCGTGCGCTATCTGGCGCGCGCCCTGGCGCTGGAGCCGGGCAATCGCGCAGCGCAGGACGCTTATCAACAGCTCACCGGCCAGGTCTATGCGCCCCCGCCAACGCCGCCCTCGCGCGCCGGCTGGCGGCGCGCCTTGCTCGGCGATGCCCCGCTGGGGCTGGGCAGCTACCTGATTCTGCTGCTGGTCGGCGCGGCTGCGGTCGTGGTGATCGCGCTGGCAGCGGGCGCGCGTGACGATGAGAAGCAGCCCAGCAGCCCGCCCACGCCGCGTTTTGCCCTGCCTTCAGCCACCGCCAGCCCGCTCCTGTCACTGACGCCCAGCGACACACCCCGGCCCACGCACACGCCCGGCCCATCGCCTACCTTGCTGTGGGACGTGCCGCCGCCTACCTGGACGCCTGTGCCGACGGATACGCCCGCGCCGACCCGGACGCCTATGCCAACGGAGACGAGCACCCCTACAGCGAGCCTGATGCCGACGTTGGTACCCCCCAGCGCCACCTTCACCCCGCTCCCGCCGACCAGCACGCGCACGCTCAGCCCTACTGCTCAGCCCGCAACGGAGACGCCTGCGCGAACAGCCACGCGGACGGCGATGCCTTCACCGCCTGGGGCGGGGTCTGCTACTGCGTCGCCGGGGGACAGCGCAGGCGACAAGGCGGGCGGATCCTGATGCAGATTTGACCCGATGGAGCGCGATGCGCGCCCCGTCGCTGCCCGAAAACGGCCAGACAAGCGCGCCAGAGGACGCCTGATAGCAGGGGAAAGGAGATATCCCAGGGAAGCTCAGGGGGAAATTGTGTGCACTTTCTCGCGTATCGTGATACAATAGGCAAGCGTAAGGTGCTGTACACACTTACGCAGGTGCTAGAAAGAGCCCATAAGAAGGAGAGATGACAATGGCGATTGAATTCTACGATGTCAAAATCCGTCAGAAGGTGAAGGTTGATGAAAAGGGTGTCAAGCGCGTGACCTTCAAGACGAAGGGCGGGCAGATCCGTTACGGTCTGCAGGCGAAGACATCCGATGGCCGCAACCTCACCAAGTTCGTGTCCAAGGCTGACTGGGATAAGCTGACGAACCTGCCGATTGCCAAGTAAGTAGCAATCGGCGGCTGTTTTGTCATAACAGTCACACGCCAGGGGACAAGCCCGCACATCATCCGTGCGGGCTTGTCTCTTTCATGGGGCGGTGCGCCAGTGCCCTTGACGCACAGGCGATCAGGGTGTGGGCGCGGTCACGGTGACCGGCGCGAAGGCTGGCTGGCCCGCGTAGGCCAGCAGCACGGCGCTCGGCGCGCCCTCCGCCAGCCAGTAGAGGGCCGGCTGCGGCTGGGTTGCGCGCAGGGCCAGCGCATCCCCGCCCGCGCGGAATGCCTCGACCAGCGCCAGGCCGCTCGGCACCACGCTGAACAGCACGCCGCTGCCGTCCGGCGCAGGGGCGATGCGCCCCACCGCGCGCCCCTGCCCGCGCCAGATCAAGGTCTGCGCGCCGCTCGCCACGTCCAGGCGGACGAGCGCCAGATCGTACACGCCGACTTCCACCGGCCAGCGCCCGAAGGCAGCCTCCGCCTCCGCGCGCTCTGCCGGGTCATCGAGCGCCACCCGATCCACGAGAGTTTCAGTCGCGTAGAGGATCGCCGTCCCGTCCGCTGTCCAGGCCAGGGCGCGCACGGCGCTGTCGGCGGGCAGATCGTCCCGCTCCCCGCTGGCCAGGTCGAGCACGGCGATGCCCACATCCGTCCGCGCGGCCAGGCGCGCCCCGTCCGGCGCCATCACCGCGCCGCGCAGATCGGCATCGAGCGATTGCGCTTCGCCTGTCGCCGGGGCGAGCAAAGTCAAGCCGCCCGCGCAGCGCGTCGAGACGACGAAGCGCCCATCCGGCAGCCAGGCCAGCACCGCCGCGCCATCGCCCGGCCCGGCCTCGGCGGCGGTCACTTCGTCGGCGGGATCGGCGCTGGGTGGGGCGCAGTCGTCGCTGAAGGCGAAGGTCGCCAGGCGCTCGGCATCTCCGCCCAGGGCGGGCACCGCATCAATGGCCAGCAGCGCGCCGTCCGCCCCTTGCTGTGCGCCGTTGCTGCTCACGTAGGCGATGCGCGCGCTGTCCGCGCTCCACGCCGCCGGGAAGCGCGCGTCCACCTTCTGCGCGACACGGCGCGGCGACAGCCCGGCGGCGGTGTCCATCGTGCGCAGCTCACTGTTGCTGGCGTCCACATAGGCCAGCAGCAGGCCGTTCGGCGCGAAGCCGACATAGCGCCGATCGAAGGTGGGCACGGTGGTCAGGCCGCGCCCCGGCACGTCGTTGAGCGCGCCCAGGAACACGTCCCCGGCGAAGTGCAGGGCCAGCGGCAGAGCGGAGCGCTCAGCGGCGGCGGCATCGCCGCTGCCCTCGGCTGGAACGGTGGCCCCCGCCGGGCTGAACTGGCTGAGCATATTCTCGAAGCGGATGTTCCACTGGTCGAATTCCGCGCCGGGCGCCCATTGCAGCACGCGATAGGCGCTGCCAAGCTGGACGAAGGCCGACACGCGCCAGCCGCGCGTCCCGCCATCGCAGGGCGTCTCGTAGCGCGTTGAGCGGCCCGCCGTGCCGGCAGGCTGGCGGCTCGTCGGGGCATCGCTGCGACCTGCGCCGGCCAGGTAGTCGTCGAGCAACTGGTCGGGCGTCACCCCGGCGGCGACGCGCCCCAGCGCAGTGACAACCATGCCGGGCAGCGCGCAGTCGGTGGACGGCCCTGGCGCGAAGAGCGTCTCGGCGTCGCTGCCGGTGCTGAAGACCAGCCAGGAGTCCGGCACCAGGATCGAGAAGTCGCGCCCGGCGTAGGTGCTCATGCGCACCTCTGGGGCGATGTTCACCGACCCGCACAGCACGGCGGGAGCGCCGCCCAGGCCGCTGTGCACCTCATAGCGCACCATGTTGTCGAAGGTGAAGTTCCAGCGGTAGCCGTGTACCACCCCCGGCGTGATCGCCTGGCCCGGCGTCGGGCAGCCCAGGCTGGAATCTGGCCAGCTTGTGCTGGAAAAGGTGTACTCGACCAGGATCAGGCCGGGCTTGCCCAGCGTTTGCAGCAGCCAGCTCTGCACAACCGCCCGCACTGTGTCCATATCGGTCTGCGCGCGGGCGGCGGGCGCCGACGCGACTCCGACAAGCAGCGCGGCCAGCCCGATGATCAGCGCCAGCCGCGCGACGTGCCATCTGTGACCTGCCATACATGCTCCTCAGTAAAGCGCAGCCTCACCCCCAACCGCGCTGCGCCGGGCGGGGATGAGACTATCCGTCCTTCCCTACCGCTTGGGCGCGGCCTCGATCTGCACGAAGGCGGGGCGCAGCGGGTCCTCACCGCCGCGCAGCAGGGCATAGGCGGCGCGCGGATCGCGGGCGTCAATCAGCTCTTGGTTCGAATAGTTCAGGTTCCACAGGATCAGCGGCCCCATGAAGGGCTTACCCTGGGCGATCTCGAAGGCGCGGAGAATGTAATGCGCCTGGGTCTGCTGGTCGAGCCACTGCAAGTACGGCGGGTCGTCTGGCGGCGGGGCGGGGTCGCCTTCCAGGGTGGTGAAGCCCTCATAGGTGCCCCAGCCGAACTCGGTCGCCCACAACTGGCGGCCTGCGTCGCCGCTCTGCTCCATGATCGCGCGGTAGTCTTCGATGGTGTTCAGGAAGAACCACGATGGATGGTTGTTGTAGCCGGGCGCGCCGCAGTCGGCCTGGCCGCACCAGTGTGCGTCGGGGGCGTTGGCTGCGCCGTAGGGATGGATGCCGATGGCGATGTTCTGATAGGCGGGGTTGTTCAGCCCTGCTGCGTACATCTGGCGCAGGTACTGGCGGTCGTCAATGGCCGAGACACCGTCGTTGATGCCGGTTGGGGCCAGGCCCGCCGTCACTATGGTGACGCTGTGTCCGCCCTCACCGGCGCGGATGCCGTTGTAGGCTGCGTCGAAGAGGCGCATGTACTCAGCGCCGCTCAGCGTCCCGCCGTTCCATTCACGGCGCAGATTCGGCTCGTTCCACACTTCGATGGCCGAGAAGTACGAATTGCCATAGAGGTCAACGCGCACCTCGCCCATCATGCGCGTCAGGAAGCTGGCCAGGTCTGCTGGGTCGCGGGGCGGGCCATCTTCTTCCAGAGTGGCGCGCGCCCAGTCCGGCGCTTTGGCGACGCTGATCAGCACCTTGAAGCCTTCCTGGTTGGCCCGCTGCACGAAGACGCGGTAGCTGTAGAAGGTCTGGCTGAGCGTGCCCCGTTGCGGCTCCAGGATGTCCCAGGCGAATTGCAGCTTGACCCACTCCACGCCCAGGCGCTTGGCCAGCCAGAGCATGGTCTCGAACCCGTCTACGGACATATCCGGGTTGATCTGGATGCCCATCAGCCCGGCGGTGAGGGTGGGCAGCGGCGTAGGGCTGACCGTCGGCGTCAGCGAGCCGGCGGGCGTCACAGTCGGTGTGGCCGAGGGGCGCGGCGTGGAAGTGACCGGCTGGGTGGGGGGCGCGCCAGGGGTGGGCGTGGGCTGTGGCGGCGCGGTGATGATCGGCCCGAAGCCCTGCGTCGGGGTGGGCGCGGCCTGGGCGACGCCTTCGGGGGGAGCGCCTGCTGCGCCCGGCGAGTCCGCGCCCGACCTGGCAGCGAGCACCTGCGAGCCGATGATCAGGCTGGCAGCCAACACGACGACAAGCCACAGCGCATAAGAGCGTTGGATTCGGAAGCGCATAGAGGTTTCCTCTGGCTCGACTGGACGGAAAGGGATGTGCAGTGCTGCGCCCGCGCTATACGGCTGCGCTGCGAGCTGATCGCGACGCTGGCACTGCGAGCAGACAGAACTATAAAGGAAGCGGCCCCGTTCGGCAAGACTGCGCCGGGAAAACGCAGCGGAATCAGAGGACACCGCACCTGTGCCCACATAAAAAGCTTCCGAAGCCAGCAAGACTTCGGAAGCCTGTCACGCTATGAGCCTGGGTTGCGCCCGCCGGTTATCCCGGCGCTGGAGCGAAGACTGCGCTTACGCCGTGCGCACCTCGATGCGCTTGGGCTGAGCTTCCGGGCGCACGGGCACGGCCAGCGTCAGCACGCCGTTCTCGAAGGTGGCCTCGATGTGCTCCAGGTCCACCGTGTCGCCGAGGCGCAGGCTGCGCTTGAACGCGCCGGCGCAGCGCTCGCGCACGTGATACTGCGCGCCTTCGCGCTCCTCGGCGGCCTTGATCTCACCGCTGATGGTCAGCAGATCGCCGTGCACTTCCACGGACACGTCCTCGGCGGTCAGGCCGGGCAGGTCCATGCGGATGGTCACGCCGGCCTCATTCTGAGTCACGTCCATCGCCGGGCGCAGCATGGGGCGCGCCGTGTCCGTGTTGTAGCGGGCCGGGTTCGACCAGCCCGAACGCCACAGGTCATCCACGACCTGGTCGAGCGTGCGATAGCTATGCGGGGTGGGGGCAGCCCAGCGGATAAGTTTCACCATGGTGTTTTTCTCCTGATCGTCTGTGGGTAGTCAGCCGCAACTCGGTCTGTTGCACCAATACGTCTCGTTGCTTCGTTCAAACACTATGATGCCACGCCCGCATAAGAACGGTCTTGGCGCGACATTAGAAGCGTCTCTGCGCTGCGTAAACGTTGTGCAAGAAAGGGGAAAACCAGCGTCAGCGGCGCACAAAAACCGGCGGCCAGCGCCGGATGTGCACCAGCCAGCCCTTGCAGTCCAGCGCGACGAACCCCGCCGCGGCCAAACGCAGCGCCATGCCCAGCGCCAGCACGGTCGTCAGGCTCAGCGAGGTATTGGCGAGCTGGCTGCCCAGCAGCGGCCCGACGAAGACCGCCAGCAGCACGACCTGGTTGTAGACGGTCATGAAGCGCGTCAGGTTCTCGGCGGGCGCGTTCTCGCTGAAGTAACCGAAGAGACTGATGGCCGCCATCGTCCAGCCCGCGCCAGAAAGCATTGCCCCGATCATGGTGAGCGGCAGGCTTGACGCGATGACCAGGACGCCCGCTGCCACGCCAGCCACCCCCAGGCCGATGGCGATGACCATCAGCGCGCCGATGCGCCGCACGATGCGATAGGTGACGCTGGCGATGAGCGCCGCTGCCGCCAGCTCCGCCACCGAATACACCGACATGAACGCCTCATCGGCGCCCAGCTCATTCATCAGGCGCAGCGGGATGATCGCCGAGATGAAGAAGAAGGCAATGTGCACAAATGCCGCGATGAGGGCTATGCGGCGGAAAATGGGCGACTGCCAGGGGCGCACCGGCGACTGGTCGGGTGAGGGGATGTCAGCGGGGGCCAGCTCGCGCGTGCGCTGGATGTTGATGAAGCTGCCCAGCGACAGGACGAAGGACACGACGAACATCACCTGGTAATTGACCGGGAACGGCATCAGCTCCAGCCAGAAGCCAAAGGCCAGCGTGCTCATCCCCACCGCCAGGTTAAAAGCGAGCGACCGGCGACCGAGCAGCACTGTGAGCCGCGGGGGTTCGACCGCCTGGCGCATCAGCACGAGGAACAGCACCGAGCTGATGCCGTTAGCCGCCGCCGGGAGCGCCACCGCGGCAACCAGCCACCAGGGTTGCAGCCCAGAGGGGAACAGGGGGGTGAAGGCCGGCAGCAGAAAGGTCAGCCGGTAGAGCAGGCCGGGCCACCACATGGCCTGCGTCATGGTGGGATACCGCCCGCGCCACCAGGCCGCCCACGACGACGTGATCAGCGCGATCAGCGAGGGCAGCGCGGCTATCCAGCCGAGCAGCGCGGCTGAAGCGTCCAGACGGATGGCGTAGACCGACAGAAAGCGCGCCGTCGCGGGCACGGCCAGCCCGAACCAGGCGATGTCTCGTACCAGATAACGAAAATTCGCCCGGCTTTGACTGGCGTCCTCTGAGGACGTGGTCGCGTCGTCTTGGTCGTCCATCACGCTCGTCTTGTTGCCCCCATGCGGCTCACCGCAAACCAGCACCCCGCGACACGATACGTGCCGGGCGTGCTGGCGTTCAGCGCCTTCATGATCATCTTGTTTGGCGGGCGTGTCAAGCGCCAGATAGGTGCTTTCTGCACTACGCCTGGCCGACGCCGGCGGAGAGTGGACGGGTTGGCGAAATCCTTTCGGGCGCAGAAAGGGATGCAGGCGCTCCGCAGCCAGGCTTCCGAAGTTGGCAAAACGGAAGTCTTTAGTGGTTCAGAGAGTCATGATCCAGGATATGTTTCTGCACGGCGGCGCGAATAGCCGCCTGCTCGACGGCCATGAGCAGGTGGCCCCCTCTCTCGAAACGCACCAGCCGCGCACCGGGAATGGTGGCCGCAGCGAACTCGGCGTTGTGGAAACGCTGCAGCGTGTCATCTGTGGCGTGGAATATCAGTGTCGGCGCCCGGATTGCGGCGATGCGGCTGCCCGGCAGCGCTGCGCGATTATCGAACAAAGCGCCGGCGCTCCGCAGCGAAACCGGATTCATCTCCTCGATGATGCGATTGACCAATTCCTTTTGCGCAGGCGCAAGCTCCGCAAGGATGGCCTCAGAAGCTCCCATAAGACTTATAAACTGTTTCTTGAACAGCTTAGTCAGACCCCAGTAGAGCCAATCATACTTGTAAACAGTGACAAGGGCGTTACCCTTCTGATCCGCCTGCTGCTGGTCTTCCGAAGAGGCCGTCGCTACGCCGGTTGAGATGAGGATCAACGACGATACCCGTTCGGGATGCAGGGCCGCAAAGAGCAGCGCTGAAGGCCCCCCGTGAGATACCGCCATCACCGCAGCTTTCTCGATACCCAGATGGTCAAGCAGGGCGGCATAAGCATGCGCCTGGTCGTCGAAAGTCGCAGCGTCGGGAACGGTTGAGCGCAGGTAGCCAAAGCGGGAAGGAGCAATCCAGTGGAAGCGATCATCGAGGAACGACTGGGCGATGAGTTCTCCTTGATCGTAACCGCCTCCACTGCCGTGGCTCACCAGCACGTGCGCTCCGCTTCCCCCTTCGCTGTACTCGATGTCACCATGCGGTGACGATATAACCACGCTCTTCCCGCGAACCCGTCTATAAGCTTGATTCATGTCGCGGCGGTACGCTGCCGCCCCCAGGCCGCCCGCTGCGAGCAACCCAACGGCACTCCATCTCAGCAACCCCCTGGGCATCTTCCCCGCCTTTCTCAACGCTACCGGAACCAGAGTGCTCCGCAGAATGGGAACACACGCGAAGAAGCCGCAGCGGAAGCAGACCAGGCACTCATCAGTGCGGCCCTCTCCGTCACCACAGACCAGAGGAAGCCCCTTGGGCTGCGTATCAGGCTCTGCTCGCTGGCCCTCGCAGGCTATCCACACTAACGCGCTTGCTGAAGATCAGCCACAGAAGCACGGCGTCCACGAGAAGTGGGAGAACGGCCCAGCCGGTGAACCAGATAAGCTGTAGCGCGATCGAAAAGACTGCCCCGGCGACGGTGAGCCACGCAAACCACTTGCGCGGCACGCGCCACCGCAGAAGAGCCGCCGCCGCCATAAGGAAGCACACGCCGGATGTGATCCCCAGGATGGGTGCGAGCGCGTTGCGTCCATCTCTTGAGAGCAGGAGCGTGTCCGCCTCCTCAGCAAACGGCCAGAGCAGTTGGCCGCCCACCCACCAGGGAGGCGGGTCATCACCAATCTGGAGAGGAACGAGCGCAGCCAAGTTGAAGTGCGCAGCCAGGACCAACAGGATGACCAGTAAAATCCACATTTTCTGCATTCGGTGTCTCCTTCAATCGTGTCGTGAATTTCGTTGTCATGCCGGGCTGATTCGCCTTACACCGTCCGTCAGCAAGGCCACCGAAAGCCGCTTTCCGCCGGCTGCCGTTTTGCCTACGGGAAGCGTTTGAAGTGGTAGAGCCGGTTGCCAGCCAGCAGGTACATGTTGTTGCGGGCCACAGAGTCCGCGTAGAAACCGCGCGCATCCTGGAAAGCATCGTGCGCGCCGCGCGGGCGGTAGCCCTGGTTGAACGTCCCGGCCCACGAGGTTTCGTAGACGGTTTCGTTCACCCCGTCCACGATGTACAGGCTGCGCGAGGCCGGGTCGTTATCCACGAACAGCGCCGTGCCGCTGGCCATCGCACCGGGAGGGGCCTGGCGGAATTCGAACGGCTCTTCTTCGACGATGCCCTGCACGTTGCGCCGATAACGCCGCATCGTCCCATCGGCGAAGAGGATGTACACGGCCCCGTCGTCGCTGATCCCGAAGTCCACCGCGCCGGCCAGGTTCGGAAGCTGGTCGCCGTTGAAGTACTCTTCGGGCGCGTTGGGATAGCTCTCGGCTCCGGCGGGCGGGACGTAGCGCCAGACCTGGTTGGAGGGGGGATCCATCACGTACAGGTTGCTGCGATACACGGCCAGGGCGATCGGCTTCTGCCAGCGCCCCTCGGTGACCAGCGCCTGGGCGCTGGTGAAGTAGGTCGGCGAATAGGCGATGAGCAGGCCGTTGGCGTCCAGCGCGACGAGCACATTCTTGGGGCGCGTGCCGCCGTCGGCTAGCCACTCGATGTCAATGAGAGGGCCAACGGTGTAATTGCCCGTCGCCCCGCTGATCGTCTGCCCCGTCCAGATCACCCGCTTGTCGCCGCTGTCGGTCAGGCCGTCGCCGCGCTCGTTGAGCGTGTTCTGATAGACCACGCCGTTCCTGCGATCCAGCGCATAGAGATCCACGCCGCCATGCACGATGGGCGCGACCATCTCGGCATCGCGCGGGTAGGCGCGCAGCAGCGTCAGATCGCGGCGCACCACGTCGTCGAAACAGTCGAGATAATTCTCGGCGTCGGCGCGTATGGTGAGCACGTTGGTGTCGTTGGGGCGCAGCACTTCGGCGCGCTCGGCCAGGTCGAGCACCTCCACCCACAGCGGGCGCAGCGCCGGATTTTCGCAGCTTCCCCCCGAAAGGCGCAGCGCGTCGGCGTGGGTGGTCTGGGCGCGCTCCATGTACTTCTGAAATTCGCTCTTCTCCGCGCCGAGCAGCGCCATGCCCACCGCCGCCACGACGATCACCACCGGGATCATCACCGCCAGCCCGATGGCGATGTTGGTCGGGATGGTCGAGCGGCGGCCCTCTTCCGGCTCCGGCACCAGTCGGTTGAGCGCCCCCGACAGGAAGTTGACCACGGCGAGCGCGGCGACCAGCACTGCGCGCAGCCCCTGGCGTCCGCGCTGAGCGACGGCTTCGCGCGCGTGGTCGAGAGGGGTGGGGCCGGTGGGCACCGGGGGCGCTGAGGGCGGCGACGAGCCGCCCGATTCCGGCCCGCTGGTGAAGCGCCCGGCCACGCCCCCCAGGGCGGCGCGCAGTCGCGCTGCGACCGGCGGGCGTGTGGCGGCGTCTGGAGTCTCTGCGAGAGCGGGCGTAGGCGGCGGCGCAGCGCTGGCCGGGATCGCTGGAGTGGCCAGGGCTTCGGCTTTCCGGCTGAGCGGGATGTCCTGCGGCAGCGGCAGCGGCGCAGTCTCGACGGGCGCGGGTATCTCTGCGGCGAGAGCCAGCATCTCCGCGGGGAGCGCCTCGGCAAATGGCGATTCGGTGGGGGTTGATGCGGGTTCCGGCTCTGCGCCGGCCTCGCCTGGCGCGATTTCCCCCTGCGCTGGCGCTGATTCGCGCAGCACAACCTGGCCCCAGTCCGGCTCGGAGCCGCTGACCGGGCCGACCGCCGGCTGGGGCCTGCGCGGCTCGCGCAGGCTGTGTTGGAGCGCGTAACGCCCGGCATCTGGCGCGCCGGGCGGGGCGAAAGCGACGGCGCTGACGGCCAGGTGCTTGCTGCTGAGAGTCTTCAGCCGCTCCAGGACCTCGCTCAGCGTGCCCTCGCGCAGCACAATATCGAAAGTGGTGGTCGGGGCGTGTTGCAGGCTTTCGTCGCAGAGCAGCAGCAGGTCGCCGGGCGCAATAGCCAGGCGCGCAAGCTGGATGTCCGGCGGATCGCCGCTGCCCAGCGGCGGCAGGTTGATCGCCAGCGGATCGCGGCGCTCTTCTGGGAAGAATGTCAGACCACCCGCCCCACGCCAGACCATGAACGCGCGCCCGCCGCGCGCCACGTACAGATCGCCCCCGTGCAGGGCCAGCGCCAGCGCGTTGACCGGCTCTCCGGCGGGATCGTCGAGGATGTGGCGGTTGACGGCGGCCAGCGCCTCGCGCAGCCCGCCGGTGATGCCGCCGCTGCTGCCGAAGTAAGTGTCCGCGCCAAGCTGAGCCAGGGTCTCGAAGTAGGGCGCGGGCGCGTTCGTGTCGCCGTGCGGCGTGATCAGAATGGCGAAGGCGTGCCCTTCGCGCGCGCGAGGGGCGCGACGTGGCGCAAGCTCGGCCAGCGCGCCCGGCGGCGGCACGCGCACCGCCCGTCCCCCCACCACCAGCACATGCCCGACCAGTACCTGTGCATCCTCTGGCATGACCATCACCCCGTTCGCTGCCCACCGTGCCATGAAGAGCCGTGCCCTGATTGTACCCCAAGTCGAGGATTCGAACGCAGAGGAGGGGCGGGAGGGGTGCGTGCAAAGGTTGTCAGCGACTCGCCGGGTGCAGGACAGTGACCTCACCCCCAGCCGCGCTGCGCCGAGCGGGGGTGAGGTAAGCCAGGGCGCAGCAGAGCAGCGCCCCTACCGCCTGACAGATTTTGCGCGCACCCGCGCGGGAGGTAGTGTGCCGAATTCGGTTGAAAGGGCGCGGGTACTGGCTACTGTGTGCCTTCCCCCGTTCCCGGCCCTTCCCCCTCAAAAGGGAAGGGGGAAAAGCGGCGAGCCTGCTCCCCTTCCCTCCGCGCAGCGTGGGGGAAAGGGCTGGGGGATGGGGGGCGAAAAGTTCATAACACGCTCTAGAAGCGGCTGGGGTAGTCGGCTCCCCAGATGTCAGCGGCTTGGAAGAACGTGGTCACGTTCTCCCAGCGACACTCAGGCTCCAAGTCATAGGCGGGGCTGAGGATCAGCCCGCCGCCGGCCCCCACAGTCATGATCCGCTCGAAGACTTCGCGCCGGATGTCTTCCGGCGTGCCCCAGGCCCAGCGCTGCGGCGTGCCGACCGTCCCCCAGAAGGCGAGCCGGTCGCCGTATTCGCGCTTGAGCCTGGCGGGGTCCATCACGTCCGGCTGCACGGGGTTGAGCACATCCACGCCGATCTCGATCAGGTCGGGGATGATCGGCTCGATGTTGCCGTCGCTGTGCCAGAAAATGAACAGATCGGGGTTGATGGCGCGACAGGCGGCGATGATCGCGCGCACGCACGGCTTGAAGGTGCGCCGCCACGCTTCCGGGCTGATCAACATGCGAGTCGGCTCGGCCACGTCGTCGTCGAGGGCCAGGATGTCAACACCGGCCCTGGTCAGAGCCACCGAGAGGGTGACGTGCATCGCGGTAAGCTGCTCCAGCAGGTAGTCCACCAGCGGCGGGTTCTCGACCAGATCGATCATGAACTGCTCGAAGCCGCGCAGCCGCCAGGCCGTCTCGAATAGCTCCCCGCCGAGATGAGGCGGCGAGGCCATCACCGCGTAGCCCTGCTGTTGGTGATGCTCAACGGCGCGGCGCAGGCCGTCGGAGTCGAACCGCTGCATGAAGTCCGGCAGCGGTGCGGCGGCGATCTGGGCGATGGTCTCCGCGCCGCCGAGCGGCGCATCGCGCGCGACTTCCGGGTGATAGCCCCAGTCGTGGTAGGTTTTCAGGATGGGCCGCGAGCCGACGTAGACATCGTCCGGCAGGGACTTCAGATAGCTGAGGAAGCTGGCCTGCTGGCTCGGCGGGTCGGCGGTGACGAAGCGAATCTCACAGTCGAACATCTCGCCCGCATCGCGATCCGGATACTGGGGAAACGACCAGGGATAGAAATTGACCATCCTCGGCAGGCGGTCGGGCGGCTGGTGGCGCAGTACGGCCTGTACACGCTCGCGCGGTCTCATGGATACCCCCGATCAGGGCGCTGCGCGGCCCCTCTGTAGTCGGTTGTCGGTGAGGATAGTATAGACCGGGGTTGCGGAGAGGGATACCTGGGGGCGTTGCGCAGAAAGAGACTTCCGAAGTTTTGGAAACTTCGGAAGTCTGGCCTCGGTGCGTCTGCGCCTCACCCCCTAAATCCCCCTCTCCAGCCGAGCTAGAGAGGGGGACTTGACTCGCTGGCGCGGCACTTTCCCCCTCTCGGGCTTTGCCGGGGAGGGGGCCAGGGGGAGGGGCGTTAAGCAGAGAGACTTCCGAAGTTTTGGAAACTTCGGAAGTCTGGCCTCGGTGCGCCTTCACTCGTTGGAGGGGCAGGCTGGCCAGCCTGCCCCCCCAAACACCACTGGCCGCCCGCGCTCATGTCGCCTTGCGGCTGGCTGGCCCGGATGACCGGCGCAGCGTGTGGCGCATCTCCTTGCGTGGCTTGGGAGCGCTTTCTGCCGGCTCTACCAGCTCGACGCGCAGGCGCGCCGGGGCCTCACAGCGAAAGACCACCGAATGCCCGGACGTGATGTCCACGCGCTTGGGCTTGAACGCTTGTGCGTCGCAGGTCACCAGCTCAGCCTGATCGGGCCGGTAGTCCTTGGGGCTGGCTGGCCTGACGCGGATCATGGCCTCTGCGCCGCCTTCCTCATTCACGGCGCGGTAGGTTCCGGGGCGCACGAGCGTCACCGCGAAGAGATCGCCCGCCGGGATGTGGGCTGCGCTGTCGAGCGCCTGGCGCTCTTTGTGCTCGGCACGGGCGAGCGCAACGGAGTAAGCGCCGGTGCCCTGCGACACATAGAAGCCCAGGATGCTGTTGACGGCCAGCGTGTAGCGCGTCCCGGCCTCTTTGTCGCAGCATTCGCGCTGCTCTGCGTCGCGTAGCGACGCCAGGTCGAGATTGAGCTGCTGCTGCGCGCCCTTCTCGCTGACCTGGATCGCCGCCCGGTGAATCACCGTCCCACCCCGGCGCACGAACAACTCGTAGTTGCCCGCCTCGCTGAAGTGGTGGAACAGCGTGGTCAGCACCGTCAGGGCGCTGCTGTCGTAGGGGCGGATGCTGAACATCGCCCGGTTGAGTAGCACCTTTTTCTTCTGCATGGTTAGGCTCCCACGTCGGCCTGGACGACCATCTCAAGGTCGTGCGCGCGGACGCTCAGGTTGCGGATCGGGATGCGCACGGGGATCAGCCCGCCAGCCGCCGGCAAGATTTCGAACGGATCGTCAATGGCGTAGATCGGGTTGCAACTGGCGAAGAAGTCCAGCACCAGCGTGCCGATGAAGTCCAGCAGGCCGAAGCTGACGTTGAACAGATCGCTGAGCCACTCCTCAATGTCGTCGGGGATGTCCAGGATGGTGCGGATCAGATCGGCGACCCCGCCGATGATGGCCAGGATCAGGTCGCGCACCCAGCCACCCGGAATGAGCGCCGTGACCGCGCTGGTCAGGGCGTCTTCGATCAGATCGCCCACGATGTCGGGGAAGTCGAACAGGTCGAGGTCCATCGTCTGCGGGTCTACGAAGATCTGCCACTGGTTGTTGCCGGGCAGCGGCACGACGCGCAGCAGTTGGCAGGGGTCGGGCGAAGGCAGGGGGACGGAGACATCGAAGTAACGCGCCACCAGGCTGCCGGTGAAGCTGATCTCCTGGGCGACCAGGCTGGCGAAGTCCGGCGAGATGGACACATCCGGGTCGGCGCTGAAGACGCAGATCCTCGGCAGACAGATATCGGGGATGGGCCAGGGCATGTTGATGCAGCCGCCGCCGACACAGATCCTCGGAATATCCAGCCCGATGATCACCTTCAGCCGATCCCAGCGGATGTCCAGCTCCTTGATCTGGATGGTGTTGTCGTCGCGCAGGTCAACGCTGCCACCTTCGAGATGCATCTTCACGTCATAGCCGAGCGTGAAGGCCCCGTAATCCTGCAGGTCGGAGTCCTGGAAGGTGAGATTCCGCTTGAGCAAGTCGAACGAGCGCTGAAACGTTCCCTCGGAGACTGCGAGTGTGAGATGGGCCATGATGACGCCTCCTAGGGCTGGATGACCAGGTTGACGAACGCTTTGAGCTGGTCGTCTTCGACGGCGGGGTTGTGGGGAACTGCCGCGGGCACCGGGGCCGGCACCAGCGAAATCTGCTGGCCGACCTGCAGGCCCTGCTGCCGGAGCAGGCGGGTGATGTCGAGCACCATCTTCTCGATCTTGATGCTCAGGCGCGGCAGAATGCCCAGCCGCAGCACCGCTTCGGCGTAGCACTCCAGGATGTTCTCCATCTCCTCTGGCTTGAGGTCCACGATCTCCAGCCTGTCCAGCCGCATCTTGAGGTATTCGTCTTTGCCAATGGGACCCCACTCGAAATGCAGCACGGCGTACAGCTCCAGGCAGAAGCAGGTCAGCTTGCGCACCGGCGGCACGATGGGATCGCGCTCCTGGCTGGACGGCAGGCTCGCCAGGCCGTAGAACGGCTTGTCGCCGTGAGACACGGCCCCGGCTTCCGCCAGGGGGATCAGATCGCGGTAGAAGTCTTCGAGCACGCAGCCCAGCCCGAAGCAGCCTTTCATATACAGCGCCAGTCGCTGCGCGGGGAGCGTCCCCAGCTCTGGCGGCAGCTTGATCGTGTCCGAGTCGTGGAAGTCCAGGGCGAGATCGGTGAATTGCAGACAGTAGTTGAGACCCACCGGCGGCATAGCGGCCAGCACGGGCAGCGGGGTCTGGACGGTGAACAACGGATTGCCGGCGGCGGTTACCTCTGGCGCGGCCTTGATGGGCACGCACAACAGGCCGGGGTTCTGCAGGAAGTAGGGCGTGGCGTAGTTGAACAGCGATGGGCGCTGCTGCATGATGTGCCGCACCACACGGTTGATGCCCTCCTCGTGAACCGCCGCGTACAGGTCACTGCGGTCTGTGAAAGCCATAGAGCCTCCCAGTTTATCTACGATGCGAGCGGGTTGTTGGGCTGGCCGCGCACTGCTGCGCCGCCAGGCGGGTTTTTGGCATCCTGACAGACGGGTTTCAGCCTCCTGTTATTAATACAATTCGGATAACCATTGTTGATTGAAACCGTGACCCGTGTCAAGTTTAGGAAATTGGGCACAAGGTGCTCTCCCCACACGGTGCGGCGCCGGTGTTGCGCTGCTCCCCCTGGCGGCACTTGTTCCCATGTTCGCACCTGGCTGCGCTCTGCGCTATAACCATCAGCGACAGCCCGTGCCAGGACTGCCCGATGCGTCCGATCAGAGATCATGCGGGAACCTCATCCCCTCGGCCCCGTTTACGAAGGGGAAGAGTCGCTGTGCTTCAGAGACCGTGTTGAGAAGCTGTTTCCCCTCACCCCAAACCCCTCCCTCACAAGGAGGGAGGGGCGTAAGGCTGGCGCGCTTCTCCCTTCCCCCCGCGTGGGGGAAGAGCCGGGGATGGGGGGCAAAGGCAGGCGCACGACTTCTTAGGGGTGGGGCACATCGTAACGCAGACCTCTCCGTATGATCTCTCAGACAGGGGAGCGACTGATTGCATACCATTCTCAATCTTCTGATCGGCCCCCCGCTGCCCACGCAGCGGCTGGCGAGCGAGCGTCTGAACAAGATACGCGCGCTGGCCGCGTTCTCGCCCGACGCGCTGTCGTCCATCGCCTACGCCAACCAGGAGATTTTCCTGGGGCTGGCCATTGCCGGGGCAGCGGGGCTGGCCTATTCCCTGCCCATTGGCCTGGTGATTGTTGGCATCCTGGTGACGGTCGCCATCTCGTATGCCCAGACGCTGCCAGCCTACCCGACGGGCGGCGGATCGTACACGGTGGCCAGCGCAAACCTCGGCCGGCGGATTGGCCTGCTGGCGGCCTCGTGCCTGCTGATTGATTATGTGCTGACTGCTGCCGTCAGCCTGACGGCGGGCGTGGCGGCCATCGCTTCCGCTTTTCCGGCGCTGTGGCCCTATCGCGTGGTCTTGTCGCTCGCGTTCCTCGTCCTGATCACGCTGGCGAATCTGCGCGGCCTGCGCGAGTCGGGCACGCTGATGGCTATTCCCGTCTATTTCTTTCTCGGCTCCTATCTGCTGATGCTGGCGGTGGGCCTGGTCAAGGCGCTGCTCGGCTCGCCGGAGTCGTTCAGCGCGACGGCCCCCACCCCCACTGAGCCGCTGACGGCCTGGCTGGTGCTCCACGCGCTGGCGGCGGGCTGTACGGCACTGACGGGCATTGAGGCGATCAGCAACGGCGTGCCCGCCTTCAGGCCGCCCGAAGCGAAAAACGCCGTGCGAACTCTGCTGGTCATGGCCCTGCTGATGGGCACGCTGTTCCTGGGGAGCATCGGGCTGACGCAGTACTTCGCCGTTGTCGCCAAAGCGGACGAGACGATCCTCTCGGCGCTGGTCCGGCGCGTGCTGGGGACGAATATTCTCTACGTGATGGTGCAGGTGGCCACGCTGCTGATCCTGGTTGTGGCGGCCAACACCAGCTTCGCCGGCTTCCCGCGCGTGGCGTCTCTCCTGGCCCAGGACGGCTATGCCCCCCGCCAGTTGTCATTTCTGGGCGACCGGCTGGTGTTCTCCAACGGGATGGTGCTGCTCGCCGGGCTGACGGGGCTGCTGATCGTCGTCTTCGGCGGCGACACGCACGCGCTCATCCCGCTCTTCGCCGTCGGCGTGTTCCTCGCGTTCACGCTGTCGCAGACGGGGATGGTTGTGCACTGGCTGCGGGTGCGCGGGCCGCTGTGGGGGCTGAAGGCGACGATCAACGGCGTCGGCGCGCTGGCCACGACCATCACGCTGGGCGTGGTGCTGATCAGCAAGTTCATGGCGGGGGCCTGGGTGGTGGTGCTGCTGATCCCGCTGCTGCTGCTGGCTTTCTACACAGTCAAGCAGCACTATCAAGAGGTGGCCCGCCAACTGACGCTGCGCGGCGCCACGCCGGAGACCGCAGCGGAACCGCTGCGCTCGCCGCGCATCGTGCTGCCCGTCTCTGGCGTGCATCGCGGCATCGTTGAGGCGCTGCGCTATGCTCGCTCGATCTCAGACCAGGTGACGGCGGTCTATGTGGAGATCAATCCCGGCGATGCTGACCGCGTGCGCCAGCAGTGGGAGAAGTGGGGACAGGGCGTCCCGCTGGTCGTTGTGCCCTCTCCCTACCGCTCAATCGCCGGGCCGCTGCTGGAATATCTGGACCGGCTGGACGCCGAAAGCGGCGATGGCCAGTTTGCCTCAATCCTGCTGCCGGAGTTCGTCCCGGCCAGGTGGTGGCAACACCTGCTGCACAACCAGACTGCGTGGCTGCTCAAGCTGGAGTTGCTCTATCGCCGGCGCAGGTTCGGCAAGGTGCGAGCGATCATAGACATCCCCTGGTACCTGCGCGAGTGAACAGCCGGGCCTACGCTCGCACTCCCCTGGCCAGGTAGCGATCGGCAGTGTCTTCGACCCACACCGCGTGATACCCCGTCTCGATCAGCAGGACGCGCATCTCCGCGCCGGGCGGCAGGAAGTCCTCGGCGATAGGCCCGCCGGCCTGGCTGTGAATGGCGTTGACCCGCTCGCGCGAGTTGTTGTGCAGGATGAGCGCCTGCCCGCCGGGGCGCAGGATGCGCCCTATCTCGGCCAGGGCGCGGCGCTTGTCGGCGAAGTGCGGGAAGCTGTTGTGGCAGACCACCAGATCGAACGGGCGCGCCGCCGCAGAGAAAGGCAGCGCGTGCACGTCGCCCTGCACCAGCCGCGCGCCGGGGCAGCGCTGCTGCGCCTGGCACAGCATGGCGTGGGCCAGGTCGAGCGAAACCAGCCGAGCGGTGGGCGCGTGCTCCGACAGGCGCGGGATGAGCGCCCCCGTGCCTGTGCCGATCTCCAGGATGGCCCGCGCCGCGTCGAGTTCGGCAGCGAAGGCGGCTACAAGCTGGCGCAGCGTCTCGTCGAGGTGGGCGGGCATCCGGCTGTCCCAGTCGGGAGCGCGGCGCTCGAAGTAATCGCGGATGAGATCGGTCATAAAAGCTCCTGTGGTGAATGGTGGCGGCGAGTGGTTGTCAGCGATCAGCGATCGGTTATTCGGCGTTTCGACATTCGGCTCTCCTGCGCTCCAAAAGGGAGCGCAGCGCACCCTCTGCGCGCTAACCTTAAGGCTTCTGGGCGCGCTCGAAGGTTCAAACTTCCAAAGTTCTCGAAAACCTCGGAAGTCCGCTGGAGCGGAAAGCCCTTTTCTCTGGCTCCCTTCTCAGCTCCGCCGGAGAGGGGGGATGTCTGCCGGGTTATCCCCCTCTCCGGCCACTGATACCTGCTCCCTGACGACTCCCTACTCGCGAATGATCAGTCCGGTCGGCGTCCCGACGATGAACTGGTGCTTGTTGTAGGGCATGGGGATGCCGCCGCCCCAGCCGCCGGGCGTGAATGTCCAGTTGTCGAATACGGCGGCGTTGAAGACGACCACTCGCGCCGTGTAGTAGAGCGCCAGCATGGGCAGGTCTTCGGCCAGGATGGTCTGCATCGCGTAGACGGCCTCGCGACGCGCCTGCGTATCGGCCATGCTGAGCTGCGCGCTCGCCAGGGCGTCGAAGTCCGGGTTGCTGTAACCCAGCGCGCGCGCGAATCCGCGCAGCGGGCTGCCGGTGGCGAAGCTGCGCCGCAGTTGATCCGGGTCGCCGCCCAGCCCCCCAAAGCCCACGACGGCTATCTCGTAGTTGCCCTCGGCGGTGGCAGCGTCCATCGTCGCCTGGTCCATGACGACATGCTCAATCGGGATGCCCACTTCGCCCAGGCCGCTCTCGATGATCTCCACCACGCGCGGCGAGGCCATGATCCAGTCGGTTGAGTAGGCCAGCTTGAGCGGCGTGCCGTCGTAGCCGGCCTCGGCCAGCAGCGCCCGCGCCTGCTCTGGGTCGTAGGCATAGTCGGGCACGTCCGGGTTGTAGAACGGGTTGGCGGGCGGCAGGAAGCCGGGGCTGCCCGCCTCGCCGAAGCCAAACAGGATGCGCTCGACCAGCGCCTCCCGGCTCACGGCGTGGGCGATAGCCTGGCGGACGCGCACATCGCGCAGCAGCGTGTCTTTTTCCAGGTTGAAATAGAGGAACATGCCCCACTCGCCGGGCGCGAAGCCCACTTCGTAGGGCGCACTGGCGAAGGGGGCCAGCATCTCCTCGGTCACGCCGCCGAACTGGTCGAAGGCAGCGATGTCACCGTTGAGCAGGGCCAGGTAGTTGTCGCTGGTGGGCACGAACTCGATGCGCTGCACATACGGATCGCCCAGGAAGAAGTCATGGCTGGCCTCGAACAGGTACGCGCCCTCGGCCTGGCTGTACTCGACCAGGCGGTACGCGCCGGTGCCGGTGAACGCTCCTTCACCCGTGTAGGTCTTGGGATCGGCCACGCTCTCCCAGATGTGGCGGGGGAAGATGAGCAGGGCCTCAGCAGTCGTCTGCAGGAAGGGCGCGAAGGGCTGCTTGAGGGTGATCGCCACCTGGTGCTCGCCCACCTGGGCGGCGGAGACAATCTGATCGACCTGGGCCATAAACCAGGCTGTGCCGGGATGATCCAGGTAGTATTGGATGGAGAAGACCACGTCGTCAGCGGTGAAGGGCACCCCGTCCTGCCAGCGCACATCCTCGCGCAGGGTGAACGTCCAGGTCAGCTCGTCAGCGGACAGGCTCCAGCCCGTCGCCAGCCAGGGGATGGTCTCGCCGCTGGCGTCGCGCCAGACGAGCGTATCGAAGATGAGCGAGGCGCGCAGGTAGCCCGGCCCCCGGTTGAAGCCGAAAGGCGACGGGTGGCCCCAGTAGCCGCCGCTGGGCAGGCGCAGCACCGCCACCTTCTCGGCTGGCGGGGCGGCGGTGACCTGGTGGGCCGCGCCCGGTGGAAGCAGCCCGGCCAGCAGCAGGGCGATCAGCAGAGCGCTCAGCAGGGCGGCGCGGAAGGGTTGCGTGTGGGTCATGGATGTGCTCCTCATAGACTGAATCTGGCTCATTGTGAATGTGTATCTGTTCCCCCCATCCCCGGCCTTTCCCCCTCGTGGGGGAAAGGGAGGCAAGCGCACGCGCTAAGCCCCTCCCTCCTTGTGGGGGAGGGGTTTGGGGCAGGGGGAAATAACTCCTCAAATAGCCTCTCAGGGCCGGTTCCCGCCGCTGCTTGTCGTATACCAGTCGAACGACGGCGCGGCCCGCAGCAGCGCGCGCGTGTACTCGTGCTGCGGCTGGGCGAGCACCTGGCTGGACGGCCCGCCCTCGATGATCTGCCCGTCGCGCATGACCAGGATGCGATCGGCCACCTTGCGCACCAGCGCCAGATCGTGCGAGATGAGCAGCAGACCCATGCCGCGCTCGTTCTGGATGTCCTCCAGCAGGGTGATCAGCTTGGCCTGCTCGCTGGCGTCCAGCATGGAGACCGGCTCATCGGCGACGATCAGCTTCGGCTCCAGCACCAGCGCGCGGGCGATGACCACCCGCTGCAACTGGCCGCCGCTCAGCTCGTGCGGGTGGCGTGCCAGAAAAGCATCTAGAGTGGGCAGCCCCACCGCCGCCAGCGCCTCGCGCACCCGCTCACGGCGCTCGGCGGGGGTGCCCGCCCGCTGCACGTCGAGCGGCTCGCGCACGATCTGGCACACCGTCAGGTAGGGACTGACGCTGTCGAACGGGTCCTGCGGGATCAACTGGATGCGACGGCGCAGGTGCCTGGAAGCGGAGCCGTTGTTCAGGGCGAGGGGGTTTCCCTCGAAGACGATCGAGCCGGATTCCGGATCGAGCAGCCCCACCAGCAGCCGGCCCAGCGTGCTCTTGCCACTGCCGGTCTCGCCCACCAATCCGACGACTTCGCCTTCGTACACTTCCAGCGACACATTGCGCACGGCCTCGACGTTCTGCGCCGGGCCGAGGTGACCGTTGGTGGTGAAGGTCTTGCGCAGACCTTCGGCGCGCAGCAGGGCGCGCAGCCCGCCCAGGTGACAGGCCAGCCGCCGCCCATTGTGCAGTTGCAGCGGCGGCTCGACGCGGCGGCACTCGTCCACTGCCTGGGTGCAGCGCGGGTGAAAGCGGCAGCCTGTCGGTGGGTGGGTGGGGTCGGGCATCTGGCCGCGAATCCCGCTCAGGTCACGCGCCGTGCTCATGTCCGGGTAGGCGCTGAGCAGCCCCCAGGTGTAGGGGTGGCGCGGCGCGCTGAGCACGTCGCGGGTCGCCCCCACTTCGGCCAGCTTGCCGGCGTAGAGCACGGCGACCTGCCCGGCCAGTTGGGAGACGGCGGCGAGATCGTGCGAGATCAGCAGCAGGGCCGTGCCGCGCTGGGCGCAAATGGCGCGCAGCAGGGCGATCACCTGGGCGCGCGCGAGCATGTCCTGGCCGCTGGTCGGCTCGTCCACGATCAGAAGCTCCGGATCGCAGCTCAGGGCCATGGCCAGCATCAGCCGCTGCTTTTCGCCGCCGCTGAGCTGGTGCGGGTAGGCGCGCAGATGGCGCTCGGTCAGGCCCACCTGCGCGACGAGCGCAGCAGCGCGCGCCGTCGCCTCTGCGCTGGACAGGCCCCGGTGCTCGCGCAGCGGCTCGCCGATCTGCTCGCCCATGCGGTACACCGGGTCGAAGGCGGTGCCCGCGTTCTGCACGGCCAGGGCGATGCGCTGCCAGCGCAGAGGCCGCCAGCGCCCTTCGTCCAGCCCGACCAATTCCTGGCCGCCCAACTGCACGCTGCCGCTCACGCTGCCCGCCGGGTGCAGGCCGAGCAGCGCCCGCGCCAGGGTCGTCTTGCCGGAGCCGGTCTCGCCGACGATGGCCAGCGAGTCGCCCGCATCCAGCGCGAACGAGACGCCGTCCACGACGCGGGCCGGGGGCTGGCCGGGCGCGGCGGGCGCAAAGATGACGCGCAGGTCGTGGACATTGAGCAGAGGGGCGCTCATCGCTGCTTCAGCCTCGTGTCGAGGCGGCTTTCCAGGCCGATGCCGATCAGGGCCAGGGCCAGCACGAGCAGCGTCACGCAGACACCGGGCGGCAGCAGCCACCACAGCCAGCGGTCGGTGAGCAGCAGGCCGGGCAGGTTCAGGGCATGGCGCATCATCAGCCCCCAGCTTTTGGCAGTGGGATCGCCCAGGCCCAGGAAGGCCAGCCCCGCTTCCAGCGCCACCGCGTGGCCCGCCGCCGTCACCAGGCCGAAGACGATCAGCGGGGCGATCTGCGGCAGGATGTGGCGGGCAAAGAGATACAGCGGGCCGCCACCGAAGCCGCGCGCCATGCGCACGTAGCCGCGCTGGCGGACGCTCTGCACCTGGGCGCGGATGATGCGCGCCGCCGGCGGCCAGGAGAGCAGGGCGATGGTCAGGATCATCGTCCCCAGCCCCGCGCCCAGCAGCGCATTGACCAGGATCAGCAGGGGCAGGCGCGGCAGGGCCAGGATCATATCCACCAGGCGCATCAGAACCAGGTCGAGCCAGCCGCCGGCGTAGCCCGCCGCCCCGCCGACCAGCACCGCCAGGGCCACCGTCCCCGCTGCTGCGCCCGCCGCGACGGTCAGCGAGATGCGCGCGCCGTAGATCAGCTCGCTGAGGATGTCCTGGCCCACGTCGTTAGTGCCCAGGCGGTGCGCGGCGCCGGGCCGCTCCAGGGGTCTGCCGCTGAAGGCGTCCGGGTCGTAGGGGGCCAGCAGCGGGGCGAAGACGGCCAGCGCGGCCAGGATCAGCAGGAGCAGCAGGCCGGCGACGCCCTCGCTGCCCAGCAGCGCGCGCACTCGGCGGGGTGGATGCGCTGCCGCAGCAGGAGCGACCGGCAGGCGCAGGGCTTCGCGGATCACAGCGCTTCCCTCCGGCGCGGATCGAGGCGATACGAAAGCCAGTCCGCCAGCAGGTTCGCGCCGAGCACCAGGGCGGAGACAACCACGAACACGCCCTGAATCACCGGGTAGTCGCGGGCCACGACCGACTCGAAGACCAGGCGGCCCATGCCGGGATAGTTGAACAGCGTCTCGATGAACAACGCCCCGGTCAGCGCAAAGCCGGCGTGCGCCGCCAGGTGATGAACGAAGGGGATCAGGGCGTTGCGCAGCGCGTGATGGCGCTTGAGCCGTCCCGTCGAAAGGCCCTTGGCGCGGGCGACGAGCATGTAGTCCTCGCCCAGGACGCCGATCATGCTGTTGCGCACCAGTAGGAACTTGCTGCCGACCAGGGCCAGCGTCAGTGTGACAGCGGGCAGGGCCAGGTGCGCCGCGTAGTCGCGCGCGGCCTCCCAGGGCGTGCCGTAGCGCGCGAAGGCAGTGCGCCCCCCGGCCAGCGGCAGCCAGTCCAGCCTGGCCCCGAAGACGATGAGCAGGATCATGCCGGTGAAGAAGACGGGCGCGTTGCTGGCGATGACGCTGCTGACAACGAGCGCCTTGTCCGTCGCCGACCCGCGCCGCCAGGCAGCCTCCGCCCCGCCTAGCACGCCCAACAGCGACGCCGCGCTCAGAGCGGTCAGCGTCAGCAGCAGCGTCCAGGGCAGGTGGGCGCGCAGCAGCTCGCCGACGGGCCGGTTCAGCCGGATGGACTGGCCCAGGTCGCCCCGCAGCGTCCCGGCCAGATAGTCCGCGTACTGCTGAACCAGCGGGCGGTCGAGGCCATAGTACTCCGCCAGGGAGGCGCGAGTCGCGCTGTTGAACACGTAGGCGGAGCTGCTGGGATCGAGCAGGGCAGCCAGGGGATCGCCGGGCAGCAGGCGGGGCAGCAGGAAGTTGAGGGTCAGCACTGCCCACAGGCTGATGAGAAATCCCAGCGCACGGCGTTTCATGAGGCCCCTTCTGGCGGATGATCAGGCACGAGAGTCCATTATCGCGTGAGAGGCGACTTTGTGCAATAAATTACATCTGAGATTCATAGCAGGAATAGATCGTCGGCTGGCGTGCAACCCGTGCCGGGCAGAGCCAGCGCTGAGCTGCAACCGGCCCATCGGGCGGGGCGTTTGGGCGCGAACCTGTGCAAAACTCACAAGACCGGTTGCGTAACGGTCCTAGACATACTATCATCAGGAATAACCTGGATCGGTCAATGCGGACAGTCTCGCGACATTTACACGCGCCCATACATGGCTCCGCCACACTGTAGCTTGTAAATCACCTACAACACACTCACGCGCCAAAAGCTCTACTGTCCTGCCGGTCAATGGCGACAACGTTGTGCAGCGGGCAACTACCCTAAGGAGGAGACTATGCGCCGCTTTTTAGTCTTGTTAGTGGTTGTCAGCCTGGGCATCACCTTTGCAGGCACTGCGGCTGCTCAGGGAGAGGAGAAAGTCCTGGTAGTTGGCCTTTCTGAGGACTACAAGTCCCTGGATCCCAGCCGGGCCTACGAGCCGGGCGGGTCGCTGATTCACGTCTCGGTCTACGATACGCTGGTCACATTCCCCTCGGACTCGGTGGGCGAGATTCTGCCCAACCTGGCCGCAAGCTGGGACATTTCTGACGATGGGCTGGTTTACACGTTCACTCTGCGCGACGACGTGGTCTTCTCCAACGGCGATCCGCTGACCGCCGAGGACGTGGTCTTCAGCTTCAACCGGATGAAGAACCTGAAGGGCAACCCCTCCTTCCTGGCCGACACCATCGCCAGCGTCGAGGCGACGGACGACCTGACCTTCGTCATGACGCTCAATCAGCCCGACCCGGCCATCCTGGCCAAGCTGATCTTCGACGCCTTTTCGGTGCTCAATGCCGATGAAGTGCGGGCCAATGGGGGGACCGACGCCCCTGATGCAGCCGAGACGGACACTGCCGAGCCGTGGCTGATGAACCACTCAGCCGGCACGGGGCCGTACATTGTCGAGAGCTACGAGCCGACCGTGCAGACGGTGCTGGTGCGCAACCCGAACTACTGGGGCGAGCCGGCCTACTTCGACCGCATCATCATCCGTAACCTGCCGGAGACCTCCACCCAGAAGCTGGCCCTGGAAGCCGGCGACATTGACATCGCTATGGATGTCATCGCCGATCAGGTGCCATCCTTCGAGTCGAACCCGGATATTGAAGTCTTCTCGACGCAGAGCGACACGCTGATCTTCCTGCTGTGCAACCAGGACCCGGCGATTGGCGGGCCGGTCAGCAATCCGCTGGTGCAGAAGGCCATCCGCTATGCCGTGAACTACGAAGAGCTGCGCTTCCTCAGCGGCAAGGGCGCGAATAACCCGGCGGCGATGGTGCCCATCGGCTTCGGGGGCGCGCTCGATCCGTCGGAGGGGCTGACGCGCGACCTGGACATGGCGCGCAGTCTGCTGGCCGAGGCCGGTTATCCGAATGGCTTTGAGATCAATTTCGAATACCCGGACTGGAACTACATCGGCACCGACTTCGGCATCGTCGCCCAGAAGGTTCAGGCGGACCTGGCCGAAGTGGGCATCAAGGCGACGCTGGTGCCGCAGGAATTCCAGACATCGCTCGATGCTTATCGCAGTGGCCGGCAAGGCTTCAGCCTGTGGCTGTGGAACCCGGACTATCAGGACACCCTGGACTACGTTGAGTTCCTGCCGGGAGGCGTGGTGGGCAACCGCGCCAACTGGACGGATGCCAACGCCGATCCGGAAATCCTGGCGCTGCGCGACGCGGTGAAGGTGGAAACCGACGCGGCCACGCGCAATGAGCTGTTCCGCGAGATTCAGCTCTACGAGCAGGAAAAAGGGCCGTTTGTGCCTCTGTTCCAGCCCGGCGTGCACTTCGCTTTCCGCAGCGATCTGCAAGGGTTCAACTATAACAGCCAGTGGCGTGTTGACCTGACGCTGCTGTACCGTTAGCGAGTCGTGTAACCTGTCGGCGGCGGGATTTGGGTCGCAAAATCCCGCCGCCTGATTCTGTGCCGACCCGAGGGATCGCATGTCGCTGCACCAATTCCTGGCACGCCGTCTGGTGTTGATGATCCCCCTGCTGATTGGCATCTCGCTGGTCGCCTTCATCATCTCCAACGCCATCCCCGCCGACCCTACAGCGGCCAATCTTGGCGAGCGCGCCGCCGCCGACCCCAAAATTGTGGCGGCCTTTCGCGAGAAGTGGGGCCTGGATGAGCCGCTGCACGTCCAATACCTGACCTATCTCTCGAACCTGCTCAAGGGCGATATGGGCACGTCCATTCGCAGCCGCCGCCCGGTCAGCGAAGAGCTAGGCCGTTTTCTGCCCGCCACGATTGAGCTGGCGACGTTCGGCATTCTGGTGAGCCTGGTGGCAGGAGTCATCTTCGGCGTCATCTCCGCCGTGTGGCGCAACCGTCCGATTGACTTCATTGTGCGCATCCTCTCCCTCATCGGTGTGAGCGCGCCGGTCTTCTGGCTGGCCCTGATCGGACTGATCTTGTTATATCTGCGCTGGGACCTGGTGCCGGGGCCGGGGCGACTAGACCCCAAGCTGCGACCGCCGCCGGGTGTCACCGGGCTGTACACCGTAGACAGCCTGCTGGCCGGGGACTGGCGCACCCTGCGCAACGCCCTGGAACATCTCATCCTGCCGTCCCTGGTGCTGGGGGCCTACTCTGCCGGGCTGATCACCCGCATCACCCGGTCGTCAATGCTCGAAGTGCTGTCTATGGAGTACATGACTACGGCGCGCAGCAAGGGCTTGCGCGAGTGGACGGTGATCACCCGGCACGGGCTGCGCAACGCCTTGATGCCTGTGGTGACGATCATCGGTCTTTCCTACGGGAATTTGCTGTCGGGGGCCGTGCTCACGGAGACGATCTTCGCCTGGGAGGGCATCGGGCGCTACGCCTACAACGCCGCGCGCACGCTGGACTTCCCCGTGCTCATGGGCGTGAGCATGTTGATCGCCATCATTTTCGTGCTGATGAATCTGATCGTGGACATCCTCTACTACTGGCTCGATCCGAGGCTGCGTCAGGCATGAAACCGGGCAACAGCAGATGGCGCATTATTCGCAGGCGGGCGCGGCAGAACCCGCTGATGGTGGTCGGCCTGCTCGTCTGCCTGGCCTGGGTGCTGATCTCGCTGGGCGCAGATCATCTGGCTCCCGCCGACCCGCTGCGCCAGAGCGTGATGGAGCGGCTCCAGGCACCGAGCGCAAAGTATCCTTTTGGCACCGACCAGCTTGGCCGCGACGTGCTGTCGCGCGTGTTGTACGGGGGGCGCACATCGCTGCCAGCGGGCCTGCTGGTGATCGTCAGCGCAACTTTCGTGGGCACCCTCTTCGGCGCGCTGGCCGGCTACGTGGGCGGCCTGTGGGACGAGCTGCTGATGCGCTTCACCGAGATTTTCATGGCCTTCCCGATCATCATCCTGGCGATGGCTATCGCGGCGGCGCTGGGGCCGAGCGTGAACAATGCCGTGATCGCCATGAGCATTGTGTGGTGGCCGAACTACGCGCGCGTGGTGCGCAGCCTGGTGATCAGCGTCAAATCCAACGAATATGTCACCTCAGCGCGGGCGATTGGGGCCTCGCCGGCGCGCATTCTCTTCGTCACTGTGCTGCCCAACTGCCTGGCCCCGGCGCTCGTCATGGCGACGCTGGACATCGGCAACGCCATCCTGATCTTCGCCGGGCTGAGCTTCCTCGGCCTGGGGCCGGAGCCTTCCTCGCCGGAGTGGGGGCGCATGGTCTCCGACGGGATCGATCACTACGATCAGTGGTGGCTGAGCACCTTCCCAGGGATCGCCATTTTCACAGTGGTGATGGCGCTCAACTTCGTCGGGGATGGTCTGCGCGATCTGGCCGACCCGCGCACGCGCAAGGCGGTTCGCTAGCGCCCGATCGAAGTTCCCTCAATCCAGGATAGGTGTTCCCTGCCGTTGGGAGGCCTGAAGCCAGGCTTCCCCCCCGAACGGCGAACGGGCTTCGCCTGGATATGGCTCATTACGGGGCGAAGAATCACCGCAGAGGCACAGAGAGCGCAGAGAAAAGATGGGCTGGCGAGGGCGTTAGCCCTTCTCCCGGCCTCTGCGATTCAAGCATTTCGCCCCCATCATGAAAGGCCCTCCCCCTGTCCCTGGTTAGGAAACGCGATAGTTTCATGCTATACTTAATAATCAGATGAAAATACCCGTCCGGCTCTCCACAGCGGCCTGGTGCAGTGACACCCGGCACAAGGAGGACTTGGCATGAAACTGGGACTGGCACTATCAGGCGGGGGTTTCCGCGCGACTGTCTATCATCTGGGGGTGCTGGCGCGGCTCGCCAGGGAGGGTCGCCTGGAAGACGCGGCCTATCTCTCAACGGTATCCGGCGGCAGCCTGTGCGTGGGGCTGGTGTACGCCCTCAACGGGTTTCGCTGGCCGTCCAGCCAGGCGTATCTTGAGAATATCGTGCCCCGCGCGCGCCAGCACCTGCTGCACGACGATCTCACCGGCGGCCTGTTGCGGCGCTTGCTGCGCCGACCCTGGAGCATTCTGGGAAGCAAGGCGGACGATCTCTCCGCGCTCATGAGCCAACACTGGGGCGTCTCCATTACGCTGCGCGACCTGCCCGCGCACCCTCGCTGGATGATCAACGCGACGTGTTACGAAACCGGCAAGAACTGGCGCTTCGAGCGCTTTCGCATGGGCGACTACGTTTTCGGCTACAGCAATGACACGAACGTTCCCCTGAGCGACGCGCTGGCGGCTTCGGCGGGATTCCCTGGCCTGATCGGCCCCCTGGTGCTGGACGCCACCCGTCATTCATGGTTTCGCTACCGGCAGCCCGCCAGGGGCGAGCCAGAGGCGGGCGCTGACGAGCAGGACGCTGAAGGCAAGACCGAGCCTGTGACGCCAGCTTTTGAGCGGGTGCACCTGTGGGATGGCGGTGTGTACGACAATCACGGCCTGGAGGCGGTGCACGATTTCCAGAGCGGCTGGCGGCAGGGGGTGGACTTCCTGATCGTCAGCGATGGCTCCGGCAAGCCGACGACCGAAAAATACCGCCTGGGAGGTGTGTTCCTGCGCATCATCACCGGCGTGATGATGGATCAGATCCGCTCGCTGCGCGCGCGGGCCATCATGGAGCGCATCCGGAATCACGGCGATCAGGGCGTGATTCTCACCATCGGCAATTCATGTGCAGAGGTCGTGCAGGCGGCAGGGCGGCAGGCCGACCTGGTGGCGCTCTGCCAGGGCTGCCTGAGCGCCGCAGACGCCACGCGCGCGGCCCTGTTCCCCACGACGATCCGCCGGCTGACGGATGCCGAGTTCGAGCTGCTTTTCCGGCACGGGCATGAGGTGGCCGACTACACGCTGCACAGCCGCTATCCCGACCAGTTTGGGCATCTCGCCTATTCTTAATCGAAGCGTTCCTCAATCCAGGGCAGAAGCTGCTCGTAGTTGGGAATCCAGTAGCCCGCTTTCATCCCGATCAGGTCTTCGCGCTGCAGGACGCGCTGCTCCCTGCCGGGCCAGCCCAGCAGCAGCCCCGGCGCGAGGCGCAGCATATCCCAGGTGCCCAGGTCGGTGTCGGTGTGATCCTGGATCGCCCGCCAGACGCGCGGCCAGACCAGCGGGTTGGTCAGCTTCTTGGCCAGCGCATCCAGGACCTGCTGCTGGCGTCCCGCGCGCTGATATTCATCGTCCTGGTGGCGGGTGCGGGCGTATTGCAGCGCCCGCTCGCCGTCCATGTGCTGGCGGCCAGGGTCAAAGCGCACGGTCATCACGCCGCCGTCCAGGGTGGGGTACTCGTAGTCAATGATCAGCTTGGGCACGTCAATGTCCACGCCGCCCACCGCATCCACCAGCGCCACGAAGCCCCCGAAGTCGAGCCGGACATAGTGCTCGACGCCGACGCCGAAGCTCTCCTGAATGCTGGCCTTGAGCAGCGCCGGGCCAGACCCTTCCGCTTCCTGCTCGCCGAGCACGTTGATCGTGTTGATGCGCTGTTCGCCGTAGCCGGGGACATTGATGAACACGTCGCGCGGGATGGAGAGCAGCGTGACGCGCAGGCTGCCCGGCGAGACGTTGAGCAGCATGATGCTGTCGGTGCGGGTCAGATAACGCTCGCCGGGGCGCGCGTCCACGCCCAGGATGAGCAGATCCACTGGCTTTGGCGCGAGGATCAGGCTGAAGACCAGCAACCCCATCAGGCAGATCAGGGGGGTCAGGCAGCCGAAGGCGCAGAACTGGCATCGCCAGCGGCGCGTCACCCGGCGCGCGGGCCGTGTGGCGGACGTTGTGCGTGGGGGAGAGGGTGGAGTCTGCATCGCATGGGTTGCCTCCAGGGGGCGATCGGCGGCGCGCCGGTGACGCGGCGCGCGAGTGGGGCATGAGCGCGCCGGACACAGCAGGCGGCTCAACGGGCGTTCAGGAACTCATCCAGTGCTGCCAGCGCCTGCGCCATGTCGTGGTAGAAGACTACGCGCAGGTTAGGGGTGTCATTGCCTTCGAGCATGACCGAAAGAGACGTCCCGGCCTGACACAGGCAGAGCACCGGCTTGCCGGCCTGGTGCAGCGCGTAGGCGATCTCATAGCCCACGCCCAGCGACGGCACCGTGACCTCGGCCACGACTGCATCGCACACTTCCAGCCACCGCACGTCGCGCCGGTAGATCTCGGTCAGCGGGTAACGGCGCTCGTCGCTGAGCACGTCCGGGGCGGCTACATGCGCGGTGAGGACGGCGTGCCCGCCGCGCTCCAGGTGGCTGACCAGGGCGGCGTAGACGGGCTGCCGGCTGCGCCCGCCGCGAATCGATCCACAAAAATAGACATCCATAGGTCTTCTCCAGAGCCGGGCGGGAGCCGATCACCACAGCTCCTCGTCGTCAGGCTCCTCTTCTCCCAGAGTGTAATCTTTCTTCTTCTTGCGCGTCCATTGCACCGGGTCTTCGAGCGTGCGGCGAGCGGCTTCGGCGACCTGCACGGCGAACGCCTCGTGATGGTCGAGGGCGAAGGCCAGCGACTCCCCCTGCGCGTCGAAGCGGAGCAGGCCCGCCGCCTTTGGCCGATCCAGCCGGCGGACGGCGCTCACGTTCTGCACGGCCTCCAGCGGAATGGTGCGCTGTGTTTCTTCACCGGACAGCGCGACGATGTGGGATGGCATGAGGTAGAGGCCCACCGGCTCGGCCAGAGTCCAGGCTCCGTGTATGTCCTGGCGGGCCGGATGCGCCTGGACCGGCCCATAGTGAATGTAGGGCCGGCGGCGGCGGTACGCGGTGATCTGCTCCGCCGTAGCTACGCTCTTGAGCGCGCGCACCAGCGCGTGCATGGCCAGGCGCGACAGCCGCACCCGCAGCAGAATCCAGCGGCGGTCGCGCTCGGCGTGCAGCCAGATCTCGTTGCGGCCTGACGAGTACTTGCGCGGGCGGCCAAACCAGCACAGTTCCGCCGGGCTGAAGGAGACGCATGGCTGACCGCCGTTGCCCAGCGCATACGCGGCGATCTCGCCAGGGGTCACGGCGATGACGCCGCTCTGCCAGCCGGAGCGCCGCTTGCCCTGGGCAATCGTCTGGCAGCGGATGCCGTCCGTCTGGGCGCAGTAGAGCGGCTGCTGGGCCTGCTGGATGCGCCGGACCAAGGCGTGAGCGGCTTTCGCGCGGCGGCGATTGCGGAGCGCGCTGCCGACGCCCGCGCCCAGCAAGGCCCCCATCAGCGCTGGAGCGATGAGCGACATGATCACTGAGAGCATCCTCCGGTTTGCGGATGGCGCGGGCGCGCAGACTCCTTGCCGCAGAGTATAGCACCGACTGGACGGTCCGGAGAGGGCGTGCGACTCGCCGGGCGATTGCGCCGAACGCGCGTTGTCCTCAGAGGCCTGCCTGAAAGAGCCTGCGCGATGGTTTACCCTGCGGGATCGGTTGAAAAGCCGCGCGCCTGCCTTTGTCCCCCATCCCCGGCCCTTCTCCCACGAGGGGGGACGGGAGCAAAGCGCGCCCGCTAGGCCCCTCCCTCGCAAGGAGGGAGGAGTTTGGGGTGGGGGAGACGACTTCTCAAAGGGCCCCTGATTTCCACTCCACACGCGAGTTGATGACCCTATCCGGCGCTGCGCCTCGCTCGCCCCCCGTACTCCTTCTGCCGGCACGGGGCAAGTCACCCTATCTCAGCTTTCTGAAACCCTGGCCGCTACAATTTTCTACTGCATCTTTATTGATTCTGAACAATGAATTAGCATATGATGGATTTGTACCAGATTTCTCAAACAGTCGTTGCCCAGTTGCAAGGCTGGGCTGGGGAGGTGTACGGTCAGTTATTGCCCTTTGAGGAGGCAAATCCATGCGTCAATGGCCTGGCTGGGCCAGGGCAGTTCTCACACTGCTGCTGATTATGATCATGCTGGGAGCCGTGCAACCGCAACGCCCGGTGGCCGATGCCCAGGGCGGCGGGAGTATCAGCTACGGCTCGAAGGTCCTCGGCAGAATCTCCGCCGATCTCCCCGAAGTGATGTACAGCTTCAACGGCACAGCGGGCGACCTCGTCCAGGTGCGCGTCAAGAACTGGGTCGGCACGCTCGATCCCCAGGTGACGCTGCTGGCCCCCGACGGGCAGAACGCCGGCAGTAGTACGCGCAGCCCCTTCGCCGTCGCGAGCCAGGATGCCACCCTGGCGCTTTTTTTACCGCAGACCGGCGTCTATATGCTGCTGGTCAGCGCGGAGAGCGGGACGAGCGGCCAGTTTCTGCTCACCCTGCAGGGGCGCGGCGTGGTGCTGGCTACGCCGCTCATCTACGGGCAGGGCCTCGATGTCATCGTCCCCTTGAACCCACAGCCGCAGTATTTCACCTTTGAGACCGAAGACTGCCCGACCGTCTTCACCGTCGCCAACCTGAGCGAAGGGCAGCCCTTCACCTTCCCCTTCATGGTCAAGGTGCGCGATGCGCAGGGCACCCTGATCGCCCTGCTCTACGGCGGGGATGCGATCGAGGATCGCCTCGTGCTGCCCGCGCGCAGCGGACGCTACGAAGTCGAGGTGCTCTCCGAAGACCCGCAGCAGCAGGGGACGATCCACCTGCTGGTGACTTGCGCCGACCAGGCTCCTGGCTGTATCGGTGGCGGGGTGAGCGGCGCGGCGGGGGCCGACCTGGGCGTGGCGATGGAGTGCCCGCCGTGCTTCAGCGAGGACTTCGGCGGCGAGCTGTGCGATGAATTCGAGATGACAGCTACCCGCGCAGGGGATGGCACCTACAGCTTCGCCTGGCCCGCAGTCGAGGGGGCTGAGTGGTATATCTTCTACATCCTGGATGCCTGGGGCGTCATGCTGCTCGACTCGCCAATCATGCTGGAGGGCGGCACCAGCCACGTGTACTCCTTCCATCCCGCTGACGTGAGCCGGGGGCCTTTCACCGCCCATGTGAACGCGGGGAGCGGCATGGACATTGGGACGTTCCTCTGCGTGGACGAGGTTCAGTTCTCCTTCGACGGGCCGGTTCCGGAGTGCTCGATTGATGTGGGCGTGGACATTGTGCCGGGCGCAGCGCGCCTGGCCGTGGCCAGTTGGACCCCGACGCCAGGTGTGGGTGCTTATCTGATCCACATCTATGCCATCGGGGATGATGGCGGCCTGATCGGCATTCGTGTCCTCACCGTGCCCGGCGACGCTGCCACCTACCATCTTGAGGGGGTGTTCCCCGCCGATTACTCCCGGTTTCGGATCAAGGTTGACGCCTACAGCGAAGCTACCGGCGGCGGGGCCTTCGGCGACATGCCCCAGGGCTTCATGTGCGGGGGCAGCGCCGACGTTGAGTTCCCCAAGCCCGGCCCTGTGGAATGGGGTCCTGCGGCGTAGCCCTGACCTGAGGAGGAGACGACCATGAAACACATGCGCACACAATGGCTGCGCGCCGGGCTGCTGGTGGCGATCCTCATGGCGATCGCGCTGCTGCCCAGCGCGCCGACAATCACTCAGGCTCAGGGCGGCGGCACAATCAGCTATGGCGCGAAGGTGTTCGGCACCATCACCGCAGACGCGCCGCGCGTCACCTACAGCTTTGAGGGCGGCGCGGGCGACGTGATCACCGTCATCGCCGACAACTGGACGGGGACGCTCGACCTGCGCGCCGAGCTGATCGCCCCCAACGGGCTGATCATCGCCAGCAGCGCCCAGAACACGCTCGACGACACCATGCAGGGCGCGTACCTCTCGGCGGTCCTGCCGGGTGACGGCATCTATCTGCTGTGGATCACCAGCGAGGACGAGACCACCGGCGACTTCGCGCTGACTTTGCTGGGGCGGGGCGCGCCGGACAGCACCGAGCTGATTTTCGGGCAGGCGGTAGAGGTGACCCTGATCCCCGCCGCCGACCCGCTGCGCTTCTGGTTCGAGGCTGAGGACTGCCCCACCTCGCTCATCGTGACCAACCTGAGCGAAGGGCTGCCCTTCACCTATCCGTTCGCACTCAAGGTCTACGACCAGCGCGGGCAGACCGTTGCCCTGCTGCGCGGCGGCGAGGAGCTTGAAGACTGGGTCACAGTCACCCCGCTCAGCGGGCGCTACGAGGTCGAAGTGTCGTCCGACCACCTGCTGGAGGCAGGGGACGTCCGCCTGCTGGTCACCTGCGCGGCGGACGCGCCTGGCTGCCTGCCAGGGCAGGCGGCTATCTCCGGCGTGACGGGCAGTGGCCCGCGTGAATGCGCGCGGTGCTTCGTCCCCGGCGATCCGCCCGGAGGCGGCGGCTGCCCAGACCTCCACTTCGCGGTCGAGCAGGGTGAGGACGATCCCCTGCACATGACGGTGACGTGGGATCCTATGTCTGGCGCGACCAGCTACGCGGTCTACGTCTATGGTCGCACTGCCGACAGCGGCGAAATGTACCTGACGCACGCCACCTGGACGCCCGGCGATCCGACCTCCTTCACCTGGCTCCTGCCGGAACACTATGTCGCCTTCCGCTTCGTCTTGCGCGTCTACATCGGCGACGACGTGGTGTGCGTCGCGGAGACCAGCCTGGAGTTTGAAGTTCCGCCGGACGGCGGCGAGCCGGTCTGCGACATTTTCACCGTGGACGCCGAAATCACCGACCTGGATACGCGCCAGGTGACCTGGACCTGGACGGCCTACCCCGGCGCAGAAGCCTACGTGGTGGAATGGTTCGAGGTGCTGGACGACGGGAGCGAAGCCCTGCGCGGCAGCATCCTGCTCGGCGCGGGGACGACCTCCTTCACCACGACGCTCCCGCCGCCGAGTGGCGCCAGCGACACGTGGCGGCTGCGCGTGCGCGTGCAACTGGATGGCGGGTTCCCATGCTTTGCCGAGCGCACCTTTGGGTTCCTACACCACCTGCCAGACTGCGAAGACTTCACCCTGGTCGAGACCGTCCACACTCCCACGTCTTCCACGATCATCTGGTCGGACTATCCCGGCGCAATGGGTTACATGCTGTCGGTGCTGGACGAGACCGGCGAGACGATGATCCCGCCCTTCCCACTGCTGCTGCCACCTGACCAACTTTCGTATGTGCTGGAGGGTTTGCCACCGGGAAACTATCTCGTCCGCGTCGGGCCGTGGATGGAGGCGACCTTCTGCGAGGAAGAGCTGTCCCTGACCTTCGAGCAGGGGCAGTTCCCCTGCCTGATCCGCACCAACCGCGCCGACGTGCGAGTGCGCGTGGGGCCGGGCGTGGATCGGGCCGCTTTCGCCTTCCTGACGGCGGGCGTGGAGTACCCGGTCATCGGCTTTGCCTACGATGCGGCGGGCAACCGCTGGTGGCAGCTTGACCGGGCGGCCATCCCCGGCGGTGAGGCAGCGCTCAGCCTGTGGGTGCTGGACAGTGAAGTCGAGGAGATCGGCGACTGCGACAACGTCCCACAGGGCGACGTGCCGCCGGTCGTGCCCATCGAGCCGGAAGTGCCGCCTGGTGAGCCGGGTCGGCCTCCGGGCGGCGGCTGGGGGCCTTGTGGCTCCTGCGACACTTGCGGGCACCCGGCCAGCGAGTGCGTCACCTCGCCGGAAGGGTTTTGCCTGTGGGATCCGGCGACGTGCACCGCGCCGGCGCCGACGTGCTTCAGTATCAGCACGGCGATTGACATGAGCCGCTGCCAGTATACGGATGGCCGAGCCATGCTTGACACTCCGCCCAACTGTGACGGCGGTTACTCGCCAGGCACGATAATCGAAGCCCATGCTGTCGCCGCTGACCCCAAATGCAACGTGGACTACTGGTCTGGCTGTGGTGTGTCGAGTGGCGAGAACAACATCACCTTCACCGCAACCAGTAGCTGCACTGTCACCGCGCACATGCACTACGGGCCTTAGGCCCGACGAAACCAGGGGTGAGTCGCGCGACTCACCCCTGGTATCTTCCTCCACATCAAAGCGCTTGCCGTTAACTGTAGCGCGTGCGCAGGGCCGCGATCTGTCCCTCGTCGAAGTAGTTGATGTGCCCCACCTGGCTCGCCACCAGGAAGATGCGCGCGTTCAGCTCGATGCTCTCCATATTGAACGCGGCATCAATGAGGGTGGGGGCGTAGGCGACCGCGCCGTGATTGCCCAGCAGCAGGGTGACGTGATCGCGCAGGTAGGGGATGATCGAGTCTGGAAGCTCGTCGCCGCCGGGGATGGCGTAAGGCACCAGCGGGCATGGCCCGGTGCGCACGACTATCTCCGGCAGGAAGGGCTTATCCAGGCCGATGCCGGCGACGGCCAGCCCAGTCGCCGTGGGCGGATGGGCGTGCACAACCGCGCGGATGTCCGGGCGGTGCTTGTAGATCGCCAGGTGCATCCGCCGCTCTGAAGAGGCATTTTTCCCCGTGCGCGAGGCGATCAGCCGGCCATCCAGGCTGAGCTTGACCATATCCTCTGGATTCATGAACCCCTTGCTGACGTTGGTCGGGGTGATGATGATCTCCTCTTCGTTGAGCCGGACGGAGATGTTGCCGTCGTTGGCCGCGACGAAGAGGTGGTGGTAGAGCCGCCGGCCTATCTCGCAGATTTCCGTGCGCACGTTCCATTCGTCCCACTCCGGCCAGGCGGGGTTGGCAGGGTGCGTCACGTCGCTGCGCGCCGGGTCATCGCTCGCTGTCGGGCGGCTACTGGTCTGCACATTGGTAGGAGGTCGCATTTTCGATTCCTTTCCTTTGGTTGCAGGAACAATACAACATCACGGGTAGAAAGTCAATGGCTCCTGCGCTGTCGAGGTCGTAAGGGGGGGGTGACGGCTGGCAGACGCGCGCCATACGGGCGGATCGTCGGGCCGGAATCATGTATAATAGGCTCCAGACAGAAATCGCGCAGGTTTCGTTTGTTTTCTTCTGTTTTTGTTAGCAAAGGGAGGCGCGCAATGCCAGCGCCGATGTTCGCAGAAGAACGACGCCGGGCGATCCTGGAGCGGTTGCGCGCGCATGGTCGTGTGGTTGTGCCGGACCTGGTCGAGCAGTTGCGGGTGAGCGCCGTCACCATTCGCAGCGACCTGAGCGCACTGGAAGAGATCGGCGTGCTGGAGCGCACTTATGGCGGGGCCGTGCTGCGGGCGGACGCCTCTATTCTGCAGGAGCTGTCGTTCAACGTGCGGCAGGCGCAAGGTCGCCAGCAGAAGAGCGCCATTGCTGCGGCGGCGGCGAGCCTGCTGGCCGATGGGTGCAGCGTTGCGCTCGACTGCAGCACGACGGCCTACGCGCTGTTGCCTTTCATCAAGCGCCTCAGCCACGTCACGGTGATCACCAACAGCCTGCGCGTCGCGCAGAGTCTGCTGGGAAGCCCGCAGGTGGATGTGCTGCTGCCGGCGGGGCGTCTGCGGCGCGACGCCGTCTCCATCGTGGGCAGCCCCGCCAGTCTGCCCTCTATCAACATCAATCTCGGGTTCTTCGGGGCGCGGGGCATCACGGCTATGATTGGCGTCACGGAGATCGACTCGGACGAGGCGATCATGAAGCGGACCATGTACGGGCGCTGCGTCTCCCCGGTGATCGTCCTCGATGGCAGCAAATGGGGGCAGGTGGCGCCGTATACGATTGTGCCGCCGTCCGAAGTGCGGCACGTCATCACGTCCGGGGATGCGCCAGAGGCCCTCGTCGAGCAATTGCGGACGGGCGGCGTTCGGGTGACGGTCGTGCCGTTCTAGCGCGTGTTCTGCACGTATCAACCTCACTCCCCCGGCCCTTTGCCCGGCAAGCCAGGAAGTGCGGTTGAGGGAGGAAGGCATGGGGGGAAGGCAAGTCAGCGCCCTTGCCTGACGGGTTTTGCGTGCGCGCCCCTGTTCTTCCTTAGTTGCATGTGGTCAATTAAAGACTATACTTAAATCTCTTATGAGCCTAATATAGTGCCTGCTCTGTATCCCACGACTCGTGCCGAGCTGCCTGTCGCCAACAGTTGGCCGGGCCGAAAATAAAAGATTCCTGTACCGGGGGGTGCCCATGATTCCGAAAAAGAAATGGTGGTTGTTGGGCCTTGTGCTGCTGGCCGGGTTTGTGTCGGGGGGGCTGCTCCCCTCGATCCAGGCAGCGCCGCCGGGCCAGTCGGCGGAGGAGGGCGAGGCGCTCTTCCAGCAGTATTGCACCGGCTGCCATACTATCGGCGGCGGCGACCTGGCCGGGCCGGACCTGCTGGGTGTCGCCGAAAAACGCGACCCGGAATGGCTGGAGCACTGGCTGGCCGAGCCTGATAAGATGATCGCCGATGGCGATCCCATCGCGCTGCAACTGCTGGCGCAATATAACAACATCCCCATGCCGAACCAGCATCTGACCCTGTCCGAGATTGACGCCCTGCTGGCCTATCTTGGTGTGGCCCAGCCGTCGCTCCCCTCACCGGGGGCGGGGCAGCCTGCGCTGGCCGGCAACCCTCAGGCGGGCAAAGACCTGTTCACCGGCGCGAAGGGCCTGTCCGCTGGCGGATCGGCCTGCGCAGCCTGCCACGACACGGCGGGGCTTGGCGCGCCCGGCGGGGGTCTGCTGGGGCCTGATCTCACCCAGGTCGTGCAGCGTTACGGGGGCGAGGCGGGTCTGCGCGGGACGCTGGGGGTCATCGCCTTCCCGTCTATGGTGCCCGTCTACCGGGATCGCCCGCTGACGCCCCAGGAGCAGGCCGATCTCGCGGCGTTCCTGGCGCAATCTGCCGAACAGTCTCCACCTAGCCGCGGGGTGCGTCACCTGACGGTGTACGCGCTGGCTTTCGGGGTGATGGATATTTTCCTGGTCGGGCTGTTCGTCTGGCATCGTCGTCTACCGCGCGCGGCGCGCCGACCACTTGCGCGGCGCTAGAGTTCTGGGGAACGGAGGGCAGATGTAATGGGTTGGGTCAAGGATTTGGTCAGTCCACAGGCGCGCCGCTGGGAAGAGCTGTACCGCAACCGCTGGCAGCACGACAAGGTGGTGCGCAGCACGCACGGCGTGAACTGTACCGGCGGCTGTTCGTGGAATGTCTACGTCAAAGATGGCATCGTCACCTGGGAGATGCAGGCGACCGATTATCCGCTGCTGGACGCGACGCTGCCTCCCTACGAGCCGCGCGGCTGCCAGCGCGGGATCAGCTTCTCCTGGTACATCTACAGCCCGATCCGGGTGAAGTACCCCTATGCGCGCGGCGTCCTGATTGACTTGTGGCGCGCGGCGAGAGCAGAGCACGCCGATCCGGTGGACGCCTGGGCGAGCATCATGGCCGACCCGGAACAGCGCCGCCAGTATCAGCGGGCGCGCGGCAAGGGGGGCCTGCGGCGCATCAGTTGGGACGAGGCGCTGGAGATTGTCACCGCCTCGACGCTGCACACGATCAAGCAGTACGGGCCGGACCGCGTGATCGGCTTCTCGCCCATCCCGGCCATGTCCATGCTCAGCTATGCGTCGGGCAGCCGTTTTCTGCAACTGCTGGGCGGCGTGGTGATGAGCTTCTACGACTGGTACTGCGACCTGCCGCCCGCCTCGCCGGAAGTCTGGGGCGAGCAGACTGACGTGGCCGAAAGCGCCGACTGGTACAACAGCAAATACATCGCGGTCATGGGGTCGAATGTGGCCATGACGCGCACGCCGGACGCACACTTCCTCTCCGAGGCGCGCACCGATGGCTCCAAGGTCGTGGTGTTCTCACCGGACTTCAGCCAGACGTCCAAGCACGCCGACTGGTGGGTGCCGGTCAACGCCGGACAGGACGGCGCGTTCTGGATGGCCGCCAACCACGTCATCCTCAAGGAGTTCCACGCCGACCGGCCAACGCCGTACTTCATGGACTACGTCAAGCGCTACACCGACAGCCCGTTTCTGGTGGTGCTGGAGCCGGACGGAGACAGCTACAAGCCGGGACGCATGTTGCGCGCCAGCCAACTGGCGCAGTATCAGGACGAGGAGAACGCCGAGACCAAGTACCTGGTGTTCGACGCGGCGAGCGGGGCGATCAGGCTGCCGCAGGGCACCATCGGCTTTCGCTGGCAGAAACAGAAAGGCCAGTGGAATCTCGACCTGAAGGACGGGCAGGACGGATCGGAGATCGATCCGGCGCTGACGCTGCTGACCGATCACGATGCGGTGCTGCCGGTCGCTTTTCAGGATTTCGCCTTTGACCGGACGTTCACGCGCGGCGTGCCGGTGCGCACAGTCGAGACTACGGCCGGCTCGCTGCCCGTCGCCACGATCTATGACCTGCTGATGGCGCAGTTCGGCGTCGGGCGCGGGCTGGAGGGCGACTACCCGGCGGATTACGATGACGAGGACAGCCCCTATACCCCGGCCTGGCAGGAGCGCTTCACCGGCATTGATCGCCAGACGGTCATCCGCTTCGCCCGCGAATGGTCGGCTACGGCAGAGCAGACGCAGGGGCAGTGCTCGATCATCATCGGGGCGGGGGTCAATCACTGGTATCACAACAACCTGCTGTACCGGGCGGCCATCAGCGGGCTGATGCTGACCGGCTGCGTGGGGCGCAACGGCGGCGGGCTGAACCATTACGTGGGCCAGGAGAAGCTCGCGCCCATGTCCGTCTGGCTGCCGGTGGCGATGGCTCTCGACTGGGTCAAGCCGCCGCGCCTGCAGAACTCCCCGTCGTTCCACTACGTGCACTCCGACCAGTGGCGCTACGAGGGCAACTTCGCTGCGCTGGCCCCGGTCGGCGACGCTGGTCACCCGCTGACGCAGGGCCACACGATGGACATCCAGCGCCAGGCTGTGCGCTCCGGCTGGCTGCCGTTCTTCCCACAGTTCAACCGCAGCTCGCTCGAACTGGTGCGCGAGGCGGAGGCGGCCGGCGCGAGCACGCCGGACGCGATCAAGCAGTGGATCGTCGAGCAACTGCGCAGCGGGGCGCTGCGCTTCGCCGTAGATGACCCGGACGCGCCGGAGAACTGGCCGCGCACCTGGTTCATCTGGCGCGGCAACGCCCTGCAAGCCAGCGCGAAGGGGCACGAGTATTTCCTCAAGCACTACCTGGGCACGCACACCAACGCCATCGCCGAAGACGTGTCCGGCGAAGAGCCAGCGCCAGAGGGCAAGCTCGACCTGGTGGTGGACATCAACTTCCGCATGGACACCTCGGCGCTGTATTCGGACATCGTGCTGCCCACCGCCACCTGGTACGAGAAGGACGATCTCAACTCGACCGACCTGCACTCGTACATTCACCCCCTGCAGGAGGTCGTGCCGCCGTGCTGGGAGTCGCGCAGCGACTGGGACATCTTCAAGGCTATCGCGGGCAAGGTCAGCGAGCTGGCGGCGGAGCACTTCCCCGTCCCGGTGCGCGACATCGTGGCCGCGCCGTTGCAGCACGACACGCCCGCCGAGATCGCCCAGCCGGATGTCAGGGACTGGGCGGCGGGCGAATGCGAGCCGATCCCCGGCAAGACCATGCCCGATTTCGTGGTGGTGGAGCGCGACTACACCAATCTGCGCAACCGCTACATCTCGCTGGGGCCGGGTGTGCGGGACGGCGGCATCGGCGTGCACGGCATCCAGTGGTCGGTCGCGGACCTGTACGACGAGTTGGCTGAGGATCGCCCCGCCGTGCACTGGAATGGCGCGCGCTACCCTTCCCTGGAAGACGCGAAGGAAGCGGCAAACGCCATCCTGTATCTTGCGCCGGAGACCAACGGCGAAAGCGCCTATCGCGCTTTCAAAGCGGAAGAAGTGAAGGTGGGCCTGCCGCTGGCCGACCTGGCGGAGGGGACGCGGGGCGTGCGCTACACCTTCGAGGACCTGGGCCGGCAACCGCGCCGCCTGTTGACCAGCCCGGCCTGGTCGGGCATCCTCAATGATGGGCGGGCCTACTCAGCGTACTGTCTGAATGTCGAACGCCTGGTGCCCTGGCGCACCCTGACCGGACGCCAGCACTTCTACCTCGATCACGAGGGCTACATCGCTTTCGGCGAGCATCTGCCGACCTACAAGCCCAAGATCGATCCGCACGCACACGGCGACATCCTGCGTACGAAGGCCGTCGAGGGATCGATCATGCTCAACTACCTGACCCCGCATGGCAAGTGGCAGATTCACAGCACCTACTCGGACAACCTGCGTATGCGCACGCTGTCGCGCGGGGTGGAGCCGTTCTGGATGAACGTCGAGGATGCCGCTGCGGTGGGCATTGAAGATAACGACTGGGTGGAGATCTTCAACGATCACGGAGTGATGGTGACACGGGCCATCGTGACGGCGCGTATCCCGCGCGGGCTGTGCTTCGTCTATCACGCCACCGAGCGCACGCTCTCTGTGCCCCGCTCGCCGCTGCGCGGCGACCGCCGGGCCGGGGGCCACAACAGCCTGACCCGCACCCGCCTGAAGCCAAACCTGATGCTCGGCGGCTACGGTCAGTTCACCTACGCCTTCAACTACTGGGGGCCAACCGGTGTGAACCGCGACACTTTTGTGCTGGTGCGCAAGCTCGAAGGCGAGCCGCGCTGGTAAAGGCGAGAAAGGGCGACCACCATGAATATTCGAGCGCAGGTCTCGATGGTCTTTCACCTGGACAAGTGCATCGGCTGCCACACGTGCAGCGTCTCCTGCAAGAATATCTGGACCGACCGGCAGGGCGCGGAATACATGTGGTGGAACAATGTGGAGACCAAGCCCGGCACCGGCTACCCCGTCCGGTGGGAAGACCAGGAGAAGTACAAAGGTGGCTGGGAGAAGAAGCCGGGCAACGGCCAGCTTCAACTGAAGATGAACGGGCGCTTGGGGATGCTCGGCAATATCTTCTTCAACCCGCATCTCCCTTCGCTGGATGATTACTACGAACCCTGGACGTATGAGTACGAGAACCTGATCAACGCGCCCGCCGGCGACGACCAGCCGACGGCGCGCCCCATCTCGCTGGTCACCGGCCACCCCATGGAAATCAAGCGCGGCCCCAACTGGGACGACGACCTGAGTGGGTCGGAAGTCTACGCGGCCAACGACCCCAACCTGGACGGGATGAGCGATGACGAGCGCCAGTTAATGTTCGAGGTCGAGCGGCTGGTCTTCTTCTACCTGCCGCGCATCTGCAACCACTGCCTGAATGCAGGCTGCGTGGCGGCGTGCCCGTCGGGGGCGATCTACAAGCGCGGCGAAGATGGCATCGTGCTGGTCAACCAGGATGTCTGCCGGGGCTGGCGCATGTGTATCACCGGCTGCCCTTATAAGAAGGTCTACTACAACTGGTCAACTGGCAAGTCTGAGAAGTGCATCCTGTGCTACCCGCGCCTGGAGACGGGCCAGGCCCCGGCCTGCTTCCACTCGTGTGTGGGGCGCATTCGCTACCTGGGCGTGCTGCTCTACGACGCCGACCGGCTGGACGAGGCGGTGGGCGTGGACGACGCGGCCCTGGTGCGGGCGCAACGCGCGATCATCATGGACCCGCACGACCCGGCGGTGGTCGCCTCGGCCAAAGCGAACGGCGTGCCGGACGCCATGATCGAGGCAGCGCAGCAGTCGCCGGTGTACCGCTTCGTCAAGGAGTGGGAGCTGGCGCTGCCACTGCATCCCGAATTCCGCACGCTGCCCATGCTGTTCTACGTGCCGCCGATGCTGCCGCTCCAGGCGATTGCCAACGACGGGCGGCTGGATGTGACGCAGGACAGCGAAGAGGCGGCTGACTACTTCGGCACGCTGGAGAAGGCGCGCCTGCCCATGCGCTACATGGCCCGGCTGTTCTCGGCGGGCAACGAAGAGGAGGTTGCTGCCGTGTACCGCAAGCTGATCGCCGTGCGCGTCTATCGCCGCGCGAGCACCATCGCCGGCGAGCCGGACGCGGACACGCGCAAGGTGCTGGCCGCTGCCGGCCTGACGGCGGACGAGGCGCAGGCCATCTTTGAACTGACGGCCAAGCCGACCTTCGACGAGCGCTTCGTCGTCCCGCCGCTGGCGCGCGAAGTGGCCATCGAGTCCATCATGGATCCCTTCACGCACAAGACCAAAGCGGGCTTTGGCTTCCGCCGCGAGGCCAAACGGGGGCAGTGATGCCGACGGCGCAGACCGTAGACACAGTGCACGAGTTGCTGGCGCGGACGGTGGAATATCCCACGCCGGACCTGCCCGCCCAGGCGCGCGCCTGTGAGGCGGCGCTGAGCGGGCAGCACGGGCGCGCCGCGCGCCACATCGCGCGTTTTCGCGCTTTTGTGGAGCAGGCGGAGCCGGGGGCGCTGGAAGAACTCTATACGGCCACGTTCGATCTCAGGCCGACGTGCTACCCCTATATCGGTTACCAGTTGTTCGGCGAGACCTACAAGCGCGGTGAGTTCCTGGCCCTGCTGAACGCGCGCTATCGCCAGGCGGGGCTGGCAGTGACGGGAGGCGAGCTGCCCGATCACCTGGGCATGATCTTGCGCTATCTGGCGCGCACGTCGGACGCCGACCTGGTGGCCGAAGGCGTCCTGCCCGCGCTGGAACGGATGATTGAGCAGTTGCAGGATAATCCCTATCGCGAGCCATTGCGGGCGATTCTGGCGGTCTTGCGGGACCAGTGATGAGCGGAGCGTGACATGGCCGACCTAGTGCTGTTCGTGGCGATTCCCTATGCGGCGGTGGTCGTGGCGGTGGTGCTGACGCTCTATCGCTACGCCAACAATCGTTTCAGTTATTCCAGTTTGTCTTCGCAGTTGCTGGAAAACAGTGTGCTCTCCTGGGCTTCGGTGGCCTGGCACTACGCCATCCTGCTCATCCTGACGGCGCACGTCCTGGCGGCTCTGTTCCCTGGCCTGTGGGCCAGGCTGCTGGGCGGGCAGGTGCGGCTCTATGTCATCGAGATCACCGGCATGGGCCTGGCCCTGATCGCCATCATCGGCATGGGGCTGTTCATCTGGCGGCGGCTGACCAACCCGCGCGCGCGCGCAGTGACGTCCACCGGCGACTGGGTGCTGTTGGCGGTGCTGCTGGCACAGGTCGTGCTGGGGTTCATCACGGCGTTTGTGTACCGCTGGGGCGCGCTGTGGTACTTGCAGACGGCGGCTCCCTGGCTGGAATCGCTGGTGCGGCTGAACCCGGATACGAGCTACGTGGCGTTGATGCCCTGGGTGATCAAGCTGCACTTCGTGGGCGGCTTCGTCACCATCGCCCTGATCCCGTTCACGCGCCTGAGCCACGCGCTGACCATCCCCGTGAGCTATCTGTGGCGGCCCTATCGCCTGGTGATCTGGAACCGGCGGCAGGCGGTGCGGGAATAAAAGCAGGAGCGGGGCGCGGCAGGGCAGCGCCCCGACTGGATGTATGAGGGGGCGGCTATGCCCACCCTGGAAGACCTGTTGCAGGCTTCGGCGGCGCTTCACCGGCATCTCTGCCCGCGCCAGGTCTTGGGCGTGCGCATGGGGCTGCTGGCCGGGCGCTGGCTGGGGTTGACTGTCCCGCGCAGCGACAAGCGCCTGCTGGTCTTTGTCGAGACGGACGGCTGCGCGGCAGATGGCGTGGCCGTGGCGACCGGCTGCCGGGTAGGGGGGCGCACGCTGCGCGTGGTGGACTTCGGCAAGGTGGCGGCGACGTTCGTGGACACGCGGGCTGGCCGGGCGGTGCGCATCGCCCCCGCGCCGGAAAGCCGCGAGCGCGCCTGGGCGTATGACCCGGACGCCAGAAGCCGCTGGCACGCGCAGTTGGCCGGCTACCAGCGGATGCCCGACGAGGAGCTGCTCGTCGCCCAGGATGTCGTGCTGACGGTCTCGCTGGAAAAGCTGCTCAGCAAACCCGGTTACCGGGTCAACTGCCAGATTTGCGGCGAAGAGATCATCAACGAGCGCGAAGTCGTGCGCGAAGGGGTGATCCTGTGCCGCGCCTGCGCCGGAGAGGGGTACTGCCAGCCGCTCGCCGCTGCGGCACCCTGGCCGAAGGATGCTCAAGGGCGGGCGGGCATTGGGAATGCCTGGGAGGCGCTGTGAAGCCCATCGAGAACGGTATCAAGACTCTCTACCCCGGCTATTTCTCGCTGGTGATGGCGACGGGGATCGTCTCGATTGCCTGCTACCTGCTGGATATGACGACGCTGGCGTGGTGGCTGTTCCGCCTCAATGTCGGGTTCTACGTCATCCTGTGGCTGCTGACCGGGGCGCGTATCGCCCGCTATAGCACGCTGCTGGCTGCGGACCTGGCCAGCCACGGCAAGGGGCCGGGCTTCTTCACCACGGTGGCCGGGACGGGCGTGCTCGGCAACCAGTTCGTCATCCTGGCCGGGGATCGCTCCACGGCCCTGCTGCTGTGGGTGCTCGCCGTCGTCATCTGGGCCGTGCTCATCTACACGTTTTTCGGCGTGACGACCACGCGCCACGAAAAGCCCGACCTGGCGACAGGCATCAATGGGGCGTGGCTGATCGCGGTTGTGGCCACGCAGTCGGTCTCTGTTTTGGGCACGCTGCTCTGGTCTGAATTTGGCGGGCACGTGCAGGAGGTGCTGTTCTTCACGCTGAGCATGTATCTGCTCGGCTGCATGTTGTACCTGCTGATCATCCCGCTGATCTTTTATCGGCTGCTGTTCATGAAACTGGAGCCGCAAGACCTGACGCCGCCCTACTGGATCAATATGGGCGCGGTGGCCATCACGACGCTGGCCGGGGCGACGCTGATGATCAACGCGGAGCACTCGCAGTTCCTGCCGGAGCTGATGCCGTTTCTGAAGGGGTTCACCCTGTTCTTCTGGGCGACGGGGACCTGGTGGATTCCGCTGCTGATCATCCTGGGCTTCTGGCGGCACGTCCACAAGCGCTATCCGCTGACCTATCATCCGCTGTATTGGGGGATGGTCTTCCCGCTGGGCATGTACACCACCTGCACGCTCCAGTTGTCCAGGGCAACCGGCCTGACGTTTCTGAAGACAATCCCGGAGTATTTCGTTTATGTGGCGCTGGCTGCCTGGCTGGCGACGTTTGCCGGCCTGCTGCGCAGCATTATAAGAGAATTCAGGCAGCCGAAGCTCCGTCAGCAGCCGAATGTCTCTGGGTAGACCCGTCAGCGGAGACTCAGAGGGTGTCTGGTAAGCTCCTCTCAGCCCCCAACCCCTTCTCCCTCCAGGAGGAGAAGGGGAGCAAGGCGCAGGATTTCCCCTCGCCCCGGTGAGGGAGAGGGGTGCAGGGGTGAGAGGTTTTCGTACACGCTCTCAGCCGGGTCGCCGGTGAGCGCTAGAGATGAGGAGTCGGACTTGCATCCCGCCCCCCATGAAAACCACGTATCCCAATCCGCTCGACGATAGCCAGGGCACTGGCCTCTCTCTGCTGGGCTGTAGCGCCGTCGCTGGGCAGCACACCTTCGACAGCGCCCTATGGCCGGCTAAGCACCTCGTGCCAGGACGCCCCCCAACAATTATGTCCATATATCCAGTGACTGTACTGGGAATCTCTCGTGGCAAGAGATCGCCGATCTGATCGCCTATCTCATGACCGATTGAAAGCTAGCCAACAGGAGAGATCACAATGGACGAGTATATGGTCATTCTACGCCTCATTCACATCTTTAGTGGCATCGCCTGGGTAGGCTCAGCGTGGTTCATCACCTTCCTGCTGAGTCCCGCTGTACGCGCGCTGGGACAGGACGGGCAGGTCTTCATGCGTGGCTTCATGAAGAAGTCGCCTGTCCCCCTGGTCATGATCTCCTCGTCGCTGCTGACCACAGTGTCCGGTCTGCTGCTCTACTACCGCGTCTCTGACGGCTTCAGCAGTGACTGGATGGGTTCTACCGCGGGGGTTGTGCTCACCATTGGCAGCCTGGCCGGGTTCGGCGAGTTTCTATTTGGCAATGCGGTAGTCGGCCCAACCACCAAGAGCCTGGGCGTTTTGGGAGGCGAGATCGAACGGCAAGGCGGGCCTCCAACCGAGGAGCAGATGGCACGGCTGCACGTGCTGCAGGGGCGCATGCACATCGCCGATCGGGTCAGCACGATCCTGCTGGTCATCGCGGTGGTGGGTATGGCCGGGGCGCGCTATATGTAAGCAGCCGGCTGATCGCGATGCAGAAGGCGAGCCGCTCGCCGAGTCTGGCGCTTGGGCCAGGGGCGAGCGGCTCGCACGGCTCTGGCTGCTCTGGCGGCTCATGGCGGCATTCCAGACACGCTGATCGCCGGTCCTGCCAGGCACCGGCGGCTGGCCCAAAGCGCTCCCGGCCCCAGAGTGCGTGCAAAATCTGTCAGGGGGGCGCTGCTCTGCTGCGCTCCCCTTGACCTCATCCCCGCCCGGCGCAACTTCGATCAGTTGCGATCAGTCGCCCACCCGCGTTTCTTCCCGCTTATCCGGCGAGTCAGGAGGTGCGTGCCGCATCCCAGAGGCCCACTTCGCCCGTTTGGTGGCGAGAGGAATCTTGTTGAGCAAGTCCTGAAAGAACTCCGGCACGCGCACGCGGAAGAAACGCTTCCCCGCGAAGGCTAACATCAGGCCCAGCCAGATGGCCGCCCACAGGATGATGTTCAGATCGCGGAGCAGGGCCGCCAGGACAACTCCCGCGTAGACCGGGGCCTGGAACAGCACGGCCAGCGTGTTCGACAGGGTGCCCTGGCTGCCCAGAACCACCAGCCAGAAGCCCAGATAGAGCGCGGCGAGGAACGGCGAGAGATACCCGGCGAGAGTCAGATAGGCCAGCAGCGCCAGGCTGAAGGCGAGGTCGAAAGCCAGGTCATGCGAGCCGATCCACGTCTGGTGTGGGTAATGGCTGATGCGGGCCAGAAAACCGTCCAGCGTATCCAGCGTGGCCGCCAGCAGCAGCAGGACGAGGGCAAGCTGGATGCCGTCTCTGCCGCGGGCGATGCCCAGCCAGACGAGCGCCAGGGCAAGCGGGCCGCGCGCTGCTGTGCAGAGGTCGGCGGCGCGCTTCTGCCAGGGCATCGGAGTCCGCATACTCTCTAGGGGTTTGCTCATTGCGTCAGTCCATGATGAAACGATGATCATGCTGCCCCGCCTAGGGGGCCGGTAGCAGCGTCCATCTTATCGTTAGTCGGGGGCATTCTGCAAAAGAGGGCCGCAGCAGGATCGGCAAGCGATGTGCCCCGGAGCGTGTACGGAAACCCTTCACCTCTGCACCCTTCTCCCTCGCCGGGGCGAGGGAAAAGGGTGCGCCTTGTAGTGGACCCCAAAAACTGGACATGGAGCTAAGAGGGAACTAGAGTCCAGAA
>JAHDWP010000003.1 GCA_023382715.1 Anaerolineae bacterium
GTGGAGAGGGGGCGGCGAGGCGCGTCAGCGCCGAGCGGGGGTGAGGTCAATGCCCGGCGTCAAGCGAGTCGCTGACAACTTTCGCGCGCGCGGGCGCGCTCACTGGCCCTGCGCCAGCGCCCCGGTTAACCCCGCCCCGCCCGCCTTGCCCCCTCTCCGCGTGTGGAGAGGGGGCGGCGAGGCGCGTCAGCGCCGAGCGGGGGTGAGGTCAATGCCCGGCGTCAAGCGAGTCGCTGACAACTTTCGCGCGCGTCCGGCGGCGCTTCTACTGGCTTTCCGCCAGCACCCCGGCGGCGTCCCACACGCGGGCCAGCCCATCCAGCCCGCTGCTGACGATCTGCGCCCCGTCCGCCGACCAGGCGACCGCGCGCACATCGCCATCGTGTGCGCCCAGCACGGCGATCTGCGCGCCGCCCGCTGCATCCCACAGGCGCACCGTCCCGTCGCGCCCGGCAGTGGCCAGCATCGATCCGTCCGGCGACCAGGCCAGGGCGATCACGTGGCGGTCGTAGCCCTTGAGCGTGGCGGTCGTCTGCGCCTTGTCCGGCCCGCCAGAGAGGTCCCAGATGCGGACCGACTTGTCCCAGCTTGCCGAGGCCAGGCGCGCCCCGTCCGGCGACCAGGCCAGGTCGGTGATGCTGTCCTGGTGATCGTCCAGCACGGCCAGCAGTTGCCCGTCCTGAGGGTTCCACAGCCGGACGGCCATATCCGCGCCACCGCTGGCGACGGTCACGCCGTCCGGCGACCAGGCGACCGCCGTCGCGCTGGCGGTGTGCCCGTTCGCCTCACGCAGCACCTGTGCTGCAAACGCATCGCTGAAGAGGCGCGCCAGGATTGCCTCGACCTGCGCCGGTTCCAGGGCGGGGAACAGAGCATAGTGCCCGGCGACGATTTCAGCGGCCAGGCCCTCCGCGCCCAGCGCTTCCAGCGCCTCCACAATCTCCGCGTCATCCTGCGCGCTCAGCGCGCTCGCCGTCTCTCCCTGCGGCACCAGGAGCAGATAGAACCCCAGGCGGTCGAGGCGGTCAATGGGCACGTGAGCCTGCGCGTCGCGCTGAAATGCTTCCAGGCGCAGCGCGCGGGCGGCCTGGATGAACGTCGCGTCCTCGCGCGCGGTGATGTCGTCCACCGTCCGCTGGGCGCTGGCCCGCCCGCTGAGGCTGCTCAGGAACACGGCGTCATCGAGCAGCATAGCCGCGCGCAGCGCGTCCTTTTCGGGCAGGGTGGCCAGCTCTGCGGCCAGCGCCTCGTCATCTTTCACCTCAAAGGCCAGGCTGTGCGGCAGCTCGGCCAGCGCCGCGTTCAGGTCGCGCGCGGTCAGCCCGTCCACCGCAGCCACATCGAACTGCTGCGCGCCAAGCCGCCGCAGGACGGGCAGCAGCGTCTCGTCAAACAGGGCCAGCGCCAGCCGGACGCGCGCAGCCTCGTCGAGCGCGGCCAGCGTCGCGTCCAGGTCAGCGTCGCCGGTAGTGAGACTCAGCGCGGCATCGTGATCGCGCAGCCGTCCGAACAGGCGCAGCAGGGCGGCGTCCTCGCGCGCGTTGAACGCGCCAATGGCGTTCACGGCTTCGTCGTACTGGTGCAGCGCCGCCACGAAGTCCGGGTCCTGGAGTTTGGCGGCGATGACCTCACCATTCTCCAGGCCGAACGACACAGTGAAGTCCTCACCTTCCAGGTCGGCCAGCGTGGCGATGAAGTCTTCCCCGGCAGCGGCGGTCGTGGACTCGCCGTCAGCAGCGGTGATGATAATGACCAGCTCCTGGTTCTGCAGGCTGCGCACGGTGCGGATCAGGTCGGCGTCGTCACGCGAGTCGATGGCGGCGATAGCTGCTTCCGCCGCTTCCAGCGCGTCGAGCGCGGCACCGACCTTTGCATCGTCGTGCATGGCCAGCAGCAGCGCCACTTCGCTGTTGGGCAGGGCGGCCAGGTCTTCGTCCAGGGCCGCGTCCCCGGTATGCAGCGCCAGGCGGTAGGCGCTGGAGTCAGCCGCGAGCAGAGTCTGCACGAAGTCTGGGTCCTCGAACCTGACGAACAGGTGATAGTCCGTCGCGCGCAGGCGGACCACCAACTCGGTGAGCGGCTCCGCTTCGAGCGTATCCAGCGTCTTGAGCGCCGCTTCGAGCGCGTTGATCGTGCGCAGCATTTCCCGGTCTCGCAGCTTGAAGGAAAGCGCCAGCACGTGCGCCTCGCCCAGCGTGGTGAGCGCCTCACCGCTGTCCGCTTCCCACAGGCGCACGTGGTTGTCCGCGCCGCCGCTCACCAGTTGTGTCCCGTCCGCCGACCAGGCCAGCGCAAAGACCCAGTCCGTATGACCCGCGAGCGTCGCCAGCGCCGCGCCGGTGTCCGGGTTCCACACGCGGATGGTGTTATCCAGGCCGGCGCTGGCCAGGCGCGTGCCGTCCGGCGACCAGGCCAGGTCGCGCACTGCTGCCGTGTGCCCTTCCAGCGCGCGCAGCGGTTTGAGGTCTGCGTCATAGAGCCAGATGCGCGGCCCATCGCCCAGGGCCAGCACGCTCCCGTCTGGCGACCAGGCCAGGGCGAGCGCCTCGGCAACGGGCAGGCGCAGCCGTTCGTGCGGCGACGGGGTGGGGTCGCCCTCGGCGGGCGTGACCGGCTGCGGCGGCCCGGCAGGCGCGGGGTCCTCGTCGCCGCAGGCGCTCAGCGCGAGTGCGATCCCGATCAACAGCGCCAGCCATAATGTCCGAGTCCCCTCGTGCCGGGGTGAGCGACGCGCTGGTTTGTTCATGGCAGCCTTTTCCTGTCTTGCATTCGCCAAACCGTTGACTCTGAGCCAATGATAGCACACACTGGAGCACAGGCGAGCGGCTCGTGAACCCTGGGCGCGTTTCACGAGAGTTCGCGGCCAGCTCATAAGAGTGTTTTTTGAGAGAGATCATCTGAGAAGCCGGTTCCCTATCCAAAATCCCGTCCCCTCTTCAGACACGCGGCAGGGGGTCAAGGCCCAACGCCAGGCGAGTCGCTGCCAACCTTTGCGCGCACTCAAAAGAACGGTCGTGTGGACAACAGCGCCCAGAACGGTTAAAAAGGGAGACGGGCGCGCAACGCCCAGAGGCACGGACTCCGGGGAGGATGGTGACAGGCCCTTGATCCATACACGCTCTTTTCGTCTTGTTCGCCACGCGCTGGCGGCGCTCCTCGCCGGGGCGCTGATCGCCGTGTGCGCGCCGGGGATGCCCAGCGCGGCCATGCCCCGGCCCCAGGGGCCGCTGGGACAGGTGCCCACGCCCGTCGCCCAGACTCTCGACGATGCGGGGTTCGCCCAGCTCACTGAGATCACTATCCCCCCGCGCGACCGCATTGATCTGGCGCGACGCCTGCTCGGCGTGAGCGAGGTGCCCCAGCCGCCGACGTCGCCCCCGCCGGAACTTGACCTGGGCGCTGTCGTGACCTTCTGGGCCGATAACCTCGACGACGACTATGCTTTTCAGGTGGACGCCGCGCTGGTCTACAAGACGGCGCATGTCTACATCTTCGTCGAGGTGGGCCAGCCGGTTGATCGGGCCGCCGTGCAGCGTTCCGCCGACGCCTTCGAGCAGGTCATCCGGCCCCGCGTTCACCAGGTCTTCGGCACGGAATGGACGCCCGGCATTGACGGCGATCCGCACCTGTACATCCTGCACGCTTCGGGCCTGGGGCGCTGGGTGGCGGCCTACTATGGCAGCAACAGCGCCTATCCGGCGGTGGCAGTCGCCAATTCCAACGAGCGCGAGATGTTCTACGTCAACCTGGACACGATGGCCCGGTCCATCGGCACGTGGTACTACGAGGGCGTGCTTGCGCACGAGTTCCAGCACATGGTTCACCGGCACATGGACCCCAACGAAGAGTCCTGGCTGAACGAGGGTCTCTCTGAGCTGGCGACGCTGATCACCGGCTACGGGCCGGCTGACTTCGCCTGGCCCTTCCTGCAAACGCCGGGGATACAGCTTAACACCTGGCCCGAAGCGAGCGGGCAGCGCGGGCTGCACTACGGCGCGGCCTTCCTCTTCGCCGCCTATTTTTATCAGCGCTATGGCGAGGAAGCCACCACGACCCTCGTCCGCAGCCCTGCCAACGGCCTCGCCAGCGTGGATCAGACGCTGGCCGCCATCGGCGCGACCGACCCGGCAACCGGCGCGCCGGTGACGGTTGTTGATCTCTTCGCCGACTGGCTGGCCGCCAACCTGATAGCCGATCCTGCCCTGTACGACGGGCGCTACGCCTACACGCTGGCCGATATGACCACGCTGCCGCCAGCGTCTACCAGCGGGAGATTGCCCGCCGACGGCCTGGCGCGAGAAGGCAGCGCGCCGCAGTGGGGCGCGCACTACCTGCTCGTGCCGGGAGGCAGCGCGCCGCAGCGTTTCCGCCTGACCTTCAGCGGCAGCGAGTCGGTGTCCATCGTGCCCACCGAGGCTCACAGCGGGCGGGTCATGTGGTGGTCGAACCGCGCCGACGACAGCGACACCCGCCTGACGCGCGCTTTCGATCTCAGCGGCGTCAGCGCGGCGACGCTGCGCTTCTGGACGTGGTACCAGATCGAGAGCCTGTGGGACTTCGCCTACGTGATGGTCTCCACCGACGGCGGCGCCACCTGGACGCCGCTCAGCACGGGGCGCACGACCGCCGACGATCCGCACCACAACGCCTATGGCCCCGCCTACACGGGGGCGAGCGGCGGATGGGTGGAAGAAGTGGTTGATCTGTCGCCCTATGCGGGGCGCGAGATTCTCCTGCGCTTCGAGGTCATCACCGATGACGCGGTGACCCAGCCCGGCATGGTCCTCGACGATATTCGCATCCCGGAGATCGGCTACGCCGACGATGTCGAGGGTGGCGAGGGCGGCTGGGTCAGCGAAGGATGGCTGCGCACCGATAACCGGCTCCCGCAGGACTTCCTCGTGCTGCTGATCCAGCAGCGGCCAGATGAGGCGGGCGCGAATCCCGTCCGCCGCCTGCTCAGCCTCGGCGACGGGCCTGACGGTGCATGGGAGTTCACTGCCGGCGGCGCGGCGGGCGATGCAGTGCTCGTGGTGAGCGGGCTGGCCCCCATCACCACCGAGCCGGCGCGCTACACGGTGGCGCTGAGTCCCATCACAGAATAAGTCTCCAACGAGTGTAAACGCCCCTATACCAGTGGCGCACGCAGGCGTGCGCCACTTTTTTCGCATCCGCTGTCCGCCGGGCTTCTTTATGCTTTGTTACGTTTTCATATAGGTTTCTCAATGATCCTTCCTATGAGGCAATAGTTAATCTAGAATGGAGATACCTTCGATCAATTAATTATTGCATCACGCAACATGGGGCGAGCGCGAAACGTGCTCAACGGGTGGGAACAACCAACGCCGATTGGCCGGACGAACCGGATAGCGCGGCTGGCGCTGATCGCAGCGATGACGCTGACGGCGCTGGCCGCGTGGCCCGTCGCAGCGGCCAGCGCCCAGGGCGGCGAGCGCGATCAGGCGCTGACCTGGAGCACCGCGCCACTGGTGCCACGCGCTGAAAAGTCGGTGGTCCCGCTGATTGAGGCGGACATGGCGACGGCGCGCGCGTACCAGGAAGGCGACCTGGAAGCGTTCATCCCCCTGGGCAGCCGCGATCACGAGCCGCGCGCTTTTGTGCTGGCCTATCGCAGCCAACATGCCTATTTCTGGTTCGAGCGCGGCCTGACCCCCGACAAAGCGGAGCTGGAGCGCGCAGCGCAGCTTTTCGATGAGCGCATCTGGCCGCTCAACGCCCGCATCTACGGCGGCGCGGCGAGCGCTGGGCCTGGCGAAGCGGCGCGCATCCACATCATCAGCCAGCACACCATTGGGACGGGCATCCTGGGCGCGTTCAATCCCAACGATCTGTGCCCGCGCGCGAGCTGCCCCACCAGCAACGAACGCGCCATCATCTATCTCAGCCAGGACACCGCCCCGCTCGGCTCCGCCGAGTTCCTGACGACGCTGGCCCACGAGCACCAGCATCTCCTGCAGTTCTATGCGGACGGCAACGAGCGCCGCTGGCTCAATGAAGGTCTCTCACAGCTTGTCGAGCACCTCAACGGCTTCGACTCGCGGGCGGCGGGCCTCTCCAACATCAGCCGCTTCCTGGCCGCGCCCGATCACTATCTGAGCGGCTGGCTGTTTGACAACCGCGACGTGGCGCGCGACTACGGCGCGGCCTACCTGTTCCTGGTCTATCTCTACGAGCAGTTCGGGCTGGACTTCATCAGCTCGGTGGCCACCAGCGACCATGACGGGCTGGCCTCTATTCAGATGGCGCTGGCCGGGCTGGACGGTGCGCCGGACGTGGATGCGGTCTTCGCCGACTGGATGCTGGCCAACCTGCTCGACGATCCGGGGGTGGCTGACGGGCGCTACCATTACCGCACGCTCGACCTGCCGGAAGCCATCACCCCGCACCCGCTGGCCGTGCCGCTCGGTGGCGCGCGCCATCACGACCAGCTCAACCAGTACGGCGCAGATTACCTGCTGCTGGAGGGCGCGGGGACGTATGCGATCCACTTCGACGGGGCGGATGAGACGACCGTGCTGGGCGTGCAGCCGCCGTCTGGCGAGTGGATGTGGTGGTCGAATGACCTCAACAGCAGCGCGGTCAGCCTCACCGCCGCCTTCGACCTCGGCGGGCTGAGCACGGCCACGCTGGCCTTCAGCGCCTGGTGGGACATCGAGACGAGGGGCGACTGGTTCCAGGTGCTGGTCTCTGAAGACGGCGGGAGCACCTGGCAGGCCGTGGGCGGCCCTTCGGCGGGGAGCCATGCCCGCGTGCCGGGGCCGGCCTACAGCGGGCCGCCGGAGGGGTGGGTTGCGGAGCGCGTAGACCTGAGCGACTTCGCCGGGCAACAGGTGCTCGTCCGCTTCGAGTACGTGACCGACGGCGGGCGCACGCTGCGCGGCGTGGCCCTGGACGACCTGGGCATTGTCGAGCTAGGCGAGCTTGACGACGTGGAAGACCCGGCGTCGGTGTGGGTGGCGGATGGCTTCCTGCGCATCCGCGATCGCGTCGCGCAACGTTGGGCGCTGGCGATTGTGGTGCGGGCGCCCGGTCAGCCTACCACGGTGGAGAGAGTGCCGCTGGACGCGCTGAATGCCGGGCGCGTCCGCGTGACGGTGCCGGACGGCGCGACGGCGACCCTCGCGGTGGGCGCGATGGCCCCCTTCACGGCGACCCCCGCCCCCTACGAGATCAGCATCACGCGCGCGTTCTGGGGCTGTGAACTTCGCGCGCCCAGCACAGCGGGAAGCGCATAACACGCTCTAGCGCCGCCCCGCCGATTCCTCTGCGCTGGTCAGCGCCGCAAGCTGGGCTTCAAGCTCCACCCGGCGCTGCGCGGCGGCCTCGCGTCCGGCCTGCAAAGCCCGCTGGTAGCGTCCGCGCAGTCCTGCGCGCATGGCGTCGCCGGACTGCGGCGAAAGAAATAGCGCCACCGCCGTGCCAATCGCGCCCCCGCTCAGCACGCCGCCCACAAATGCCAACGCTCGCTGCATGGTCGCTCGCTCCTCGCGCTAGAAGTTGTCAGTGATCAGCAATCGGTGGTCAGAAGTCAGAGGTCAGAGGTCAGTGATCGGATCTCAATCATCTTCTCTGAAGCGGGGCGCAGCAGAACTGTTATAGGCTACGCGCCCCGTACTGCATCCCATGACCGGCCTCACCGACAACTGATCACTGATCGCCAACAACCCTCTCCTCCCGCCCGATTATACCTCACCCTTGACACGCCCCGCCCCCGCGTTTAGAATTTGTAACTGAAAAAATATTTCATTTAAGTGGGGGGGGGGTATAGTAAGCTCTCCCTCATCCCCCAACCCCTTCTCCCTCCAGGGGGAGAAGGGGAGCAGGGCGCAGGATTTCCCCTCGCCCCGGTGAGGGAGAGGGGTGCAGGGCGCAGGATTTCCCCTCGCCCGGTGAGGGAGAGGGGCGCAGGGGCGCAAGGCGCAGGATTTCCCCTCGCCCCGGTGAGGGAGAGGGGTGCAAGGCGCAGGATTTCCCCTCGCCGGTGAGGGAGAGGGGTGCAGGGGTGAGGGGTACAGGGGCGCAAGGGAGAGGGATTTCCAGACACGCTCCAAGACACTCTGCTCAAATCTGTCGCGATGAGTTCTGCTTAACGAGGCACCGATGGCAGCCGACTTCGACGCGCTGGCCGATCATCTGCGCGAACACGGGCACAAGCTGACCCAGCCGCGCCGCGCCATCCTCAAGACACTGGCGGCGGCCTCCAAGCCGCTTTCGCCCGCCGAGATTCAGGCGCGCGGCCAGGTGTTCTGTGCCGACCTGGGCCTGGTCACGGTCTACCGCACGCTGGAGATCATGGCCGACGTGGGACTCGTGCGCCCGGTGCATGTGATGGACGGCTGTCACGGCTACGTGCTGGCGACGCCCGGCCACACGCACCACGTGGTCTGCGAGCGCTGCAATGCGGTGGTGGAGATCGTCGGCTGCGAGCTGGGCGGATTCCTGGAGCGCGTGGCGCAGCGCACCGGCTATGCCATCACCGGGCACTGGCTGGAGATTTCGGGCATCTGCGCGGACTGCCAGCATGAGGACGGGCCGCGCTCTGCATCGGAGAGAACCAGACAATGACGAGGTGCCGCCTTCTCGCTGCTGTGACGCTCGGCGCTCTTCTCGCTGTCAGCGGAGTGGGCGCGCTGACCGCTTCTCCCACCTCGGCGCAGGCCAGCCGCCTGCGCGTGATCGCCAGCTTCAGCATCCTGGCCGACGTGGTGAGCCAGGTGGCCGGGGACGCCGTCGAAGTCGAGACGCTGATCCCGGTGGGAGCCAACCCGCACGCCTACGAGCCATCAGCGCGGGACGTGGTGCGGCTGAGCGAGGCCGACGCCGTCTTCGTGGTCGGGCTGAACTTTGAGGAGCGGCTGCTCGATGTCGTGCGCGAGGCGAGCGGTGGCGCCCTTTACGAGCTGTGGGGCTGCCTGCCGGTTCGCCCGGTGCTGGCCGGGCTGGACGATCACGGTGAAGAAGCCGAGCACGCGGACGAGGCGCCGTCCGAGAGCGAAGCCGGCGACGCGCTCGACGCCCTGTGCGCGGAGCACGCGGCGGCAGTGGGCGCGGCGTTCGGGCTGGAAACGCTGACCCTGCCCGGCGCGGTGACGCGCGCGGACGCGGCCTACCTCGACACGCTGGCCGAGGCCGATCCGCACGCCTGGACCGACCCGGTCAACGTCGCCCTGTGGACGCTGCTGATCCGCGACAGGCTCAGCGCCGCAGACCCGGCCAACGCCGCCCGCTACGCCGCCAACGCCGGAGCGTATCTGGAGCAGTTGGCCGCGCTGCACGCTGAGATCGCCGCGCAGATGGCCGCGCTGCCCGCCGAACACCGCTTCATCGTCACCAATCACCAGGCGCTCAATTATTTCGCGGCGCGCTACGGCCTGACGCTGGTCGGCGTGATCCTCCCCGGCGGCGGCACGTCGTCCGAGCCATCGGTACAGGAAGTGCTGGCCCTGATCGAGACGATCCGCAGCGTCGGCGTCCCGGCCATCTTCACTGAGACGACCGTCAGCGAAAGCCTGGCCCGGCAGATCGCCGATGAGTCCGGGGCGGCGCTGGTGCGGCTCTACACCGGCTCGCTGAGCGAGCCGGGCGGCCCGGCGGGCACTTACCTGGACTATATGCGTTTCAACGCCGGGCAGATCGCCGCGGCGCTGCGCTAGCATATTGGCGGAAGTCCGCCAGCAGTTGTTCGCTGTCTCCCCCACCCCAAACCTCTCCCCCGCAAGAAGGGAGGGGCTGAAAGCCCGCGCTCTGCTCCCTTTCCCCCTCGTGGGGGAAGGGCCGGGGATGGGGGGCTGGACCAGGCCAAACCGTACACCTATTTCCGCCTCGATGTGCTAGCAGCCCGTCATCGAGCCGAAAGCTGCGAGGACTTCTATGGGCATTCCGCTGCGTTCCCTGGTTTCTGCCAGAAATAACGGCTCCGAGTGCGACGAGTCGGCGCCGGTCATGACCGTGCGCGACCTGGCGTCGGGCTACAACGGCCAGCCGGCCATCCGCGACCTGACCTTCGACGTGTACGCGGGCGAGCGGATCGGCATCGTCGGGCCGAACGGGGCGGGCAAGTCCACCCTGTTCAAGGCGCTGGTCGGGCTGCTGCCGCACCAGGGGGCCATCTCCATCCTGGGCGCGTCGTGTCGCGACAGTCACGGCATGATCGGCTACGTGCCACAGCACGAGGCGATTGACTGGCGCTTCCCGGCGACAGTGTGGGACGTGGTCATGATGGGCCGCGCCCGGCAGATCGGCTACATCCTGCCGCCGCGCAAGCGCGACCGCGTTGCCGTGCGCGAAGCGCTGGAGCGAGTGGGCATGTGGGCGCTGCGCAAGCGGCAGATCGGCGAGCTGAGCGGCGGACAGCGGCGGCGCGTCTTCGTGGCGCGGGCGCTGGCCCAGCGCGCGCGCGTGCTGCTGCTGGACGAGCCGTTCAGCGGCGTGGATACGGCGGCGGAGACGGACATCTTCCAGGTGCTCGATGTGCTGCGCGACGAGGGCGTGGCCGTGCTGCTGGCCACACATAACCTGGTGCAGGCGGCGACCCATTATGATAAGCTCATGCTGCTCAACAGCGGGCGCATGCTCGCCTATGGCCCGCCCGCACAGGTCTATACGCCGGACAACCTGGCGGCGACGTTCGGCGAGCGCATCGCCCTGGTCCGCGAGGGCGATCGGTACCTGGTCATCCCTGACCAGCCGTGCCACGACCACGATCACGATGACCAGATGCACAGGCATTCTCATTCGCACAGGATAGCGTCATGACTCGACCCTTGATCTTGATCTGCAACGATGATGGCATCGCCTCGCCCGGCCTGGCCGCCGCCGCCGCCGCGCTCGCCCCGCTGGGCGACCTGCTGATCGTCGCCCCCAGCGAGCAGCAGTCCGGCATGGGGCGCAGCTTCCCCCAGTTCAACGATGGGCGGCTCTTCCAGGCGACGGTGCGTTATGACGGCCAGGCCTGGCCCGGCTATCGGGCCAACGCCTCGCCCGCCCAGGCCGTGGATCACGCCGTGCTGGAGCTGGCCGACCGGCTGCCCACGTTGGCCGTGTCCGGTATCAATTATGGTGAGAACGTCAGCACGAGCGTCACCGGCTCCGGCACGGTGGGTGCGGCGCTGGAAGCGGCCGCTTTCGGCATCCCGGCGCTGGCCGTCTCGCTGGAGACCGACCCGGCGCTGCACTACTCCCACGACGATTCGGTGGACTTCAGCACGGCGATCCACTTCACGCGGCTGTTCGCCGCGCGCTGGCTGCGCGCTGAGCGCCCGCCGGACGTGGACGTGCTGAAGATTGACATCCCGGCCAGCGCCACGCCGGCCACCGCCTGGCGGCTGGCCCGGCTGGAGCGCGCCCAATACTTCGTGCCGCTGCCGCCGCAGCGCCGCCGCCTGGAAGACGAAGGGCGCATCGGCTATATGTTCAATGCCAGGGCGATCATGGACGAGCGATCCGACGCGGCGCTGGTGCGGGCGGGCATCGTCGCGGTGACGCCGCTGACGCTGGACATGACGGCGCGCGTCGCGCCGGAGATCATGCAGCGCTTGCTGGACGATGGGGAGAGCGCGCGGCCATGATTGAGATCGGCGCGCTGACGCCCTGGCTGGCGGAGATCGGCCTGTGGGACGCGCTGCGCCAGGGCTGGGCGACCCTGCTGCTCAACCTGGACAGGCTGCTGCTCGCCCCGCTGGAATACCCGCTGCTGGCGCGCAGCATGGAGGCGGCGATCATCGTCGGCATCGTCAGCGGCGTGCTGGGCACGTTTGTCGTGGTGCGCGGCATGGCCTTCTTCGGCGACGCGCTGGCCCACGCCATCCTGCCTGGCGTAGCTGTCGCCTATCAGCGCGCCAACGGCAAGACGGACGATCTGTTCTGGGGCGGGCTGGTGGCGGGCCTGCTCAGCGCGCTGGGCATCGGCTACCTGACGCGCCACGAGAAGATCCGGGAAGACACGGCCATCGGTGTTGTCTTCGCGGCCATGTTCGCCCTGGGCATCGCCATGATCTCGCGCATTGACAACTATGCTGGCGACCTGTCGCACATCCTCTTCGGGCAGATCCTCGGCGTGTCGCCCGGCGACCTGCGCCTGATCGCCCTCTTTGGTGCGGTGGTGCTGGGCGTGGTGGCGCTGTTCTACAAAGAGCTGATGATCATCTCGTTCGACCCCACGCTGGCCCAGACGCTGCGCCTGCCAGCCGAGCGGCTGCGCCTGTTACTGCTGGTGCTGATCGCGCTGACCATCGTCGTCTCGCTGCAAACGGTGGGCATCGCGCTGATGGTGGCGCTGCTGGTCACGCCCGCCGCGACCGCCCAGTTGATGAGCCGGCGCCTGCTGCCGATGATGCTCATCGCAGCGCTGATCGGCGCGGCGTCGAGCATCATCGGCTTCTACGTGTCCTACCACCAGGACATCGCCACCGGCCCGGCGATTGTGCTCACAGCGACGGCGCTCTTCGCCTTCGTCTTCGCCGAGCAGCAGATCGGCGGGGCCATCGGCCAGGCGTTCCCCCGGCTGCGTATCAGATCTGCCCGGCAGTAAGGGCGCTGCTCTGCTGCGCCCTGAGGCAGAGCAATACCGCAGAGGCGCAGAGAGCGCGGAGAAAAGCGAAGAGTCTCTATAGGCTCTTCTCAAGACTTTCCTCTGCGTCTCTGCGGTTCAGAAATCTCCTCTCCCTGCACCATCCGGGCCACCCGCGCGCTCCGAGTCATAATATTGCGGTATACTAGCATTAAGGTGTATGATCAGTCTGACGCGCGGCCGGGTTCCGGAAAGTGGCCTGAGCACGCATCCCGACGCATCACGCATGGCAAGGTGGACAGGATGGGAGCGCGTATTCTTTTCGTTGAGGACAACGACGACCTGCGCAAGAGCGCAACGCTCATGCTGGAAATGGAGGGGTTCGCCGTCGTCGGCGCGGAGGATGGGCGTGCGGCGCTGGGCCTCATCGAAACGGGCTTCCATCCCGATCTGATCATCAGCGACATCATGATGCCGCGCGTGGATGGCTACCAGTTCTTCGAAGCGGTGCGCCGCGATCACCCGCATCTGCGCGCGGTGCCGTTCATCTTCCTGACAGCGCGCGGCGCGCGGCGCGACATCACCGCAGGCAAACTCCTCGGCGTTGACGATTACCTGGTCAAGCCCCTTGATTCGACAGAGCTGCTCGGAGCGGTGAAGAGCAAGCTGCGCCGCGTTGCCGAAATGCGCGACCTGGCTGATGAAACCCTGGGCCACGCCCGGCAGACGCTTGTCGAGCTGCTGGCCCACGAACTGCGCACCCCTCTGACCTACGTCACCGGCGGGTCTGCGCTGCTGGCCGAGGAGTTGGAGCGACAGCAGCTAACCCCGCTCAGCGAAGACATCCGCGCCAGCCTGGAACTCATCCAGAGCGGCGCGCAGCGGCTCAACCGGCTGGCTGAACAGGCGGCGCTCTACGCCCAGATCGCCAGCGGGCAGGTTGCCAGCCGGATACGAACCACATCGTCCCGCCTGAACCTGGCTTTTCTGGTGCATGACGCGCTGTCGCTGGTGAACGGCATCACGCATGAGCACGCGATCGCCGTGCAGCAGGCCCCATCCGGCGACGAGGCCCTTTGCGTGATCGGGCTGCGCGCCTTGCTGATCAACGCGATCAGCGAGATCATCCGCAATGCCGTGCAACACTCCCCGGCGGGCAGCACCGTCACCATCCTGCTCGGCTGCACGGAGACTCAGGCCATCCTGACCGTGACCGACCAGGGCACCGGAATGGACGAAGGGCAACAGGCGATGATCTGGGATCTGCTGATCCAGCTTGAGCGCCCTGCCGGCGAGCACCAGGGGGCTGGCCTGGGGCTGCCCCTGGCCAAGGGAATCGTTGAGGCGCACAGCGGAGAGATCGACCTGGTCAGCGCCCCTGGCGTAGGCACTCAGGTGACGATCCGCCTGCCGCTCGCCCCGTCCGAGTGATGGCCCCCTCTCAGAAGCCGAGCGACGCTCCCCCATCAATCAGAATCGTCTGGCCCCGGATCATGAAAGCGTCCGGCGAGCAGAGAAACGCAACCACGCCGGCTATGTCCTCTGGCTCCAACACCTGCCCGGCGGGCGTGTGCGCCAGGGCATAAGCGAAGCGCTCCTCGAAGTGCTCGCGCATTCCAGGGAAATGCTGCAAGGCGTCGGTGCGCACCATGCCCGCCGATACCGCGTTGACCACAATGCGCAAAGGAGCCAACTCCACCGCCAGGTAGCGCGTCAGCGCTTCCAGCGCCGCCTTCGACGCGCCGACCACCGCGTATTCCGGCAGCACGCGCTGCGCCCCGATGCTCGACACGTTGACGATGGCCCCGCCACCGCGCCCGGCCAGGATGGGCACGGCGCGCTGGGCCAGGAAGAGCGCCGCCCGCGCGTTGATGTTCAGCGTCCAGTCCCAGCCTTTGACGCGCTGCTCCATGACCGGGCGGTTGTAGCCCGACGCGGCGTTGTGGACGAGAATGTCCAGCCCGCCCAGCGCTTCAGCCGCTTCGTCCACCAGGCGCTTGCTGTCGTCTGGCTGGCCAACATCGGCGCGGGCCACGTAGACGCGGCGGCCCAGGGCGCGAATCTCCTCGGCGGTCTCTTCGGCGGGGGCGCGATTGCGGAAGTAGTTGAGGGCGATGTCCGCGCCCTCGCTCGCCAGGCGCAGCGCGATGGTCTTGCCGATGCCGCGCCCGCTGCCGGTGATCAGCGCGATCTTGCCCGCAAAGCGTGGAGCCTGCTGCTGCATGGTGGCTGCCCTTTCCACTACGAGAGAAAACAAGTCCCCTCGCCCCGCTCGCAAAAGAAAGAGGGGTGAGGGGATGATACTGCGAAAAGCTCAGAACAGCCTCCAGACTCGCCCTCTACACATCTCACATCTCCCAAAATCCCCCGCTCCAGCCGGGCCAGAGCGGGGGACTTTGATCGTCAGGTGAGATGTTTCCCCTCTCCCTGACAGAGCCAGGGAGAGGGTCAGAGGGCAGGGCCTGGCCCCCGCAGACTTCGGAAGCCCAGCCTGCTACCTGTTCTTGGACGGCGAGGGCAGCGACCGCTGGCGACTCGCGTCCTCATCGGCGGGCGTGTTCTGCGGATACTGGTCGGAGTCCGGGTGATCGGTCAGTTGGACCGCCTCGGTTTCCACCAGGATGGCAGGCGCATCTATCGGCAGCGCGGGCGTCTCGAAGATATTCGAGTCGCCAGTGATATCCGACGTGAAGATGATGATATTCGAGTTGCACCACCACGTCGGCGCGTAGTCGGCGATGTCGTTGTCGGTCACCAGGCGGGTCTGGCCGCTGGCGAACTCGTACACGTAGATGTCCAGATCGCCATCGAGATCGGACTGGTAGGCGATGAGCGTGTCATCAGGTGAGAAGACGTGCAGGGTGGCGTCGCCGCCCGGATCAGAGACCTGTATCACGGCGGAGCCATCCGCATTCATGGCCATCACCACGCTGTTGCCGCCGAAGCGATAGCTGTAGAAGGCGATCTTGGAGCCGTCGTGCGAGTACTGCGGCTCGTGATCATCGCCCTGGCCATCGCTCAGCCGCCGGACTTCCAGGGTGGCCACGTTCAGCTCGTAGATTTGCCAGAAGCCGTCGCGGTCGCTCTGGAATACGATCTTCGAGCCATCGGGCGACCAGAAGGCGTTGAGATCGTTGCTGGGGCTGTCGGTCAGGCGCGTCTCGACTCCGGTCGCCACGTTGACCATGTACAGGTCCCAGTTGCCGTTGCGGGCCGAGTCGTAGACGATGTGCGCGCCGTCCGGCGACCACATCGGGTCAACGTCAATCGCGTTGATGGTATACGTCACGCGTTGCTGGAACGTCCCGTCGGCGCTGCCGATGTAGATCTCCCAGTTGCCATCGCGGTTGCTGGCGAAGGCGATCCATTCGGCATCGGGCGCGCGGCTGGGCGCGACATCATATACGCGCGGTCCCACCCCCTGCGTCAGGTTCGGCTCTGTCCCTGGACGGCCCGGCAGGTCGCCCAGGCGGAAGACTTCCCAGTCACCAGTCTGATTGGTGTGGTAGACCAGCCAGTCGGGGCAGACCGCGCCACCCACCTGGATCGGCGTCCAGGGCGCGTGCACAGCTTCAGCCGGCTCGCAGCCTTCCGTCGTCATCGAGATCACCGGGAAGCCATTCGGCCCGCTCTCCAGCGTCTCACCGCAGACCGGCACCGGCAGGGTCGGCGATGGGGGAGGCGGAGGAGGCGGCGGCACACAGCCAGCAACAGATGCCTGGGCCAGGGCTAGGCCTCCCGACACCTGATCTACCTCGAAGCGCAGCGTGCCGGGCACGCCGGGGAAGCTGAACTGCTGCGACGCACCGCCGGCCAACTGCACCGTCCCGCTGTTGATCAGCGTGTCGTTCTGGTACAGCCGCCAGGCCGTCGGGCCGCCCATGTCGAACCCGCTATTTGTCACCGTGAAGGCAACCTCATAGGTGGGCACGACGCATATGCCGCTCGCTTGCAGGATGGATGGCGGAGGCGGAGTGAGCGTTGGCGGAGGCGGCGGCGTGTTGGTTGGTTTCGGCGTGGCGGTTGCCATCTGGCAGATTTCCGCTTCCGTGCTCACGGTGCGCGGACTGTGCGCGTCATACTGGTAGGTGATTGCAACCGTATGCGCCGCGTTAGCGGTGACGAAGGTCGCCGTCCCACCGGCGGGCACAGTGCCATTCCCGCTCTCGGTCCCGCCGACCACTTCCCACGTGAACGGCTGATCGAAGCTGTTGGGATTGCTCACTGTCCACAGTTGCGACCCGTCGTCCTGGCACTCGTAGCTCAAAGTCAGGTCGCTCAGGCATGGCTCGCCACTTTGCTCTACGTCTATCTGAGTGCCACCTACGCGCAGGATGATTGTTTTCGACCCTGGCGTAGTCTGGAAGAAGACATCGCCGTTGGCTGCCACGGTGCCGCTACCCGCTTCGCTGCTGCCTTCCACCTCCCAGGTGAAGAGCACGTCGGACGGGTTGGGATTGTGCACCCGCCAGAGGAGATAATCCTGCCCTGGGTAGCCGCACATGAAGGCCAGGTCCAGGTTGGGCACGGGGGTGTTGGTGAACGTCGGCGTGTTCGTCGGCATCTGGGCGCAGCTAGCCGTCACGCTCAAGGAGGCCGTCTCGAAGGTTGCAGACGAATAGACGATGGTCATGGTGGCGTTGCCAGCATAAGGCCCGTAGGGCAAGAACTCACCAGGACCAATCGTGAAAACGCCGCTGTCCCCCGGCCCGCCGGGTTCGGTGACCTGCCACGTGCCCGATACGACGTCGGTGCCGCTGAAATAGCCGATCACAAAGGTAGCGCTGGTATCCGCGTTGCACTGCACCCCCAGGTTGAGCACGGCATCGGGGCGCGGGGTATTGGTGGGCGTGCGGGTGTTAGTCGGTGTCCGCGTGGCGGTGGGTGTCGGCGAAGGCCCGTCTGTGGCTGTCGCGGTGGGCGTGCGGGTGTTGGTCGGTGTCCGCGTGGCGGCGGGTGTCGGCGAAGGCCCGTCTGTGGCTGTCGCGGTGGGCGTGCGGGTGTTGGTCGGTGTCCGCGTGGCAGTCGGCGTGGGCAGCGGGAGGCACGTACCCGTCGCGCTCAGCGTCACCAGTTGTGTCGAGGTGTTGTACTGAATGGTGATGGTGGCGTTGCCGGCAAACGTGCCGATCATGGCGCTCTGCCCCGGATTGACGCTCAGATTGCCCGTGGTCGTCTGGGCGGTATCGGGTTCGAAGACGGAATACGAGAGGTTGGCCACTCCGCCGCCGATGTTGATCACGCTGAAGGTCGCCGTCAGGTCGGGGTTGCACAGGATGAACAGTTGCAGCAGGGGGTCTTCCTCCGCCAGAGTGTCCGGCCCCTGCGCGGCCAGACCCGGCTGAACAGCCGGGGCTTCAAGAACCAGGGCGGAAGGCTCCTGCGTCGGCGTCATGGTGTCCGCGAGAGACTGGGCGGGTTCTTCAATGGGCGGTTGCTCAGTTGACTCGGGCGAGTCCGGCTCCGAGGCTCCTTCCTCGCTGCCGTCTTCCAGAGAAACCGCTGTAGGAGTTTCGCTCGGCGAGTCCGGCTCCGAGACTCCTCCCTCGCTGCCATCTTCCAGAGAAACCGCTGTAGGAGTTTCGCTCGGCGAGGCAGCCGCCGGACAGCCATCGCTGTCCGCCGGGCCAGCTTCAGCCGGGCAGGCGTCGTCGGCGTCCAGGACGCCATCTCCGTCGCCATCGGCTCCGCTACTCTGGACGGCTGGGGTGGGTAGATCGCTGGCGGTGCCATAGAGACCTACGTCGTCTCCGAACACCAGGGCAGCGATAACCAGAAAGGATAGGACAATAACAGAGATGATCCAGATCTGCCGTGTCGGTCTTCCAGTGCGCGTCATATTGAATTCCTTTGACAAAACGTGCTCTGAGATTCACATAGTGCCAACCACTGCTACCAGCAGCCACCGCGCAACCCCATGCCTGGACGCACATCCCTCCTTCCCTTTCGCGCTTTTGCGCAAAGAGAATAGAGACTGTGCGCGCCTTGTCTGACTAGCCGGGAATGGCACTATTCATTCCCAGGGTCTGGTAAAGATCTTCCAGACATGGTCTCGCTAATTTTATCATGATTGCACGCCAAAGCCTCATAAATTTCATAAATTTCGGAAAATTTCATAGACGTAAACGCTGCCCGCCTGCGTGCCGCCGGGCAGCAGCCCCCTGATTCCGCGTTCAAAAGGCGGCGGGCGTGTGCTACAATAGCCGCATGAACCCGGAGACGCGACCCTACCGTTACTACGACCTGATCATGGCGCTGTTCGTGACCGTGCTGCTGATCAGCAACCTGCTCAGCAGCGCCAAGATCATTGACCTCAAGACATCGCTCGGCCCGATCGCGCTGGCCTTCGACGCGGGCACGCTGGTCTTCCCCATCAGCTACATCTTCGGCGATGTGCTGACCGAGGTCTACGGCTACCGCCGCTCGCGGCGGGTGATCTGGGCTGGCTTCGGTGCCAACGCCCTGCTGGCTTTCCTGGTGTGGCTGGCGGGCGTGCTGCCCGGCGAGGGCGAATGGCTGGACTACGCCGGACAGGAAGCCTACGAGGCCATTCTGGGCGGCATCAGCGGCTTGATCGTGGCCAGCCTGGTCGCCTACTTCCTGGGCGAGTTCTCCAACAGCTACGTGCTGGCCAGGATGAAAGTCTGGACGGGCGGGCGCTTCCTGTGGGTGCGCACCATCGGCAGCACGCTGGTCGGCCAGGCGGTGGACACGACCGTCTTCATGCTCATTGCCACTGCGCTGGGCGTCTTCCCGCCGGAGATCATGGTCTCGCTGATCGTCACCAACTACATCCTGAAGGTGAGCTTCGAGGCGCTGCTGACTCCGCTGACCTACCGCGTGGTGAACGCGCTCAAGGCCGCCGAGAACGAGGACTACTTCGACCGCGAGACCGACTTCAACCCGTTCAAGCTCAGCGTGTGAAGACAGGGGGGATTGCGAATTGCGAATTGCGAATTTCGGATTGCGAAATCAAAAATCCGCAGTTCGCAGTTCGTAGGCGGCGACGCCAGGAACTCCAAATCCGCAATTCGCAATCCGCAATCCGCAATTCAAGAGGGCCATGCTCTACCTGGTCGCAACACCGATCGGCAACCTGGGCGACATCAGCCTGCGCGCGCTGGACACGCTGCGCGCCGTTGACCTGATCGCCAGCGAAGACACGCGCAAGACGGGGCTGCTGCTCAAGCATTTCGACATCCACAAGCCGCAGATCGCCTTCTTCGAGCACAACGAGGAGCGCGCCGGCCCGCGTATCCTCGAGGCGCTGCGCGGCGGGCAGTCGGTCGCCCTGGTGACCAACGCCGGCACGCCCGGCATCTCCGACCCCGGCTTCACCCTGGTGCGCGACGCCCTTGAGGAGGGCCTCCCCGTGACGATGATCCCCGGCCCGGCGGCGCTGATCATGGCTGTGGTGCTCTCCGGCCTGCCCGCGCACTCCTTCACCTTTCGCGGCTTCCCGCCGCGCAAGGGCGGCCCGCGCCGCCGTTTCCTGGCCACAGACCAGGACTCGCCCCATACGCTGGTCTTCTACGAAAGCCCCTACCGGCTGGTCAAGTTCCTCGAAGACGCGCTGGCCGTCTACGGCGACCGCCCTGCCGCCGTCACCAACGACCTGACCAAGCTGTTCGAGACTGTGCTGCGCGGGCGGCTGTCGGAGCTGATCGCCGCCCTGCGCCAGAACGAGCCGCGCGGCGAGTACACGGTCGTCATCGCCGGCAGGGGCGCAGAGGCCGGAACGGAACCGAACGAGGGGAGCGGTGAGGACGAGGAGGGCGCGCAGTGAGCGCTGACCGGCTGTCCCTGCCACATGGCGATCTGCCCCTGCCCGCCTTCCTGCCGGACGCCACGCGCGGCGTGGTGCGCGCGGTGGACAGCGCCGACCTGGAGGGCGCGGGCGTGACGGCGCTGGTGATGAACACCTATCACCTGATGCAGCGCCCCGGCTCCTCGACGATCAAGGCGCTGGGCGGGCTGCACCGCCTGGCCGGCTGGCCGCGCCCGATCATGACCGACTCCGGCGGCTTTCAGATTTACTCGCTCATCCGCCAGAACCCGCGCTATGGGCGGCTGAGCGACAGGGGCGCGGTCTTCACCCCGGACGGGAGTGGGCGCAAGATCAACCTGACGCCGGAGAAGAGCATCCAACTGCAAATGAGCTACGGCGCGGACATCCTCGTCTGCCTGGACGACTGCACCCATGCCGGCGACCCGCTCGACGAGCAGCGCCGCTCCGTGCGCCGCACGGTGGCCTGGGCGCGCCGCGCCAAAGCCGAATACCTGCGCCTGGTCGAGCAGAAGGGGCTGGCCGAGGCCGAGCGCCCGCTGCTCTTCGCCGTGATCCAGGGCGGCGGCAGCGCCGAGCTGCGTCGCGAGTGCGCGGACGAAATGCTGGGCATCGGCTTCGACGGCTACGGCTACGGCGGCTGGCCGCTCGATGCGGATGGCAATCTGCTGACGGACATGCTCGCTCTGACGCGCGAACTGGTGCCGCCACAGTTCCCCGTGCACGCGCTGGGCGTCGGGCACCCGGCCAACGTTGCCGCCTGTGTGCGCCTGGGCTATCCCCTGTTCGACAGCGCCATGCCCACCCGCGACGCGCGCAACGGGCGGCTGTACGTCTTCAGCGAAGAGAGGCTGGGCGCGCTTGCTGAAGACGGGAGGTGGTTCTCGTATGTCTATGCCGGCGACGACCGGCACATCAAGGCCGCCGAGCCTGTCTCCGCGCACTGCGACTGCGCGGCCTGCCGCCGCTATGCGCTGGGCTACCTGCACCATCTCTACAAGCTCAACGACGCGCTCTATCCGCGCCTGGCGACGATCCACAATCTGCGCTTCATGACCCGCCTGATGCACCTGCTGGGGGCCGCCGATCATGGCTGAGCCGGGCGATGCGCTCGACCGGCTGGTGCAGGCCGTGCGCAGCAGCGCCAAATACGCGGGCATCAGCGAAGATTTCGTGCAGCGCGTCGGCGCGGCAGAGCTGAGCAAGCGCCGCTCGCTCAAAGAGGCGATCAAGGCGACCAAGAACAAGCTGCACCAGGTGGGCGGGGCCTACCTGGGCGCGGCGGGCGACTACCCGCGCTGGCTGGCGGCCCTGCAGGACGCTGCCGCCCAGGGCAACCCGGCCCTGCGCGACGCCTGCCGGGCCGTCATGGCCCATCACGCCTCGACGCGCGAGCGCCTGCCCATCCTGGAGACCTTCTTCGCCGAGACGCTGGCCGACATCGCGCCGGTAACCTCCATTTTGGACGTGGCCAGCGGGCTGAACCCGCTGGCCGTCCCCTGGATGCCCCTCGCGCCGGGCGCGATCTACACCGCCTGCGACATCTACCATGATATGATGGACTTTGTGGGCGCTTTTCTGGCGCTGACGGGCGTGGCCGGGCGCGCTTTTGTATGCGACGCCGTCTACGATCCGCCGGATCAGCGCGCGCAGATCGCTTTCATCCTCAAGACCCTCCCCTGCCTGGAGCAGGTGGACAAATCCGCCGGGCTGCGCCTGCTGGACGCCGTGCGCGCCGATTACGCGCTGGTGTCGTTCCCGGCGCGCAGCCTGGGCGGGCGCGACAAGGGCATGAGCGCCCATTACGAGGCGCGGCTGCGCGAGTTGCTCACTGAGCGGCGCTGGCCGGTCCAGCGCTTCGCGTTCGAGACGGAGCTGGCGTTCCTGGTGGACAAGCGGGGGGACAGTGCCGCATCATGAGCAAGCAGCCGCCGGACGTTGAGGCCATCGTCGCCGAGATCGCGCGCAACAGGAAATACCGCGCCAGCGGCGTCACAGAGAGCACGATCCGCGACATCGTGCTGAGCGAGCTGGCCCGCCAGCCGAACGCAAAGGCCGCTGTGCAGTCGGCGCGCAGAAAGCTGCACGAGGTGATGGCCCTCTACCTGGGTGACCCGGACTACGACGCGGCGCGCGCCCAGTTGGAGGCCGCCTGCGCGACGGGCGACGCGGCGACCATCCGCGCCGCCTGCGCCGCCATCATGCGCGAGCACGACTCCACCCGCGAGCGCCTGCCGCTGCTGGACGAGTTCTACCCGCGCATCTTCGCCGTGACCGGCACGCCGCAGACGGTGCTCGACATCGCCTGCGCGCTGAACCCGCTGGCCATCCCCTGGATGGGCCTGCCGCCTGGCGCGCGTTTCTTCGCCTACGACATTCACCGCCAGCGCGTGGCGTTTCTGAACACCTTTCTGGCGCTGGTCGGGATGGGCGGCGCAGCCCTGGAGCAGGATATCCTGGTGGATTATCCGCAGGAGTCCGGCGACGTGGCCCTGCTGCTCAAGGAGATTCACCGCATGGAGAAGCGCCGGCGCGGGATCGTGCTGCCGCTGCTGGACGCGCTGAACGTGCGCTGGATCGTGCTCTCCTCGCCGACGCGCAGCCGCACCGGTCGCCACACGGTCATAGACGCCTACCGCGAGCAGGTGCGCGGCATCCTGGCCGGGCGGCCCTGGCCGGTGACTGAGATCGAATTCGCCAGCGAGCTTGTCTATTGCATCGCCAAAGCGCCATGAGCGACGATCTCCGCGCCCGCCTGGAACGTTATCGGCAGTTGCTCCCCCCCGGCGAGATGGCCCGGCTGGAGGCGGCCCTGGCCCAGCCCCAGCCGCCCGCGCTGCGCGTCAACACGCTGAAAATCGGCGTGGCTGAGGCGCGGGGGACGTGGCCCGCCTGGTACGGCTGGGATGTGCGTGACGTGCCCTTCTGCCCGGCGGGCTGGCGAATTCTGCGCCAGGAACAGCCCGTCGGCGGGACGCTGGAGCACGACATGGGCTGCTACTACCTGCAGGACGCGGCCTCGATGCTGCCCGCTGAATTGTTCACGGCGCACGACGCCCCGCTGATCCTCGACCTGGCCGCCGCCCCCGGCGGCAAGACGACGCACCTGGCCAGCCGCTACGCCGACCGGGGCATCATCCTGGCCAACGACAGCAGCGCCGCGCGGATCACCGCGCTGCGCTCCAACCTGCAGACGTGGGGCGTCTTCGGCGCGCTGACGACGAACTTCCCCGGCGAGCGGTTTGGGCGCTGGTTCCCGGAGACGTTCGACCGCGTGCTGCTCGACGCGCCATGCAGCGGCGAGACGCTGCGCCCGGCGAGCGGCGGGCGGGCGCGCGCCGTCAGCCGGCGCGAGCAAACGGCGCTCTGCCAGCGCCAGGACGCCCTGCTGCTCAGCGCGTTCCTGGCGACGCGCCCCGGCGGAGAGATCGTCTACGCGACGTGCACGCTGGCCCCCGAAGAAGACGAGGCCATCCTCGACGGGCTGCTGCGCCGCTATTCCGGCGCGCTGGCGGTGGAAGCGGTCGCAGGCGCGCCGGACGCGCCCGGCCTGGAAACAGACGGCGTGCGCGTCTTCGATCCGGCGGTGCGGCGGGCGATCCGCCTGTGGCCGCACCATTACCAGACTTCCGGCTTCTTTGCGGCGCGGCTGCGCAAGCTGGACTCCGTGCCCGTCGAGCCGGACGAGCGGCCCGCCCGCCCCTGGGCGACGACGGGGATGACCGCCCTGAGCCGCGCCGAAATCGTCCGCCTGAGCGCGGACTGGCGCGCGCTGTATGGGTTCGACCTGGGCGGACTGCTGGATGAGCGGGGGCTGACGCTCTGGACGCGCGAGCGGCTGCTCTTCGCCGTGCCGGAGCGGTTGGTCGCCCTGTTTGGCGATCTGCCGCACGCCGCCGCCGGTCTGCTGGCCGGGCACGAGATAGACGGGCAGATCATCCCCTCGCACGAGCTGATCACGCGCTTCGCGCGCGCCTTCGGCGGGGCGCGCCTGACGCTGGACGAGGCGCAGGTCGCCCTGTGGCGGCAGGGGCGCGACCTGCGCCCCGCCCCCCCGACAGCCTACCCAGCGGGGACGGTGGTCCTGCTGCAGGACGAGCGTGGGCGCTTCGTGGGGCGGGGGCGGCTGCTGGGCGACCGGCTGCGCAATCTGCTGCCCCGCCGCGTCCGGGGCGCACCCTAGCCAGGAGAGAGAGCAATGCACCGCTTCTTCATCCCGCCGGGCTGGATTCGCGGCGATCATGTGCTGCTGGGTGACGACGTGGCCCACCAACTGCGCCACGTGCTGCGCCTGCGCCCCGGCGCGCGCATCGTCGTGCTGGACGACCGCGGCGCGGAATACGAGGTCGCCCTGGTCAGCGTGGAGAACAAGCAGGCGCGCGGCGACATCCTGGCGCGCCGTCCGGCGAGCGGCGAGCCGTCCGCCCAGGTGACGCTGGCCCAGGCGGTGCTCAAGAAGGATAACTTCGAGTGGGTGCTGCAAAAAGGGACGGAGATCGGCGTGGCGCGCTTCGTGCCGCTGATCACCGCGCGCACAGTCGCCGCCGGGGGCGATGGTGTCAGCGCGGCCAAGCAGGAGCGCTGGGCGCGCATCGTGCGCGAGGCGGCGGAACAGTCGCGGCGGGGCGCGTTGCCGGTCGTGGCCGCGCCGCTGACCTTCGGCGAGGCGCTGGACGACCTTACCGCCGGCCTGACGCTGATCGCCTGGGAAGAGGAGCGGGCAGCCAGCCTGCGCGATGCCGTTGCGCCGCTGCGCGCCGCAGACGCGCCCCAGGTGACGGTCTTTGTCGGGCCGGAGGGGGGCTTCACCGCTGAAGAAGTGGCGCAGGCCCAGGCGCGCGGTGCGGTGCCGGTGACGCTGGGCGCGCGCATCCTGCGGGCGGAGACGGCGGCGACGGCTGCCGCCCTGCTGGTGCTCTACGAGCTGGGCGCGCTCGACCCGGCTTAACGCTTTGTTAATTCCGGCCAGCCGAATTTGGGTGTATGCTAGATGATGTGCAGGCCGTGACAGGGGAACGAGCGAAGAAGACGGCGAAGCTGGCCGCGCGCTCTCCTGCGTACAGTTCCGCACACTGCGTGCCTGCGGCTCGGAACATTGCACCCCCACAGCGAAGAACAACCCATCGGCAGTACTTGTGCAAATGTCGCACACAGGCGATATACTAGAGCAGTATTCAGCAACCCTCGTTGAAGAAATATCCGTTGGATAAAATGAGATTGTTGCCGCCGTTCTCCATGACACCTGTCACTGGTGAGCGGCGTGTAGGCGGACTATTCTGATAAGGATGAATCCTGGGTTCGCTGCCCAACAGGTGATACATTGTCGTCATGATTCGCAGGATGCCGTTCACCGCAAAGGCCCACTGCTGGGCGCTCGCGATCGGCTGCGCGCTGGTGCTGGTCGCGCTGCTGGCGCTGGCCCACGCCGGGCGCGCCGCTGAGCGCATCCCCGCGCAGGAACCCTACGCGCGCGTCCTGGAGACGGTGACCCGGCTGGGCGGCTGTCCGACCTGCCACGCTACCCCGGCTTCACAGGAGCCAGGGGTGATGGGCGCTTTGCTGGCCAGCGCCCCCCTGCACCGGGCCATCGAGCTGCCGGATGCCCGGCCTGCCGCCGCCAAGACTCAGGCGGCGCAGGTCAACGAGCGCCTGGTTGCAGTGGGGCAGCGCCTGCTCGACGCCCTGCCGTCCGGCGACGCGCGGGCCGGGCAGGCCGCCGCAAGCTACCTGACGATCGTGACGGACATCGGCGCGGGCGGCAGTCCGGCGGCGCTGGTGACCGCGCTGGCGCAGCTTGAGCAGTTGGAAGCTGTCCTGCGCACCCTGGAACGCGAAGCCGGAACGACCGTCTTCTGGCAGGCGAGCGAGCCGCTGGCGGTGTCCGCCGGGGCCGCGACCGTCGCCCTGACCAGCGTATCGCCTGCGGCTGTCCTCATCGGCGTGGGGTTTGTGCTGCTTGCCGTGGCGCAGGCTGGCGAGCGGTGCGCGCCCGGCAAGACGGACTGCGCCCCGGCGCAGGTTGCTTTCGCGTTCTCGCGTCGCGGTCCTCCGTCGGCGACCGCGTTCCGATTCGGTGCAGAGAGAAGATTGCCGCCCCTGAGCGTGCAATCTTCTTTTTGTTGTAAGGCAGACGTTTGACCAGAAGAGCATCGTGCCCTGTCAGAAGCAAGATTCACGGAGAGGAGCATTCTATGTCAAGAAAACTGTTGTTAGCTCTTGGGATTGCGCTGCTGTTTGCAGCGGCGGCTGTCGCCCTGATGCAAGGGGCGTCCAGGCAGGTCCTGGCCCAGGAAGGCGGCGAGGAATGTGACGGGGCGCCGTGTCCGGCCTGGATCGTCGAAGCCTGGGCTGGATCGGCACACGCCGACGAAACGGCGGAAGCCTTCCGCCACTGGGACGGGGAAGACCCCCAGGAAATCCCCGTCACCTGCGCCAAGTGCCACAGCGAGGGTGGGCACCTGGACTTCCTCGGCGCGGACGGTTCGGCGGCGGGAGTCGTAGATGCCCCGGCCCCGGTGGGCACGCTGGTCTCGTGCACGGTCTGCCACAACCCGGTGTCCGTTGACAAGGTCTCCGTCGTGTTCCCGTCCGGCGTGGAGATCACCGGGACGGACGCTTCGGTGCGCTGCATGGAATGCCACCAGGGGCTTGAGTCAACGGTGGGCGTGAACCAGGTCCTGGCCGACTTCGGCCTCGACCCCGATGAGTCCAGCCCCGATCTGCCCTTCCTCAACATCCACTACTTCGCTGCGGGCGCCAGCCTGTACGGTTCTGACGTGCACGGCGGCTACGAGTTCGAGGGCAAGGCGTATATGCCCAAGTTCGGGCACGTGCCGGGCTACGATAGCTGCATCGGCTGCCACAATATGCACACCCTGGAGCTGAAGGTCACCGAGTGTGCGGTCTGCCATCAGAACGTGACCGGCGCCGAAGATCTGAAGACTGTCCGCATGCCGGGGTCGCTGGTGGACTACGATGGCGATGGCAGCATCACCGAGGGCATCTACGAGGAACTGGAAGATCTGCAGGCGCTGCTCTACCAGGCCATCCAGGCCTATGCCAGCGAGGTCGTCGGCACACCCATTGTCTACGATCCTCTCGCCTACCCGTACTTCTTCATTGACACCAATGCCAATGGCTCGGTGGACGGGGGCGAAGCGATCTTCCCGAACCGCTACAACGCCTTCACGCCGCGCCTGGTCCAGGCGGCCTACAACTACCAGGCGTATGAGAAAGACCCTGGCGCGTTCGCTCACAATGGCAAGTACTACGCGCAGCTTCTCTACGACTCGATCGCCACGCTGAACGAAGCGCTCGCCCAGCCGGTTGATCTGGCGCAGGCGCACCGCGATCCAGCCGGTCACTTCAACGCCACAGCCGAGGCGTTCCGCCACTGGGATGCGGATGGCGAGGTTCCCGGCGCGTGCTCCAAGTGTCACACGGCCGGCGGGCTGCCCTTCTACCTGAAACAGGGCGTGGCGATCTCGGTTCCGCCGACCACGTCGCTGGCCTGCTCGACCTGCCACAGCAGCCTCGAGGAATTTACCCTGTTCGCATCGGACGAGGTGACGTTCCCCAGCAAGGCAAAGCTGAGCTTTGGAGAGGGCGTGACCTCCAACCTGTGCCTGAACTGCCACCAGGGGCGCGAGTCAACGGTGTCGGTCAACGCGCACCTCGCGGCAGCGGGCGCCGGGGATGACGAAGTTTCTGACAAGATTCGCTTCATCAACGTGCACTACTTCGCCGCTGGCGCGACGCTCTTCGGCGCCGAGGCGCAGGGTGCCTACCAGTACGAGGGCCAGGAGTACGTGGGTCGCTTCGCGCACGTGCCGGGCTTCGATACCTGCGCAAGCTGCCACAATGTCCACGCGCTGACGCTACAGGAGACGGCGTGCACCGCCTGCCACGGCCAGTTCGAGGATGTCGCGGCGATCCGCATGATGGCCGGTGACTACGACGGGGACGGCGCACAGGAAGGCGTCGCCGGCGAGCTGACAACCCTGCACGAGGGGCTGCTGGCGGCGCTCCAGGCGTATGCTGCGGATACCATCGGCACGCCTATCGCTTATGACGCTGTTGCCTACCCGTACTGGTTCGTGGACGCCAACGGCAATGGCGCGCACGATGCGGACGAGGCCGACGGGTACGCAACGTGGACGCCACGCCTGCTGCGCGCCGCCTACAACTACCAGTACGCGGCCAAGGACCCCGGCGCTTTTGCCCACAACGCTCGCTACATCGCGCAGGTGCTCTACGACAGCCTGCTGGATGTTGGTGGCGAGGGTGCAGTTGCCGGCATGACGCGGCCCTAGAGGCTGTTATGAACTTTGGCAGGTGGGCAGCTCCTGTGCTTGCCCCCCCATCCTCGGTCCTTCCCCCGCACGGGGGGAAGGAAGAAGCCCGCCCTGGCCCCTTCCCTCCGCTTGCGTGGGGGAAGGGATCGGGGGATGGGGGGATGTCCACCCGGCAGAAGTGCATAACACACTCTAGTCTGTAACAAGCAATGCGGGGGAGACAGGCGTATGTGCTGTCTCCCTTCAGGATGCCGTAGGACAAGGTTTCGTAGGGGCGTATCGCGATACGCCCCTACGGAGTATTATAGGGTTGCGCCTTCACAACACCGTCGTCCCACGAACTCGTCGAGCACAGGTCGCGCGCTGTGATTTTCACCCCTGTGACGTTGCGCTCGCTGGCGGCGACTGAATACATCTTTGAAGGGAGCGTTGAGGCATGGCTGAACGAGTCCGCAGGTTTTTCTTCCCCCCAGGCGATCGCTCGAAGATACGCCGCTACGGGCCGGTCGCGCTCGTCCTCGCGGTGCCCGTGTTCCTGCTGCTGGCGATTCCTCCGGCATGGGAGTACAGCAATACCGCCGATTTCTGCGGCAAGACGTGCCATACCATGCCCCCGGAATACAACACCTACCTGGTCTCGCCCCATGCTCGCGTCCCGTGCGTGGACTGTCACATCGGGCGCGACTGGATCGCCAAGCAAGCGATCCGCAAGAGCGAGCACGTGACCCTGGTCTACAAGACGATCACGGGGAAATACGAATACCCGATCCGGGTCAGCAGCATGCGCCCCGCCCGCGACACGTGCGAGCGCTGTCACTTCCCGGAGAAATTCAGCGACGATAGCCTGCGCGTCATCCATCGTTTCGACGACAGCGAAGAGAATCTGCCCTACGCCATCTACCTGCTGATGCACACCGGCGGCGGCAGCGAGCGCGAAGGGCTGGGGCGCGGCATTCACTGGCATATCGAGAACAAGATCGAGTACATCACCACCGACGCCGAGCACCAGGACATCCCCTGGGTGCGCGTCCAGTATGCCGACGGCAGCACTGATGAATACGTCTCGCTCGACGCGACCATAGACACGGACAACCTGGGCCAGTACACTCTGCGCGAGATGGATTGCATCTCCTGCCACAACCGCATCTCGCACCTGATCCCGCCGCCGCGCACCCTGGTGGACACAGCCCTGCTGCGCGGCGACCTGCCAGCCGACCTGCCCTACCTTCGCGCGCGCGCCGTCGAAACGCTGGCGCACACTGACGATGCGGCGTTCGGGGAAGCGCTCGCCGGGCTGGAGACGTTCTATCAGGAAGAATACCCCGACCTGTACGAGGAGCGCCGCGTCGAAGTGGACGACGCCATCGCCCTCGTCGCCCGGCTTCACGCCGACAACACCTACAGCGAGCAGATGCTCAACTGGGAGACGCACCCCAACAACATCGGCCACCGCGACTCGCCGGGCTGTTTCCGCTGCCACGACGGCAAGCACTTCAACGCGGCAGGCGAAGCCGTGCGCCTGGAGTGCAACCTGTGCCATTCCATCCCGCAGATCGTGCGCCCCGGCGTGATCGAGCCGATGCTGCCGCTGGTCACCGGGCTGGAGCCAGGCTCGCACCTCGATTCCACGTGGATCGCGCGGCACCATGCCGAGCTGGACGAGACCTGCGCCAACTGTCACACCACCGAGAACGCCGGCGGCACCACCGACACCAGCTTCTGCTCCAACAGCGGCTGCCACGGCGTGGACTGGCGCTACGCCGGGTTTGACGCGCCGTCGCTGGCCGCCGCGCTGGGCCTCGACCAGGGGCCGGAGACGGCGCCGGTCGAGACCCCTCCGCTGGTCGAGGGTGAGCCGGTCACCTACCGGCAGCTTCAGCCGGCGCTTGAGCAAACGTGCGGCCAGTGTCATGGGGCAGCGCCGATCAAGGGGCTGCGCGTGACTGATTACGAGAGCCTGCTGGCGGGGAGCGATTCCGGCCCCGTGATCGTGCCGGGATCGCCAGAGGAGAGCCTGATCCTGACCGTGCTGAAGGGCGGGCACTTCGCCAGGCTGAGCGACGAGCAGATGGCCCTGCTCGAAGCGTGGATCGCGGCGGGCGCGCCGCCGGGCGAGGCTCCGCCGCAGGAAGCGGCGGGCGAAGCGGTGACCTATGCCGCCGTCGAAGAAGCGCTGACCGCGCAGTGCGGCACCTGTCACGGGGCGGCCAGGACGAAGGGCCTGCAGGTGACTGATTATGAGAGCCTGCTGGCGGGGAGCGATTCCGGCCCCGTGATCGTGCCGGGATCGCCAGAGGAGAGCCTGATCCTGACCGTGCTGAAGGGCGGGCACTTCGCCAGGCTGAGCGACGAGCAGATGGCCCTGCTCGAAGCGTGGATCGCGGCGGGCGCGCCGCCGGATTAAGCCGCTCCCGCTGCGACTCGCGAAGACGAAAGCTAATCGCGGGGGAAACGACCTGCCCGCGCCAGGTCCCGGCACGGACTAGACTGCCGCAGTTTTCGAGAACTGCGGCAGTCTGGCGTAGCGGACACGTCCCCCGCTCTGGCCCGGCTGGAGAGGGGATTTCGGAGAGAGATCTGTGGGCGCGCGAGCGCTCGAAGGGCAGACTTCGGAAGTCTTATGCCGCGCCCACCCCTCCCCGCCAACTCCACGTAGAGGCCCAACGCCCCTCGCCCATCAGGGCTTGCTCGCGCCCGCCGCTTCGCGCTCCTGGCGCATCTGTCGCTCAAGCCGGCGCAGGCGGCGCGTCGCCCACAGCCGGTTCCACGTGCCGACAATGCCGTGCGGCAGGACCATCACCACGACCACAAACAGCGCGCCCAGGAACAGGTCCCACAGGTCGGCGACGTTGTAGACCGCCTCCGCCTCGCCGCGCAGTTGGCCCCCGATCAGCAGCAGGACGGCAGCCAGCGTGACGAACACGCCGCCGCGATAGGCGAGCATCAGCCGCTCGTAGCGCGGCGTGCGCGGCCCGGCACCGATCAGGCGCTCTCCCAGCCTCGTCAGGGAGTGGCGGAATACCCCCACCAGCGCGCCGGCGATGGCCAGGGCGATGATCTGCCACACGGCCAGCAGGCCGAACACCCGCGTGCCCAGGGTGAACGTCTCGTTGCGCAGGTACGTCTCGCCCAGGTGCAGGCCCAGCGTGGCGATCACCGGGCCGGTGAGCGTGCCCACCCCGCCGATCAGGGTGTTGAGCAGCGGATCCACCGTGTAGGCCAGGCTCAGCGTGTCGGGGTGCACGATCTTATCCGTCGCCCAGATCATGAACAGCAGCCCGCTCAGCGTGGCGATCGCCCCGGCGAAGACCATCGTCAGCACCTTGTAGAACAGGGTGTGATAGCCGATCGTCTGCGCGCGCTCCTCGTTGTCGCGGATGGCCAGCATCACCCGCCCCACCGGGGAACTCATGTAGCGGCGGATGGCCAGGAAGATGATGGCGAAGAAGACGACCGTCCAGTGGTACATCGTCAGGCGGCTGCCGTCGGCGGTCGGCGTGACGTTGAGCGCCGGCGGCAACAGGCTGCGGAAGGCCAGCCCGTCCTCGGCGCCGGTGTAGCTGCGGAAGGTGCCGCTTTTGGCCAGCACCCAGAACACCTCGGCCAGGGCCAGGGTGAACATGGCGAAGTAGATGCCGCGCACGCGCAGCGTCACCACGCCGGAAGTCAGGCTGACGATGAGGCTCAGCAGCAGGGCGACCGCCGCCGCCTGCCAGAAGGAGATCGCCCCCTCGGCGGGCAGCAGCAGCAGGGCCAGCAGCACGCCGCTCAGCGTCACCACGACCAGCGCCCGCGCCCGCAGCCGGCTGAACAGGGCCAGCCCCAGCGCCACCAGCAGCACGAGGACCAGCGCCTTGTGCTGCAGGCCCGCGTCGTAGTGGCCCATCAGGATGAAGGTGACATAGCCGCCCGCGCCGAAGAACAGCGCGTGGCCGAAGGAGACGATGCCGCTGAAGCCGAAAAGCAGGTTGTAGCTCATGGCCAGGCAGGCCAGCGTCAGGGCGCGGGCCATCTCGCTCTGCCAGAAGGCGGAGTCGCCGGTTGGGCGGCTCGGCTTCACCTGCGAGCCGCTCAGATCGGCCACAATGTACGGGAAGCGCCACAGCAGCACGAAGACCAGGGCGAAGAACCAGTTCTCCAGCACCAGCCGCGCCAGTCGCTCGGCCAGGCCGCGCAGGGTAGAGTCCGGGATGCGCTGGATGCGCGCGAAGACGAAGCGCTCGACCATCATTCCCCCCTGCCGAACAGGCCGTTCGGCTGCACAAGCAGCACGGCGATCATCAACAGCAGCACCGAGGTTTCGGCCAGCACCGGCGCGTTGAAGTGGGCCAGCGACAGCTGCTCGGCGACAGCCCGCGTCAGCCCGACGATGATGCTGGCGATGGCCGTGCCCTCAAAGCTGCCCATCCCGCCGATGACGATGACCACAATAGCCAGGATCAGGAACTGGTTGCCCATGCCCAGCGTCGCCCCCTGGTAGGGGATCAGGGCGATGCCGCCCAGCGCCGCCAGCCCCGCACCCAGCACGAAAACCAGCGTGAACACCCGCCACACGTTGATGCCCAGCGCCTGCACCATCTCCGGGTCTTGCACGCCGGCGCGGATGATGATGCCGATGCGCGTGCGGTTGAGCAGCAGAAAGACGCCGATCATCATCACGATGCCCAGCACAATGATGAACAGCCGGTAGTAGCTCAGGCTCTGGCCGAACAGCGAGAAATTGCTGTTGAGCAGCGACGGCGGGGCGAGCGGCTGCTTGGGGTCGGCCCCGTAGTAACGCTCCACCAGGTCGAGAAAAATGGCCCCCAGCCCGAAAGTGAGCACCAACTGGAAGACGGGCCGCGCATAGAGGGGCCGGATCAGCCCCATCTCCATGATCGCGCCGATGAGGGCCACAAACACTACGCCGCTGATGATGGCCGCCAGGAAGCGCACGTCGGCGCTGCCGTCCACGCGCAGATAGACATCGTAGCCCACATAAGCGCCGATGAGCAGAAACGCACCCTGGGCGAAGTTCAGCACGTCCAGCAGCCCGAAGATCAGCGACAGCCCCGAAGCCACCAGGAAGATCAACATGCCCAGCAGCACGCCGCGAAACATCGTCTGTCCGGCGGTGTTGGCCCCGAAGTCGGCCAGGCTGATCGTCAGCAGCACGGCGACATAGGCCACCACGAGCAGCCACGAGCGACGGTGCTGGGGCGACAGGTGAGCAAAATAGCTGTGCATCAGTCCCTCCGCTCCTAGGCCACGCCCAGGGTGGTCTTGATCAGCTCTGGGTCATGCACCAGGTCGGTCATCAGCCCCGCGTGCACCGAGACGCCCTCCTCGATGATCACATAGCGCTCGGCCAGGTGGCTGGCGACCTGGAAGTTCTGCTCGACGAGCAGCACGGTCGTCCGCGCCGAAAGCTGGCGGATGGCCCCCATCATCTGCTCGATGATCACCGGGGCCAGCCCTTCGCTCGGCTCGTCAATGAGCAGCAGGTCGTTGTCGGCGACCAGGGCGCGGGCCACGGCCAGCATCTGCTGCTGCCCGCCCGAAAGGTGACCGCCCGGCAGGTGGTAGAGCCGCTTGAGATCGGGGAACAGGCCGAAGATGAAGTCGGTCTTGCCCGCCAGGTCACCCTTCTTGCGCTCGGCGATCTGCAGGTTCTGGGCGACGGTCAGGTCGCGGAAGATGATGCGCTTCTCCGGCACGTAGCCGATGCCCATCCGGGCGATGGCGTGCGGGCGCCTGCCGCGCAGCGGCTGGCCGTTGAAGCGGATCTCGCCGCTGCGCGGGGGTGTCAGGCCGATGATGCTGCGCAGCGTGGTCGTCTTGCCCGCGCCGTTGCGCCCCAGCAGCACGGTGATGCTGCCGCGCGGCACGCTCACCGACACGCCTTCCAGGATGTGAAACTCACCGATGAAGGTGTGGATATTCTCAACTTCCAGGATGTTGTCCGGGGCGGTGCTCATGTGCTCGCTCCCCCGATGATGCCGGCGAAATCGCCGTATAGCTCGCCCAGGTACGCCTGCTGCACGGTCTCGTTGCGAGCGATCTCGGCGGGCGTGCCCTCGGCCAACACCGCGCCCAGGTGCATGACCGTGATGCGGTCAGAGCTGGTCATGACCACGTTCATATTGTGCTCGACGAGCATGATCGTCTTGCCGGTGCCGCGCTGGATGGCGCGGATCGTCTCCATCAGCGGCGGGACCTGCTCGGTGGCCATGCCCGCCGTCGGCTCGTCGAGCAGCAGCAGCTCGGCATCGGAGGCGAGCAGGATGGCCAGCTCCAGCTTGCGCTGGTCGCCATGCGGCAGCACGGCGGCGGGGACGGCCAGCTTGTCGCTCAGGCCCACCTGGGCGATGGCTGTCAGCGCCGTCTCGGTGTACTGCGCAAAGCGGCGAAAGTGCCACCAGAACTTGAAGCTGTCGCCGCCGAGCGCCTGCGCCGCCAGGCGCACATTTTCCAGCACGGTCAGGCTGGGAAAGATATTGGTGATCTGGAACGAGCGCCCAATGCCCAGGTGCACGCGGCGGTGCAGCGGCTCGGCGGTGATGTCGCGCCCCTTGAACCACACCGTCCCGCCGGTGGGGCGCAGATTGCCGCTCAGCAGATTGAACAGGGTCGTCTTGCCCGCGCCGTTCGGCCCGATGATCGCGTGCAGTTCGCCGGCGCGCACGCGAATGTCCACGTCGGCGACGGCGACCAGGCTGCCGAACTCCTTGCGCAACCCTTTGCCTTCGAGGATGAACGTCTCTTCGACCATACATCTGCTCGCTTCAGAGACGGGGGATGCACGGCGTGCACCCCCCGCCAGCCAGTTATGGTGCAGAACGAACGCTACTGGGCGCGCTCGGCCAGCGGCGTGCAGTCGAGCGTATCGCTGCTGCGCTCGGCCCCGGCCTCGCACGGGATGTCGGCGATCTCGATCTCTTCCAGCAGCTCGTAGAACTTGAACTCCGGATCGGTCAGGTTGGTGATGCGCACGGCGTACATGGGCATCAGCGCCTGGTGATCTTCGGCGCGCATCGTGTAGGTGCCCTTCGGCCCTTCCCACTGCAAGCCTTCCAGGGCCGGGATCAGCGCGTCAAGCTCGGTCGAGCCTTCGGCCCCTTCCAGGCCGAGCACCAACGCCTGGGCGTTGGCAAAGCCGCACTCGGTGAACAGGTCCGGCACGTCGTTGTAGACTTCCTTGTGCCGCGCCACCAGCCAGTCGTTCACTTCCGTTTGGGGCAGGGTGTAGTGGTAGACGATGAACCCGTCGCTGGGGATGATCGTCGCCTCGGCGAAGGCAAGCTGGAACTCGTTGGAGTTGAAGAAGGCCAGCGCCGCCATCTTCTCGGCCACGCCCAGCTCCTGAATCTGCTTGACCAGCGGGATGGTCGTCGCGCCCGCCCAGATGTAGATCACGCCGTCCGCGCCGGAGTCGAGAATCTGCTGCAGGTAGGGGGCGAAGTCGGTCGTGTCCAGCGGGGCGTAGAGCGTGTCCATGGCCGGGGTCGCGCCCGCCTGCTGGAGGGCGTAGTCGAACGCCTCTGCCTCTTCGCGCCCGAAGGCGTAGTCGGCGGCAAGCTGGACGTAGCTCGGGCCGATGGCGTCTACCCAGAAGGGGGCCAGCACCAGCGCGTCGTGCCACGAGTTGCGGCAGGCGCGGAAGGTGGTCGGCTCGAACAGTTCGGCGGTCAGGTTCTTGGCGGCGGCGGGGCCGGCCATCAGCACCACGCCGTACTCAGCGGCGATGCTGACCAGGCCCTGCGTCACGCCGGACGACGGCGCGCCGACGAGCACTTCCACCCCTTCGACCTCGATCAGCTCGCGCGCCTGAGTGGCCGCGACGGCTGGGTCGTTGGCGTAGTCGCGCACGACGATCTCAATCGGGCGGCCAGCCACTTCCATCGTGCCGTCGGTGGCGTATTCGAGGCCGAGCGTGAAGCCGTTCTGCAGCTCAACGCCGTAAAGTTGCAGCGCACCGGTCAGGTCGGTCAGCAGGCCGATCTTGAGCGGCTCGCCTCCCTGGGCGCTGGCCGAGCGGTACGACGGTACCGCCACCAGCGACAGCGCCAACAGGGCAGCCAGTACGATCAGTGTCCATTTACGCATTGCCAATGCTCCTTGAAAGTGTCTCAAACCCTACGAGTTCGGTGGGTGCTGTGCAGAATCGCAAAACCGCTTCCCTGTCCGTTGTCCGTGATGGTCGCTGGCGCTCCTCCTTCCGCTCGACAGTCGAAAAACCCTGGTTGGGAACCGCTACGAAAACCGTTCGCGCAATTCGCGCTTGAGAATCTTCCCCGCCGCCGAGACGGGCAGGGCGTCGAGGAAGACGACCGACCGGGGGACTTTGTAGGCGGCCAGGTGCTCGCGCAGGAAGGCCAGCAGCGCCTCTTCGCTGGCGCTCGCGCCCGGCTTGAGCACCACACAGGCCCGGCCCACCTCGCCCCACTTAGGATCGGGCAGGCCGATCACCGCGCACTGGTGCACCGCCGGATGGCGGTAGAGCGCCTGCTCGATCTCTGCCGGGTAGACGTTCTCCCCGCCGGAGATGATCATATCCTTCTTGCGATCCACGATGTAGAAATACCATTCCTCGTCGCAGCGGGCCAGGTCGCCGGTGTGGAACCAGCCGTCCTCGTCCACCACCTCGGCCAGCGCGTCGGGCAGGTTGAAGTAGCCGGAACAGAAGGACGGCCCCTTGAGCACCAGCTCGCCGATCTGGTTGGGCGGCAGCGGGCGGTTGTGCTCGTCCACGATGCGCGCGTCCACGAAGAAGTTGGGCCGCCCGATGCTGCCCGCCTTGCGGATGGCGTCTTCTGGGGCCAGGGCGAAGATGCCCGGCCCGAACTCGGTCATGCCGAAGCCCTGCTTGAAGCGCACGCCTTTCTCGCGCCCGAACTGCTCGACCAGCGGCACCGGCAGCGGCGCGCCGCCGCTGGTACAGAAGCGCAGGCTGCTCAGGTCGGCTTTCGCCCAGTTGGGGGCCTGGGTGAGCATCTGGTACATGGTCGGCACGGCCCCGATAAAGTCAGCGCGGTACGTCTCGATCAGGTCGAGCACCAGCGCCGGGTCGAAGCGGCGCACCAGCACCACCGTCCCGCCGGCGATCAGCAGCGGCAGCGTGTAGACGAACATGCCGCCGGTGTGGAACATGGGGAACAGGTTGACGGTGGTCTCGCCGGGCAGGATGTCGTGAATGAGCGTGTTGAGCGTGTTCCAGGCGATCATGCGGTAGCTGATCTGCGCGCCGCGCGGCAGGCCGGTCGTGCCGCCGGTGAAGATCAGGGCGGCGGTATCTTCCGCTTCCAGCGTTTCACAGGTCACCGCGTCTGGCGCGCCGGCTTGCAGCGTCGTCTCGAAATGCCTGCTGCCGGGGATGCCCTCGCCCTCGATGTGCAAAGTGTGCGTCACCGACGGCACTGCGGCGGTCACCTGGGCCGCGCTGTCCTTGAATTCGTCGGAGAAGATGAGCACTTTGGGCGTGGTGTCGCCCACCACCTGGGCCAGCTCGCGCCAGTGCATGCGCCAGTTGTAGCAGGCCAGGATCGCGCCCAGCTTGCCGCAGGCGAAGAAAGCGTCGAGGAACTCCACGCCGTCGTGGGCCACAATGCCCACGCGGTCGCCTTTGCCCAGGCCCACTGTGTCGCGCAGCCAGTTGGCCAGGCGATTGGCGCGCTCGTTCATCTGGCGGTAGGTGTAATGGGGGCGGGCGGCCTTGCCCGCGTCCACGACCGCCAGCCGGTCGGGGGAGTAAATCGCGCGCCGTCCCATTGTGTCGCCGATAACCATAAGCCGTCCGTCACTTTCTCCTGGCCAGCCGCACCTGAGCCTTGTCGCTCGTCAGCTCGCGCAGCGCGCCCTTGCTGCCGCACACACTCTACCTCTGTTCAGAGGTCTCCCCGCCCTGCTTCTCCAGGTCTGCTAGCATGGCTTCGGCAGCGCGCTGTAACTCTGGCAGATAGTCCTGGATGACGCTCCAAACGACGTCCATGTTCACATTCAGGTAGCCGTGCACCAGGCGATTGCGAAAACCGCTGATCGCCTTCCAGTCCACCCCAGGGTAGGCTGCTTTGATCCCGTCTGACAGCCGCTGCGTCGACTCGGCCATCGTCTGCAAATAGTGCAATGCAGCCGCACGATCGTGTTTGGCTGTCATGAAGGTCTCGCGCCCAGCGGCAGTCAGCTCGTTGATGTCGGCGATCGTCTCCAGAATATGCACCACATAGACCCGATCCTGCTTCATAGGGGTTCGGCCTCTTTGAGTATCTCATCCCGGATTAGGGGGTGCAGATCGCCGGGTGTGACCAGATCAACCCGCTGTTCCAGCAGTTCCTGCAGCTCCATCAGCAAGGCACCGCCGCCCCAAGCCGCGTGTTCCAGACCTTCTACCAGTAAGTCAATGTCGCTGTCCGGCCCGGCTTCTCCGCGCAGCACTGAGCCGAACACCCGCACGTTCGACGCACCGTGCCGGGCCGCCAGGCGCAGAATCTCCTCTCTTTTCGCACGCAGTTCTTCGAGGGTGGTCACGAGCGCTGCTCCTTATCGGTCACTTGTTGTTCTTTAGAGCGTGTTATGAACTCTGTGCGCTCGGCGCGGTGGGCAGCGCGTAACGCTATGTGCGGCGCATGACCCCACCCGGTGATCCCTCCCCGCTTGGCGCACTACTCGCGTGTCGCCGATGACCATAAGCCGTCCGTCACTTTCTCCTGGCCAGCCGCGCCTGAGCCTTGTCGCTCGTCAGCTCGCGCAGCGCGTCCGAGGCGATCCAGCGCGCTGACTTCGCCGGGATCGTCTGAATCTCGCGGGCCAGGGCGATCGCTGAGGCGTTGAGCGCCTGGCTGCGCTTGCCGATATTGCGCAGCGCCCAGTTGACCGCCTTCTTGACAAAATTGCGCTCGTCGGTCGCCCCGGCGACGATGACCGGGAAGAACGCCTCGAACGCGGAGTCGGGCGCTTGCTTGTCCTGCACCGCCAGCGCCGCGATCAGCGCATACGCGGCGCGCCTGACGAATTCTTCTTCGCGCCCCGCCCACTCAAGCGCTTTCTGGTAGGCGTAGGGCGTCTTGTCGAACAGGTTGCTCGTCGTCTGGTCCACGATGTCCCACGAGTCGAACGCCGCCGCCCAGCGATCCATCTCGGCGGGAGTCATCTGCCCCGGATCGGCGATTATGCCCGCCAGCAGCCGCGCCTCGTGCACGCCGGAGTCCCAGAGTTGCAGCGCCAGGGCGTGATCGCGCTTGATGTCTTTGGCGATCTCGCGCACAGTGTAGACGGAGATGCCCAGCGTTTCCGTCTGGGGCCTGATCCCATAGCGGGCCATCCCGGCGACGTTGTCTGCGTTGGCCAGCGCCCGCAGCCGGGCCATCACCTCATCATACTGCATGGTCTATCCCGTCCACACGAACGCCGTCGCGGCCATCGTGTAGCCCGCGCCGCTGCCGCAGAAGATCACCAGCTCGCCCGGCTGCGGGCCGATGCCCCTCTCAACCGCGTCATCGAGGGCCATCGGCATACAGGCCGAGCCGGTGTAGCCCCACTTGTCCATAATCATGTGCGTCTTGCTCAGCGGCAGGCCCAGATCGGCCATCACGTATTCGATGGTGCGCGCGTTAAGCTGCGTGAAGTATATCCTGTCCACTGCGCTCACCGGCTGCCCGATCTTGTCCAGCAGGGCGCGCACCAGCGGCGGCCAGCCGCGATTGTTCGTGTCCGGCGGGAAGCGCTTGCGAATCTCCAGCACCTGGCGCGGGCTGCCATCTCCGCCGGTGGGCGCGACCGTCCCGCCGATGAAGACGCCCATGTAGTCGTGAAATGAGCCGTCGGACCGGATGTTGCCGCCCAGGAAGCCGGGCTGTTCGCCGGCGCGCAGCAGCACCGCCCCCGCCCCATCGCCGAAGAGGGTGCAGGTGCGCTTGTCCGTCCAGTCCACGTAGCGGGTCATGCCGTAGGCCCCGACGACCAGGATGTAGCGGTACGCTTCGTCGGTGGCGATGGTGCGCGCCGCCATATCCAGCCCGATCACCCAGGCGGCGCAGGCGCTGTTCACGTCGAAGGTGCCGGCGTTGGCTGCGCCGAGCTTGTGCTGCACCACCGAGGCCGTGCCCGGCGAGATGTAATCGGGCGTGTCCGTCGCCAGGATGAGCAGGTCCACATCCCCCGGCGCGACGCCCGCCCGCTCCAACGCCTGGTGCGCGGCGTGTACGGCCAGGTCGGAGGTCACTTCGTCGTCGCCGATCAGGTGGCGCTGGCGGATGCCGACATTGTCAATCAGCCACTGATCCACCGGCTCGCCGAGCAGCGCGTCAAGCTCGGCGTTGCTGCGCACCTGGGCCGGGACGTAGCGCCCGGTGCTGGCGATCTGCGCGTAACGGGCCATGCCCTAGCCTTTCAGAAACCCGATGATGGCGCGGTTGGCCGCGTCCGCCTGCTCGATGAAGAACAGGTGCCCCGCGCCAGGGACGATCTGCACCTGCGCGCCGGGCCAGGCGGCGGCGATGGCCTGGCTGTTGGCGGGCGGCGTGACTTCGTCATGCTCGCCGACCAGCAGCAGGACGGGCATGGGCGGCGTGAAGTCCGTGATGTGATCCTGCTGGAAGTAGGCCAGCCCGGCGCTGCTCTGGCGCAGGTAGAGGGCGGGCGTCTGCTGGCTGCTGAAGCGCAGGTCAATCAGGCGTTGAAAGCCCTCCGGGTCGCGCGCCTCAAACCCCTCCGCCGCCGCAATGCGCGTGCCGCGCCGCACCAGCTCCAACGGGTCGCCGGAGCGATCCTGCAGGGCCTGCATCGCCCGCGCCGAGGGCATGGCCACTCGCGGCCCCCAGTACAGCGTCGAGGCCAGGATCAGGCGGCTGATCCGTTCCGGCTGCTTGCGGGCCATGAACAGGGCGATGCCGCCGCCCAGCGAATGCCCGAAGACGTGCGCCCGCTCGATCTGCAGCGCATCCAGCAGGCCGAGTGCGTCCTCGGCCAGCATGTCCAGCGAGTAGGGCACATCCGGCTTGTCGGAGTCGCCGATGCCCCGGTTGTCGAAGGTGATGACGTGGAAATGTTCGGCCAGCGGGCCGACGTTGCGCCACCACGACGCGCGCCACTGCCCCACGCCGCAGATCAGCAGCAACGGATCGGCGGCGGGATCGCCGTGTGTCTCGTAGAACAGGTGAATGTCGTTTGCCTGGATCAGGGGCATGGGTCTCCGTCCTGTCGTGACTAGACTTCCGAAGTCTTCAAGACTTCGGAAGTCTCTCAGTCTCCGTACTGCTCGGCCAACGCCTTTTTGTCTATCTTGCCCGCGCCGGTCTTGGGCAGCGCGTCGGCGAAGACCACCGACTTGGGCACCTTGAAGCCTGCCAGGTGCTCGCGCAAGAAAGCCAGCAGGTCCTCGGCGCTCAGCGGCGCGCCCGGCTCGACCACCACAATCGCCCGCCCGACCTCGCCCCACTTGGCATCTGGCACGCCGATCAGCGCCGCCTCTTTGATCGCCGGGTGGCGGTACAGCACGCTCTCGATCTCGGCGGGATAGACGTTCTCTCCGCCGGAGATGATCATGTCCTTCAGCCGCCCGGCGATGGTGTAGTAGCCTTCGGCGTCGCGGGCGGCCAGGTCGCCGGTATGCAGCCAGCCGTCGCGGATGGCCTCGGCGGTGGCGGCGGGGTTGTTCCAGTAGCCGGGCGTGACGTGCGGCCCGCGAATGAGCAGCTCGCCCGGCTCGTCCGGCGCGCACTCGCCCCCGTCCGGGCGGGCGATGCGCACGTCCACGTGCATCAGCGGGAAGCCGACCGCGCCCGGCTTGCGGCGCACGTCGGCGGCGGGCAGCCAGAAGGTGTTCGGCCCGGCTTCGGTCAGGCCGTAGCCCGTCTTGAAGTCCACCTCTTTGGCCCAGAAACGCTCGAAGACGGGCATGGGGCACGGCGCGCCGCCGTTGATGACCAGCTTGAGCCGGCTGAAGTCCACCCCCGCCCAGCGCGGATGCTGCTGCATCAGGATGAACATGGTCGGCACGCCGAAGTAGAGCGTCACCATGCCGGTTTCGATCAGATCAAAGACCTGATCCACGTCGAAGCCCGCGCAGAGGATACTCGTCCCGCCAATGTGGATCAGCGGCAGGGTGAAGACGTTCAGCCCGCCGGTATGAAAGAGCGGCGCGTTGAGAATGGTCACGTCGTCCTGGTCCAGCCCCCAACTGACCACCGTGTTGACGCTGTTCCAGGTCATGTTGCCGTGCGAGAGGATCGCCCCTTTGGGCAGGCCGGTCGTGCCACCGGTGTAGCAGATCACCCAGGGCGAGTCCCAGTCCAGGTCGGGGCGCGGGGCTTGCAGGGTGACGGGATAAGCGTCGCGCTCGGCGAGCGAGCGATCCGCAGGATCGGCCAGCGCGTCCAGCGCGATGAAATGGCGCACGCTGGGCACCTGGGAGCGCAGCCGGTTGACGCTCTCGGCGAACTCACCGGAATAGACCAGCACGGTCGGCGCGGCGTCGCGGATCAGGTTGCCTAGCTCGGCGGACGTCAGCCGCCAGTTGAGCGTCTGCAGGATGGCGCCGCTGGTGCCGCAGGCCATCCACAGATCGAGGTAGGCCAGGCTGTTGGTCGCGCAGACAGCCACGCGGTCACCGACCCCCACCCCCAGCGCGCGCAGATAATTGGCCGTACGGCTGGCCTGCGCGTGCCAGGCGGCATAGGTGATGTCCGCGCCGCTGATCGTGTCGCGGATGGCCAGGCGCTCCGGCGACAGTTGGGCGCGGCGCTCCAGGAAATCGGTGACGTAAAGCGACTTTTGACGCATGATCGGCCTTAAAAGTTTAGAGATAGAGGTGCGTCCCTTTCCCTTTTGTTTCTATTGTACTCCACCCGCCGGGCACACCAGGAACACCTTCACCCGTTTCGTGGGGGCGCATGGCGATACGCCCCCACGCCAGGCAGCGGGGCAGCGCCCCTACATCACCAGCCCGCCGTCCACGCTCAGCACCGCCCCGTTGACGAACGACGCCTCGTCCGAGGCCAGGAAGAGGAAGGCGTTGGCGATGTCTTCCGGCTCGCCCAGGCGACGCGCGGGCGTCATGCCGATGAACCTGTCCAGCACCTCTTGCGGCATCGTCTTGACCATCTCGGTGGCGATGAAGCCCGGCGCGACGGCATTAGCGGTGATGCCCTTCGGCCCCAGCTCGCGCGCCCAGACACGGGTCATGCCGATCACGCCTGCTTTGGTGGCGACGTAGTTGGTCTGGCCGAAGTTGCCGTACAGCCCCACGACCGACGACGTGATAATGATCCGCCCGTAGCCGCGCTCGACCATGTGCGGGGCGACGGCTTGCGTCATGTTGAAGACGCCCTTCAGGTTGACGGCGATCACCTGGTCGAACTGCTCCTCGGTCATCTTGACCAGGCGCGCGTCGCGGGTGATGCCGGCGTTGTTGCACAGGATGTCAAGCTGCCCAAAGGCGTCGAGCGCGGCCTGTACCGCTGCGGTGACCTGTTCGCGCTGCGTCACGTCACAGACGGCGGCCAGCGCTTCACCGCCCGCCGCCACGATCTCGCTCGCGACAGCGTTGATGCCATCGGGGGCGACATCCAGCGCCACGACCTTCGCCCCTTCCTGGGCGAAGCGCAGCGCAATCGCCTTGCCAATGCCCTGCCCCGCGCCGGTGACCAGCGCGACGCGGCCCGCTAACCGTGTGCCCATTGCTGTCTGCCCTCCTTCAAAGCGCAGCTCTCAGTGATCAGCGATCAGTTTTCAGTCAGGGCGTCTGCGCCAGCAGGGATGCCGCTCTACCGGGCCTGGGGCCTGGGCAGAGCGCGGCCCTCACCGCGCGCTACCCCCAGCGCAGCGCCGTCGCGCTCCAGGTGTACCCCGTGCCCGCGCCCGCCAGGACGACCAGATCGCCGTCTTTGATCTTGCCTTGCGCCAGTCCCAGCTCCAGCGCGAGAACCTGGTCCACGCTCTGGATGTGCCCGTACTGATCCAGATACACGGCCTGGTCGGGCGTCAGGCCGACCGCCGCCAGAATCTCGCGGAAGAACGACGCCTTCATGTGGGTGATGCCCAGGAAGCGCAGATCGCCCAGCGCATAGCCGCTGCGCTCGACCGCCTCTGTGATCACGCCGGTGAAGTTCGCCAGCGAGACCGCACCCAGCCGCTCGGCCATGTACTCAGCGTGCTGCACGTCCAGCCGCCCGTGCAGCGTGCCCATCTCTGCCGGCATCAGCCGCGGCTCGTCCCCGGCAGGGGTGAGCACGACCGTGTCGGCCAGCGAGCCATCGGTGCGGACCGCCGATTCCAGCACCGTGTTGCGCGCCAGCCCGCGCTGGAAGATGGCCGCGCCGCCGCCCGCGCCGAAATTGAACATGAAGCGCGTGCGCAGGTTGTCCAGGTCAATCAGGTCATTTTCGCGGCTGGCCGAGACGAGCAGCACGTTTTGCAGGCGGTCGTCCAGGCGCATCATGTCGCGCGCCACCTTGTAGGCGATGGGCGCGCCCGCGCACAGGGCATACGTCTCGAAGGCGAAGGCGTTGCTCGCGCCGATCATCTGCTGAATCTTGGACGCCGCCGACCAGACGATGTGATCCTTGTACTCGCTGCCGTGATAGAGAACGGCGTCCAGTTGCAGGGGATCGAGTCCGGCGGCGTCGAGGGCGCGGCGGGCAGCGGTGGCGGCCATCGCCGTGATCGTGTCTTGCGGCCCGGCGACGTGAATCGCGCGGATGCCCATCTTCTCCAGCACGACGAAGTCGGGCAGGCCGGTGCGGGCGGCGATCTCCTGACCGGTGATCACCTGCGGCGGGATGTAGACCCCCGTCCCGGCTATGCCGACAGGGGGAAGTTGTGGAGAGATCATACGGTTGTCCAGAAAGCAGAAAGGCGGCGCTCTAGTTGCCCGCAGCCTAACGCAGGCCAGTTACGCGCCAGTTACGGGGAGCGTTGATCGCCAATTATCGGCTGTCAGGGGAGTGAGAGGGCGCAGGAGAAACCGCGCGAGTATTCTTCATTTCGCAATCCGCACTCCGCACTTCGCAATCCGCAATCCCGTCCTACACCCCAGACACGTCCTCGGCCAGCGCCGTGATGCGCATGAACGCCTTTTCCTGAGGACTCATGTCGGGCGGGTAGATCGTGTCGTCGTAGGTCTCCAGGATGCGGTAGCCCTCTTTGACGTAGCTGCGCACTGTGTGCGGGCTGATGCCCATCTCGTCGGCGGCAAGCTCGGCGGACATCCCTTCGACGACGCACAGTTGCAACGCCTGGCGGACGCGCTCCGTCAGCGCGGGATATTCGCGGCGCTCCGGCACGACAGCCGCCCGGAAGAGCCGCCCCCCGAACTCATCCCTGAGCGCGTCTTTGACGCCCTGCGTGACGACGAAATCGTGATCCTGCGCCCAGATGATGGCGGAGGCGATGCGGATGCGCAGCTCATTGCGCAGCAGATAGCCGTTCACCTGGACCTGCTCGCAGGCGTGGAGCGTCTCCAGGCTCAGCTTGCGGTCGAGCACCAGCGTCATCACGTGTGGGATCGTCTGCTCGATCTCGCCGATCAACCGGGCCAACTCCGCCGGCGTGCTGGCCGCCTGCGCGTCGAGCAGCACCACGTCTGGCCATTCGGATTCGTCCACTGCGCGCACGTAGTCCCGCACGGAGTCCAGCGTATCGGCCAGGTGCACGACGCGCGTGCGCCTGTCCCAGGCCAGGTAGCTGTTGATGGCCTGGCGAGCGTAGAAGTCGGTGTCGAGCACGAGCACTTTGAGGTTTGTCCTGGGGGGCATGGCGTTCCCCTCCTGGGCGGCATACGCGATTCCGCTGAGCGGCTCGCCCGGTCATTGCATGAGGCCAAGTGTACCACAGCCTTCGCTCCGTCACGTCTGGCGGGTGTGCATACAGGTTGACAGCGACGCGCGCCAGCGCCGAGCGGGGGGGAGGTCCGCCAGGGGGCAGGGCCTTCTGCTGCGCCAGGCTTCGCGCGCCCGCGCGCGCCCAGGCCTCGCGCCCCCCGGCTGTTCGAGCAATCGGCCAACCGGCCAATTCGGGTTGTTGACAAGTCCCGCCACCCTGTGCTACAGTGGGCCTGTCATTGGGAGAGACACATGACTGGCACGCAGCCCCACACCTGGCCACAAACAAGCCCCAGCAGCGCCTGGGTCTGGTTTGGCTTCTATTATTTTGGTGGCGGCCATAGGGCAGGTTGGAGCGTGCCTTCTGCCAGTGTCACAGGGTAATCCCTGACAAAACCCGAAGACACAGGGCGCTGAGCACCAAGCTCAGCGCCCTTTTTCGTTATCGGCGCAACGCCAACCAGAAAGGAGTCCGCGCCTTGACCGCAACGCAGTCCAGCCGGCCCATCCGTTGCCAGGGAGTGCGCGGCGCGATCACTGTCCCGGCCAACACCGCCGCCGCCATCCGCGAAGCCACGCACGAACTGCTGCGCGCGCTGCTGGCGGCCAACCCGATCGTCCCGGAGGACATCGGCGGCGCGTTCTTCACTACCACGCCCGATCTCACCGCCGAGTTCCCCGCCGTCGCCGCGCGCGAGTTGGGGTGGACGGACGTGGCCATCCTGTGCGGGCACGAGATGAACGTTCCCGGCGCGCTGCCGATGTGCCTGCGCGTGCTGCTGCTGTGGAATACGACGCGCGCGCCCCATGAGATTCAGCATGTGTACCTACGCGAGGCGCAAGCCCTGCGTCCCGACCGCGCGGTGAACACGCCCGCCTAGCGCGCCTTCTGACACGGAGTCAAGTCGCCACCAACCAGGAGAGTTCTCACATGATCGTCGTCATGAACGTCAACGCCAGCGCCCGCGAAATCTCCGATGTCATCGCCCGCATCCGCGCCATGGGCTACGACGTGCACCTGTCGGAAGGCAAAGAGCGCACGATTATCGGCGTCATCGGGCGCGGGCGGCCCATTGACCGCGAGCAGATCGCCCTGATGTCCGGGGTGCAGTCGGTGATGCCGGTCACCCACCCTTACAAGATCGCCAGCCGCGAGTACCATCCCGACGACACGCTCGTCCCGCTGGACGGGATCACGGTCGGCGGGCCGGACCTGGCCATCATCGCCGGGCCGTGCTCAGTGGAGAGCCGCGAGCAGATCATCGAGACGGCGCACGCGGTGCGCGAGGCCGGGGCGACGGCCCTGCGCGGCGGGGCGTTCAAGCCGCGCTCATCGCCCTACGCCTTCCAGGGCCTGGGCGAGGAAGGGCTGCGCTACCTGGCCGAGGCGCGCGAACAGACCGGGCTGCCCATCGTCACCGAGGTGATGGACCCGCAGCTTGTCCCGCTGGTCTGCCAGTACGCCGACGTGCTGCAGATCGGGGCGCGCAACATGCAGAACTACACGCTGCTGCACGCGGTGGGCGAGAGCCAGCACCCCGTGCTGCTCAAGCGCGGCATGAGCAGCACTATGGAGGAATTGCTCATGTCCGCCGAGTACATTCTCAGTCACGGCAACATGCGCGTCATGCTCTGCGAGCGCGGCATCCGCACCTTCGAAACCTACACGCGCAACACGTTCGACATCAACGCCATCCCCGTGCTCAAGCGCATCTCGCACCTGCCGGTCATCGCCGATCCCAGTCACGGCGTCGGCAAGTGGGAATACGTGGAGAGCGTCTCGCTGGCAGCGATCGCCGCTGGCGCGGACGGGCTGATCCTGGAGGTGCATCCGCAGCCGGAGATGGCCCAGTCGGACGGGCAGCAGTCGCTCAAGCCGGAGCGTTTCGCCGCGCTGGTAGCCAGGCTGCGCCAGCTTGCGCCCATAGTCGAGCGGCAGGTCCCCCAGCCGCAGCGGGTATAGCGCAATGGAGGCTTCCTTCAGCGCCTGCACGGTGCACGTGATCGGCCTGGGGTTGATGGGCGGCTCGCTGGCCATGGCTCTGCGGGGTCAGGTGGGGCGCATCGCCGCCGAAGACATCGCCCCCGACGTGATCGCGGACGCAGCGGCGCACGGTATCATTGACGGGCCGGGCACCTCTCAGGAAGCCGACATCGTGGTGCTGGCCACGCCCGCGCACGCCATCCTTGACCTGGCTCCGCGGCTTGCGCTGCGTCCGGGGACCCTGGTGATAGACCTGGGCAGCACCAAGACGCGCATCTGCCAGGTATTGGATGGCTTGCCGCCGGGCGTGCTGGCTGTGGGCGGGCATCCCATGTGCGGCCTGGCCGAGAACGGCTACGCCCACGCCATCCCCACGCTGTACCGGGGCGCGCGCTTCGTGCTCTGCGAGACACAGCGCACCACCGCCGAAGCGCGCCTTGTCGCCGAGACGCTGGTGCGGGCGGTCGGCGCGCAGCCGTTGTGGATGGATCGCGCCCGCCAGGATCGGCTGACGGCGCTGACCAGCCACCTGCCGCACCTGCTCTCCTTCGCCCTGATGCGCCTGGCGATGGACGGCGCGGCAGAAGACCCGGCGCTGCTGGAGCTGGCGGCGGGCGGCTTCGACGGGGCGACCCGCCTGGCCCGCACCGACGCAGCGATGATCGTCGGTATGTTCAGCACCAACGCCGATCAGCTTCGCCGGGCCGCCGCCGAGCTGCGCGCCCACCTGGATCGCCTGGACGCGATCCTGGCCGATGTCGGCGCGCTGGAAGACGAATTGGGGGCGATTGTGGCGGCCCGGCGCGCCTACACGGCTGGCTATGGGGAGCGGTTAATCACATGAGCGACCTGTTGGCCTCACCCCCAGCCTCGCTACGCTCGGCTTGCCCCCTCTCCATTCGAATGGAGAGGGGGTGGCGAGGCGCGTTAGCGCCGAGCGGGGGTGAGGCAAAGCACGATCCAGTCACCCCCTGCGAGGTGACGCCATGAACGGCGCATCAACGACAATCCGCGTCCGTCCTGGTGGCGGCCCTGCGCGCCTACACGGCTGGCTATGGGGAGCGGTTAATCACATGAGCGACCTGTTGGCCTCACCCCCAGCCTCGCTACGCTCGGCTTGCCCCCTCTCCATTCGAATGGAGAGGGGGTGGCGAGGCGCGTTAGCGCCGAGCGGGGGTGAGGCAAAGCACGATCCAGTCACCCCCTGCGAGGTGACGCCATGAACGGCGCATCAACGACAATCCGCGTCCGCCCTGGTGCGGCCCTGCGCGGGGCGGTGCGCGTCCCCGGCGACAAGTCGCTCTCGCACCGCGCGCTGATCCTGGGCGCGCTGGCTGAGGGGGCAAGTCACGCGCGCGGCTGGCTGCCCGCCGGCGACACGCTGGCAACGCTGGGCTGTGTGCGGGCGCTGGGCATCGCGGTCGAGCAAGAGGACGCGACAACCCTCACCGTGCACGGGCGCGGGTTGGGCGGGCTGCGTGCGCCCACTGCCCCGCTGGACTGCGGTCACGCGGGGACGGCCATGCGCCTGCTGGTGGGCGTGCTGGCCGGGCAGCCCTTCGCCAGCACGCTCGACGGCAGCGCGCAGCTTCGCCGCCGCCCGATGCGCCGCATCACCGGGCCGCTGCGCCAGATGGGGGCGCAGATCGCCGACACGGACGGGCGCGCACCGCTGCACTTCCGCCCGGCAGCGCTGCGCGGCATGGCCCACACCTTGCCCGTCGCCAGCGCGCAGGTCAAAAGCGGGCTGCTGCTGGCCGGGCTGTTCGCCGACGGGCCGACGACGGTCACCGAGCCGGGGCCGGCCCGCGATCACACCGAGCGTATGCTGCGGGCGATGGGCGCGGGCGTGACGACCGACGGCTTCAGCGCAACGCTGACCCCCGGCCCAGCGCTGCGCCCGCTCGACCTGACCGTGCCCGGCGACCTCTCTTCGGCGGCTTTTGTGCTGGCGGCGGCGCTGCTGGTGGGCGGCGGCGAGGTGCGCGTGAACAGCGTGGGCGTCAACCCGACGCGCACCGGCCTGCTGGACATCCTGGCGGCGATGGGTGGCCCCGTGACCGGGGAGCGCGAGCGGCTGGAAGGGGGCGAGCCGGTGGCCGATCTGCTCGTCCGGCGGGCGGATCTGCGCGGGACAGAGGTGGGCGGCGACCTGATCGTGCGCGCCATTGACGAATTCCCCGCCCTGATGGTGCTTGCTACGCAGGCGGCGGGCGAGACCGTCGTGCGCGACGCGGCAGAGCTGCGCGTCAAGGAGACGGATCGCATCGCGGTGATGGCCGGGGAGCTGCGCAAGCTGGGCGCGCAGATTGACGAGCGCCCGGACGGGTTCCGCATCGTTGGGCCGCAGCGCCTGCGCGGCGCAGTCGTGCAGGGGCACGACGATCACCGCGTGGCGATGGCCCTGACCGTCGCCGGGCTGGTCGCCGACGGCGAGACAGTGATCGAGGATGCCGCCTGCGCCCACGACTCGTTCCCCGGCTTCGTCGAAACCATGCAGGCCCTCGGCGCGGAGATGGACTGGTGCGATCATGACTGAGCAGGTGGGGCTGCTCGGCTGGCCGGTGGCGCACAGCGTCTCCCCGGCCATGCACAACGCGGTTTTCCGCTATCTGGGGCTGGACTGGCGCTACGACCTGCTGCCCGTCCCGCCCGATCGGTTCGCCGAGGAGGTGACGCGGCTGATCGCGGCAGGCTATCGCGGCTTCAACGTGACCATCCCCCATAAAGCGGCGGCGCTGGCTCTGCCCCAGGTGAAGTCAATCACCCCGGCGGCGCGAATCCTGGGCGCGGCCAACACCCTGGTCGTGCAGCCGGACGGGACACTGCACGCTGACAACACCGACTGGCGAGGCTTCACCGCCGATTTGCTGGCACAGAAAGTGGCCGTCGCCGGTGCGACATGCCTGGTGCTGGGCACGGGCGGGGGCGCGCGCGCGATCCTCTACGCGCTGGAACGCCTGAGCGCGGCGAAAATTGCGCTGGTCAGTCGCGCGCCGCGCCCGCAGGCCGCTGGCGGGCCGCTGCTGGCGGGCTGGCCGGTCGCGGGCTACGACGACCTGGCCGCGCTCGCGCCCGCCGCCGATCTGATCGTCAACTGCACGCCGGTGGGCATGTTCCCCCACGCGGATGAGTCGCCCTGGCCGCCGAAGGTACCTTTCCCGCCTGGCGCTGTGCTGTACGACCTGGTCTACACCCCCCCCACGACGCGGCTGATGCGCCAGGCGGAAGCAGCGAGGGGGCGCGCGCTTGGCGGGCTGGGGATGCTCGTCTGTCAGGGGGCGCTGTCGTTCGAGCAGTGGGTGGGGATCGGCCCGCCGCTGGTTATAATGGCAGGGGCGGCCCAGGCCGCTGTGTGGGGTTCTGCACGCGACTAATGAAATGAAAGAGTGAAGCGGTGACGACTCTCCCCGCTAAAGCAGGGAGCTTTCCAGAGCACGCGCGCCGCAACCGGCCACGTTACGCCCTGGCGGCCCCGTCCGGGCCGGATTGACCGCACACATCAGGATATTCCGAGCGGCATTCACGTCACGGTCAAGCGTGAGACCGCAGTCAGGACAAACATGTACGCGAACGCTCAACTCCTTCTGGACGACCACACCACAGGCCGAGCACGCCTGCGAGGTGTAGGCGGGGTTCACGGTCACCACCAGCGTACCAGCTTCTTCCGCTTTGTACGCGAGCAGTTGTTGGAACTCCGCCAGCCCCGCGTCGTGCGCGCTGAGGGCGAGGTGGCGATTGGCCGTCATGAAGGCGAGCGTCAGGTTTTCGAGAGCGATCAGGCTGTAGGTATCCGCCAGCTGGCGGGTGAGCTTGTGCCAGAAGTCGCGGCGCTGGTTGGCCACCCGCTCATGCAGGCGCGCGACCTGCGCGGCGGCTTTGCGGCGATGCGCACTGCCCTTCTGCCGCCGGGACAGGCGGCGCTGCGCGACGCGCAGTTGGGCGAGGCTCTGACGCAGCCAGCGCGGGTTTTCGACCAGCGTTCCGTCGCTGAGCGCCAGCAGGTGCGCCAGCCCCATGTCAATCCCGACTGCCGGGCCGGTGCGCTCTGGGATGACCGGATCGGGCAGGTCGAGCATCAGGCAGACGTGCCACTTGCTGGCCCGGCGCTTGATGACCACGTGCTTAATCGTTGCGTCGTCAGGCAGCGGGCGGTGGAACTTGACCTTGACCTCGCCCGCGTTCTGGACGTAGAACATGGTACGCGCGCCGAGCCGCAGCTTGCACCCGTCGCCGTGCCGGTATTCCAGGCTGTGGAAGCGGTCACGCCCTTTGAAACGCGGAAAGCCGGGCTTCTCGCCCGCTTTCAGGCGGCGGAAGAAGGCGGCAAACGTCTTGTCGAGGCGGCGGAGCATCTGCTGGACGCTGGTCGCGTTAAGCTGGCCGAGCGTGTCGGGATTGGCATGGCGCAGGTCGCGGAAGTGCGCCCACTGTTGCGGATAGCTCACGCCCTTGCCAGTCTCGCGGTAGACGGTGATGCGCTGTTCGAGCGCGGCGTTGTAGAGCGTGCGCCCCTGCCACAGCAGGAAGTCAAGCGCCCGCGCCTGCGCGTTCGTCGGGTACAGCCGGTAGCGGTAGGTACGGATCACGCGCTATTGCCCCTTCTGCTCGTCAAGGTACCGCTTGATTGTCGCGGCGCTGACATGACCCGCCGTGCCAATGTAGTACGAGCGCGTCCAGAGCGAGGGCAAGCGACTCTTCAGGTGCGGAAACTCTTTCCGCAGTTGGTGGCTGGTCGAGCTTTTCAGCCGGTGCATGATTTGGCTAATCGCCAATGTCGGCGGGAACGAGGCGAACAGGTGTACGTGGTCTGGCATCACAACCAGGTCAAACAGCTCGCCATCGAGTTCCCGAACGTATTCAGGCAGCAATTCGGCCAGACGCGCACCCACAGCGCCTTCCAGGACTGGACGCCGGAACTTGGGGCACCAGACGAGGTGGTAGTTGATGTCGTAGGTTGCGTGCCGAGTTTGTTTGCTCATCGTAATCTAATTATATCGCGAGAGAGAGAAGGAGGCAAGCGCCATTCCCCACCGAGTTAAAACCCGGTGTCCCCTGGCGCAATTTCTATGGAACAGGTGAAAACCGCAGAGAATCTCTTCGAAGAGCTGCGCTGGCGCGGCCTGATTTACAACGCGGCGGAGGGTGCCGAAGAAGCCCTGGCCCGCGAGAAGGTGACCGCCTACATTGGCTTCGACCCGACCGCCGACAGCCTGCACATCGGCTCGCTGCTGCCGATCATGGTGCTGGTGCATCTGCAGCGGCACGGCCACACGCCGATCGCCCTGGCCGGCGGTGGCACGGGGCTGATCGGCGATCCCAGCTTCAGGGCCAAAGAGCGCCAGTTGCTGTCCCAGGAGCAGCTCGCTTACAACCTGGAGGGGATCAAGGCCCAGCTTGCCCATTTCCTGGCTTTCGAGGGGGTGCCTAACCCGGCGCTGCTGCTCAACAACGCCGACTGGCTGTGCAAGCTCAACCTGATCGAGTTCCTGCGCGACATTGGCAAGCACTTCACCGTCAACTATATGATGGCCAAGGACTCGGTCAAGACACGGCTGGAGGGCGAGGAAGGCTTGTCGTTCACCGAGTTCAACTACATGCTGCTGCAAGCCTACGACTTCCTGCGCCTGTACCTGGACTACGGCTGCACCTTCCAGATGGGCGGCAGCGACCAGTGGGGCAATATCACCGCCGGCACCGAGCTGATCCGCCGCGTCGTTGACGGCAAAGCCTACGCCCTCACTGTGCCGCTGATCACCACCTCGACCGGCGTCAAGTTCGGCAAGACCGAGGCCGGGACCGTCTGGCTCGACGCCCGGCGCACGTCGCCGTTCCGCTTCTACCAGTACTGGCTCAACACGACCGACGCCGATGTGGTGCCGTACCTGAAGTACTTCACGCTGCTGGATCGCGACGAAATCGCCGCGCTGGAGCGATTCGTGGTCGCCGAGCCGCACCTGCGGGCCGCGCAGCGCCGCCTGGCCGAGGAAGTCACGCGGGCGGTGCACGGCGAAGACGGCCTGCGCAAGGCGCAGCAGGCGACTGAAGTGCTCTTTGGCGAGCGCGACCTGGAAGGGCTGAGCGCCGACGACCTGCTCGATATCTTCGCCGAGGTGCCGTCCAGCGCTGTGCCCGCGCACGACCTGGGGGGCGAGGGGCTGAGCCTGGTTGACCTGGCCGTGACATGCGGGCTGGAACGTTCCAAAAAGCAGGCGCGCACCCTGATCGAGAGTGGCGGGCTGTACCTGAACGCAGCTCGCACAGACGATGTGGAGCGGCGTGTCACCCTGGCCGACGCCATCGAAGGGCGCGTCATCGTCCTGCGCAAGGGCAAGAAAGGCTATCACCTGGCGCGGGTGGAGTAGGGGTGGAATTGCGGATTGCGGATTGCGAATTGGGAAGATCGCGGCTGACGCACGGGGGTAGACTTCCGAAGCCTGCGAGACCTCGGAAGTCTGGCTCACAGGGCGCCGCTCTGCTGCGCCCCTACGCGACTGTTCTCGCTGATCGCTGACCGCCGACCGCTGAAAGCTGATGGCTGATAGCTCTTTCGGAGGAACTGTGCTGCGTTTTCTCACTGCGGGCGAAAGTCACGGCCCGGCGCTGACCGGCATCCTGGAAGGGATGCCCGCCGGCGTCCCGCTGACGCCCGCCGACCTCAACCGCGACCTGGCCCGCCGCCAGACCGGCTACGGCAGCGGCGGGCGCATGCAGATCGAGCGCGACCGGGCGCGCATCACCGGCGGGGTGATGAACGGGCGCACCACCGGCGGGCCGATTGCCCTGGTCATTGAGAACCGCGACTGGAAGAACTGGGCGGAGCGCGACATCCCACCCATGACCACGCCGCGCCCCGGCCACGCCGACCTCACCGGCGCGCTTAAGTACGGCTACCGCGATCTGCGCCTGGCCCTGGAGCGGGCCAGCGCCCGTGAGACGGCGGTGCGCGTGGCCATCGGCGCGATCGCCCGGCGGCTGCTGGCTGAGTTCGGCATCACGGTGGGCGGCTATGTGACGGCCATCGGCGCGGAGATGGCGCACTTCGCCGACGATCCGCCCGACTATCCGGCCCGCTTCGCCGCCGCGCTGGAATCCGACGTGAGCTGTCCCGATGCGCAAGCCGCCGAACAGATGCGCGCGGCCATCCGCCAGGCCAAAGTGGACAAAGACACGCTCGGCGGGATCATCGAGGTCGTGGCGCTGGGGCTGCCGCCCGGCCTGGGGTCGCACGTCCACTACGACCGCCGCCTGACGGGGCGGCTGGCCGGAGCAGTGTGCAGCGTGCCGAGCATCAAGGGCGCGGAGATCGGCCCGGCCTTCGCCAACGCCCGCCGCCCCGGCACGCAGGTCCACGACCAACTGGCGCTGGGCGAGGACGGGCGCATCCGCCGGACGAGCAACCGCGCTGGCGGGCTGGAAGGCGGCATGACCACCGGCGAGCCGCTGATCGTGCGCGCGGCCATGAAGCCGATCAGCACCACGCTGACGCCGCTGGAGTCGGTGAGCCTGGCGGCGGGGACGCCCGCGCATACTGAATATGAGCGCAGCGATTTCTGCGCCACGCCGCGCGCAGTGGTCATCCTGGAGAGCATGGTCGCCTTCGTGCTGGCCGACGAGCTGCTGCGCAAGCTGGGCGGCGACAGCCTGGACGAGCTGCGCCCGCGCTGCGCCGCGCTGCGCCAGGCGCGGCTGGACGACCTGCCGATGGACGACGTGCCCTGGCGCTTCGGCTATGAGGTGTGACCTCACCCCCAGCCTCGCTACACTCGGCTTGCCCCCTCTCCATTCGAATGGAGAGGGGGCGGCGAGGCGCGTCAGCGCCGAGCAGGGGGTGAGGTAAAGCGCAACGCGGAGCCTTACCGAGACTCTCTATGACAGGGGTCCCTCACAACCTGGTCCTGGCCGGCTTCATGGGGACGGGCAAGAGCACCGTCGGGCGCCTCGTCGCCGGGCGGCTGGGCCTGGCTTTCGTGGACACCGACGCCGCGATCGAGCGGCGGGCGGGGCGGAGCATCGCGCAGATTTTCGCCCAGGATGGCGAGACGGCCTTCCGGCGCATTGAGGCCGAAGTCTGCCGCGAGATCGCTGCCGGGCGGGACCAGGTGATCGCGGTGGGCGGCGGCGCGCTGCTCGACGACTCCGCGCGCCGCGCCTTCGCCCAGAGCAGCCTGATCGTGTGCCTGACCGCTTCGCTCGACGAGATTTTGCGGCGGGTGGGCGACGACCCGGCGCGGCCCCTGTTCAGCGCCGACCGCGAGCGGTTGGCGGCGCTCTGCGCGGCGCGGGCGGCTCATTACGCCAGCCTGCCGCACGCGGTGGACACGACTGCCCGCACCCCGGCGGAGATCGCCGAGGAGGTGATGCGCCTGTGGAACCAGCCTCGATCCTGACCATCCAGGGCGCGGACGAAGCGTATCCGGTGGTGATCCAGCCCGGCGCGCTGGCCGAAGCGCTGCCCGCGTTCGTGGGGGAGCGGCGCTTCTCGCGCGTGGCCGTGATCAGCAACACGATCGTCGGCCCGCTCTACGGCGAGGCGCTGGCCGCCCGCCTGCCGGACGCTTTTCTGATCACCGTGCCGGATGGCGAGGCGCACAAGACGTTGGGCACAGCCACCGCGCTTTACGGCGAGCTGCTGGCGGGCGGCTGCGATCGCTCGTCGCTGGTCATCGCGCTGGGCGGCGGGGTGATCGGCGACCTGGCCGGCTTCGTCGCGGCGACTTTCATGCGCGGCGTGGCCCTCATCCAGGCTCCCACCAGCCTGCTGGCCATGGTGGACGCCAGCCTGGGCGGCAAGGTGGGCGTGGACCTGCCCCAGGGCAAGAACCTGGTTGGCGCGTTCAAAGACCCGCTGGCCGTCTTCGCCGACAGCGCGGCGCTGCACACCCTGCCGCCGGTCGAGCGGCGCTGCGGCCTGGCCGAAGTGCTCAAGGCCGGGCTGATCGCCGATCCGCCGCTGGTGGAGCGCCTGCTGGCGAGCGAGCCGCCGCCCATCGAGGACGTGATCGCGCGGGCCGTGCGCGTCAAGAAGCAGGCCGTCGAGCAGGATCGGCTGGAGCGCGGCACGCGGGCCTACCTGAACCTGGGTCACACCTTCGCCCACGCCATCGAAGGGGTCAGCGGCTACGCCTGGAAGCACGGCGAGGCGGTGGCCCTGGGCCTGGTGGCGGCGGCGCGCCTGTCTGTGCAGCGCGGACTGGCCGCCCCCGATCTGGCCGCGACAGTCGAGCAGGCGGTGACGGCGCTGGGCCTGCCCGCGCGCTACGCCGGGCTGGACCCCGCTGCCCTGTGGGACGCCATGCGCCACGACAAGAAGTTTCGCGGCGGGAGCGCGCGCTTCGTGCTGCTGCGCGCGACCGGCGATCCGTGCGTGGCCGATGACGTGCCGCGCGACGCGGTGATCGCCGTGCTGGAGTCGCTGCGGGAGGGGCCATGAACATCCTGATTTTGCACGGGCCGAACCTCAACCTGCTGGGAGCGCGCGAGCCGGAGGTCTACGGCAGCCTGACGCTGGACGCGATCAACGCGCGGCTGGAAGACTACGCGGCGGGGCACGGTGCCGCGCTGCGCATCACCCAGAGCAACCACGAGGGCGCGCTGATTGACGCGCTGCACGCGGCGCGCGGCTGGGCGGACGGGGTGATCCTCAACCCCGGCGGCTACACGCACACCAGCGTCGCCCTGCGCGACGCGCTCAGCGCGGTCGGGCTGCCGGCCATCGAGGTGCACCTGTCGAACATTCACGCCCGCGAGCCGTTCCGCCACACTTCGCTGATCGCGCCGGTCTGCCTGGGGCAGATCAGCGGGCTGGGCTGGCTGGGCTACCGGCTGGCGCTGGAGGCACTGCTGGAGAGAGGGTGATGGGTGTTTGGTTTCTGGTGATTGGGGGTCAGTCATCAGGAGTCAGTGATCAGCGCGGCTGGCTGCTGAATGGCAAAGCCCGTCTCGCCTGGATATTGATCGCTGATCACTGAAAACCAATCACCACCAACAACCAATCACCCACCACCCACCACTAAGGAGACACACATATGGGCGAGCGCATTGTCGCCTTCCAGGGCGAGCACGGTGCGTATTCGGAAGAAGCGATCCACCGCCAGTTCGGCGAGGATACGAAGACCCTGCCCTGCGAGACCTTCGCCGAGGTTTTCGCGGCCATCCAGCGCGGGCGGGCGACGCACGGCATGGTCCCGGTCGAGAACGCGCTGGCCGGGACGGTCTTCCAGGTCTATGAGCTGCTGATCGAGCACGATTTCCGTGTGCAGGCCGAGCACCTGCTACCGATCACCCACCACCTGCTCGCGCCAGAAGGCACAGCGCTGGAAGATGTCAAGCGCGTCATGTCGCACCCGCAGGCGCTGGCCCAGTGCGCCGACACCCTGCACCGGCGCGGCTGGGAGCCGGTCGCCACCTATGACACGGCGGGCGCGGCGCGCGCCCTGGCCGAGCACCCGGAGGCGCACACGGCGGTCATCGCCTCGGCGCTGGCGGGCCGGCTCTACGGCCTGGCCGCGCTGGACAGCGGCCTGGAAGACGACCCCGGCAACTCGACGCGCTTCTTCGCCATCGGCGCGGACGATGCCCAGCGCCGCGACCCCAGCAAAACCTCGCTGGTCTTTGCCGTGCGGCATCGCCCGCGCGCGCTCTACGACGCCCTGGGCACGTTCGCCCTGCGCAACATCAACCTGACCAAGATCGAGTCGCGGCCCATGCGCGGGCGAGCCTGGCAATACTGGTTCTACCTCGACTTCGAGGGCCACTGGCGCGATTCCGCCGCCGAGGCCGCCCTGGTAGACCTGCTGCGCCAGGCTTCGATGGTCAAGATGCTGGGGTCGTACCCGGCGGCGCTGGGCGGGCCAAACACGGGCGGCGCGTGAGTGGCCCGCGAACGGCTGGTGGCTGATCGCTCCTGCTAGTCGCGCTTGAAGCGCGTGTAGTCCGGCTGGCGATAGCGGCTCTTGCCCGTCCCTTCGACGTTGAGCATGGCTTCGACCTTCATCGGCAGGCCGATCATGTGGATGAAGCCCTTGGCGTCGGTCTGGTCGTAGATGTCCATGTGGCCGAACGAGGCGTAGTCTTCGCGGTAGAGGCTGTAGGGACTCTTGCGCCCGGCGATGATCACGTTGCCCTTGTACAGCTTGAGGCGCACCGTGCCGCTCACCGTCTGCTGCGTCACCTGCACAAAAGCGTCCAGCGACTCGCGCAGGCGCGTATACCACATGCCGTTGTAGACCAGTTCGGCGTACTTGACGGCCACGAAGTCCTTGAAGTGCATGGTCTGCTTGTCCAGGCACAGGCTCTCCAGCGCCTGGTGAGCGGCGCGCAGGATGGTGCCGCCGGGCGTCTCGTAGACGCCGCGACTCTTCATGCCGATCAGCCGATTCTCGACCATGTCCACCCGCCCGATGCCGTTGACCGCGCCCAGCTCGTTGAGCCGCTCGAACAGCGGGACAGGGGGCAGAGCTTCGCCATCAATGGAGATGGGCACGCCCCGCTCGAAGCCGATGGTGACATAGGCCGGTTCGTCGGGCGCGTCTTCCGGGCTGCGCGAGAGGACGAACATCTCCTCGTGCGGCTCGTTCCAGGGGTCTTCCAGCGGGCCGCCCTCGTGACTCATGTGGAACAGGTTGCGATCGCGGCTGTAGATGCTCTTGAGCGTCGAGCTGACCGGCACGTTGTGTTCGGCAGCGTATTCGAGCGCGTCCTCGCGGCTGCGGATGTTCCACTCGCGCCAGGGGGCGATCACCTGAATCTTGGGGTTGAGGGCCATCGCCGTCAGCTCGAAGCGCACCTGGTCGTTGCCTTTGCCCGTGCAGCCGTGCGCGATGGCCTGTGCGCCCTCGTCCTCGGCGATCTCGACCAGATGCTTGCTGATCAGCGGGCGGGCGAAGGACGTGCCCAGCAGGTAGACGCGCTCGTAGACCGCCCCGGCCTGCATCGTCGGGAAGACGAAGTCGGTCAGGAACTCCTCGCGCAGATCGCGGATGATCAGCTTGCTGGCCCCGGTCTTCAGCGCTTTCTCTTCCAGGCCATCGAGTTCTTCCTCCTGGCCCAGGTCGGCGGTGAAGCAGATCACTTCGCAGCCGTAGTTATGGCGCAGCCAGGGCACGATGATCGAGGTATCCAGGCCGCCGCTGTAGGCCAGGACGACTTTCTTGATCGGTTCCATGTGGGGTTCCTTTCTTGGCGGAGGTGTGCGCCCTATCTGATTGGGCGCTAATGCTAGCGCCCGCAGCCCGCAAAAAACAGGGCGGCGATCTGCTCGCAGGCCCCTTTTGTATATAATCACTAAACTCAGCCCGCCCAATTGAGCCACAACCCCTTGACAGAACGGTTCCCGCTGGCTAAAGTCTTATTCAATAACGTGATCGGCCTGCGTGCTGAAGGAAACGTGTTCGCTATGGCGTCTCGTCGCCTGTCCCTCGTCCTTATCGTCATTGTCCTCGTCATTCTTGGCGGGGCATTTGGCGTTGGGAGAGCGTAGCCGCAGCAGGCCCTAGTGTGTAAGCAAAAGCCTCCCAACGCCGGGAGGCTTTTTTGTTGCGCTGATGCGTTCAGCGGAGACACAGCAGCCATGACTTTCGACGCGCTGCGCGCGCTGGTCCCTCTTATTGTCCTGGTCATTGACCTCCTTCTCGCTCTTGAGAAGGGGGGCAGACGGGTTGGGGTGCCGGCGCAGCGCAGAGCAAAATGCTAGCAGCGCAGCGTAAGAAGAGCCAGGAGGCCGTCCCAACCCAGGGGCGGCCTCTTTCGTGTCAACCGACAGCATTCGCACCCAACAAGGCAGAATCATGCGCTCAGATCGGATCAAGAAGGGTTTCGAACGGGCACCGCACCGCAGCCTGCTCAAGGCGACCGGCGTCACCGATGCCGACATGCGCAAGCCGTTCGTCGCCGTCGTCAACTCCTACGTGGACATCGTCCCCGGCCACGTGCACCTGCAGCGTTTCGGCCAGGTCGTCAAAGAGGCCATCCGCGCGGCGGGCGGCGTGCCTTTCGAGTTCAACACCATCGGCGTGGACGACGGCATCGCGATGGGACACCTGGGCATGAACTACTCGCTGCCCAGCCGCGAACTGATCGCCGACTGCGTTGAGACGATGGTCGTCGCCCACGCTTTCGACGGCATGATCTGCATCCCCAACTGCGACAAGATCGTGCCGGGGATGCTCATGGGCGCCATGCGCGTGGACATTCCCACCATCTTCATCAGCGGCGGGCCGATGGCCGCCGGCAAAACTCCCGACGGGCGCACGATTGACCTGATCAGCGTGTTCGAGGGCGTGGGCGCGTACAAGGCGGGCAAGATTGACGCCGCCGAGCTGAAGACGCTGGAAGATTTCGGCTGTCCCTCGTGCGGCTCGTGCTCCGGCATGTTCACCGCCAACTCGATGAACTGCCTGATGGAAGCCCTGGGGTTGGCCCTGCCTTTCAACGGCTCGGCCCTGGCCGAAACCCCGGAGCGCGTCGAGCTGGCGAAACGCGCCGCGCGCCAGCTCATGGTCCTGATCGAACAAGACCTGACGCCGCGCCGCATCGTCACCCACGAAGCCCTGGACAACGCCTTCGCCCTGGACATGGCCATGGGCGGCAGCACCAACACCGTCCTGCACACGCTGGCCCTGGCCTACGAAGCGGGCGTGGACTACCCGCTGGAGCGCATCAACCGGGTCGCCGAGCGCGTGCCGCACATCTGCAAGGTCAGCCCGGCCTCGCACTGGCACATGGAAGACGTGCACCGCGCGGGCGGCGTGCCGGCCATCCTGCACGAAATCGCCCAGAAGGACGGCGCGCTGCACCTAGACTGCATCACGGTGACCGGGCGGACGCTGGGCGAGAACGTCGCTGACGCAGCCATCGCTGACCACGAAGTGATCCACCCGCTCAGCGATCCGCACAGCCCTACCGGGGGGCTGGCTGTGCTCTTCGGCAGCCTGGCCCCCGACGGCGCGGTGATCAAGACCGGCGCAGTGCCGGCCCACATGCGCCGCCATCGCGGCCCGGCGCGCGTCTTCGAAAGCGAAGAGGCGGCCTCGGTGGGCATCCTCAACGGGCTGGTGCAGCCGGGCGATGTGGTGGTCATCCGCTACGAGGGGCCGCGCGGCGGGCCGGGGATGCAGGAGATGCTGGGGCCGACGGCGCAGTTGCAGGGCATGGGCCTGGGCGACAGCGTGGCCCTGGTGACCGACGGGCGCTTCTCCGGCGGCAGCCGGGGCGTGTCCATCGGCCATGTCAGCCCGGAAGCGGCGGCGGGCGGGCCGCTGGCCGCCGTGCAGCCGGGCGACATCATCGCGATCGATCTCGATCGGCGGACGCTCGACCTGCTGGTGGAGCCGGCGGAGGTGCAGCGTCGCCTGGTCGCGCTGCCGGACTTTGTGCCAGATATTCCCAGCCGCTGGCTGCGGCGCTATGCCCGGCTGGTCAGCAGCGCCAGCACCGGGGCGGTTTTTTTTGATTGACAGTTGCGGTGTGGGGAGCAGGGGCGTATGGCACTACGCCCACCGACCTCACCCCCGCTCGGCCCGATGATGCTGTTTCGGCGATGACCGAAAACCAACCAGCACGGCGCAAGCCTAACAAGGAGAAAAACACTGTGAAACTGACCGGCGCTGAGATCATCCTGGAATGCCTGCTCCGCGAGGGCGTAGACATTATGTTCGGCTACCCCGGCGGCGCGATCTTGCCCACCTACGATACCATGACCAAGTATCCCCAGCTTCGCCACGTGCTGGTGCGCCACGAACAGGGCGCCGCCCACATGGCCGACGGCTATGCGCGAGCGACGGGCAAGGTCGGCGTGGTCATCGCCACCTCCGGCCCCGGCGCGACTAACCTGGTCACCGGCATCGCCACCGCCATGCTGGACTCCTCGCCCATCGTCTGCATCACCGGGCAGGTGCCCAGCGCGGTCATCGGCTCCGACGCCTTCCAGGAGACGGACGTGACGGGCGTCACGCTGCCCGTGACCAAGCACAATTATCTGGTCTACAACGTGGAAGAGCTGGCCTACACCATCCGCGAGGCGTTTCACATCGCGCGGACGGGGCGGCCCGGCCCCGTGCTGGTAGATATTCCCAAAGACGTGCAGACCGCTGTCACCGAGTTCGTCTATCCCGAAGGCCCCATCGAGCTGCCGGGCTATCGCCCGCCGCAGCGCGCCGCCGAGGAAGACATCGCCGCTGCCCTGGCGCTGATCGAGAGCGCCGAGCGCCCGCTCATCCTGGCCGGGCACGGCGTGATCATGTCGGGCGCGGGGCGCGAAGTGCTGCAATTCGCCGAGATGACGCAGACGCCCTTCGCCCTGACGCTGCTCGGCAAGGGCGGCCTGCCAGAGACGCACCCGCTCTCGCTGGGCATGATGGGCATGCACGGCACCGGCCACGCCAACCTCGCCATTCAGAACGCCGACCTGCTGCTGGCCTTCGGGATGCGCTTCGACGACCGCGTGACCGGCAACCTGAAGACCTACGCGCCCAACGCCAAGAAGATTCACATTGACATTGACATATCGGAAATCCACAAAAACGTGCGCGTAGATGTGCCCATCGTCGGCGACCTGAAAACGGTCCTCGGCCAGTTGATGCCGCACGTCAAGCCGATCGAGCACAAGGCGTGGCTGGGCCAGATTCGCGACTGGATGGAAGACGCCGACGAGCGCGACATCGTCAACCGCGACGTGGGCGAGCGCCTCTTCGCCGCGCACGTCATCCACGATATGTGGCGGGCAACCGGCGGCGATGCGGTAGTGGTGACCGACGTCGGCCAGCACCAGATGTGGGAAGCGCAGTATTACCCACATCAGCGCCCACACACGCTGCTCACTTCCGGCGGGCTGGGCACGATGGGCTTCGGGATGCCGGCGGCCATCGGCGCGGCGCTGGGGCTGGGCGGCCCCAACGTGTGGGCTATCGTCGGCGATGGCGGCTTTCAGATGACGCTGCCAGAGCTGGGCACAGCCATGCAGGAGCGCGCGCCGGTCAAGATCGCCATCATCAACAACGGCTTCCTGGGCATGGTGCGCCAGTGGCAGGAGTTCTTCTATGAGGAGCGCTACAACGCCACGCCCATGCACAACCCGGACTTCGTCAAGCTGGCCGAAGCCTATGGCATTCCGGCCCGCCGCGTCACCCGCCGCGAAGACGTGATCCCGGCCATCGAGTGGGCCAACAGCATCACGGACGGCCCCACTCTGATTGACTTCGTCGTCGAAACGCACGACCTGGTTTACCCCATGGTGCCGGCGGGTGCCGATCTGCACAAGATGATCCGCCGCCCCCTGCCCTCAGATACCGCTATCTAGCGCGCTGCGCTTGAGCAGGAGAGAAGACACTGATGAAACGGACACTCGTAGCCCTTGTAGAGAACAAGCCCGGCGTGCTGAACCGGGTGGCGAGCCTGTTCCGGCGGCGCAACTTCAACATTGACAGCCTGACGGTAGGCCGCACCGAAAACCCGGCCATCTCGCGCATGACCATCGTCGTGGACGCCGACGCCGAGAAGATTCGCACCCAGCTCTACAAGCTGGTCAACGTCATCCAGGTGCAGGACGTGACCGAGATCCCCGATGTCAGCCGCGACCTGGCGCTGATCAAGGTGCGCGTCAACAGCCAGACGCGCGGCGAAGTCGTGCAGCTCTGCGACATCTTCCGCGCGCACATCGTGGACGCCACCACCGACGCGCTGATCGTCGAGGTCACCGGCGACGAGGACAAGATCACCAGCATGACCGAGCTGCTGCGCCCGATCGGCATCCTGGAGATGGTGCGCACCGGCATGGTGACCATGACGCGCGGCGAGCACGTGCTGTCGCCCAATGGCTACAAGCCGCGTCCGAGCGGCAACGGCTACCGGACGAACGTGCTGTGAGTGAAGGTCACGACTTCGGAAGTCTTCGAGACTTCCGAAGTCTGAATTGAGGGTGCTCGATCGCTCAACGAGGGAGAAAACCAGTGACGAAGCTCTATTACGACAACGACGCCGACCCGTCCCTGCTCGCGGGCAAAACGGTGGCGATCATCGGCTATGGCAGCCAGGGCCACGCCCACGCGCTCAACCTGCACGACAGCGGTGTGTCGGTGGTGGTCGGCCTCTATGAAGGCAGCAAGTCGTGGGCCAAAGCCGAAGCCGACGGGCTGACCGTCAAAACGGTCGCCGAAGCGGCAGCCGAGGCCAATGTGATCATGCTGCTGCTGCCGGACACAGTCCAGCCCGAAGTCTATGCCCAAAGCATCGCGCCGCACCTGGAGCCGGGCGATACGCTGATGTTTGCGCACGGCTTCAACATCCGCTACGGGCAGATCGTGCCGCCCAGCTATGTAGACGTGAGCATGGTCGCGCCCAAAGCGCCCGGTCACCGCGTGCGCGAGCTGTACGTCGAGGGCGCGGGCACCCCGGCCCTGCTCGCCGTCGAGCAGGACGCCAGCGGCCATGCCCTGGCCCAGGCGCTGGCCTATGCGCGCGCCCTGGGCTGCACCCGTGCGGGCGTCATCCAGACAACCTTCGCCGAAGAGACCGAGACCGACCTCTTCGGCGAGCAGGTCGTGCTGTGCGGCGGGGTCACGGCGCTGGTCAAGGCGGGCTTCGAGACGCTGGTCAAGGCCGGCTATCAGCCCGAGCTGGCCTATTTCGAGGTGCTGCACGAGTTGAAGCTGATCGTGGACCTGATGTACCAGGGCGGCATGAGCTATATGTGGTATTCCGTCTCCGATACCGCCGAGCACGGCGGCTACACCGCTGGCGAGCGCATCATCACCGAAGAGACCAAAGGCGAGATTCGCCGCATCCTCGACGAGATTCAGGACGGCACCTACGCCCGCCAGTGGATCGCGGAGAACAACGCCGGGCGGCCCTGGTTCAACAAGCAGCGCCGCGCCGAGCAAAACCTGCTCATCGAGCAGGTGGGGCGCGAGCTGCGCCCGATGATGCCCTTCCTGAACGCCAGGCAGGCACCCCCGGCAGAATGATGAGCAGGGTGCCTTTGCCGGTCGCTGAAGGCTGATAGCTGAAGACGATAGGTGCACACAAGGACAGCAGGTACTATGGACGAGTCTGGGGTTCAACGCGATAACCGGGTGCGCATTTTCGACACCACCCTGCGCGATGGCGAGCAGTCGCCCGGCGCCAGCCTGACCAGCGCCGAGAAGATTGACATCGCCCGCCAGCTTGCCCGCCTGGGCGTGGACATCATCGAGGCGGGTTTTCCCGCCGCCTCGCCCGACGATCTGGAGGGCGTGCGCCGTGTCGCCCGCGAGGTGGGCACAGCCGATGGCCCGGTCATCTGCGGGCTGGCCCGCGCCACCACCAGCGATATTGACAAAGCCTGGGAAGCTGTGCGCGACGCGGCCAAGCCGCGCATCCACACCTTCCTGGCGACCTCTGAGATTCACATGCAGCACAAGCTGCGCATGACGCGCGAGCAGGTCGTGGAGCGCGTGCGCGAGATGGTCGCTTACGCTCGCGCGCTGTGCGCCGACGTGGAGTTTTCGCCGGAGGACGCCTGTCGCTCCGACCCCGACTTCCTGGTAGAAGTGCTCAGCGTGGCCGTGCGAGAAGGCGCGACCACGCTCAACATCCCCGACACGGTGGGCTATATCATGCCCGGCGAATACCTCGCGCTGATGCAGAAGCTGATCCGCGAGACGGCGGGCGGCGACCGCGTGATCTGGTCGGTGCACTGTCACGACGACCTGGGCCTGGCCACGGCCAACGCGCTGGCCGGCCTGCAGGCCGGGGCGCGCCAGGCCGAGGTGACGATCAACGGCATCGGCGAGCGCGCGGGCAACACCTCGCTGGAAGAGGTGGTGATGGCCCTGCACACACGGCCCCAGTTCTACCACCTGAGCACCGGCATAGACACGACGCAGATCGCCCGCACCAGCCGCATGGTCAGCAACTACACCGGCCTGCCCGTCCAGCCGAACAAGGCCATTGTCGGGGCCAACGCCTTCAGCCACGAGGCGGGCATTCACCAGGACGGCGTGCTCAAGCACCAGGCCACCTATGAGATCATGACGCCGGAGACGGTCGGCCTGTCGCAGAGCAACCTGGTGCTGGGCAAGCACAGCGGGCGCCATGCCTTTCGCGTCCGCCTGGAAGACCTGGGCTACGAGCTGGAAGGCGACGATCTGAACCAGGCGTTCCAGCGCTTCAAGGAGCTGGCCGACAAGAAGAAGACGGTCACCGATGCCGACATCGAGGCGCTCATCGCCGACGAGTTCTACGGCCCGGAGGAGGTCTTCACCCTGGAGGGCATTCAGGTTGCCTGCGGGCAGCCGGGAATGCCCACCGCCACCATCAGGCTGCGCGGACCGGATGGCCATTCCAAGATCGCGGCGGGCATCGGCACTGGCCCGGTGGACGCGGCTTTCCAGGCCATCGAGCAGATCGTCGAGGTGCAGGCCACGCTGGTCGAATATCGCGTGGCTGCCGTCACCGAGGGCATTGACGCCCTGGGCGAAGTGACCGTGCGCGTCCGCCGCGATGCTAACGGGCGGCGCACCTTCGGCGGGCACGGGGCCGATACCGACATCATCGTGGCCAGCGCCAAAGCGTACCTGTCCGCGCTCAACAAGATGCTGGCCTACACCGGCTATGGCGACCGCGCGCCGGAAGGCGATGCCGCCACCGTGCGCGTGTCGCCGCAGGCGAAGTGAGGCGCTGCGCTATTGACCTCACCCCCGCTCGGCGCTGACGCGCCTCGTTGTCCCCTCTCCACGTCGGGGAGGGGGCTGGCCGAGCGAAGCGAGGCCGGGGGTGAGGTAAACCGTCACGACCGGGTGGGCACGAGGAGCGAAGCACATGACTAAGCAGAGGAAATCACGCAGCAGGACACCGGTCAGCCCGCGCCCGGTCGAGCCGGAGATGGGCGCCGCGTTTCCAGAGCCGTGTTCCTGGCCGCTGGCCTGGCACGGCGAGGCCCTGTACAACCGGCCTGTGAGCCAGCCGCCAGCAGCCGTCAGCCGTCAGCCAGTATCGTGGCTGTCCCTTAAAGCTGATAGCTGATGGCCAATCGCTACTGATCGCACTTTTCACGGGAGATACCATGGGGAAAACACTGGCCGAGAAGATCATCGCCGCCCACGCTGAGCACGTCGAAGAGGTCTCGGCGGGCGACCTGGTCACCGTCAAGACCGACGTCGTGATGGCCAACGACATCACCGCGCCCATCGCCATCGAATCCTTCCGGGCGATGGGCGTGAGCGAAGTGTACAACCCGGACTGCGTTATGCTGGTGCCGAGCCACTTCGCCCCCAACAAGGACATCAAGAGCGCCGAGCAGACACGCACGCTGACCCTCTTCGCCGAGCAACAGGCGCTCGGCCACCGCTTCCAGGTGGGGCGGGCGGGCATCGAGCACGTCGTGCTGCCAGAGCGCGGGTTAGTGCTGCCCGGCGACCTGGTCGTCGGCGGCGACAGCCACACCTGCACCTACGGCGCGGTCGGCGCTCTCGCCACCGGCATGGGGTCAACCGACATCGCGTTTGCGATGGCGACTGGCACCACCTGGCTGAAGGTGCCGGAGACGATGAAGTTCGTCTACTACGGCGAGCGCCGGCCCTGGGTGACCGGCAAAGACCTCATCCTGCGCACCATCGGGGAGATCAGCGTGGACGGCGCGCTCTACCGGGCGATGGAGTTCACCGGCCCGGCCATCCACGAGCTGCCCATGTCCGACCGGCTGACGATGGCCAATATGGTCATCGAGGCGGGCGGCAAGTGCGGCTTCCTGCCCTACGACGAGGTGACCGAAGCCTACGTCACGCCGCGCGCCACACGACCCTTCACCCCCTACCACGCCGACGACGACGCGATCTACTGCTCCGTCCACGAATTCGACCTTGCGCAGATGGAGCCACAGGTCGCCTGCCCCTATTCGCCGGACAATGTGCACCCCATCAGCCAGGTCAGGCCGGAAAAGGTGGACCAGGTCTTCATCGGCAGTTGCACCAACGGGCGTTTCGAAGACCTGGCCATTGTCGCCGACATCCTGGAGCGGACGGGGCGCGAGTTTCACCCCGACGTGCGCGTGATGATCATCCCCGGCTCGCAGGCGGTCTACCTGGACGCGCTGCGCCAGGGCTGGCTCGAACAGTTCACGCTGGCGGGGGCGGCGGTCAGCGTCAGCACGTGCGGGCCGTGCCTGGGCGGGCACATGGGCGTGCTGGCCGGCGACGAAGTGTGCGTCAGCACGTCGAACCGCAACTTCCGCGGGCGTATGGGTCACCGCGACGCGCGCGTTTACCTGGCGAACCCGGCTATCGCCACCGCCAGCGCTATCCTGGGCCGGCTGGCCCATCCTGACGAGCTGTAGCGCAGAAGGGGATACCGATGAAGCTGCAAGGCAAAGTCTGGAAGTACGGCGACAACATTGACACAGACGTGATCATCCCGGCGCGCTATCTCGTCACCACCGATCCGCAGGCGCTGGCCGCGCACTGCATGGAAGACATAGACGCCGCGTTCGCCGGGGAGGTGCAGCCGGGCGACATCATCGTCGGCGGGACAAACTTCGGCTGCGGCTCCAGCCGCGAGCACGCCCCGATCAGCATCAAGGGGGCGGGCGTCTCGTGCATCATCGCCGCGTCGTTCGCGCGCATCTTCTTCCGCAACGCGATCAACATCGGCCTGCCTATTCTGGAGAGTCCGGCGGCGGCGCGCGACGCGGAAAAAGGCGACACGCTCAGCGTGGACCTGGCCGCCGGGACCATCACCAACGAGCGCACCGGCCAGACGTATCAGGCCAGCCCCTACCCACCGGTGGTGCTGGCGATCATCCATGCGGGCGGGTTGGTGCCCTACGCGCGCACCGTGCTGGGCGTGCAGATGAAGGGACGAGCGTGGTGATCAGGAGTCTGCATTACAGGGGCGCGCGGCGATCAGACTTCGCAAGTTTTGGGGGCGCAGCAGAGCAGCGCCCCCGCGAAACACCCGCGCCGCCGCCCACCGCTAACTGATCACCAACAACTAACCACCAATCACCAATCACCACGAATCGAGATCGCCAATGACACCTGTTGAGGTTGAGGTCTACGACACTACGCTGCGCGACGGGACGCAGGGCGAGAACATCGCCCTGTCGGTGGACGACAAGCTCAAGATCACGCGCCTGCTCGATGACCTGGGCGTGACCTATATCGAGGGCGGCTGGCCCGGCTCCAACCCCAAGGACGCGGCCTACTTCCAGCGCGTGCGCGAGCTGAACCTGCAGCACGCCCGCGTCGCCGCCTTCGGCATGACCTGCCGCGTGGGCGGCGATGCAGCAACCGATGCCAATATCCTCGCCCTGCTCGACGCCGCCACACCGGTCGTCACGGTCGTCGGCAAGACTTCGCTTCTGCATGTGCGCGAGATCATCCGCACCACGCCGGAGGAGAATCTGCGCATCATCCGCGAAAGCCTGGCCTTCCTCAAGGCGCAGGGGCGCGAGGTGATCTACGACGCCGAGCATTTCTTCGACGGCTACAAGCTGGACGCCGACTACGCGCTGCAAACTTTGCAGGCCGCGCTCGATGGCGGGGCGGGCGTGCTCGTGCTGTGCGACACCAACGGCGGCTCGATGCCCTGGGAGATCGGGGGGATCCTCCGCACCGTGGCCGAGCGCTTCCCTGGCGTGCGGCTGGGCATTCACTGCCACAACGACGGGGAGATGGCCGTCGCCAATACGCTGGTGGCGGTGCGTCACGGCGTGACCCATATCCAGGGGACGATCAACGGCTACGGCGAGCGCTGCGGCAACACCAACCTGTGCTCGGCGGTGCCCGACCTGGAGCTTAAGCTCGGCCTGCGCTGCCTGCCCGAAGGCCGCCTGGCGCGCCTGACAGGTGTGGCGCGCACGGTGGCCGAGATCGCCAACATGGCCCCCAACCACCAGGCGGCTTACGTCGGCAAGAGCGCCTTCGCCCACAAGGGAGGGATGCACGTCGCCGCCATCCGCCGCAACGTGGACAGCTACCAGCACATTGACCCGGCGCTGGTCGGCAACAAGATGCGCGTGCTCGTCTCCGACCTCAGCGGGCGCGGCAACATGCTCAGCAAGGCCGAGGAATATGGCCAGAACCTGACGGCGGACGAGGCGCAGAAGCTCGTCGCCCGCATCAAGGAGCTGGAACATCGTGGCTTCGTCTTCGAAGGGGCCGAAGCTTCGATCATGATGCTCATCCGTCGCCAGCGCCCGGACTACACGCCGCCCTTCGAGCTGATTGACTTCATGGCCGTGGTCGAGCACCGCGCCGGGCGCGGCATGTTCGCCGAGGCGACGATCAAGCTGCGCGTGAATGGCGAGGAGATTCATACCGTCTCCAGCGGCAACGGCCCGGTGGACGCGCTCGACCACGCCATGCGCAAGGCGCTGACCCCCCTCTATCCACCGCTGGCCGAGTTCCAACTGGCCGACTACAAGGTGCGCATCCTCGACGGGCAGAACGGCGCAGCGGCCATGACCCGCGTGCTGATTGACACGCAGAACGGTCACCAGCGCTGGAGCACCGTCGGGGCCAGCACCAACATCATCGAGGCGAGCTGGTTCGCCCTGGCCGACAGCGTCGAGTACGGTCTGACCCACGTGATGGGCTGCTGCTGAGCCGGGGATGGGGGGCAGAAACAGGCACACACCCCGGCCAACACTCTCAGACCAAAACCAGTAACCACCAACCACCCAGGAGACCTTCATGCACGCAACCATCGTCACCCTGCCCGGCGACGGCATCGGGCCGGAAGTGATCGCCGAAGGCGCGCGCGTGCTGCGCGCCGTCGCCGCCCGCTGGGGGCACAGCTTCAGCTTCGAAGAAGCGCTGATGGGCGGCTGTGCCATTGACGCGGCTGGCGACCCCCTGCCCGACGAGACGCTGGCCGCCTGCGAGCGCGCCGACGCCGTGCTGCTCGGCGCGGTCGGCGGGCCGCAGTGGTCGGACCCCACCGCGCCCGTCCGCCCGGAGCAGGGGCTGCTGCGGCTGCGCGGGCACTTCGACCTCTTCGCCAACCTGCGCCCGGTCAGGGCCTATCCGGCGCTGGCCCGCCATACGCCGCTGCGCGCCGACCTGCTCGACGGCGTGGATATGCTCTTTGTGCGCGAGCTGACCAGCGGCATCTACTTCGGCCAGCGCCAGGAGCAGGGCGACGGCGACGACGCCTGGGACACGATGTACTACTCCGTCCCCCAGGTGGCGCGCGTGGCCCGCGTCGCCTTCGCGGCGGCGCGCGGACGGCGCGGCCAGGTGACCTCGGTGGACAAGGCCAACGTGCTGGCCGCCATGCGCCTGTGGCGGCGCACGGTGAGCGGCGTGGCCGCCGACTACCCGGACGTGACCCTGGAGCACGCGCTGGTGGACGCCTGCGCCATGCACCTGCTGCGCAACCCGGCCCGCTTCGACGTGCTGCTGGCCGGCAACATGTTCGGCGACATCCTCAGCGACGAGGCGTCGGTGCTGGCCGGGTCGCTGGGCATGTTGCCCTCGGCGTCGCTGGGCACGGGGACGTTCGGCGTCTACGAGCCGATTCACGGCTCCGCGCCGGACATCGCCGGCCAGGGCCTGGCCAACCCCACCGCGACGATCCTCAGCGCGGCCCTGCTGCTGCGCCACAGCCTGGGGCTGGAAGCGGAAGCGCGGGCGGTCGAGACGGCGGTCGAGGCGGCGCTAGACGCGGGCGCGCGCACGGCGGACATCGCTGCTGCGCCCGGCGAAGCGATCTCCACGAGCGCCTTCACCGACCGTGTGCTGGACGGCCTGGCCTAGGGCGCGCGAGATTCTCGGCGTCACCCTCATGCCCGTTAGGGCGCTCTGACCAGACTTCCGAAGTCTGCGCAGACTTCGGAAGTCTTCTTCTCCGCCAAGCCCGCCCCGCGCGCCGCATTCTGCCGGTGACCAGCGCGCGCCAACTATTGAAAAACACCCTCAACTCTATTGCCCCACCTGCCAGGATGTGTTAAGATGTCGTCCTAACCGGTGCTGGCTATGCATGAACAGGGGGCCATCAGCGGCCTGGCGACGGCCTCCGGTGACGGTAAGCGCTTTGCCCAATAATCCCTACCTTGCTGCCACCTATGAGGGGTTCCCTACAGTTGAACCTACCACGAAGTTTCCACTTAGGACGCACGCTCGACGCTTTTCTACCGCTATTCGCTGTGTTGCTCGCCCTTCTCATCGGCGGTCTGATGATCCTGCTGATGAACGCCAATCCCCTGGACGCCTACCAGGCGCTGTGGGAGGGCGCGTTCGGCACCAAGAACGCCGTCGCCGATACGCTGGTCAAGGCCACACCCCTGCTGCTGGTGGGCATTGGCATCTGCATCAGCTTTCGGGGCGGCGTGGTCAATATTGGTGGCGAGGGGCAGATGATCGCCGGCGGGCTGGCCGCCGTCGCCATCGGCCTGCAATACAAGGAGGCCGATCCCACCACGGTGATTATCGCCTGCCTGGTGGGGAGCTTCATCGCTGGCGCGCTGTGGGGCGGCATTGCCGGGGTGCTCAAAGCCTATTTCAACGTGAACGAAATTTTGAGCACGATCATGCTCAACCAGATCGCCGCCTTCGGCATGATGTACCTGGTGCGCAGCGAGTTCATTGACCCACGCCAGAAGGGCCGCGCCGCGCCGATCCCCGAAACGGAGCGTCTGCCGCGCAGCCTGGACCTGCCGCGCATCGGCGGGACGCTCGATGATCTCTACGACTTTCTGGGCCTGTCCTCTGCCGATGCCAACCAGTGGGGGACGACCCTGCTGCACAATGGCATTGTCATTGCCTTCGTGCTGGCGATTGTGGTTTACATCCTGCTGTGGCGGACGACCATCGGCTATCGTATCCGCGCGGTGGGCAAGAACCCGCGCGCCTCGCGCTACGCCGGCATCAAAGTCAAGCGCTATGTGGTGCTGTCGCTGCTGCTCAGCGGCGGGTTTGCCGGGCTGGCGGGCGGCATCCAACTGCTGGGCGTGCGCCACCGCATGAACGCCGAGGGCGGGGCCATCGCCTTCACCGGCAACGCCGGCTTCAACGGCATCGTCGCCGCGCTGTTCGGCGGGCTGCACCCGCTGGGCACCATCCCCGCGTCCATCCTATTCGGCGCGCTGCTGGTCGGCGGCAACAAGCTACAGCGCTCGGTGCAGGTGCCGTCGGCGCTGATCACCGCGCTGATCGGCCTGGTGATCATCTTCGTCGTCGCCAGCGATGTTTTCGTGCGCCGTCGCTCGCGCCGCCGCGTGGCCGTGGCCACCTCTGAGGCATCCGCTGAAACAGCAGGAGTGAGAGCCAGTCTATGATTGAAAATCTGCTCACGGCAAGCGTTCTGGCTTCGGGCATCCGGCTGGCAACGCCGTACCTGTACGCAGCCATCGGCGAGACGTTCGGGCAGCGCAGCGGCGTGCTCAACCTCGGCGTGGAAGGCGTGATGCTGATGGGCGCGTTCACCTCGCTGTGGGCGGTGCACGAGATCACGCCGGTGGGGGCCACTTCCTATTACGCGCCGGCGCTGCTGGCCGGCGTGCTGGTGGCGCTGCTGGTGGGGCTGCTCATGGGCCTGGCGACGGCGGTGATCAACGTCACCCTGCAGGCGCAGCAAGGCATCAGCGGCATCGGCATCTACCTGTTCGGCCTGGGCATGAGCGACCTGCTCTTCCAGAAGGTGTTTCGCGGCCAGGTCATCACCGTCAACGGCTTCCCGAAGGTGAACATCCCCGTGCTGAGCGATCTGCCGGTGTTGGGCGAAGTCTTCTTCCGGCAGAATCTGCTCGTCTATCTGGCATTTGCCCTGGTGCCGGCGACCTGGTTTGTGCTGAACAAGACCACACTCGGCCTGAACATCCGCGCTGTCGGCCAGAACCCGGAAGCCGCCGATGCGATGGGCATCAGCGTGACCCGCGTGCGCTACTTCACCGTGACGCTGGGCGGGATGCTGGCCTCGCTGGCGGGGGCTTCGCTCTCGATCAGCCTGGTCAATGTCTTCCAGCAGAACATGACCGCTGGCCAGGGCTTCATCGCGGTGGCGCTGGTCTATTTCGGGGCCTGGCAGGCGCGCGGCGTGATGTTCGGCGCGCTGCTTTTCAGCCTGGTCAACGCACTTCAGCTTCAGGTGCGCACCAAAGGCATTGACGTGCCCGATGAAGCTGCCTCGATGGCGCCGTACCTGCTGACCATCATCGCGCTGATCTTCGCCTCGCGGCGCATTGACCAGCCGGCGGCGCTGACCAAGCCGTTCGAACGCGGCGAATGACACGGGAGTTGGACCTGGCCTGTCCCCGGCGAGCGCGCCGGGCCGGGCCAGTGAGAATCGTTTCGTGCCTGTCTTAGTGTTTCCAGGAGGATCTCAACCCATGAAGAAACTCGCTTTGCTCTTGACTATCGTGCTCGTCGCTGCCATCGCGGTGCCAGCCTTCACCGCGCCCGTTCAGGCGCAGGACAAACTGCGCGTGGCCGTGGTAACCCCCAGCACCAAGAGCGACCTGGCCTTCAGCCAGAGCATCTACGATGCGCTGATCGCCGTCCAGGAAGAGCGTGGTGAGGAGAACTTCGAGTTCGTCCTCTCCGAGAATATGTTCGTCGTCGAAGACGCGGCGACCGCGCTGCGCGACTACGCCAGCCAGGGCTACGACCTGGTGATCGCGCATGGCTCGCAGTATGGCTCGTCGCTGCTCGACATCGCCCCCGACTTCCCCGACACAGCCTTCGCCTGGGGCACCACGGTGGACACCTACCAGGATCAGGGCATCACCAACGTCTACGCCTACGAGGCCCGCTCTGAAGAGGGCGCCTTCGTCCAGGGCGTGATGGCTGCCCTGCTCAGCGAGAGCAAGGTCGTCGGCATCATCGGCCCGATCGAGACGGGCGACGCCAAGCTCTATGTGGACGGCTTCAAGGCCGGCGTGCTGTGGCAGGACCCGGAGATCGAGGTGCTGGTCAACTACATCCAGTCGTTCAGCGACCTGGCCCTGGCTGCGGCGGCGGCTGAGGCGATGCTGGCCGAGGGCGCGGACGTGCTCTCTGGCTCGGCGCAGATGGTCCCCGGCGCGGTGAACAAGGCCAAGGAAGCCGGCGCGCTGTGGTTTGGCACGCAGTCCAACCAGACCACGCTCTCCCCGGAAATCGTGGTCTCCAGCCAGGTCTACAACTGGGTTGACGTGCTCAACGCGATCATCGCGGACGTGGAAGCCGGCGAGATCAACGGCGTGTCGTTTGCGCTGACGCTGGAGAACGACGGCCTGCTGATCGAGTTCAACGAGGACTTCGAGCTGGACGAGGACGTGCAAGAGGCTGCTGAAGAAGTGATGCAGGCCATCATTGATGGCGACATCAGCTTCGAGGTTGACGAAGAGGGCGTGCTGACCGTCGTCGAGGCCGAGGCCGAGTAACGGGGACGCCTCAAGGACTAAGAGGGACGCCGCTCCAGCCGGGGCGGCGTCCCTCCTGTCGCAGTGATTGACTGCCCTGTGTTGCCAGCTTCAGAGGGCGGTTCCTATGGAATCACTCGCTATCCGAAATAAAATCACCACCTGCGGCACATTCGTGCTTTCAGTGGTTCATTTAAATTATAGCATACTTGTCGAGTGTTGAAATGTTTCGAAGTGTATTTCACGATGGGGCGAAATACCTGGGCCGCAGAGACGTATGAGAACATAGAGCAGACCTGTGCAGACTCCTTGCTTTTCTCTGCGCTCTCCGCGCCTGTGCGATGATGCTTTGCTCCAGAACTGAAATGCCTCCTGTTTCGCCTGGGCCAGTTTCCACGGGATTGTTGCCATGACCAAGTCCACGAACGACCACAAGCTGCTCCCGACCGGGCACGAACGCATTGACCACATGGAGATGCGCGGCATTGTCAAGCAATTTCCCGGCGTGCTGGCCGTTAATCATGTAGATTTCGACGTGCGCGCGGGCGAAGTCCACGCCCTGCTAGGCGAGAACGGCGCTGGCAAAAGCACGCTGATGAAGATTCTTTACGGGCTGTACCATCCCAACGAGGGCGAGATCTTCCTCGACGGCGAGCGCACATCGATCAAGTCTCCGTCGGGCGCCATCGCGCGCGGCATCGGCATGATCCACCAGCACTTCATGCTCGTCCCTTCGCTGACGGTGGCCGAGAACGTCGCCCTGGGCCTCAAGTCCACGCGCGCGCCGCTGCTCGACCTGGATGTGGTCTCGGCGCGCATCAGAGAGCTGACTAAGACCTACGGCCTGCAGGTGGACCCGGACACGCCCGTCTGGCAGTTGGCGGTGGGCGAGCGGCAGCGCGTCGAGATTCTCAAAGCGCTCTATCGTGGCGCAGCGCTGCTCATCCTCGACGAGCCGACCGCCGTGCTCACCCCGCAGGAAGTGAACGATCTCTTCGGGACGCTGCGCCAGATGGTCAGCGACGGGCACGCCCTGATCTTCATCTCGCACAAGCTGCACGAGGTGCTGGCCATCAGCCACCGCGTCACCGTGCTGCGCGATGGGCGTCTGGTCGGGTCGGTGCCCACCGCCGAAGCGACCAAAGCCAGCCTGGCCCGCATGATGGTCGGGCGCGAAGTGCTGCTCACCTACGACATCAAGGCGCAGCAGGCCGGCGACTCCCGCCTGAAGCTGGAGGGCGTGCGCGCCGCCAGCGATCGCGGCACCGAGGCGCTGCGCGGGATCAACCTGGAAGTGCGCGCGGGCGAAATCCTGGGGCTGGCCGGAGTCTCTGGCAACGGGCAGCGCGAGCTGGCCGAGGTCATCTTCGGGCTGCGTCCGGCGACGGCAGGATCAGTCCTGCTCGACGGGCAGAATGTGGCGGGCAAAGCGCCGGACGTGCTCAACAAGCTGGGCCTGTCCTACATCCCCGAAGAGCGCATGACCGACGGCGTGATTGAAGATTTCACCGTGGCCGAAAACCTGATGCTCCAGGAGCACGGGCAGCGGCCCTACGCCTACAACATCTTCCTGAACTCGCGGGCCGTCGGCCATCGCTGCGCCGAGCTGATCCGCAGCTTCAGCATCCGCACGCCCACCCAGGAGACGCCGATCAAGAGTCTCTCCGGCGGCAACATCCAGAAGCTGGTGCTGGCCCGCGAACTGGCCCGCAAGCCGTCCGTGCTCATCGCGGCGCAGCCGACGCGCGGCGTGGACATCGGCGCGACGGAGTACATCCACCAGCGCCTGCTCGAACAGCGCGCCAAGGGCACCGCAACCCTGCTGATCTCGGAAGACCTCGACGAAATCCTGGCCCTGGCCGACCGCATCGCCGTGATTTACGAGGGCGAAATCGTCGGCGTGGTGAGCCGGGCAGAGGCCGACGTGGAGACGTTGGGGCTGATGATGGCCGGCGTGCACCGCCAGGCTGCTGGCTGAGCGAGGAGCCGGCCCGGCTCGCGCTGCCTACCCGTCTTCGCGACGCAGCCGCCGCAGGAACTCGACGCTCTGCAGGCGCTGTTCGAGCACGTAAGTCAGATAGGCCAGCAGCAATCGCTCCAGCTCCAGGTGCAGCGCCGCGCCGATATTCACCCCCTGCACCGCCTTCCAGGGCTGCGTCTGCATGTAGCGCAGCACCTTGAGCGCCGGCAGGCTGATCGGCAGGCCGCGATCCAGCCCCGCATGATGATTGGGGCAAATCACCCCGCCGTCGGGCGGGCTGAAGAACTGATCCTGCGGCTGCACGTCTTCCTGGCCGATGGCGCACTGGTGCAGCGACGGCGCAAACCCGGCCAGCCCCAGCAGCCCCAGCTCAAAGTAGCGGGCGATGGAGCGCGGGTCGGCGCTGGTGCACAGCCGTTCCAGGCTGCTCACCAACAGCTCGAACTCGGCCCGACTCGCGTCGTGCTCGCCCGTGAAGCGATCTATCAGCTCCACGAAGTGGCTGGCGTAGCTGCTGCGCACCAGGTCTTCGCGCAGAGCCAGGAACGGCTCGCGCGTCTCGGCCTCGCGGACCGTGTACCATTCCCGCCCGCGCGCAAGCTGCATGTCCACCAGGGCGTAAAGCTCCAGGTGCCCGGCCTTGCGCGCGAACGGCTTGCGCGCGCCTTTGGCCAGGGCGCGCAGCTTGCCGTGCCCCGCCGTCAGCAGGACGAGCAGGCGATCCGCCTCCCCGTAGTCCTGGCGGCGCAGGATCACGACGTCCGTGCGGAGAGTGCGCTCACGATCCGGCACGCTGTCCCTCGGCCAGCTTCTGGGGGCCGAAGCCGAGCGGCAGCAGGTCGCTCAGCGTCCCCTCCCAGAGCACCTCGCCCTGCGCGTTGGCGACGATAACGATCAGCGACGGGGCGAACTCAAAAAGCACCTGGCGGCAGATGCCGCACGGCGCGGCCCCATTGCTGGTCGCGACGGCGATGGCGCGAAAATCGCTCTCGCCTTCGCTCACCGCTTTGAAAACAGCCGTGCGCTCGGCGCAGACCGTCGCCCCATAAGAGGCGATCTCGATGTTGCAGCCGGTGTACAGCGTGCCAGGCGCGGTCAGCAGCGCCGCGCCGACCGCATAGCCCGAATAGGGGCTGTAGGCGCGCTGACGAGCCGCTACCGCCGCCTCAACCAGGCGGCGGCGCAGATCGTCAGGCAGCACAGGAGTAATCAGTTCAGCCATTGGCAGCGCCACATCTTTCTATGATCACCGTATCACGAAGGATCGCCCAGTATAGCAGAGAACGCCCCCCCACGCCGGAGATGCATTCTCTGGGTGCCCGATACGGCGATCCATTGCCCCGGCGCGCCTGTCTGCGGTATGCTGGGCGGCATTGCACCGTCCGCTGTAGCCGGCCCAAGCTGGAGAGGACTCATTCTATGGACCCTAACGCGCTGATCGCCCTGCTCATCGGCCTGGTCGTGCTCGTCGTGCTGCTGGGACGGGGTTCATACTGACACGCGAAGGAAACGCTGTTGAAAGTGCTCACCACAGACGGCGCTGCCCTGGGCCGAGCGCGCGTTATATCCGCCCTGGCAGGAGCCGCGCTCGCGCTGGCTGGTTACGCCTGGCAGGTGGAGACGCGCCGGCTGCGCATCACGCGCCTGACGATACGCCTGCCAGGGTTGCCCCCCGCCTTTGAGGGCTATCGCATCGCCCACCTGTCCGATCTGCATCTGGGCGTGCGCATGAACTACGCCCGCCTGCCGTTGATCGTCGCCGCTGTTCAGCGCGAGCGTCCCGACCTGATCGTCCTCACCGGCGACTTCGCGACCGGCACGCGCGACGGCCTGACCGAAGGGCCGGCGCTGCTGAGCGCGCTGCGCGCCCTCGACGGCGTCTGGGCCGTGCTCGGCAACCACGACCACGTCGCCGGGGCGAATCGCGTGACGACCATGCTGGACGCGGCGGGGATCGGGCTGCTGCACAACACATCGCACACGCTGCGGCGCGGCGACGACACGTTGGTGCTGGCCGGCGTAGACGACGCCGTACAGGGCGCGCCGGACTTGCGCGCGGCCCTGGAAGGCGCTCCGCCCGACCAGCCGGCCATCCTGCTCGCCCACACGCCCGATTTCGCCCCGCGCGCTGCCGCCGACCCGCGCGTCGCCCTGCAGCTTTCCGGGCATTCGCACGGCGGGCAGGTCTGTCTGCCCGGCGGACGCCCGCTCGTCCTGCCGCGCGGCGGCAAGGCCTACCCGGCGGGGCTGTACGCCATCGGCGACTTGCAGCTTTTCGTCACGGTGGGGACGGGCACCAGTTGGCTCGTCGCCCGCCTCAACTGCCGCCCGGAATTCGCCATGATCACGCTGGCGGCAGACCCCGCGCAACAAAAGATCGTCTAGGCGATGAGCGCGATTTCTCGTATACTTGGGGACATTCGCCGGACAGTCCGGCGTATTGTGTGGCTATTGCTCCTGAGGACGGTACAGCAAACGATGTCTATCGTGCGCACCTCTCCGATTCTGCCGCCCGACCAGCGGCCCGCCTGGGATACGATCCTGCCCATGCCCGCCTCGCGCGTCTCGACGCGCAAGCCGATCATCGTGGGGCACCGGGGTGCTGCCGGGCTGGCCCCCGAAAACACGCTCGAAGGGTTCCAGGTCGCGCTGGACCTGGCCGTAGACGGCATCGAGCTTGATGTGCAGCGCAGCAAGGATGGCGCTCTCATCGTCTTTCACGACGAAGACCTGGAGCGCCTGACGAACGGGACGGGCAAGCTGTGGGATAAGACGCTGGACGAGCTGAAGGCGCTCACTGTCGTGACCCCGCACGAGGACTATCACGACGTGCGCATCCCCACCCTGCGCGAGACGTTCGAGTTTCTGCGCGCCACCGATCAGCTTCTGATGATCGAACTCAAAGAACCCTGGCGCTACCCCGGCGTCGAAGAACAGATCGTCGCGCTGATCCGCGAGTTCGACCTGGCGGAGCGGACGCAGGTGCGCGCCTTCTACCACGACGCGCTGCACACCATTCACCGCCTGGCCCCGGAGATCGCGCTCTCGGAGCTGTGGCTGGATCGCCTGCCGGAAGACGACGAGGTGATCTACAAGACGGTCAACTCCCATCACATCCTCTTCACAGCAGACAACGTCGCCCGGCTGCACCGGCGCGGCGTAGAGGTGACCGCCTGGACGGTCAACGAGCTGGAGGACGCGCGGCGGCTGGTCGCGATCGGCATAGACGGGCTGACCACCAATTTCCCGGATCGACTGCTGACCCTCTTTTCGTGATCGAGCGCGCGCGGCCCCAGGGTCGCGCGCGGGTTTTGGGGCGCAAGACTCGTGCACTATTGGATTGACGGCCACAATCTGATCGGCCAGCTTCCCGGCATCAGCCTGCAAGACCCGGACGACGAAGCCAGGCTGGTGGGCTGGCTCAAACAGGTCATGGCCCGCAAGAACGATCGCTGCACGGTGTTCTTCGACGCGGGGCTGCCGGGCGGCCTGGCGCGCGATCTGTCGTCGAGCCGGGTGCGGGTCGTCTTCGCGCACGGCCGCACCGATGCCGACGCCCTGATCATGGGCCGCATTCGCAAAGCGCCCGATCCTAGCGCGGCGACGGTGGTCAGCGACGACCGGGAGGTGCGAGAAGCCGCACTCCAGCGCCGGATGCGCGTCCTGGGCGCGCTGGAGTTCGCGCGCCTGCTGAGCGCCCGCCCATCGCCTGCTGATGCGGATGCCAAAGACCCTAACCCGCGCCCCTCTCCGCAAGAGACGGCCTATTGGATGGCCGAGTTCGGCGCCGAAGAGGACGACTGAGGCCGGCGTCGTTCTGGGAATGGTATTTCTCACAGTCCTCTCATATTTCATTCACGAGAATCTAAGATGCGCGATCTATCATGATGCATGAAGCGTCTCTTCCTGATCGGATGCAGTGGCTCATGTACTGGGACAGAAGTGGCTTGACGGAAGGGAAAAGAGACGCTTTGGCCTAGCATATGCACGGAGATGCGCGTCGCCGGTAGCGTTGTTAGGCCTACAACCAGGGTCGTTTGTGGTGCCCCCCCCTCGCCACAAACGATCCTTTCATTTGGGGTGGTGCTCAGCGGCCAGCCATCCGCGAAAAGCCGGGCCGGGCGACGTGGCGGCGCCCCGCCCGGCGCGCGCAATCTGCCCGCCGGACAACAAAAAAACCTTTCTCCAGCCCGGCTGGAGAAAGGTTGCGGGATGAGGCGTATGCCGGAACGCGCTAGGCCGACTGGCCGGGCACGGCGGGCTGCACCTCAATCTCAGGCACCTGGAAGTCAAACAGGTTCCCCTGGCCCAATCCCCGGTTCTGGCGACCACGGAAGTGCTTCTCCATGAATGGGTGCTGGTCGAGAAACTCTTCCAACTGCCCCTTCCAGTCGAAGTTGTGCCCCTGGCCCATGCCGCCCCAGCCGCGCATATGGTCCCACATCTCCGGCCAGCCCTCAAAGGGGTGACCAGGCAGCATCATCCCGCCCCACAACGGGACTCCGCTCGGCCCCAGCGTCACCTCGATGGCCAGTTCTTCCTCGCCGCGCAGCACGGTCAGCGTCACCACGTCGCCCTCGTCATAGGCGTACAGCCGTTCGGGCAGCGTGCGCCGCGCGTCCACGACATCACCTTCTACAGCCACGATGATGTCATCCACCTGTAGCCCGGCCTGCGCAGCGGGCGTGTCCTCGTAGACCTCGAGGATCAGCGCGCCCTCGGTCACCGGCAGACCTTGCTCGGCGGCCAGGTCGGCGTCAATCGTCTGGAAGCTGACGCCAAGCTGCGACGGGCGCGTAGCGGGCATCATGGGCATGATGCCCTGCGCCCCGCCGAACACCGTCGCCGGATCAATCGAGATCTCGATCTCCTCGCCGCCGCGCTGCACAGTGAAGACCAGCGGATCGCCGCCGAAGCGGAACAGGCGCATCATCATGCCGGGCAGATCGGTATCAATCGGCTCGCCATTGATGGCGGTGATCACGTCGCCTTCCGCAAAGCCTGCGTCTGCCAGCGGCGAGTCCGGGGCAATCGCCTGGACGAGCAGGCCCTCGTCCGTGACCTCCAGATCGAGGCCAAGCAGGTTTAGCGCGCCGCGCAGCGCGGGGCCAGTCTCTGGCACGAGGTCCGTCACGCTGGGCTGCTCGCCGAGCGCCACCACCACCTCGCGCGCTTCGCCGCGCCAGGCGACCGTCAGGGTCACCTCGTCTCCGGGCGCATACGAGCCGATCACCTCGACAAGCTGTGCGGCGGTCTCGATGGCCGTCTCGTCAACCGCCTGGATCACATCACCTCGCCGCAACCCCACTTCTTCGGCGGGCGAGCCAGGCACCACCATGCGCACGATCACGCCGTCGTCGCTGTCGGCCACCGACACACCCAGCCATGCCTGGGCGTCTGCCTGGGCAGCCTGCCCGGTGCGGGGCGCCTGGTTCGCGGCGCTGGCGCTCAGAACGCTCAGGCCGCTCAAAGCTAACGCAGTGGTTAGCAAAGCAATCAGAGTGCGCTTTTGCAGCATACCAATCATCTCCTTGGTACATACTCTCCACCACTATCCGTTAGAGTGCCGCTGATTTGTAAAAACTGTGTAACCCCAACCTAAGAATGCGCTTAGAAATGCAGGGGTCTCAGCAGGAGCCGCTACTGTTTCCCCTCATCCTCCAGCCCCCTCAGCCCTCCAGGGGGAGAAGAGGGGCAAGGCACGCAGTTCCCCTCGCCCCATTGAGAGCTGAGGGACACAAGGGTGAAGGCTTCCCTACCCGCTCTCAGCGCGCGCGCGGCAGGCGCACCGGGCGCGGGTGGGGGGCCGTATTGCGGACAGAAACGCGCTGCTTTTGATCAGCGGCCAGCGGCAGGCGGATGGTGAAGGTTGATCCGCTGCCCGGCTCACTGGTGACCGCGATCTGCCCGCCGTGCGCTTCGACCAGCCACTTGGCGATGGACAGCCCCAGGCCGGTGCCGCCCTGGACGCGCGAGCGCGCTTTATCCACACGATAGAAGCGGTCGAAGATGTGCGGCAGGTCTTCGGCAGGAATGCCGACACCTGTGTCAGTCACGCTGACATCCACCCATTCGCCGTCGCGCCGCAGCCCCAGCGTCACCGTGCCGCCTTCCGGCGTGTACTTCAGCCCGTTGGAGGCCAGGTTGAGCAGAAGCTGCTTGATCCGGTCTGGGTCGCCGATGACACACGCCGGCTCAACCGGGCCAAGCACCACGGTCACTGTATCGCTGAGCATACGCGCCTGGTTAAAAACCTCGACGACGATGGTGTCAAGCTCGACAAGCTGGCGCTCCAGCGGCAGACGCCCGGCGTCGGCCTTAGCCAGCAGCAGCAGGTCTTCGACCAGGCGCGACATACGCCGTGCCTCGCTGTCAATGGCGGCAGTGGCTTCCTCATCGTACCCGAAGCGGCGCATCAGGTCTACGTTGCCGCGAATGGTCGTCAGCGGCGTGCGCATCTCGTGCGAGACATCGGCCACAAAGCGGCGCTGCACATTGAACAGCCGCTCCAGCCGGGTCAGCGTCTCGTTGAAGGTCTGCGTGAGCTGGCCCAGCTCGTCGGGCGGCCCGTCGTAGGGGATGCGCCGGCTGAGGTCGTCGGCAGCGGTGATCTGGCGGGCCGTCTGGGCGATGGTGTCTATGGGCCGCAGCGCACGCCGGGTCAGATAATCGCCGATCAGCAGCGCCGCCAACATGGTCAGCGCGCCGCCGATCAGCATGATCTTGAGCAGCCGGTCAATGGCCGCGTCTATCGTGCGCAGCGATTGTCCGGTCTGGATCGCACCGCGCAGCTCGCCGTTGATCTCCAGGGGGACGGTGACCACGCGCAGATGGTGGCCATTGACCGTGACATCACGCCGCAGGCGCTGGGCATTGCTCAACGCCCAGGAGTCGAGGGGGCCGGTCAGCCCGATGCCCAGCAGACTCCACGAGTAATCGTACAGGATCACGCGGTCGCTCGCCGAGTCGCGCAGCCAGATTTGCACGTACAGGCCCGGCGAGTCCGGGCTGTTGATGCGCATCCGCGTCAGCTCGCTCAGCAGCGGGTTCTGCAGCGTGGCCGGGATGGCGCCCAGCACCGCTTCCAGGTGCACGTCGTTGGCCGCCTTGAGCAGCGTCTCGTCCACCTGGCGGCGCATCGTCCAGTTGAGCACGCTGAGCGTCGCCGTGCTGAAAAGCAGCATGGCGATGGCCAGCAGGCTGGCATAGAGGAATGTCAGGCGAGTTCGGATGCTCATCAAAGACTGGCCGGGTTAGAAACTGCTCGTGTGCCAAGGCCCCGCAATACCAGGGTGCCCCTCCTGCTGCATAATTGTAGCATTCAAATGTTAACGCCCCATGAGAGTCCGCTGCGAATCGAGTGACTTTCCTGGGGTGTCCAGTGACTCTTCAGCGGCGCGCAGGGCGCAGCAGAGCAGCGCCCTCGTAGGGGCGTATTGCCATACGCTTCTACGGAAGTATTTCGCCAACTGCTCCCCGTGAAAGAAGGGCCGGCGATGGCAGACGGGCACGATCCAGGATGTGGATAAGGGGTAGCCGCGTGTGAAGAGGGAGCTTAGGGGTGAGGCAGATCGCAACGCAGATCGTTCTATACGATCTCTCATCCCTGGCCCCGCTGCGCCCGACGATGAGACTTTCAAAGTCTGCGGAAACTTCGGAAGTCTGCTGCGGCAGAAGACCCCGCCCTCACTCGTCTTCGCGCAGCACGTAGCCTACACCGCGCACCGTGTGGATGATGCGCGGCTCGCCTTTCTCCTCGGTCTTCTGGCGCAGATAGCGCACGTAAACCTCAATGATGTTGCTCTCGCCGCCGAAGTCATAGCCCCACGCGCGGTCGAAGATCATCTCGCGGGTCAGCACGCGACGCGGGTTGCGCATGAACAGCTCCAGCAGCTCGTACTCCTTCGCCGTCAGGTCAATGTGGCGGTCGCCGCGCTGAGCGCGATGCGTGCCCGTGTCGAGCGTGAGATCGGCGAACTTGAGCATTTCCGGGCGCGACGAAGGCGCGGCCCGGCGGAACAGGGCGCGAAGACGCGCCAGCAGCTCGTCAAAATCGAACGGCTTGACCAGATAATCGTCCGCCCCGGCGTCGAGGCCGGTCACGCGGTCCTGCACGTCTTCCTTCGCGGTGAGCATCAGGATCGGCACGTCGCTGGCGGCGCGCAGACGGCGGCAGACTTCCAGCCCGTCCAGGCCCGGCAGCATCCAGTCGAGGATCACCAGGTCGGGCGGTTGCTCGCGCGCCAGTTGCAGGCCGCTGGGGCCGTCATAGGCCACGTCCACACGATAGCCCTCGTAGATCAGGCCGCGCTTGACGAACTGCGCGATGCGCTCTTCGTCTTCGATGATCAGGATTCGCTCTGCCATCGCCGGCGTCCTCTCGCTGGTGGTTGGTCATTGGTTGTTGGTGAAGACGAAGCCTCACATCTGACAACCAACCACCATCCACAACCTATCGCCCCGCCCAGCGCACGTCGCTGACCGGCCCTGCCGTCTGCACCTGGACCGCCTGGCCGGTGATCATGTCCAGCAGGGTGAGATTTCCGGTGGCGTGTCCGCTCTCGTCGTAGATCAGCGCGCGCAGCCCGGCCACGACCAACGGCTCGCCTTGCCCGGCCACGCCAAGCCGTGGCGCGCTGGCAAAGCCGCCCGCGCCTACGGCCAGCGGCGCATAGCGGCCCTCAAGCGCGGGGGCAGCCAGCACGCGCAGGTACTGCGGGCCGGTCTCCGCCGACGTGGCGACCAGCGCGTACCAGACCCCGGCTTCGCTGCGGCGCACGTCCAGCACGGCGGTGCCGCTCGCCAGCAGCTCGCGCGGCGGCGTTTCCGCTGGCGCTGCCGGGTCCAGCAGAAAGAGGCCCGGCGTCTGGTAGCCCCAGCTCGAAGCCCAGGTCAGCACGCGCCCATCGTCAGCCCAGTCGGCCCCGCCCGCGATGGCGGTCGCCATGAACAGCTCCGCGCCCGTGCCGGCATCGAGCGCGGCGAAGGTCATTCCCTCCCAGAAGCCCACGCCGACCAGCAGCCGCGTCCCGTCCGGACTCCACTGCGGATCGAAATACACGCGCACATCACCGGGCGACACGTTCTCGGCGAAGGGCACGTTCTGCGCGACCAGGCGCGGCGGGCTGCTCCCGTCTGCCGCCGCCACCCACAGCCCGCGCCCATCGTGATAGGCCAGGCGCGCCCCGTCAGGACTCCAGGCCGGGTGCGAAGGCCGGGCGTCGCCTTCGAGCGCAGCCAGGCTGCGCTGCTCCGCCCCATCCAGGCGGGCGACGGCCAGCGCCCCCCTGCTGACATAGGCAAGCCGGTCGCCGGACGGCGCGAGACCGTACCCGATCACCGGGGTGGCAGAGGCGGTGAGCGCCTGCGCTGGCCCGCCCGCCCGCGCCAGCCGCCAGACCTGCGTCACGCCTGTCGCGTCCGCCGCCAGGAAGGTCAGGTCGGCGGGCAGGGCGATGACGCCGTCAGGAGCCGCCAGCAGTGGTAGCGGGAACGGCCCCCAGTCGAAGGCCAGCGCCCCGGCGGTGCCCGGCACCACGACGTTGCCATCGCGCACGACACCCGCCGTCGCCAGGTAGGAGGGCACGGGCGGCTGCGGGCGCGCGGGAGCATCCGGCGCTGCCGCCAGCGCCCACGCGCCCTGCGTGCCGCTGATGCGCGTGGCGTTCCCGCTCGCGTCGCTGGCGATCAGGGTGAGCGGGTCGGCCCAGTAGATCTCGATCCAGGGGCCTTGCACGGTGCTGAACAGCGGCGTGCCGAATTCGCCCGCGCCCAGCTCGGCGATACGCACTCCGCCGGGCACTGTGTAGGCAATGCGCCCCGCGTCCGGCGACCAGGCGATGGTCTGCGCCGGGCCGCTAGCCGGGGGCAACTCGTCGGCGAACTCCAACACATAACCGCTCTGGCCGGCCAGTTGAGCCACGACGACGAGATTGTTGGCGGGCGTGCGGTAGACAAGCCACTCGCCGTCCGGGGCGATGTCGAAGTCGGCGACGGGCTGGCCGGGGCTGGAGATCACCGTCTGGCCGCCGTTGGCCGGGTCCACGTAGATCAGATCATGCTGCGAGGTGAGGATGTACAACGGCGCCGGCAGGGGGAACACCCCTTCCTGCGCGTGCGCCAGGGTGACGGGCCTCGCCGCCAGCGCCACCAGACTCACCATCATCGCCAGCCGGAGAAGTCGGGTCATGGGCGTCTCTCATTTCGTGCCGTCCGCGCTGCTGCGCAGTATAGCAGCGAACTGCCGCCCGTGACCAGTGCGGGATCAGCTCGTGCCAGGAAGCCGTTCGAGGAACCGTATCCCCGCCCCAGGGCGACCGCAGCGCATCGCGGTGCGCGGAGCCAGGAGAGCGCCGGGCGGCGCGGCTAATTGTCACCCGCTGTAGGGTTATGCCAACCGAACACGCCGTAGGGTTATACCGAGCCGGCGCGGGAAGCGGGCGGATTTACCTCACCCCTCATTCCCCTCTCCACACGCGGAGAGGGAGCCGGGGGATGAGGTCAACCTGCTTCTGGCGCGATACGGCCGCTCGTGTTACCACCGACAGAGGGCCACTCCCTATAGCCGGATTCTGTAGCAGAACTCTACGTCGCCTGACACTAATCCTCGTCCGCGCCCAGCGCGCCCATGCCGCCCAGGTCCGGGCCGCCGCCCAGGTCGTCACCGCCCAGATCGGGCATAGAGGCTTCGATGTCCTCCGGGTTGTCGCCGCGCTCCAGCCGCCCGACGACCTCTTCGAACTCCGGCCCCATGTCCTCGCCCATCTCCTCGCTCATCTCGCGCAGCAGCCGGCCCATCGCACGCGGATCGGAGTCATCGAGGTCGTCAAACGCGCTGTCGTCGGCGTCATCGGACATCAGCCGGGCGATGGGCGAGCGGCGAATAGCCACGCGCGAGATCAGCCGGGTCAGGTTGGTGCTGTGGCAGCGTGGGCAGGTGTGCGTCGCTGCGTCGTACTCAGCATACGTCTTGTACGTCAGCGCGACCTTGCGCCCGCAGTCATTGCAGCGGAATTCGTAGACTGGCATTCACTCACCCCCACGAAACAATTATCACTCGCTCAGCGCTCCCCATTCGCCCAGCGCCCGCTCCAGCGCAGACTCGGTCACGGCGTAGCGCTCGCCCAGGTCGCGCACCCGCTCGACCGCGCCGCGCGCGCTGGCCTCGCTCAGCGCATCGTGCAGCGCGCCAAGCTCGCCTTCTAGCGCGGCGATCTGCTCTTCCAGCTCGGCCAGGCGGCGCTCTCGCTGGCGGTCAGACGGTCTCGCGCCCCCGTTCTGGCGGCGCGCTGCCAGGTCCTGGCGCCGCGCGGCGAACGCCGAAGCCTCTGCCTCGCGGACCGCCTGGCGCGCCGCTTCGCGCGCGACCAGGTACTCGCGGTAGCTGCCCTCAAAGAGGGTCAGGCCGTCCGCCTGCAAGTCCCAAATCTGCGTCGCCAGCGCGTCTATCAGGTAGCGGTCGTGGCTGACCAGCAGGATCGTCCCGTTGAAGGCGGCCAGCACATCCTGCAGAATCTCCTGGCTCTCGATATCCAGGTGATTGGTCGGCTCGTCGAGCAGCAGGAAGTTGGCGCCGTCGAGCGCCAGCTTGGCCAGGGCCAGCCGCCCGCGCTCGCCGCCACTCAGCGTGCTGACCGGGCGGAACACGTCATCGCCGGTGAAGAGATACCCGGCCAGGTAGTTGCGCGCTTCGCCCAGCGGCAGGTTGCGCACCGTCAGCAGCTCGTCGAGCACACTCTTATCCGGGTTCAGCCCCTCGTGGGCCTGGGCGAAGTAGCCCGGCTGCACCGCCGCGCCGAGCCGCGCGCTGCCGCTCAGCGCCGGGATCTCGCGCAGCAGCGTCTTGAGCAGCGTCGTCTTGCCGATGCCGTTCGGCCCGATCAGCGCGGCGACTTCGCCCCGGTAGAGCGTGATGTCGGGCACGATGACCAGGGGCCGCTCGCGCTCGTAGCCGGCGACGAGACCGTAGGTCATCAGCACCTTGTCGCCGCTGCGCAGGTCAGCTTTCAGGTGGACGTGGATGTGATGCTCCCGGCGCGGGCGGGCGATCAGCCGCTCGCGCTTGAGCCGTTCCAGGCGGCGCAGACGCCCCTTGGCCTGGGCGGTGTTCTGCCCGGCGATGTTGCGCCGGATGTAGTCTTCCTCTTTGGCGATGAACTCCTGCTGCGCCTCGTACTCCTTGCGCTGCCGCTCGTGCCGTTCCGCGCGCTGCCGCGCGTAGTGGCTGTAGTTGCCGCGATAGACCTCAACCCCGCCCCAGGCCATCTCCCAGATGGTCGTGATCACGTTGTCCATGAAGTAGCGGTCGTGGCTGACGGCGAGCAGCGCGCCCGGCCACGTCTTGAGGAAGCTCTCCAGCCACTCGACGGCGTTGATGTCCAGGTGATTGGTCGGCTCGTCGAGCACCAGCAGGTCCGGCGATTCCAGCAGCAGCCGGGCCAGCAGAGCGCGCGTCTGCTGGCCGCCGGAAAGGTGAGCCAGCGGCATGGTCGCGTCGTCCGGCGCGAAGCCGAGTCCCTGCAACACCTGGTGCGTCCGCGTCTCGTAAGTGTAGCCGCCGTCCAGCTCGAACTGGTGCTCCTCGCGCCCATAGCGTTCGATCAGCGCGTCGAGGTCAGGGTGAGCGGGATCGCTCATCTGCTCGGCGAGGGTGTGCAGCCGCGCTTCGCGCGCGCGCAGGTCGCTGAAGGCGGTCATCATCTCGTCCCACAGCGACCGGTCGCCGACGAGTTGCGGGCGCTGCGGCAGGTAGCCGATAGTCAGCCCGCGCATGGGGCTAACCGTCCCCGCCGACGGCTCCTGCCGCCCGATGAGCACTTCGAGTAGCGTCGTCTTGCCGATGCCGTTCGCGCCCACAAGGGCGATCTTCGCCCCGTGTGGAATCTCGACGGACACGCCGGAGAAGATGTCGTCGGCCCCGAAGGACCGGGCCAGGTTGCTTGCGCTGAGAACGGTCATGATCGTGAATTGGTGGTGAGCTGCCGATGTCGGGAGGCGCTGCGCGCCAACGCCGCATTATACCATGAGAACCCGGCCCTTTGACCGGTGAGCGCGGCGAGCGGTGCGTGCAAAAGTCAGCAGAGGCCGTCTGAAAAGCCCCGACGGGCGAGTTGACCTCACCCCTCATTCCCCTCTCTGCGTGTGGAGAGGGAGCGGTGAGGCGCGTCAACGCCGGGCGGGGGTGAGATCAGCCAGGGCGCAGCAGCACGACTCTCCACCCCGACAGGTTTGGCACGCACCCGCCACCAGAGCGCGGCAAGATGTGCACGCGGGCGCGCTCTTCGGTTACACTCCTGCGGGCGCTGCGTAGGGAGTTATCCCCCCGACGCGCCGCCTTCCGCCGCCATCCCCGGCGTAACTGCTACGGAGAGGAGAAACCCGCCGTGTCCTACCAGACTGTGCCCTTCGATCAGTACATCGAGGCCCACCGCGAGCGCTTCCTCGCGGAGTTCGGCCAGTTCATCGCCCAGCCGAGCGTCGCCGCCGACGGGCGCGGCATCCCCGAGATGGCCGCCCTCGTCGCCGAGCGCCTGCGAGCAGTCGGCGCGGAGGTCACCGTCTTCCCCACGCCCGGCTCGCCCGTCGTCTACGCCGAGATCGGCCCGGCGGACGCCGCGCGCACCCTGCTCATCTACAATCATTACGACGTGCAGCCCGAAGACCCGCTCGACCTGTGGCAGACGCCGCCCTTCGAGATGGTCATCCGCGACGGGATCATCTACGGGCGCGGCACGTCCGACGACAAGGGCGAGCTGCTCTCGCGCATTCAGGCGGTCGAGGCGTGGCTGGCGACGCAGGGCGATCTGCCCGTGCGCATCAAGTGGGTCGTCGAGGGCGAAGAGGAGACCGGCTCGAATCACCTGGAGACCTGGGCAGACGCGCACCGCGATCTGCTGGCCGCCGATGGCATTCTGTGGGAAGGCGGCAGCTACGACGAGGCGGGCCGCCCCATCTTCGGGCTGGGCGGCAAGGGCCTGGCCTATTTCGAGCTGCGCTGCCAGGGGCCGAGCCACGACCTGCATTCCTCGGTCGCGCCGATGGTCGTCAACCCGGCCTGGCGGCTGGTCTGGGCGCTGAGCACACTCAAAGCGCCCGACGACTCCATCATCCTGGACGACTATCTGCAGCACGTCCGCCCGTTGACCGATGAGGAATGGGCGCGCATTGACGCCGTGCCGCTGGAGTTCGACGCCATGCGCGAGCGGTGGGGGCTGGAACAGTGGCTGAACGGCATGAGCGATCACGAGGCGCGTCGGCGCTACCTGGGCGCGCCGACGATCACCCTCTGCGGCTTTCATTCCGGCTATGGCGGGGCCGGCTCGAAGACAGTGCTGCCCGCCGCAGCCTCGGCCAAGCTCGACTTTCGCCTGGTGGACGGGCTGACCGTCGAGCTGGCCCGCCGCCTGCTGCGCGAGCACCTGGATCGGCGCGGCTTCGCCGACATTGAGATCATTGACCTGGGCGGGGAAGAATTCGCCGCGTCGCCGCCGGGCAGCCTGGTGGAGCGGGCCGCCGTCGCCGCCAGCGAGCAGACCTGGGGCAAGACGCCGGTCATCTTCCCCTGGTACGCGGGCAGCGGGCCGGTCTACCCGTTGAGCGCCAAACAGGGCATCCCGGTGATCTTCGCCGGGGCGACGTGGCACCCCAACGCCCGCGCGCACTCGCCCAACGAGAACATCCTGCTCAAAGACTACTTCGCCTCGATGCGCTTCACGGCGGCATTCCTGGCGTATTTCGCGGCATTGGAAGCCTGACGGCGATCTGCTACACTCTGCCCATCGGTTTATAACGCAAAGCGAGGTTCAAGCTCATGCCTAAACAGTACGGCTCGCCGCCGGAGATGATCATTGATCCGAACAAGCACTACACGGCGACCTTCAAGACGCAGCAGGGCGATATTGTGGTGGAGCTGTTCGCCAGCCAGGCCCCGATCACGGTCAATAACTTCGTGTTTCTGGCGCGCGAGGGGTACTACGACAACACGACGTTCCACCGCGTGATCAACGGCTTCATGGCCCAGGGCGGCGATCCGACCGGCAGCGGGCGCGGTGGCCCCGGCTACCGCTTCAACGACGAGCCGGGCGCGCTGGCTCTCAGGCACGACGGCCCCGGCGTGCTGAGCATGGCCAACGCCGGGCCGCACACCAACGGCAGCCAGTTCTTCATCACCCACACTGCCACGCCGCACCTCGACGGCAAGCACGCCGTCTTCGGCAAGATCGCCGACGCCGACAGCCTGGCCGTGCTGCTCAAGATTCGCGAGCGCGACCCCATGCGCGACCCGAACCCCGGCGACGCGCTGCACACGGTCGAGATCGCCGAAGCGTAGGTATTCTCTGAACCGCAGAGGCGCAGAGAGCGCGGAGATAAGAGGGGGTTAGTTCTTCTCCGCGTCCTCTGCGCCTCTGCGGTGAGGCTTTTTCGCCCCCAGCCGGAAAACACCTCTCCCGACCGCACCACTCACTGGTAGCGCAGGATGTCCGACACAGTTTTGCGCGACGCCGCCACCGACGGCCAGATGCTGGAGATGGTGGCGATGACCAGGATGCCGATCAGCCCCGCCGCGAACATCCACATGGGGTAAGCGAACTCGATGAACTCGCCGAAGGGCAGCAGGTTGGTCAGGGTATAAGCGAGCAGCACGCTCAGCGGCGCGGCGATCACCCAGGCGATGATGCCCACGATCAACCCTTCGACCAGGAACTGGACGATGATCTGCCACGATCCGGCGCCCACCGAGCGCATGACGCCGATCTCCTTCTGGCGCTCGAAGACGCTGATCGAGAGCGTAGTCAGCAGGCCGATGGCCCCCACCGCCGCCATGACCAGCGAGGCTATGTTGAGGATGATGCCGATGCTCAGGATGGCGTTGGACGCCATATCAGCGATCTCGACCAGGTTGGTGAACGACGAAGTGATTCCGTGCTCGACCAGCACCTCGTTCACGTCCTCGATCACGCGGTCTACGGCGCGGGCGCTCAGCTTGCGCTCGCGCATGACCAGGGCGAAAGCGTTGGGGATCGGCTCGCCTTCCAGGCTGTCGCCCTCATAGCGGGCCAGGTCTTCCCAGGCCAGGCCCACGATGTCCGCAGTGCGCAGCGCTTCCGGGTCGTCCAGCCCGTGCTGAGCGGCCAGGTCAATGAGCGCGTCTTTGGGCGCGAAGATGGCGCCGACAATGAATGTCTCGCTCTGCCCGGCGAAGTCCACCGCCAGCGTATCGCCCACCTGCAGATCCGCGCGCCCGGCCAGCCCCTCGCTGACGATCATCGCCGGCTGCTCCGGCACGGTCATGAGGAACCTTTTGAAGTCCACCAGGGTGAGGATCTCTTCATTGACGCCCCAGGCGATCACCGCGCCGCCTTCCAGCGCGCCCTCGTAGCCCGGCAGGGTCGCCTGGGTGAAGTAGGTATTGGGCTTGGGCGCGCCGTGCACATAGCCGGCGAAACGGGCGAGCTGGCGCCACTCCATGAAGCCGATATCGAACGGGAAATTGGCGATGCCGATGATCTCCGGCTCCAGGTGCTTGCCGCCATTGCTGATCCGCACCGTGTCGCCCACCGTCTTGCCGATCTGTTTGGCGACCTCGCTGGTCAGCACGATGCCCTCGCGGTCCGGGTCTTGCGCCCAACCATCGCCGGCGATCAGATCGAACGTCATCAGGGGCGCGGTTGTGTCCATGCCGCTGAGGATCAACTGGTTGGTGTTGGTAAACTGCGAGACGTACCCTTCCACCTGCACCGAGAGCGCCGTGCCCGGATACACCTTCTCAACCGCCGGCACGTTATCCAGCACCAGCGCCTTGAACTCCTCATAGGGCTGACTCTGCGTGGGCTGCACCTGCACTTCAAAGGAGAACGTGTCGAGGATGTCGCTGAGCACCTCGTTGACGCGCACGAAAACCGCCGACACGCCCATGAACGCTGTCACTGCCAGGGCGAGCGTGGCGACGGTCAGCGCCAGCCGCGCCTTCTTCTGGTTGATGTTGCTCAGCGACTGCTTGATCTGCACGGGCAGCGGCAGAGCGCGAATGAAGCGCGCGATCGGCCCCACCTTGTAGCCGCCGGAGATGCCCAGGTCGGTCATGGCTTCGAGGATGGTCACCCGCGTGCCGCTGTAGACCGGCAGAGCCGCCGAGACGATAGGCACGCCCAGCCCCAGCACGACGCCGAGCGCAATCGCCGGCGGCGAGACCTGGAACTCGTTGATCAGCGTCCCGGCGAAGTCGCCGATGATGACCGCCATCTGGTAGCCGAGCGGGATGCCCAGGATGACGCCGGGCACCATGCCCAGCAGGCCGTAGATGAGCGCGATGCCCGCGTAGATCATGAAGGTCTCGTGGCGCAGCGCGCCGAGCGACTTCATCACGCCAATCTGCCGCTTCTGCTCGACCACGATGTTGTTGATCACGTTGATGACCAGAAAGCCCGATACGAGCATGGCCACAATGGCCAGCGCGGCCAGCACTGCCGCGTACTGCTTGGTGGCTTCGATGGCGCCGTTCTGGGCGGGGTCTTCGGCGAACTGGAAGAAGGTGATGTACGGCGTCTGGTCGGTGATCGCCGCGCCGAACGCTCCGACAGATTGCTCGGCAGTGGCGTAGTCGGTGAAGCGGGCGCTGATGAAGTTTATCCCGGCGATGCCGGCCATCCGCCGCGCGTCGTCAATGGTGGCGTAAAGCTGCTGGCTGGCTTGCTGGCTGTAAGCGTCGAAAACCAGCCCGCTCACTGTCCACGACTCGGTGGGCAGGTTCTCGACATCGCTGAGGATGCGCACGTCCAGGGTGTCGCCCACGCTCAGGTCGAAGTCATCGGCCAGGCGCACCTCGACCATCAGCTCGCGCTGCCCTTCGCGCGGCCAGCGCCCTTCGGCCAGGCGCGGCGGTCCCAACCGGATGGCGCCGAACGGCTGGGTATAGGCTTGCACGCGCGCCTCGCGGAAGCGCGTCTCGTCCGGCTGCTTCCAGAACACGGGGTAATTCGCTTGGCCCTCGACCACCGTCACGCCGGGCAGCTCGCCCAACATCTCCAGGGTGGCCGCGTCGTCCAGGTCGGCGGGCACATCGCCGGGGATGACGACGAAATTGATCAGCATGGGCAGCTCGTCCGGGCGGATGTCGGCAGTGAGCTGCTTGACGAGCAGATCGCCGGCGGTGATCAGCGTGACCACGCCCAGCACGCCGATGAAGATGCTGACCGCCACCAGCGCCGTGCGGCCCTTGCGCGTGCGGATGTCGCCGATGATTTTGCGCCAGATGGAGTCGTTCATGGTGGTGTTCCTGTTCCCGCGCCCGCATTCTGAGTCCAACTGCGCTGTCGGCGGGGAGTAGTTGCGGGAGCAGCAGCGAGCGCGCGGTAATCATACTGCGGGCGAAGGCGCGTGCCAAACGGGATTTGCGAGGGAGTGCGCGGCAGGGGCGTGTACAAAAACAGACTTCCGAAGTTTTCGAAAACTTCGGAAGTCTCTGGCCGTGCGACCCGCAGCAGACAACGCTCCCCCACTGCCTAACCGCAACCGGAGGCCCCCCACTATCTCAAGTTCGCCTAGTGTTATAGTGCGGGCTTAACACTATGTTCATTTGCTTGGGACCACCATCAACAAGAAGCAGGCTCATGAACCGTTTTCCCCTCTTAACGACGTACTATTCTTTGCTTATCGTTCTCGCGATTTTGGTCCTGGTTGGCGGGCTTTTTGTAGCTTATGATGTGGCCACACCGAGACGTTGCTCGGGGAAACTGAATTCAAGTTTGGCACATTCTTGGGCACTTTCTTGGGGTTTGGTGCCATAGCTTTCGGACTCGCCGTCTTAGCGGAAGTCATCTGCCTGTTCCTGGCAGTGGGTACAGGTAGAGCATAAACTCGAAGCCTGGGTAGAAGCCTCTGATCGGTCCATCGAAGGAGATATCTCGACATTGCCGGTCAGGTATAGCAGCCAGGACTGAGCGCAGCCCTGTTGCCTCAGCCCATCATCCCGGCCACCGCCCGTGCCAGCGCCGAGCGGGGGTGAGATCAACCAGGCGCAGCAGCGCAGCGCCCACCCGACGCCGGACGCCGGAGCAGGGGATCACCGCCGAGGCGCAGAGAGCGCAGAGGAAAACACCTGATACGGTCTTCTCTGTGTCCTCTGCGCCTCGGCGGTTCCCGAATTCTGCATCCCAGGCCGGGTCCCCGCCCTTGCAAGCGGCTTTTAATCTGTTCTCGCCCTGGAACGGCCTGCCCTGGCAGCGCGCGCAGCCGAGCGGGGCAGCGAAGTCTTGCGCACGATCGGGCGCACGCTGAGCACCGTCATGCCGCGGATGTTCAGGCCGATAATCTGCGTGATCAACTGGCGTGCCGCGCGTTGCCCCTGCTCCACCACATTCGCCGCGACCGTGGTCAGGCCCGCCGCCTTGGCCTCTGGCGCGTCGCCAAACCCCACCACCGAGACATCACCCGGCACGGCATACCCGGCATCGCGCAACGTCTCAGCGGCGGCGATCCCCATCAGATAATCGGTCGCCAGCACCGCGTCAAACGGCACCTTCTGCGCGATCAAGCGCTTCATGGACTCAGTGGCCGTGGTCACTGAGAAATCGCCCTGCACCCGGAGCTCTGCTGGCACCGTCAGGTTGTAACGTAGTATCTCGCGGTCGAAGGCAGCTTCGCGCTTGCTGCTGTCCCACTGGCCGGGCACGCCGCGGATGAACACGGGCCGCCGCCGTCCGCAGTCCACCACCAGGTGCCGCATCAGTTCCGCAATGCCCTGGTCGTTGTCAACCATCACGGCGGGCGCAGGCAGATCGGGCACGTAGTGGCTGACGAGCGACAGTGGCTTGTTTGCCTCAAGGATGGCGCGCAGCAGATCGGGCGGCGCGGCGTTGGCGATGACGCATACGCCATCCAGCGCGCGGTAATCGAGCGTGATCGGCTGGGGATGCGCCTCGTCTTCCGCGTATGAGGCGATCACCAGCTCATAACCGCGCTCGTGCGCCTCCTGGCGAATGCCCTCGATCACGTTACGCTGGAAGACCTGATGCTGATTGTTGGTGATAATCCCTAGCCGTCCGCTCATACCAGCCCCAACTCCAGGTGCAGCGCGTGCGCGATGGCGCCCACCGTCACCAGGCTCGACGCCTCGCTCACCGAGAAACTCGTCGTCAGCTCGGTTTGGACCAGATCGCGCACGCGCGCGATGGTGGCCACCAGCAGCGGCTCGCCCATCTCGGCGATCGGCCCGGCGAGACTGATGTGGTCCGGCGCGAGCAGCGCGATGATCCACGCGAAGATCTGCGCCAGATGCCGGCTTAACTCGTCTTGCAGGATCAGCGCTGCGGGGTCGCCGTTGGCGATGGCCTGGCGCAGATGCAGATAAGTCAGCGGATCGTCGGGGCCGGGCAGCGTGCTCGCCGAGTGCTCGGCCCGCAATTGTTCGGCGCGCTGGCGCACGTATGGCCAGCCCAGGAAAGTTTCGAGCGGCCCTATATCGTGATAAGTGGCCGATCTGGCGTCGAGCGACGTGATCCTCAGGGCGCCGATCTCGCCCCCGCCGTGATAGATCGCGCCATCAATGACCAGCCCGACTCCCACACCTGTGCCGACGCGCACGGTGGCGAAGCTGCGCACGGCGCCGGCCAGCCCGTAGACGAACTGGGCCATCGCCACCAGCGCCGTGCTGTTGGCCAGGTAGACCGGGCGCTCGAAAGTGCGCCCCAGCCATTCCCCCAACGGCATCCCGTTCCACCCGAGGTGCGGCGTGTAAATCACCCGGCCACGCGCGGCGTCAACCACGCCGGGGATGCCGATCCCAATGCACAGCAGCGGCGCGTCGAGCTGGGCAAGCAGGCCGTTGATCGTCTCCGCCACCAGCAACACCGCATCCTGACGGCGCGCGCCATTAAGCTCGGTGTAGTGCTGCGCCACGACGCGCCCGTCGAGGTAGGCCAGCGCGCCGGAGATGTACTGATCGTTGACGTAGACGCCGATGGCGTGACGCGCGGTCGGGACGAATCTGAGCAGGCGCGGGCGTTTGCCGCCGCCCCTGGTGGACTGGCCGTGCCCTTCTTCGACCAGCAGCCCTTCGTCAATCAGCTCGCCGATCACCTCGGAGACGGTGGGCTTGGCCAACTGCGTTTCCTGCGCCAGCGCAGCGCGATTATCCGCCACGCCGTCATAGATCGCCCGCAGGAGCAACCGCCGGTTGTGGGCGCGCAACTGGCTGTGAGTCGCTTTGTTGGCTGTGTTATGCGCTCTCATAGATCACACTTATCGAGACGGACCTCACGCAGTACATCCCAGATGGCCGGGTCCTCGCCCCCCAGCCCCCAGATGGCGACCCCGCCGAGATCCGGATAGGCCGCCAGCAACAGCTCCAGCTTGAAAGCCAACCCGACGGCATCTGCCACGACGATCGTCTGTTTGGGCAGGCCGCGCACATCAATCTCGAGGCGGGCTTCCATGTCGGCAGGGTCGCGCTCAAACGCGAGATGGAACGAGTCGGCAGCGCGCTGCGCGCTCTCCCAGGTTATCACGCTGGCGCGGCGGCGCTGCCAGTGATAGCCGTAGAAATGCAGCCCCAGCCGCACTTTGCCCAGATCGGTCACAGCAGCGGCATAGGCCAGCACTTCCCCAGCCCAGGCGGGCGGCCCGATCGGGCCTGGCTCGCGGCTGGCGCGGCTGGTGTAATCATACGTCATAATGCGGAAAATATCTGCTGCGGCAGCCAGGCGCGGCCAGTCCTGGGCCGCAGCCGCCTCCCACCCGGCCTGATCGCTCGTCTTGGGATGCACCGTCACCGAGAGCAGGCGCCCATCGGCGTGCAACCGCGCTGCCAGCGTCTCCACAAACTCGGAGAAGGCGTCGCGCGTCGAGAGCGGGAAACCTTCGTAGTCGAGATCAAGCCCGGCGTAATCCATCCGCTGGACCAGGCTGAGCAGCGCCGCGAGATGCTGCGCGCGCGTCTTGGGGTCGCTGATGGCGAACGGTGAGGCATGCGCGATGGCGGGCAGCACCAGCAGGCCCGCCTCGCGCCACGCCGCGAGCTGCCCGGCGTCTTCGGCGCCGTTCATCGGTGACAGCGATCCGTCGGCGTTGGCCGCGTACCAGAACGGGTTAACTTCGTCCACGATGTCAAGATGATCCATCAGCGACCGATAGCCGCCGAGATGCTCAGCCGAAGGATACCACGCCGAGACACACCAGCTTCGCGCCGGCGCGGCGTCCTGAGCATGCGCCGAAAGCAGCGGCAGCAGCAGCGCCGCGAGCATGAGAAAGCCGACCCCTCGTTCCATCTCGCCCACTCCATTGCAAAATGAGCGGGAATGCCCCGCTCATCGTACACGTATCTGCCATGCCCGCCAGGCGCTAGACGGCTTCCAGCGAGCAGGGCAGCACGCCCCTTGCTTCGATCTCGCCAAAGAGCACGCGCGCGACGGCTTCGGTCGTCACCGGGCGGATGCCATAGGCGCAGAGATACGTATCAATCATCGGGAAGGCGCTCAGATCATAGGGGGTGCGCAGCGCCACCACGATCAGCCGCTGACCGCGCGCGTGCAGCGCCTGCACCAGCTCCGCCTGCCGCGCGTCCTGGTTGGCGGCCAGCGTGCCGACCACGACAATATCTGCCCCGGCTGTCGCCTGCAAGATGGCACGCAGGGCTTCGTCAGATACGTGATGGGGCAGCTCAAACAACTGAGTGCGCGGGTGTCGCTTGCGGAGCGCCTCTGCCAGGGCAATGCGCACGCTGGACGAGGTATCCGCAGGCGTCAGATCGTGCGCTTCGGGCGTGATCACGGCGATGGTCTGCTCTGGCGCGGGCCGCAGCGGCAGGTTGGCCCCGCCGCGAACGAGGGTGATGGACCGGTCGGCAATTGTCTGCGCGATCTGCTGGTGCTCAGCCGAGCCGACCACATCCAGCGAAGGCAGCGCCCGCGGGGCGGCGGCGCGCAGGCGCTCAATGCGATGCAGGGCGGCAGGGCGAGCGCAGTGGCCCACGCACTGGTTAAGCGCAAGCTGATCGGGCAGATGAGCCAGCAGGACAAGGTCCGCCCCGGCCTCCAGCGCCATACGGACGCTGCGCTCGGCGCCCAGGCGCGCGACAGGATACATATCCATCGCGTCGGTGATGATCAGGCCCTCGTAGCCCATCTCCCGCCGCAGAAAGCCGTCGAGAATCGCGGGCGATACGGTCGCCGGACGCTCAGCGTCCAGGGCCGAGAAGATGACGTGCGTCGTCATGATCGCCGCCACGCCCGCCGCCATCGCCGCGCGAAACGGCACCAGTTCCACCGCATTCATCCGCTCCAGGCCGTGCGATACCACCGCGGCGATGTGGTGCGTGTCGCTCTCGGTCCCGCCGTGACCGGGGAAGTGCTTGGCCGAAGCGAAGATGCCCTCGGCCTGCATCCCGCGGATCATCGCAGCGCCTAGCTCGGCCACCAGCGCCGGGTCGGCGCCGAACGAGCGCACGCCGACGGCCTGGCTGACTGAGCTGAGGTTGACGTCAACAGAGGGCGCAAAATTCATATTGACGCCCAGCGCCAGCAGCTCGCGCCCCAACACGCGCCCCGCCTGCTCCGCCAGCTCCGGCGAGCGCGTGGCGCCCAGCGCCATGTTGCCCGGCAGCTCGGTCGCCCCAGCATCAATCGCGATCAACTGCCCGCCTTCCTGGTCAATCCCCAGCAGCGGGGGCAGCTGCCCGCCCTGCTGCGCCGCGTGATAGATCGACTCGGTCAGCTCGCGCAATTGGGCGGGGCGCTCGAAGTTCCAGTGGCGAAACAGGCAGAAGGAACTGATCGCGCCCTGTTCTACCGCAGCCAGCACGTCGCGCGGCGCCGCGCGCCCCTCAAAGCTGTGCATCAACTGCTGCATCGTCTCGCTATCCTTTGATACCGGTTGTGCTGATGCCCTTGATAAAGTAGCGCTGGGTGAACAGGAACACGATCAGCACCGGAATGACAAACGTCACGCTGGCCGCCATCACGTCCTGCCAGGGCAGCGGCACCTCCTGCAAATTCAGCTTCTGCGCCACGTAGACCGGCATGGTGTACAGCGCCGGCTTCTGCAGGTAGATCAGCGGCATCATCAGGTTGTTCCACTGCCCGACGAAGAGGAAGACGGAGATCGTGGCCACCGCTGGCCGCGAGAGCGGCATGATGACGTACCACCACACCTGCAGCGGATTCGCCCCGTCAATCATCGCGGCTTCGTCAAGCTCCCTGGGCAGGCTCAGCATGAATTGCCGCAGCAGAAAGATCAGCGCCGCGCCGCCCGCGAAGAAACCCGGCAGGGTGATCGGGTTGAAGGTGCGGATCCAGCCGATCTTGTGGAACATGACATACTGCGGGACGAGCGTCGCCTGATAGGGCAGCATCAGCGTGCTCATCATCAGTGCGAAGACGACGTCGCGGCCCTTCCACTCCAGCCGGCTGAACGAGAAGGCCACCAGCGAGACCGAGATCACGGTGCCGATCAGCACCAGGGTCACGATGAAGATGCTGTTGGTATAGGCACGGAAGAACGCTTCCTCGTGGAACAGCTTGTCGTAGTTTTCCCACTGCGGCGTCTCCGGCAACAGGTGCAACTGAGATCGCCCCACCTCTTCCACCGTCTTGAGCGAGGTGCCGACCATCCACACCAGCGGGAAGAGAAAGAAAGCCGAGCCTGACAACAGCAGCGCATAAACGACGATCAGGTTCAGACGTTGCAGACCGTGGCGCACCAGGCGGCGCGCGCTGACGCTGATGGGCAGAGAAGTGGAGTGGCGGGCAGTTTGTGTTGCCATGAGCCTACGCCTCATAGTGCACCCAACTGCGGCTGAAGCGGAACTGCAGCACGGTCAGGGTCAGGATAATGACGACCAGAATCCACGACATGGCCGCGCCCTCGCCGATGCGCAGCTCCTGGAAAGTGCGCGCATAAAGCAGGAAGGCAGCGGACGACAGGCTGTCGCGGGTGAGCGGCGTCTGCAGGATGTAGACCGTCTCGAAGGTCTGAAGCGCGGCGATCACGCCGATGACGATGTTGTAGAACATCGCGGGCGAGATCATCGGCAGCGTGATCTTGAAGAAGCGCTGGATGATGTTGGCTCCGTCAACCTCGGCTGCCTCGTAGAGCGACTGCGGGACGTTCTTCAGCGCCGCGAGGAAGATCAGCATCCCCGTGCCCGAACTCCACATCGTGATCAGGATCAGCGACGGCTTGGACCACAGCTCGCTGTTCATCCACAGCGGGACGCGCGTCCGGTCCGGGAACAGGCGCAGCGAATCGTGGAACAGCGCGAAGTGATAGTTCGGCTTGCCCGTCGCCTCGGCAATATCCAGAAACGCCTGGAAATAGCGCCGCCCGTCAGAAAATGAGCTGACCGCGAGCAGCGCGAAGACCAGCAGTCCGCCGCGCAACAGACGGCGCCGGGCGCGCGGGTGGCGCTCGCCGAGCAGGGCCGCGCCGAGCAGCACCGCGATAGCTGCGCCGTAGAACCACAGCGCCGACAGCAGCCAGGTCGGATAGGTCTTTTGCAGATAGTCGAGGTCAGCGGGGCGCTCAATCGTGCTGCCCAGGGTCAGGTAACGGGTCAGGACTTCGAGCCGCCCGTCGCCGAACTGCCCCCAGGCCAGCCGCACCAAGAGAATCGCGCTCAACACGCCCGCAGCGCCCCACAGCCGACGGGCGGTCTGCGGCGTGCGCGGCCCCACCAGCGAGATCACCAGCGGCGCCACCACCAGCAGCAGCGGGATCAGGTAGCGCCAGGTTTCGCCAGCGCCGAGCGCGAAGCCGGCGTGTTTCAGCGCGAAGACGCCCACAACCGCCAGCGCGCCCAGGATCAGCACATGGGCCGCCGCGCGCTGGCGCACTGACGCAAAATTGAGCGTCAGCATTCCCACCAGCGCCGCGATCCCTACCCCGTAGATCCATGAAGGGTCAATCGGCTGGGCCACCAACCCCTTGGACATCAGCCGAAACATCACGGCAATTCCGAGAATCTGCGCGCTGCGCCAGGCCAGCACGCGCTTGCTTTCGGACCATTCGCCGCGCGCCAGCACGAGCAGCAGCAGCGCGGCCAGCACAGCGGGGATGGTGTACTTCAACGGGCCGAGGGCATCGCCGCGCATCACGCCGATATAGAACCCGTTGAAGGCTTCCATCAGGTAAATCCACAGCCGGTAAAGATAGTCAAAGCCGGAAAAAATGTTGGCGATCTGGCGCGACGCCTCGTTGACAAAGCCGCCGTTAGAGGCGAGCATGTAGCGCCACGCCAGCAAAATCGCGGGGCCGCCGGCCAGAATTACCGGCATGTAGAAGATCATGCGGAAGACGCGGATGCCGGGGATCTCGCGGTTGAGCAGCAGCGCCATGCCCAGCGCCGCCGCGATCTGCAGCGGCACGCCCAGCAGCGCATAGTAGAACGAGTTGAGCATCGAGGTGTTGAACATGCGGCCCTGCCGCCCCTCGGACAGCAGCAGCGTGCGGTAGTTGTCCAACCCAGCCCATTTGATGCTTTTGCCGAGCGTGTAGTCCGTAAAACTGTAATAGAGCGACGCCAGCGCGGGGCCGAGCACAAAGATGATGAACCCGACGATCCACGGGCCGGCGAAGGTGAACCCCCAGAAGATTTTGCGCTGCTCGCTGGCGGACAGCCGGAACAGCCGCGCAGTAAAACGTGCCAGCAGGCCCAGCGTCACGCTGGAAGCGACAATAAAAATAATCGTATAGACCGACCACTGAAGGTTATAGAGCCGTGCGTCTGATGCCATCGTCCGCTCGCTTGCAAATAGTTCTAAGTGAACCGTGGTCAGCGCTCAATGGGTGAGGTTGCCGCAGGGTGCGAGCCGCGCCTCAGAGACCGCTTGAAAAGCCGCGCGCCCGCCCTGATCCCCCATCCCCGACCCTTCTCCCCTTGTGGAAGAGGGGTTTGGGGCGAGGGGAGACAATCTCTCAAAGGGTCTCTCAAGGTGCCCGAAAACAGGTGACGGCGCTCGCGCTCTGGCAGATACCGGAGGGGAGAACGTTGCCGCTCTCCCCTTGACGCTAGTCTAGTCACTTCCGGCTAATCGAGATAGCCGTTGTCCTCGAGGATGGCGTCGTACTCTTCCTTCATCATCTGCTGCGTGTCTTCGAGGCTCTGCTGGTCAGTGAGGTACAGCGTCATCTGCTCGAAGATGAGCGGGCGCAGCTCGGCGCTGGCGCGGATGTCAGAGAAGGCACGACCGTACTCGACCGTGATGTCGAGCAGCTTGGCCCAAACCGGATCCGCCGCCTTGATCTGGTCCCAGGCGTCCTGGCGCACGGGTGTGAAGCCCGCCACGTCCTTGAGCGCGATCGCGTTGTCCTGGCTGCCGAGGAACTTGAGGAACTCGACCGCCAGCGTCGGGTCCTGAACGTAGGCCGGCACCGCGAGCCAGTCAATGAAGACCTGGATCAGGGGCGAGCCGTTCGGGCCAGCCGGATAGGGGGCGATCAACACATCGTTCCACAGCGGGTCGCTGGTAGCCGGCATGGCCCACATGGGGAAGATGCCGCTGATGACCATGCCCGAACCGAGGGCGGTGCCTTCGATCGGTGGCAGGCCGGCAGTGTCTTCGGTGGGGCGCATCACGCGGCGGCGGTCGTACATGTACTGCATCGCCTCAGCGGTCTCCGGGCTGTCGAAGGCGCTGGTGCCGTCTTCATAGTACAGCGTGCCGCCTGCCGACCAGATGTAACCGATGAACTCTTGCGCATCGAACAGGTCATTGCCGATGTCCATGAACGCCCACTGCTTGGCCGCGCCGCCTTCGAGGACGGTGTTGGCCCGCATGAACTCCAGCGCGTCGGCGAAGGTGAGCGGCGCACCCGCTTCGGGGTCGGCCATCAGATCGGCGCGGTAGAAGATCGGGCGCGGACTCATCAGCAGCGGCAGGCCGCGGATGTGGCCGTCGTAGGTCACGGTGTCAATGGCGGCGGGCAGGTACTGCGCCCAGTCTTCCCAGCCCTGGAACTGCTCATCCAGGTTCATGAGCAGGTCGCCGAAGGTGGCGGCATATTCCGAGCCGAGATAGATGATGTCCGGGCCGTCACCGGTGGTGATCCAGCCGGCCACCGTGACGTCGAAATCGCCCCAGCCGCCGGTCAGAATCTGCACGTCAACGCCGGGGTGCTCGGCCTCAAAGGCGGGGAACAGCGTGTCGTTGAACCAGTTCATCGTGTCTTCGGTGAGGCCGGTGATGTAGATCTCGAGGACTGTGGTCTGGCGCGCTTCGACCGGGTGCGCGAAGCCGGCAGGCAGCGCGACGACACCGGCCAGCAGCACGATCAGGGTGAGAATGATCACTCGCTTCATGTCAACTTCTCTCCTAAAAAATCCACTGGCAAAACGGTTTGCGCTACGAGTTGGTTGGCGAGACGTTCAAGGGCAGGGGTTCACCTCCTGGGGAGTAGGCGCGGCTGGGCTGCGCAGGCGTGCGATAGGGCGCGAACAGATAGTTAGAAACCATTACTAACTCAAAAATACACCAGAAATCAGGCGGCTGTCAAGCAAGTCGGGTGCATGGGGGTGCATTCCAACTCTGGGACGAGTTTCTAAAGCTTGGGAAAATGCGTCAAGTCTGATGCCATCTTCTCGCGGCCCGGTATCTATCCGCCCCTGACGGATTAAATTCTGCCCCCAAGCTGGAATGCTCCTCTGATCGGCAAATTGGGTGCGTGCAAAACCTGTCAGAGTGGGGTACTGCCCGGCTGCGCCCCCCTTGACCTCCCCCCGCTCGGCGCGTAGCGAGGCTGGGGATGAGGCCACTACCCGGCGCCCGGCGAGGCGCTGTCAACCTCGGCACGCGCTCTGCAAACTTCTTGACTTTTGTCAGAACTAGACTGATAATAGAATTAGTTGGTTGGCACAACAAACAAAGAGAGGGCCAGCCAATGCGGGGGCCTGGTCGCCGCTGATCACGACGTGACCGGCGTTCCGCTCGCGCAAAAAGCACCTTTTGTCGAGATAGTTCTTTTGAGACCGCAGCCTTATGTCGAATCACGCGCGCCTGCGGACAGGTGACCAGACGCTCGTCCGCGAAATCAACCTCTCGGTGATCATGAGGCGTTTGCTGGAGCACACTTCGCTCTCGCGCGCCTCGCTGGCGGAAGTGACCGGCCTCAACAAATCCACTGTCTCCAGCCTGGTTCAAGAACTGATTGACATGAGCTTCGTCCACGAGACCGGCCTGAGCTTCACCGGCGTGGGGCGTCCCTCGATGATGCTGGGGCTGAACCCGCGCGCCGGATACATTGTGAGCTGCGAGCTGGGCGTGGACTTCATCTCCGTGCTCTGCGCCAACTTCGGGGGCGAAGTGGTCTGGCGCGTGAAGGAAAACACAGCCGGCATCCAGGGTCGGGACGAGATTATGCATCACGTCCTGACCCTTTTGCGTCAGGCAGTGGACATCGGGGCCACCCGCTGCCCCGGCAGTGGGGGGCTGCTGGGCGTGGCCGTTGGCGTGCCGGGGTTGATCGAACAGGCGACGGGCACCCTGCTCTTCGCGCCCAACCTGCAATGGCGCGATGTCCCTCTGCGCGACATCGTGAGCGCCGAGTTTGGCGGCGTGCCGGTGTTTGTGGACAACGAAGCCAACATGGCCGCCCTGGGCGAAACGCTGTTCGGCGCGGCGAAGGGCTACAACGAGGTGCTCTATATCAGCGCGGGCGTGGGCGTGGGCGGGGCGGTGGTGCGCAACGGCCAGCTTGTGCGCGGCACCACCGGCTTCGCCAGCGAGTTCGGCCACATGACCATTGACCCCGATGGCGCGCTGTGCAACTGTGGCAACCGCGGCTGCTGGGAGACACTGGTCAGCCAGTCGGCGGTGATCCGGCTGACGCGGCAGGCCATCTCCGCGGGGCGGTCCAGCGTGCTGGAAGCCCTGGCCGGCGGCGATCTGAACAACCTCTCCATCCCGCTCATTGTCCAGGCGGCTGTGCAACAGGACGCGGTCGCCCTGTCCGTCCTTGAAGCAGCGGGGCGCAACCTGGGCATTGGCATCGCCTCGCTGATCAACGCCTTCAACCCCGATCTGGTGGTCTTAGGGGGCATCCTGAGCCTGGCGGGTCAATGGCTGCTGCCCACCGTGCGCGCCGAAGTCGGCTGGCGCGCGCTCCGCTGGAACGCCGAGGCGACGGAGATTCTGTTGGCCCAGCATGGCTTCGATGCGTGCGCGATGGGCGGGGTGGCCACGCTGCTCCAGGCGATTGTGCTGGAGCCAGGCCGTTATCATCCACAGAACTATCTCTAGCAAGGCTGATCAGGTCTGTATTCCTGAGCACAGAAAGGAGGAGACTTGGCAAGGGATGATCTATCGGGAACGGCCACATATCTGAACGAGTTCGTGCCAACGTTGGTCGCTAGCACTCGCAGCAAGAGATTTTCAGGAGGATTGCGCACATGATGAAGAAAACAGGTAGCTTCCTGCTGCTGATCGTCCTGGTCCTGAGCCTGGCTTTGGGAGTTGGCGGCGCGACGGCAGCCCCCAAGACGCAGCAGGTCACCGAACTGGTTATCTTCTGGGCACAGTGGCCGCCTGCCGACTACCTGCAGGAGATCGGCAACCGCTACGAAGCCGAGACTGGCATCAAGATCACCGTCATCCAGGAACCATGGGGCAGCTTCTATGATCGCATGTCTGCCGAGTGGGCCGCCAAGGGTGACGCCTACGACATGGTGGTGGGCGACAGCCAGTGGCTCGGCCAGGGTGCCGAGCAGGGCCACTACATGGAGCTGACCGATTTCATGGTCGAGAACGACCTCGTGGATACCGTGACCGCGGCCACGCTCAAGTACTACGGGGAGTTCCCGGCGAATTCGGGTCGCTACTGGGCTTACCCAACCGAGGGTGACGCGGTGGGCTGGGCCTATCGTAAGGATCGCCTGGAAAATCCCGAAGAGATGGCAGCCTTCGAGGCCGAGTACGGTTATCCCCTGGCTGTGCCCGAAACCTGGGCCGAGCTGCGTGACATCGCCGAGTTCTTCTATCGCCCAGACGAGAATGTCTACGGTGTGGGCGTCTACACGCAGAAGGACTACGACGGCATGATCATGGGCTACGAGAACGTCATGTTCAGTTGGGGTGTGGACTGGCAGGACGAGAACAACCAGGTGCTCGGCGTCGTCAACTCGGAGAAGGCCGTCGAGGCGCTGGAGTTCTACAAGGGCCTCTACCAGTTCGCCCCGCCTGGCACCAACAACGCCTTCTACACCGAGATGAACTCCGTGTTCGTCAACGGTCAGGCGACCATGATCATGAACTACTTCGCCTTCCTGCCAGACCTGCTCAACGCCGAGAAGAACCCCTATGCGGGCGTGACCGGCTTCTTCGCCGGGCCTGCCGGCCCCTACGGTGACCGCTATACGGCGCTGGGTGGCCAGGGCATGAGCGTGCTCAACTACGTCAGCAACGAGCGCAAGCAGGCCTCGCTGGACTTCATCAAGTGGTTCGCTTCGGATGAAGTGCAGCAGCAGTGGGCCGATGTCGGCGGCTACACCTGCAACATCGGTGTGCTGGAGTCCGAGGAATTCCTCAACAATACCCCCTACAACCGGGCCTTCGCCGATTCGATGACCTTCGTCAAAGACTTCTGGAACATCCCGGTCTATGGCGAGCTGCTCGAGCCGGCTCAGCGCTATATCAACGGTTATGTGGTGGGCAATGTCGGGACGGCCAAAGAAGCCCTGGATGGCATGGCGGTCGAACAACACGAGATTCTCGCGGCTGCCGGGGTAATTGACGGCTAGTCTGGTTCTGTTGGCCTGCAGGTGAGGAGGCGGGCACACGCCGGCCTCCTCCACCTTTCCAGCAAGGTACGAAGGTGCGCGCATGACCCCCAATGCTCAAGCCATACCCACTGGCCCGCAGCAGATGACTCGGCATAGCCGCCGCCAGATGAGCGACAAGACAATCGCTCACCTCTTCATCTGGCCGACGCTGCTCTTGCTGATCGTCATGAATATCTTCCCCCTGTTTTACAGCCTGTACCTCAGCTTCAACGATTATTCGGTGATCGCCAACGAACCGCCGAAATGGGTAGCCCTGGACAATTACGAGAAGATTCTGACCAATGAGCGCAGCCGCTATTGGCACAACTTCACGGTCACAGGCCGCTATGCCGCGCTGTCGGTGGGGCTGCAAATCGTCATTGGCTTTGGGCTGGCGATGCTCTTGCGTGAAAAATTCAGGGGGAGCGGGCTAATCACGACGCTGATCCTGATTCCGATGATGCTCTCTCCGGTCGTGGTAGGGTTGTTCTGGAAGCTGATCTTCGACCCTTCCAAAGGCTTCTTCAATTATCTGATCTATCTCAACCCGCGCGGGGGCGACCAGTGGCTCTCCGATCCCACGCTTGGCCTGTGGTCCATCGTCATCGTAGACGTGTGGATGTGGAGTCCGTTCGTGATGCTGCTGTGCCTGTCGGGCCTGAGCGCCATCCCCAATTATCTCTACGAGGCGGCGGCCATTGATCGGGCCAGCGCCTGGTTCCAGTTCCGCAGAATCACGCTGCCCCAGGTGATGCCGCTGCTGCTCATCGCGGTGCTCTTCCGCACAATCGAGGCGTTCAAGGCGTTCGACCTGGTGATGGGCCTGACCGGCGGCGGGCCGGGGGACACAACGGAAACGGTGGCGGTGCGGCTGTATAGCGAGGCGTTCCTGGGCAAGTTCAAAACCGGGGAGTCCAGCGCGCTGGCGTACATCGTGCTCATCATCATCATCGCCGTCAGCAACCTGTACATCCGCGCGCTCAACCGGGCGAGGGAGGGCTAGGCATGTTTGGGCTTGACATTCCGCTGCCAGACTTCTGGATTGTCTACTTCTTCCTCTTCTGGGTGCTGGTGGGCGCGACAACCGGGCCGGTGATCTTTCGTCACAAGGGCTATCCTGCGCTGCTCGGCATTGTGGTCGGGGCCGGCGGGGGGGTGATCAGCGGTGCCCTGTTCATGCTGCTGCTGGTGGCTTTCAAGCCCATCGCCGATCTTCTCGATCGGCCCATGCTGGGCGTTCTCATCTCGATCGCTCTCAGCGCAGCCATTATCCTGGCGCTGCTGACTTTCGCCCGGCGCTTTGTGCCGGAGGCAGCGCGCGAGACGACGCCCGAGGTCGCGGCGGCGGGCGGCCCGCGCGCGCCGGTCACCTATTCAGCCCGCGTGGACAAGGTGCACCCCACCTGGCAATCCTTGCAGGCTATTCGGGCCAGCGTGGTGGCGATGCTGGCCGCGCTGACGCTCATCCCCGTGATCTGGATGGCGATGACCGCCTTCAAGTCGTACCCCGATGCCGTCGCGTCGCCGCCCAAAGTGGCCTTTGACCCGACGATGGAAGGGGTTATCACCCTGCTGACCCGGCGCCGCCAGATGACCGACGCGCAAAAGGCCGAGTATGAGCTGCGGGAAGACCTGAACTGGGCGGACCGGGTGATGCTCAAAAGCGGGCAGGCGATCCTCGGCCAGAGCGACTACGTCAAGCGCCTGCGCAACTCGCTGATCATCGCCAGCATCTCCACAGTGCTGTCGGTGACGCTGGGCCTGCTGTCAGCCTATGCCTTCAGCCGCTTCCGCGTGCCGGGCAAGGGAGACCTGCTGTTTTTCATCTTAAGCACGCGCATGCTGCCCCCGGTGGTGGTCACGATTCCGATCTTCCTGATGTATCGCGAGCTGGGCTGGTACGACACGCACGGCGGCCTGATCGCCCTCTACACGGCGTTCAACCTGTCGTTCTCGGTCTGGCTGCTCAAGGGGTTCATAGACGAGATCCCCAAAGAGTACGAGGAAGCGGCGCTGGTGGACGGCTATACGCGGCTGCAAGCCTTCATCCGCATTGTGATCCCGGAAGCAGTGACGGGCATCGCGGCGACGACGGTCTTCTGCTTCATCTTCGCCTGGAATGAGTACGCTTTTGCCCTGATGCTCACCGCCGACAAGGCGCGCACAGCCCCGCCGCACATCCCGTCTATGGTCGGCTCGGGGCTGGTCGAATGGGCGGCGATTGCGGCTGGCTCGCTGTTTTTCCTGATCCCGGTCGTGATTGTGACGTTCGCACTGCGCAAGTACCTGCTGCGCGGCGTCACCTTTGGCGCGATCCGCCAGGGATGATCGGGATGACTAGCGGTGCATCGGTGAATCGGCGATCGGACCCGTAGGGTCACCTACATGACCGGATACGAGCATGGCAACTATTGAACTGCAGAGAGTAGAGAAGAAATTCGGCGACCTGCACGCCGTCAAGCCGATAGACCTGACCATCCACGACGGCGAGTTCGTCGTGCTGCTCGGCCCGTCGGGCTGTGGCAAGACGACCACGCTGCGCATGATCTCCGGCCTGGAGGCGGTCACCGGCGGGCGCATCCTGCTCAATAACCGCGACGTGACCTGGGCGCACCCCAGCGAGCGCGACATCGCTTTCGTCTTTCAGTTCTTCGCGCTCTACTCGCACATGAGCGTCCGCCAGAACATCGCCTTTCCGCTGCAAGCGCAGGGCGAATCCAGGGAGACAATCCGCCAGCGCGTGGCCGAAGTCGCCCGCCTGCTGGAGATCGGGCACGTGCTGGAAGCCAAGCCCGGCTCTCTCAGCGGCGGCGACCGCCAGCGCGTGGCCCTGGCCCGCGCCCTGGTGCGCCGGCCAGCGGCCTTCCTGATGGACGAGCCGCTCGGCGCGCTGGATGCCGAGTTCCGCGAGACGATGCGCGCCGAGATCAAGCGGCTGCATATCGAACAGCACGCCACCAGCGTCTACGTCACCCACGACCAGATCGAGGCCATGGCTATGGGCGACCGCATCGTGGTCATGTCCGACGCAGTGGTGCAGCAGGTCGGGACGCCGGCCCAGGTCTATCACGACCCGGCCAACCTGTTCGTGGCGCGTTTTATCGGCAGCCCCGGCATGAACCTGCTCACAGGGCACTATGCCGGCGGCACGGTGCGCGTGCGCGAGAACATGACCTACCAGGTGCCGGGCGACTGGGTCCCCGCGCTGGACAGGGCGCTGGATGGCGAAGGCGAGGTGATCCTCGGCTTCCGCCCCGAAGCGGCTGCCGTCAACAGCGAAGGGCTGCCCGCCACCGTCTATGCCACCGACCTGCTGGGTGGGTATACCATGCTGCACCTGGAGATTGGCGACCACGAGATCGTCCATGCCCGCGCGGGCCGCGAGACGCACTACTCCATCGGCACGCCGGTGCGCTTTGCGCTCGACCCGGCGATGGTCCGTTTCTTCGACCCCAAGACAGAGAAGGCGATCGTCCGGGAGGTGACCGCATGAGCGACGTGGCCTTGCAGAACATCACCAAGCGCTTTAAGGATGTCACGGCGCTGGACGATGTATCCTTCTCGATCAAAGACGGTGAGTTCTTCGTGCTGCTGGGGCCGACCGGCGCGGGCAAGACGACCACGCTGCGCGTGCTGGCCGGGCTGGAAAAGCCGGACGCTGGCGCTGTGCTCTTCGACGGCGTGAACATCACCGACTTCACGCCCGCCGATCGCGACGTGGCCTTCGTCTTCCAGCAATACTCGCTCTACCCGACGCGCACCGTCTACCAGAACCTGGCCTTCCCGCTGCGCTCGCCGCTGCGCAAATGGCCCAAGGATCGCATTGACCGGCGCGTGAAAGAAGTGGCTGAGAAGCTGCGCATCACCCATCTGTTGGAGCGCAAGACGGCCAATCTCTCCGGCGGGGAGATGCAGCGCGTCTCGCTGGGCCGCGCCCTGGTGCGCAGCCCGCGCGTTTTTCTGATGGACGAGCCGCTCAGCAACCTGGACGCCAAGCTGCGCGAGGCGCTGCGCATCGAGCTGCAGCACCTGCAGAAGACCGAGCGCAGCACGACGCTCTTCGTCACTCACGATCAGGTCGAGGCGCTGACAATGGCCGACCGCATCGCCGTGCTCAACCAGGGGCGCATCGTGCAGATCGGCACGCCCGACGACATCTACGACCGCCCGGTGACGACCTTCGTCGCCCAGCTTGTGGGCATCCCACGCATCAACCTGCTGCCCGCCACGCGCGAGAACGGCACTCTTCTCGTCGAAGACAGCGCCCTGCGCCTGGGCCTGCCGGAAGGGCCGACCGTCCCGCCGCGCTTCCTGCTGGGCATCCGCCCCGAAGATGTCAGGCTGGGCGCGGGCGGCGATCAGCGCGGCGAGGTCGTGCTGACCGAGCCATTGGGTGTTGAGACGGTCATCCACATCCAGTCTGGCAAGCAGACTGTGCTCAGCATCGTGCCGGGTATCACCGCCCTGAAGATCGGCGACACGATCTCGTTCAGCATCGTTCGCGAGCGCCTGCACTGCTTTGACCTGGACGGCGCGCGCTTGTGACGCACCGCTCATAAGCGGGTTTTTCGCAGTCAATAGTCAGGAGGACAGTCCTATGAGGTTTGGAGTCAACGCCTGGGTATGGGTCTCGCCGCTGACCACTGAGGGAATCGCCGAGCTGGCCCCCAAGGTCAAGGCATTGGGCTTCGACTGGTTCGAAGTGCCGCTCGAGCTGACAGACAGCATTGATTACGCCCCCGCCGGGGCGATCCTGCGTGACAACGGGCTGGGCGTCAGCGTGTGCGCGGCCATGGGGCCAGACCGCGATCTGATCCATCCCGACAAGGCCATCCGCGACAACGGCCTGGCCTATCTCAAGCACTGCGTGGATGCAGTGCGGGCGCTGGGCGGCACCAACGTCGCCGGCCCGCTCTACTCGGCAGTCGGGCGCGTCTGGCAGATGACCGCCGAAGAGCGCGCCCACGACACCGACCTGCTGGTGGCGCAACTGAAAGAACTGGCCGCCTATGCCGGGGACAAGGGCGCGGTGCTGGGCGTCGAGCCGCTCAACCGCTTCGAGACCAGCTTCATCAACCTGGCGGCGCAGGCCATCGAAGTGGTGGATCGCGTGGATCACCCTGCCTGTGGGATCATGCTGGACACGTTCCACATGAACATCGAGGAGAAGTCGCTCGGCGACGCCATCCGCGCGACGGGCAAGCGCCTGGTTCACCTGCACGCCTGCGAGAACGATCGCGGCGCGCCCGGCAGCGGCAACGTCACCTGGGGCGAGGTCGCCGCCGCGCTGCGCGAGATCGGTTACGACGGCCCGGTGGTGATCGAGTCGTTCACCAGCAAGGTGCAGAGCATCGCCCGTGCCGCCGCCATCTGGCGCCCACTGGCCGCCAGCCAGGACGCGCTGGCCGGGGACGGGGTGAAGTTCCTGAGGGCGCTGCTGGCGTGAGAGAGCGGTTGGATTTCGAAATTCGAAATTCAAGGCTCACCACCCAAAGTGCATGGCTTGTGATGTCGTGATACGAGGAGCATAGACTTTATGGCTGAGAAGAAGATCAATGTCGCCATCGTCGGGCTGGGGTTTGGCGCGGAGTTCATCCCGATCTACCAGCACCACCCCCATACCCACATGTACGCCATCTGCCAGCGCACCGAAAGCCGCCTCAACGAAGTCGGCGATGCGTTCGGCGTGGAGAAACGCTACACCGACTACTACAAGCTGCTCGAAGACCCGAACATTGACGTAGTGCACATCAACTCGCCCATCCACGAGCACGCCAGGATGAGTATCGCCGGGCTGAAGGCGGGCAAGCACGTCGCCTGCACCGTCCCCGCCGCGACCACCATTGACGAGCTGGAGCAGATCGTCGCCGCTCAGCGGGAATCCGGCAAGAAGTACATGATGATGGAGACCGTCATCTACTCGCGCGAATTCCTGTACGTCAAGGAGCTGTACTCAACGGGCAAGCTGGGGCGCATCCAATACCTGCGCGCCACGCACCAGCAGGAAATGCTCGGCTGGCCCGGCTATTGGGAAGGGCTGCCGCCCATGCACTACGCCACGCACGTCGTCAGCCCGTGCCTGGCGCTGATCCGCAAGGACGCCGAGGCGGTGACCTGCTTCGGCTCCGGGCGCATTCAGGAATACCTGATCCCCAAGTACAACTCGCCCTTCGCCATCGAAGCAGCCCAGATCGCGCTCAAGGACTCCGACGTGGTGGCTGAAGTGATGCGCTCGCTGTTCAACACGGCGCGCCAGTACCGCGAGAGCTTCGAGGTCTACGGCAGCAAGATGTCGTTCGAGTGGCCGCTGATCGAGCACCAGCCGCCGGTCGTGCACATCGGCGAGGCACCGCACCTGGTGGACGTGCTCGACTACGCGCACCTGCTGCCAGAGCCGATCCAGCGCTTCACGACGAAGGGCGTTTATGGCGCAGAAGCGCAACACCTGTCGTTCATCCAGGGCGCGGGGCACGGCGGATCGCACCCGCACATGACGCACGAGTTCGTCATGAGCATCGTTGAGGATCGCGATCCGTTCCCGAACGCGCGCCAGTCGGCCAACTGGACGGCGGTGGGCATCCTGGCCCACGAGTCGGCCATGAAGGGCGGAGTCACGATCAAGCTGCCGACGTTCACGCTGTCGTCGTGACGCGCCCGGCGCGACGCTGTTGTCTACGCCCGGCGGGGGCGGGCCGTCTCCGCCGGGCTACCAAGCAGAGACGAAAAGACCATGCGCAGAAGACTCGTTCGGATTGTCGTCCGGTTCGCCATAGCCATCGCGATCATCCTCGCCTTCGGCGGGCTGTTCAAGCTGTACACGGACGCGCAGCTTTCGGTCGAACAGCAGAATGAGGTGCTGATCAAGGCTGTCCCCTTTGTCGCCGTCTTCGTGTCCATTGTCGTGGCCTTCGCCGGCGTGATCGTGCTGGTGGCGGTCTGGCTGGGAGGTCGCGTGCCCCCCCGCTCGTACCGGCCCATCGAGGCGATCATCATCGCGGGCATTCTGTTGGGCGTGCTGGGGCTGTTCCAGGGCTGGAAGCTGTTCTCCTACCAGTACGGCTTTCTGCTGCTGCTGGCCTCGGTGGTGTCTTTCATGATCTGGAGCCACTTCGAGCCGCTGCCCCTCCGCGCGAGCAAGGCGCTGCCGCCGCTCAGCCGGCGCGCACACCTGATCGGGCTGGTGGCGGCGCTGGTCGCGTGGATCATCGTCGCTGCGCTGGTGATCCCGGCGTCGAAGCCGACAGAACCCTACGGCTTCGGCCAGACGCTGTGGAACTTCAAGACCGACGAGGAGAAGGCGCAGATTCGTGACGACGCCGAAGATGAATTCCACACGGCCAAAGTCCCGGTGCTGGCCCTGATGAGCCTGCTGCCCGCCGGGCTGGTCTATTTCGCCGTGCGCGAGCTGGTGCCAGACGGGGCGCAGCCCTCGCTCGCTGCGCACAGCCAGACGGTCCCGCCGGAGCAACTGGGCGCTTCGCCCGGCTGAGCAGCGCGCCGGCCCTGCAAAACGGTGATCGCCGGCGTCCGGCCATGGGCCGAGCGCCGCAGAGTCTGTGTTTGTTGGTTCTACGGATTAACAGAAAGGACTTTCTATTATGGCTAGGCCAGTCACTATCTTCACCGGCCAGTGGGCCGATCTCCCCCTGGAAGTTGTGGCCGAGAAGGCCGCCAGCTTCGGTTATGACGGGTTGGAGCTTGCCTGCTGGGGCGATCATTTCGAGGTGGACAAGGCCCTGTCTCAGGACGGTTATACCCAGAGCCGCTGGGACATCCTGGCGAAGCACGGGCTGAAGTGCTTCGCCATCAGCACGCACCTGGTCGGCCAGTGCGTCGCCGACGCGCTGATTGACGAGCGCCACAAGTCCATCCTCCCGCCGCGCCTGTGGGGCGATGGCGATCCCGAAGGCGTGCGCCAGCGCTGTGCCCAGGAAGTGAAGGACACAGCCCGCGCCGCCAAGCTGTTCGGCGTCAATGTGGTCAACGGCTTCACCGGCAGCCCGGTGTGGCACCTGCTCTACTTCTTCCCCCCCACCACCGACGCCATGATCGATCGCGGCTTCGAGGAGTTCGCTGCCCGCTGGCGACCGATCCTCGACGAGTTCGCGCGCGAAGATGTGCGCTTCGCCCTGGAATGTCACCCGGCGGAGATCGCCTACGACATCTACACCGCCGAGCGGGCGCTCAAGGCGCTGGACTATCACAAGGCGTTCGGCTTCAACTTCGATCCCAGCCACTTCGTGCACCAGTTCTTCGACCCGGTCGAGTTCATCAACGCCTTCCCGGATCGCATCTTCCATGTGCACGTCAAGGACTCCAAAGTCCGCCTCTCCGGGCACAACAGCATTCTCGGCTCGCATCTCCAGTTCGGCGATCACCGGCGCGGCTGGAACTTCGTCTCGCCGGGCCATGGCGACGTGGACCTGCGCAACATTGTCCGCGCCCTGAACCGCATTGGCTACAGCGGCCCGCTCTCCATCGAGTGGGAAGACAGCGGGATGGATCGCGAGCACGGCGCGCGCGAAGCGTGCGAAGTGACCCGCAAAGCGGACTTCACGCCGTCGGCGGTCGCTTTTGACGCGGCATTCGCGGAAGAGTAGGCACGAGGGGATATGAACAATGTCTGACGAAGTTGGGTTCATCAGCATGGCCGGGGCCAAAGCCGAGGGCGAGGCTCCGCAGATCGGGATCGGCATGTTGGGCTACGCCTTCATGGGCAAAGCCCACGCCAACGCCTTCAAGAAGATCCCCTACATCATGTATCCGCCGGTGGCCATCCCGCGCCTGGTCGCCATCTGTGGGCGCAATGAGGAAGCGGTGTCCGAGGCGGCCCGCCGCTATGGGTACGAGAAGTACTATACCGACTGGCGCAAAATGCTCGAAGACCCCGAAATCCAGGTTTTCGATAACGGCGGCCCGAACGACATGCACGCCGAGCCGTGCATCGCCGCCGCCCAGGCCGGCAAGCACGTTTTCTCTGAGAAGCCGCTGGCTCGCAGCGCCGAAGAAGCCAGGCGGATGCTCGACGCCGTGCAGCAGGCGGGCGTCAAGCACCAGGTGGCCTTCAACTACCGCTTCGTGCCGGCGGTCGTCCAGGCGCGCAAGCTGATCGAAAGCGGGGCGCTGGGCCGCATCTACCACTGGCGCGCCGTCTATCTGCAGGAATGGGGCATGGACCCCAAGATGCCGACAAGCTGGCGCTTCCAGAAGCCCATCGCCGGCAGCGGCGCGCTGGGCGACCTGGGCGCGCACATCATTGACCTGGCCCGCTTCCTGGTCGGCGAGCCAACCCGCGTCATGGGCATGACTCAGAACTGGCTGAAGGAGCGTCCTTCGGGCAGCGACCCGTCGCAGATGGTGCCCTCGGACGTGGATGATGCGTTCGTGGCGCTCTTCGACTTCGAAGGCGGGGCGCTGGGCACGATGGAAGCGTCGCGCTTCGCCCAGGGGCACAAGAACTACAACAGTTTCGAGATCAACGCTCAGAACGGCTCGATCCGCTTCAACCTGGAGCGGCTCAACGAGCTGGAAGTCTTCTGGGCCAACGAGGAGCCGCGGGAGACGCGCGGCTTCCACACGGCGCTGATCAGCGAGGGCTTCCACCCTTACTGGTCCAACTGGTGGCCGCACGGTCACATGATCGGCTGGGAGCACAGCTTCATCCACGAGTTCAACCATTTCTTCGGCGCTATCGTCCACAACACGGACGTGGCGCCCTATGGTGCGACCTTCGTGGACGGCTACCGCAACGCCGTGATCTGCGACGCCATCGTCGCTTCGGCGGCCAGCGGGCGCGCAGTGGACATCAAGTACTAATCTGTCCGGCTGCCGCGAGCCGGCAATGATCGCTCTGGCGCACGGCTTGGGCAGGGGCGTATGGCCATACGCCCCACCGGATTGCGGTTCAGGGACGGACAGGTATCAGGGTTGGCTTTTGGTCTGGAAAGCTTTTTCGCTTTACCTCACCCCCAGCCTTGCTGCGCTCGGCTTGCCCCCTCTCCATGCATGGAGAGGGGGCGGCGAGGCGCGTTAGCGCCGAGCGGGGGGTGAGGTAAAGCAGGGACGCACGTCCCCTCTTCTGCAATCCCTGCCGGGCAGCGCGCTGACCATAGCGGCAAGATTCATGACGTGACAAGGAGCATGAGCGTGGGTACCTACGATCCCCAACCGCAGCACAAATTCACGTTCGGCCTGTGGACGGTGGGCAACAGGGGGCGCGACCCGTTCGGCGTCGAAGTGCGCGAGCCGCTCTCGCCGGCGCAGATCGTGCACCTGCTGGCCGAAGTGGGCGCCTATGGCGTGAATTTCCACGACAACGACCTGGTGCCCATAGACGCCACGCCCACCGAGCGCGAGCGGATCGTCGCCGACTTCAAACGCGCCCTGGCCGAGACCGGGCTGGTCGTGCCGATGGCCACCACCAACCTGTTCACCGACCCGGCCTTCAAGGATGGCGCCTTCACTTCCAACGACCCCGCCGTGCGCGCCTACGCGCTGCACAAAACGCTGCGCGCCATAGACCTGGGCGTGGAGCTGGGCGCGAAGGTCTACGTCTTCTGGGGCGGGCGCGAGGGCACCGAGACCGACGCCAGCAAGAACCCGCTCGACGCCGGCCAGCGCTTCCGCGAGGCGCTTAACTTCGTGTGCGACTACGCGCTCGACCAGGGCTACGACCTCAGGTTCGCCCTGGAAGCCAAGCCCAACGAGCCGCGCGGCAACCTCTACCTGCCGACAACCGGTGCCATGCTCGGCTTCATCGCCACGCTCGATCACCCGGAAATGGTCGGCGTCAACCCGGAAGTGGCGCACGAGCACATGGCCGGCCTCAACTTCATGCACGCCGTCGCCCAGGCGTGGGACGCGGGCAAGCTGTTCCACATTGACCTCAACGATCAGCTTTTCGGGCGCTACGACCAGGACTTCCGCTTCGGCGCGGAGATGCTCAAACAGGCGTTCTTCCTGGTCCGGTTCCTGGAAGATGTCGGCTACAGCGGCTCGCGCCACTTCGACGCGCACGCCTACCGCACCGAAGGGCCGCAGGGCGTCAGGGACTTCGCGCGCGGCTGTATGCGCACCTACCTGATCCTCAAGGAGAAGGCTGAGCGTTTCAACGCCGACGCGGAAATTCAGGGCTTGCTGGCCGAGGTCAACGCCGACGACGGGGCGTATGGCTGGCTGTCCGGCGGCTACAGCGCCGCGAAAGCCGCCCGGCTCAAGGGCGCGTCGTTCGACCGCGCCGCCCTGGGCCAGCGCGATCTGCGCTACGAGCAGCTTGACCAGCTCACCATCGAGCTGCTGCTGGGCGTCCGCTAGGAGGGACTATGCGCACGCTACTCGGTCTTGATGTCAGCACGACCGGCTCTAAGGCGCTGCTGATTGACGAGCGGGGCGAGGTGGTCGCCAGCCACACGACGCCGCACCCCATCAGCCAGCCGTTCCCGCTGTGGAGCGAGCAAGACCCGGCGGATTGGTGGAACGGCATGGTCGCCTCGATCCGCGCGGTGCTGGCCCAGACCGGCGCCGCCGCCACGATCCAGGCCATCGGCCTGACCGGGCAGATGCACGGCCTGGTCTGCCTGGACGAGCGCGACGAGGTGCTGCGCCCGGCCATCCTGTGGAACGATCAGCGCACGCAGGCGCAGTGCGACACGATCACCGCAACCATCGGCGCGACGCGCCTGATCCAGCTCACCGGCAACCGTGCTCTGACCGGCTTCACCGCGCCCAAGATTCTGTGGGTGCGCGAGCACGAGCCACAGGTCTACGCGCGCATCCGCCACATCCTGCTGCCCAAAGACTTCATCCGCTTCAGGCTGACCGGCGACCATCACACCGACCTGGCCGGGGCGGCGGGCACGCTGCTGCTCGATGTCGCCCACCGCCGCTGGTCGGATACAGTGCTGGCCGCGCTGGACATCCCCGCCGCCTGGCTGCCCAAAGTTCACGAGGGGCCGCAGGTGACCGGCGTGGTCAGCGAGGAGTCCGCCGCGCTGACCGGCCTGCGGGCGGGCACGCCCGTCGTCGGCGGGGGCGGCGACCAGGCAGCCCAGGCGACCGGCGTGGGGGCCGTGCAGCCGGGCATCGTCGCCCTGACGGTGGGCACATCGGGCGTGGTCTTCGCGCCGCTGGCCAGCTATGCCTACGAGCCGGACGGGCGGCTGCACGCCTTCTGCCACGCCGTGCCGGGCCAGTGGCACTTCATGGGCGTCATGCTCAGCGCGGCGGGCAGCCTGCAATGGTACCGCGACACGCTGGCGCCGGGCGCAGACTTCGGCGCGCTGACCGACGAGGCGGAGCAAGCCCCGCCCGGCTGCGAAGGGCTGCTCTTCCTGCCCTACCTGACCGGCGAGCGCACGCCACACCCCGACCCGCTGGCGCGCGGTGCGTTCGTCGGGCTGACGGCGCGCCACGCGCGCGCTCACCTGACGCGCGCCGTGCTGGAGGGCGTGGCCTTTGGCCTGCGCGACAGCTTTGAGCTGATCAAAGCCAGCCCTGCCGGGGTGATCCACGAGGTGCGCGTGAGCGGTGGCGGAGCCAGGAGCCTGCTGTGGCGGCAGATCATGGCCGATGTGCTGGGTGTGCCGCTGGTGGTGACCGAAGCGATCGAGGGGGCGGCCTATGGTGCGGCGCTGCTGGCCGGGGTGGGCGGCACCGTGTGGCCGGACGTCCAGACGGCGGCCAGCGAAGCGGTCAAGACCGGCGCGCGCGTCGAGCCGGGCGCGGATGCCGGAGCCTACGAGGCGACCTACCAGCTTTACCGCGATCTCTACCCGCTGCTCAAGCCGGCCTTCGACCGCCAGGCGGCGCTCTGATGGGTGGGTGAAACAACACCACGCGCGCCACGAGCAGCGATTGTGCTCATGGCGCGCGTTCTATAGCCCTCTTGTCCCCCTGCTTGCGGCAGGGGGCGGCAATATCCGGGGAAGGTTAGCCGGCCCTGCTCTGCGAGATACGCCGCACGCCGGCGAGGAACGACTCAAACCCCGGCTTGGGATCGCCAGCGGTCGTGTACAGGCCCAGGCTGCACAGGTATTCGTGGAATCGCGGCCAGGCCAGGCCGTAGTACTCGGTGTACATGTCGCACTCGGCGGTGGACCAGTCGGCCAGCATGAAGTACGACATGAAGCGAATGTCCGGCTGCTCACCGAGCGCCCGGAAGACGTTTTCCACGAAGCTCTTCTGTTTGTCCACCGAGCTGCCATTGGACGGTTCTGGCAGATACCCGGACGGATAGCCGACTTCCTGCAGCAGCACGGGCTTGCCACCGGCCACAGCGACCATCGCCGCGAAGTCATCCGCCACGACCGCTGGATCGCGCACAGAGAAGTCGTCGTTGAGCGGGTAGTAGGTGAATGCTGCCGCGTCACTGGCCGCCAACACCTGCGGCACCAGCGGCAGCCTGTCGCGCACACCGCTATAGGTGATCGTCGCGCCCACGCCCATCCCCGGCGCGAGTTCCTGGACGTGTGCCCGCGCTGCCTCTATGAAATTGAGGAACGGCTGCACTTCGCCGGGATGCGATCTCAGCCAGACATCAATCTCATTGCCCACTGAGATGAAAAATCCCCGGTGATCTGCCAGCAGCGGGACGATCGTATCCAGCAGGGCATTGAACCGCGCGATGATCGCCGGATCGTCGAAATGGCGTCCTTGCGCCAGGTTGCCGGACGAATCCAGCAGGTCAGCGGGCAGGGCGAGCTTCACCGTATCAATCGTCTGGAAGACGAAATACGGCTTCATGTTCAGAATATCGAGAATGGCGAGGTACTGCTCCAGCAGCGCGGTGTCGTGCTGGCCGGGCGTGGGTTCGAGCGCCGACCAGAAGAACGAGAGCGCGATCGAGTTCACCCCGGCCTCAACCGTCCGCCGGTACACCGCATCGAGAGTCTCTTTCGCTTCTGGCGCTGCGTCCGCATACACAAGCCCCAGATGCGTCCCCGGTTCGAGGCGTGGCAGTGGATCGCCCTGGCCCTGCGCCAGGCCAAACGGGGCGGCCAGGGCGTATCCCAACACGGCCACCAGCACGACTCGCGCCAGGTGATAAGCAACTCTCGACATCACGCGACTTCCGCGCGCGGAGCTTCAGCAGGACGTCGTCCCGCTCACGCGCCAACCAGCTCTTTGGCCTTGCGCACCGCCGCCGAAGCGTCCGAAGCGTAGCCATCAGCGCCGATTTCATCGGCGTAGGCCTGGGTCACCGGTGCGCCGCCGACAAGAACGACGACCTTGTCGCGCAGCCCGGCGGCTTTCAGCGCCTCGATGGTTGATTTCATGTTGGGCATGGTTGTGGTCAGCAGGGCAGACATAGCCACGATCTGCGCGCCCTTCTGAATCTCTGCGACGAACTTCTCCGGCGCGACATCCACGCCCAGGTTGACGATCTCAAACCCGGCGCCTTCAAGCATCATCGCCACCAGTGATTTGCCGATGTCGTGCAGGTCTCCCTTGACCGTACCAATGGCAACCTTGCCGATTGGCTCGACGCCCTTCTCTACCAGCAGCGGCCTGAGCAATTCCAGCGCCGCCGACATGGCCCGCGCCGCGATGAGCATTTCCGGCACGAAGTACTCGCCCTCTTCGAACAGACGACCCACTTCGCCCATCGCGTCAATCAGGCCCTCACGCAGAATCACATCCGGGTCCATCCCCTCAGCGAGCGCCTGCTCAACCTTCGGCACAGCAACTTTAGCCTGCCCATCAATCACAGCTTGGCGAATCTCTTGAATCAACGACATTTTGCACATGCTCCTTTTCGCCCAGGTCATCCCGCGTCTGGAAGCCTGACCACTAAGCACCCGTATGCGGCGCCGGCACAATGAAGCGCGACTACAGGGAGCTGGCAACCCTGAGTCGCAACACTAGAACAATGATAGTCGAAATCCCTGTGGCGTACCAGTACCCAGTTGGCCCCACGCGGCGCGATCCAGGGCAGCCTGGCCTCACCCCCAGCCTCATTATGCCCGGCCCGCTGCCCTGCCCGATCGGTTTTTCCGCGCGCCCTCATTACCGCTGCACGCCCAAAAGCGGTATCCTTGTCCAAGCCAATGCTGAGGGTCTGGGGCTGAGGGCTGAATGCTGAACGCTGCTAAAGGAGGTTGCTATGCAATACCGCAGATTTGGACGCACCGGCTGGCAGGTGAGCGAGATCGGCTATGGCATGTGGGGCATGGCCGGCTGGACAGGCTACGATGATCAGGAATCGCTGGAATCGCTGGAGCGATCGGTCGCCCTGGGCTGCAACTTCTTCGACACGGCGTGGGACTATGGTAAGGGCCACAGCGAGAAGCTGCTCGGCCAGTTGGTGCGTGCCCACCCCGGCCAGAAGCTCTACACCGCCAGCAAGATTCCCCCCAAGAACTCCAAGTGGCCGTCGCGCCGGGGCTACACACTCGATGAGTGCTTCCCGCCCGATCACATCCAGGAATACACCGAAAAGAGCCTGCAGAACCTGGGCCTGGAGAGCATGGACCTGATCCAGTTCCACGTGTGGGAAGACGCCTGGGCGCACGACGAGCGCTGGCAGCGGGCCATTGACGATCTCAAGCGCCAGGGGCTGATCCAGGCGGTGGGTATCAGTATCAATCGCTGGGAGCCGTGGAACAGTCTGGAATCGCTGCGCACCGGCCTGGTGGACGCCGTACAGGTCATCTACAACATCTTCGACCAGGCCCCCGAAGACCAGCTTTTCCCCGTGTGCGTCGAGCAGGATGTGGCCGTCATCGCCCGCGTGCCCTTCGACGAGGGCACGCTGACCGGCACGCTGACCAAAGAAAGCACCTGGCCGGCGGGCGACTGGCGCAACTCCTACTTCGTGCCGGAGAACCTGCACGCTTCCGTCGAGCGGGCCGAGGCGCTGCGCCCGCTCATCCCGGCGGGCATGACCATGCCAGAGCTGGCGCTGCGCTTCTGCCTGGCCCACCCGACGGTGAGCACGGTCATCCCCGGCATGCGCAAGCTGCGCCATGTGGAAGCCAACATCGCCGCCAGCGATGGCCACGCGCTGCCCGCAGACCTGTTCAAGAAGCTGCGCGAGCACCGCTGGGATCGCGTGCCGACGGAATGGTCGCAGTGAGCGCGCAGCCTGGTTTCCGGCTGGGCGGTGCAGTGGGCGCGTTAGGCCTCACCCCCTAAATCCCCCTCTCCAGCCGAGTTGGAGAGGGGGACTTCAAGCGCAAGTCCGTATGATGACTCTCGTAGGGGCGTATACAATACACCCCTGCCAAGACTTCCGAAGTTTTCGAAAACTTCGGAAGTCTGTTTCGGGCCGAGCGCGGCGGCACAGCGCCCCGACGCCCGGCCACACCTGGTCACGCCCGCCGCAGCAGGTGCGCCAGGATCAGCCGATCCAGCTCCTCGTAGTCGCGCGCGGCGATGCACTCCTGCACGGCGGCGCGATCCAGGCTCCGCACGCGCTCGACCAGCCACAGGAACGTCTCCAGGCTGTTGCGCAGATGCTTTTCGGCGACTTCGGCCTTCTGCGTGCGCAGCGCCTTCACGTCCAGCCCGACGATGCCCGTCTCGTAGTACTTGTGATCGTCCAGCACCAGCACCTGGTCGAAGGCCCGGCGCAGATTCACCGCGCCGAACGAGCGATCCTGGTCGAACTTGAGGCTGTTCTGGTCGTTGAGGTGCACGCTCCATAGCTTGCCATAGGCCAGCCCGAAGGCCATCTCGTCGGCAGGGTCGAGGCCGGCCAGGATCGCGTGCGCGGATTCTACCAGGACGCCGACGCGGGCCGGGTCTTTGGTCTTGAAGCTGAGCGCGACGGCATGGCCGATAGTGGGAATATAGGCCAGGTCCATCGGCTCGTTGGGCTTCGGCTCGACGACAAAGCGCATACCCGGCGCATAGTCGAGCATGTCGTCAAGGGCCTCGACGAGCAGGTCAACGGCGCGGACGGCGTCCTTCGCCTCGCGCAGGTAGGTGCCTTCGCGGGCCAGCCACAGCACGACCAGGTCAGTGCCCAGCGCCTGGGCGATGTCGAGCATCTTGTGCGAGCGCGCGCGGGCGTAGGCGCGCGCCGCCGGGTCGTTGGCCGTGTACGCGCCGTCAATGGTCATGGGGTGTTCCCACAGGCGCGGCGCGACGAACTCCGCCGCCAGCCCCATCCCGTCGAGCTTCGCCTTGAGAGCGCGCGCCTCTGCCACGATCTGCGCGGCGCTCTTGTTGTCCAGGTCGGGCACGGCGTCGTCATCATGAAACTGCACCGCGTCGAAGCCCAGGCGCTGGTATGCTTCCAGCTTCCTGTCGAAGGGGACGGTCGGGCGGACGGGCGGCCCGAACGGATCGGCCCCTTCGTGGATGTTCCAGGGGCCGAAGGAGAAGCGATAACCGTACTTTTCCATAAGACTCACTCCTGTGTAGTTTTCAGCGATCAGCTTGCAGCGACAAGCGCGGCGCAAACGCGCCGAAGGTCCTGCCTGCCTGTACTCTATGCCAACGCGCAGGAAACGACAAGCGTCAGAGTGGTCTGTGCCGATCGTCAGCCGCCCGGTAGACGCGGGTCTCGCAGGGGCGCATGGCGACATGCCTCTGCGGAGGCGCAGCAGAGCGCCCCCCTAACGACCAGGTCTTGCGCGCGCGCTCAGGACGCACCCACACCGCGCCCGGCCAGCCAGGCCCGCGCCCGCGCGATCTGCTCGCGCACCTCGCCCGTCCCGCCGAAGGCCGCTCGGCGCGCCACCGCCGCGTCGAAGTCGAAGACCTGCGCCACGTCCGGGCCGAAGGCGTCGGAGAGCGCCCGGTAATCGTCTGCCGTCAGCGCGGAGAGCGGCACGCCCTTCGTCTCTGCCAGCCGGACGGCCTGCCCGGCCAGCCCGTGTGCCTGGCGAAAGGGCACCCCGCGCCCCACCAGGTAGTCGGCCAGGTCGGTGGCCAGCAGCCCTTCGTCGAGGGCGGCGCGCATCCGCTCCGGCACCAGCGCCAGCGCGCCGATCAGCCCGCTCAGCGGTGGCAGCAGCGCGCTCAGCGTGTCGTAGGCGTCGAAGAGCGGTTCCTTATCTTCCTGCAGGTCTTTGTTGTAGCCGCTGGGCAGCCCCTTGAGCGTCGTCAGCAGCCCGGCCAGGTACCCGGCCAGCCGCCCCGCCTTGCCCCGCGCCAGCTCCAGCGGATCGGGGTTGCGCTTCTGGGGCATCAGGCTGCTGCCGGTGCTGTAACGCTCGTCCAGCCGGACGAAGCCGAAAGCAGGATTGGCGAAGAGGATCAGGTCTTCGGCCAGGCGGCTGAGGTGCACACCCGTCAGCGCGGCAGCGAAGAGAAACTCGGCGGCGTGGTCGCGGTCGGCGACGGCGTCCAGGCTGTTGGGCGCGGGCGCGCGGAAGCCCAACTGCTCGGCCAGCCGCCCCCGGTCAATGGCATAGGGCGTCCCGGCCAGCGCGCCCGCCCCGAGCGGACATTTATCGCGCCAGGCATCGGCGAACCCTTCCAGCCGCGCCACGTCGCGGGCCAGCGCCCAGAAGTGGCTGAGCAGCCAGTGCGCGGCGCTGAGCGGCTGGGCCGGCTGAAAGTGCGTGGTGCCGGGCATGATCGTACCGCCGTGCTGCTCCGCCTGGGTCAGCAGCGCGGCCATCAGCCCGCCGATCAGCGCCGACAGGTGCGGCGCAGCGTCCAGCAGCCACAGCAGCACGTCGGTCGCCACCTGGTCGTTACGACTGCGCCCGGTGTGCAGCTTGCCCGCCAGCGGCCCGGCGATCTCGCCCAGCCGCCGCTCGACGGCGGTGTGAATGTCCTCATCCGCCGGTGCAGGGACAAACTGCCCGGCGGCGAACTCGGCGCGCACCGCCTCCAGCCCGCTGAGCAGCGCGTCGCGCTCGGCGGAGGTGATCACGCCGGCGCCGGCCAGCGCCTCGGCCCAGGCGACGCTGCCGGTGATGTCGGCGTCGTAGAGTCGCCAGTCGAAGCGCAGGCTGTCGTTGAGCCGGCGCACGGCGTCGTCGGTCGGTTGGGAGAATGCCCCGCCCCAGAGAGTCATGGTCGGCCCTTTGTGATGATTCAGCCATCGCCGCGACGCGCTGCGCCCAGTGAAGCGCGCCGGCGCGGCTGAGGCGTAGTGGGAACGCATACCCGCCCGCGTACAGGTGACTCTCACTGTATCACTGGCGAGTCTATCGCGCGAGATTCTCTGTGCGGCCCAACGAACCTGTTGCGCCAAAGCCCCGACTTATCGCACAATAGGGACGAGGGTTTCACGGACTGGGCTGAGAACCTGCTGGGGTGAAGCTGCTGCACGGCCGCTCGCGCCGTGCGACACGGAGCGCCGCAGCAGGCCAGAGACGCAGTGAGGGTATCAATGTTTCGCTCGAAATGCATTTTTCGCTGGCTGGTGATACTGATTTTGGTCGGCCTGGCCGTGCCGCCGCTGGCGATCAGCCACGCGCAGGCGCCATCGCAACTGGTGATCAATTCCCCGGAGCTGACCGACCTGGGAGACGACGGGCTGCAACTGGGGCTGTACTTTACCATCACCGACAGCGAAGGGCGCGTCGTGCCCAGCGCGCGCGTGCAGTCGGCGCGGATTCAGCTTGATGACGGCGAGATGGTGGACAACGCCGCCTTCGAACAGCCGACCTCGCCCTTCTACATTGCGCTGGTGCTCGATGCCAGCGGCAGCATGGCCCCCGCCGCCACCGCCATGCGCGAAGCGGCTATCCAGGCCATCGGCAACGCGCCGGAACAGGCGCAGTTCGCCGTGATCCGCTTCAACGACAGCATTGACGTGCTGCAGGACTTCACCAGCGACCGCAACCGCGCCACCAACGCCGTCGGCGACGTGCAGCCGGTCAACCTGAAGGGGACGTGCCTCTACGACGCGACCTATCGCGCCATCGAAGAGCTGAGCAAAGCGCCCGCCGGTCGTCGCGCCGTCGTTGTCTTCACCGACGGCACGGACCGTCTGCGCCCTGCGCCAGACACCACGCCGTGCAGCACGCACACCTTCGGCCAGGTGGTGGACTTCGCCACGGCGAGCGCGTCGCGCGTGCCCATTCACACCATCGGCCTGCGCACCAATGATCTCAACCCGACCGAGCTGCGCAACATGGCCGCCCAGACGGGCGGTCTGTCCGCCGTTGGCGAGCAGGCGGAGCTGACCACGCTGTTCGGCGACATCATGGAGGCGCTCAAAAGCCAATGGCTGGCGACGGGCGTCTTTTTCCCCGATCGCGGGATGCACACGGCCACGCTGATCGTCACCCTGACCGACGGCACGCGGCTTTCGGCGTCCACGCAGTTCGAGGTACCGCGCGACTTCGCCCAGCCCCAGACGCCGACTCCTACGCCCACGCCCATCGTCGTCGGCCTGGAGATTCTCTCGGCGCGCTGGGACCAGGGCGAGGATATGCTCTACCTGGAGGTGCGCGTCCGGGGCGAAGGGGCCATCGGCAGCTATCGCTTTGACTTCTTCGACGCCAACAACCAGCTTCTGGACAGCAAGTCGGTGCCCAGGCCGCTGCCGTCGCCGGTAGCTATCGCGGCGGTCAATCTCAACGGCAGGATGCGCGTCGAATTGCGCGCCCTCGACCGGGCGGGTGAGTTCATCGCCTGGCCCGGCGAGCGCGACCAGATGATTGACAAAGTGACCTATGACTTCACCATCCTGCGGCCCACGCCTACCCCTCCGCCTGTCCCGCCGACGGAAATTCCCATCGAGATCATCATTGACAGCATCGGCTACGACCAGGAATCAGACATCATCACGCTTCACCTGACGCTGATCGGTAAGGAGCAGATCGGCGGCTTGCAGATCAATGCGGTGGACGCCAAGACCAGCCAGCTCACGACAGTCTATAATGTCGAGGTCGCCGAGGCCGTTCCTGTGGGAGCGGAAGGGCTGGAGCCGCTCAAGGACTACCGCTTCCAGGTCATCGGCCAAAGCCCCGGCGGGCAGAACCTGGCGCGCAGCAACGTGATGCCCTTCGTCTACACGCCGCTGCTCACCCCCACGCCCGCGCCCACCGCCACACCAACCCACACGCCCACGCCAGAGCCGGTCGAGGTGATCATCTCTGTGCGCCAGGACGAGCAGTCCAAAGAGTTCATCTTCACCGTCACGGTTCAGAACGAAGACCTGGTCGCCAGTTACAAGCTGCAACTGCGCGACAAGAACGGCCTGGTCAAGGGTGAGTATGTCTACGAGGCCCCGCTGCGCCAGGAAATCCGCCTGCCCGAACTGGAGCCGGGCGACTACACAGCGGTGATAGAAGCCTATGGGCCGGACGGCAAGCGCATCGAGACGAGCAACGTGGCCTTCACCTATTCGGTGCCGCCCACGCCGACGCCCACCGCTTCGCCGACGCCGACTCCCTCGCCGACGCCCACTCCCGCGCCCGGCGCCATCGAGAAGCTGACCGGCAACGTGCGCGACAACCCGATCCTGGCGCTGGTCATCGCCCTGATCGGCTTCGCGCTGGTGATCGTGCTGTTCCTGATGCTGCGCCCGCGCAAGAAGTCTTCGACCGGCACCGGCTTCCTGGCCGAGCAGACCGGCTTCTACCAGATGCCCTCCGGCGCGACGGGCGGCAAGGCGACGGGGGGGCCTGCGGCCCCACCTCCTCCGGCCAGCATCGCGCCGCCCGGCTTCGCCGAAGAAGCGACCAACGTCTACACCGACGTGTTCGACTTCGTTGGCTCGCTGGAAGTCCGTCGCTCGCCGGCCATGCCGCGCATCGGGGCGAGCGTGGCCATCCCCTCGGTGCCCTTCCGCATCGGGCGCGGCACGCAGCAGCAGAACGATCTCACGCTGCAAGAGGATACCAGCGTCTCGCGCAGTCACGCGGTGATCACCGTCGAGGGCGGCAGGTTCACCATCACCGACCTGGGCAGCGCCAATGGCACGCGCGTAGACGGCGTGCGTATCACTGCCGAGCAGCCGTATCCGCTGCAAGCTGGCTCGGTGATCCTGCTCGGCAAGGGCACAGAGCTGGTCTTCTACCCTAGCAAGCCCGACAGCGGCGCTGGCCCCGCCCCGCGCGGCGGCGACATGGCCCGGACAGATTACGTGAACTTGGATCAGCCCAATCAAGACTGAGCGCGAATGCGAAGGGGCAATCCGCCGTCGCGCGAGGGCTGCGAGTCCTGAGTCAGGAGTCGTGAGTCTGGAATGCGAGACACCCTGACGACACCTGACTCAAGACTCCTGACCCTACTGGTTTTCCGATCGTTTCCGCGATGAGCACAAAGGCTGACGACTATGGCCGATCATGGGATGAAGTTGGATGTCGCCGGGCGCACTGACATCGGTCTCAAGCGCAAGCGCAATGAAGATCACCTCGGCTTCCGCATTCCAGAGCCGGGCAGCCCGCAGCACGCCCAGGGGGCGCTCTTCGTCGTCGCCGATGGGATGGGCGGCATGGGCGGCGGCGATGTCGCCAGCCAGACGGCTGTCGCCGAGATTTTCCAGCGTTACTACGCCGATCCCGGCCTCGACGCGCTCAGCGCGCTGCGCCAGGCGATAGAATATGCCAACACTGCTGTGCGTGCCCAGGCGGAACAGGTCAAGCTGCCGCGCATCGGCTCGACGGCGGCGGGGCTGGCCCTGCTGCCCGACGGCGAAGCGGTGCTCTTCAATGTGGGCGACAGCCGCGTGTACCGCGTGCAGCGCGGCTTCATCGAGCTGCTCAGCCGCGACCAGAGCGTGCTCCAGCACCAGATTGATGCCGGCCTGATCTCCGCCGAAGAGGCGCGCGGCGCGCGCAATGTTAACGTGACCGCCTTCATCGGCCAGCCGACGCCCATCCAGCCGGTCTTCAACCGCGTCCAGGCCGAGCCGGACGACGTGTTCCTGCTCTGCTCCGACGGGCTGTGGGACCTGGTGGAGCCGCAGGAAATGCTCTCTACCGTGCGGCGTCTGCCCGCCGACGCCGCCGCGCGCCGGCTGATCGAGCTGGCCCGCCAGCGCGGCGGCCCAGACAACATCACCGTGATCATCGTGCGCCTCGGCCCGCCGCCCAAACAGCGCCGACGCGCTCTGCTCGGCGTGGCGATGCTGGCCGTCGTGGCGATGGTCGCGGCAGGGGCAGCGCTCGTCCTGCTGGGCGGGCGCGGAGCGGACGACAAAGCGACGCCCACGCCCGCAGCGCGGACGGCGGCGGCGCTGAGCGGCGGGGCGACGCTCAGCGCGACCCGCACGCCTACGAATACCGCTGAGTCTACCAAGCTGCCGACTGTCGCTACGGCTGCCGGCGGGCTGGTCGTGCTGCCCAGCGACACGCCGACCGTCACGCTCACGCCGACCGATACGAGCACACCCGTGCCAACGTCCACCCCCCTGCCGACGCGCACGCCGAGCGCCACCCATACGCCGAGCGCGACCGCCACGCCGACGGAGACGCCGAGCGCCACGCCGAGCGCTACGCCGACGGCCACCTTCACCGCCACGCGCACGCCGACAGCGACGATAACGCCGGTCACGCCGACGGCCACGCGCACGCCCCAGCCCTCGCCGACCGGCACGCCGGTCACGCCGACGGTCACGCTCGATCTGAGCAAGATCTCGCCCACGCCGTCGCAGACTCCCACGCCGTCGGATACGCCGACGCCCACGCCCAGCCCCACGCCCACGCCGACGCCTTCGCAGGGCGACGCAGTGTTGCACATCGCCGCCGAGGAAGCGCCCGATCTGGCCCAGGCGGGCGTCTACCTGAGCGAGGAAGCGACGTACTACATCGTCCTCGGCCTGGGGATGGAGAACCCCGAAGTGCGCGCAGAAGATGCGCTCCTGCCGGCAGGCACGCGCGTGCTCGTGCTCAGCGCGGACGAAGTGCCGCTGCCCGACGATCCGGAAGTGATCCTGCGCCAGGTGCAGATCTTCTTCGAGTTCGGCGAGCTGGGCGAGAGCGTGAAGCCTGAAGGCTGGCTGCGACAGGACGTGCTGGAGCGGGCGATCCCGGTCGTGCCGCACGTGTTTGTGGGCGAGCGCGGCGCGCACCTGTACATCGAAGTCGGCGGGTATCGCCGCTATGGGGCGGCGCTGGCCTGGGGTGAGCGCGCCCGGCTGCTGGCGAAGAACCGAGCAGGCACCTGGTACAGGATCGCCCTGTCCGATGGCCGCACAGGATGGGTGCAAGCTGAGCTGGTCGAAGCGCTGGGACGGCCCGAAGACCTGGCTGGCCTGCCCGTCCAGCCGCTCCCGCCACTGCCCCCGCCCCCGCCCACGTTCACGCCCTACGTCGCGCCGACCGAGCCGCCTCCGCCTGCGGACGAAGGCCAACCGCCGCCCGCGCCTGAACCTACGCAGCCGCCTGCGCCGCCCCAGCCTACATCGCCCCCTGAGTCTACGCGGCCCCCTGAGCCTACGCAGCCCCCTGAGCCTGGTTCCACGCCGTCTGCCACGCCGCCAGACAACGGCGGTGATGATGGCAGCAACGATCCCGGCGGAGGGGGTGGTCATCCTGGAGAGGGCGGCAAGTAGACCGGTTCGCCCGGCACAAACGCGGGAACAGAGCAAGGTCAGGCGGGGCGTTGTGCTGCTGCGCTCCGTGTGTAGGGCAGCGGGCTATGCGCCTCTACGGAATCTCCCCTGCCCGGCATCAGGCGAGTCGCTGATAATCCTGGCGCGCGCTCATGCACTTTTCCTCTGGTTGGATTCGCTGGTGAAATCAGGTACAATGGGTGTGAAGGTTTTTTTTATATAGGCTGAGTCTACGTGGGGGCTGCGATGCAACCAATACATTCTTCTCAATTAGCTCCTGACGAACCCGTTTTGGAGGAAGCACGGGCAGTTGACATCATTAAGGTTTCAGCGCGATCGCGCTCGACGGCTGTCGCCGGAGCCATCGCCGGGGTCGTGCGCGAACATAACCGCGCCGAAGTCCAGGCTATCGGGGCCGGGGCGGTCAACCAGGCGGTGAAGGCCGTCGCCATCGCTCGCGGCTATTTGAGCGATGATAACATTGACGTGATCGTGATCCCGTATTTCACGGAAGTCATGATCGAAGATCAGGAGCGCACCGCCTTGCGCATGGTGGTCGAACCACGCTAGGCTGGCGTGCGCATCCGCCCAACAGCAGCATAGCCCGTCAAGCATTGCGGCTCGTGACGTGATCGTCATGGGCCGCCTGCTTTCGCCGACCCGACCCTCGCTGGCGAGCAGGGTGATGCAGGGCGGCGGGGCGCAGTCTACGCCCGTTTGCCCGATTCCGCCGCTGATCTATACTTGAATTGCCCTACGGCACCGGATACCTCTTGCGCCGCTCGCCTGTTTCACGGCTGTTCCGGGACACATTATGAGCTTTCAGAACCTGGCCGGGCAGACGCTGGGCCAATACGAGTTGCGCGAGCTGCTGGGTGTGGGCGGCATGGGGGCCGTCTACCGCGCTTACCAGCCCAAACTCAAACGTTATGTCGCCGTCAAAGTGATGTCCGCTGCCCTGGCCCAGCAGCCCGGCTACATTGAGCGCTTCACCCGCGAAGCGGAAACCTCTGCCGCGCTCGAACATCCCAACATCATCCCCATCTTCGATTATGGCACGCAGCAGGACGTCAGCTATCTGATCATGCGGCTGCTGACCGGCGGCACGCTGGCCGAGCGCATTGCCCAGCGCGCCGGCACCGAGCAGCCCCTGCCATCCCTGGGCGAAATTGTCGCTCTGCTGCGCCAGGTGGGGGGCGCGCTGGACTACGCGCACAACCAGGGCGTGATTCACCGCGACATCAAGCCCAGCAACGTGATGTTCGACAATCACGGCAACGCCTGCGTGGTGGACTTCGGCATCGCCAAGCTGCAGGACGCCACGGGCGGCCTGACGGGACCGGGAACGGTCGTCGGCACGTGGGGCTACATGGCTCCGGAGCAGTGGCAGGGAGTGGGAGTGACCGGGGCTACCGACCAGTACGCGCTGGGAGTCATGACCTACGCGCTGGTGACGGGCCGGCTGCCCTTCGAGGCCCCGACGCCGCCGGGGATGATGCACAAGCATCTTCACGAGCTGCCCACGCCACCGCACGTGCAGCGCCCGGACGTGCCCGAAGCGCTGACGGCGGTCATCGAGCGAGCGCTGGCCAAAGACAGCGCCGCCCGCTTCCCAAGCTGTACGGCATTTGCCCAGGCGTTCGATAAGGCGATTCGCGGCAACACCGGCGAGATGACCAACTACTTCACCATGCCGATGCGCCGCAAAGCTGCCGCTTCAGGGGTGTTTGCCCCCGGCCCCGGCGCGTCAACCACGGTGGCACGCCCCCTGCACAAGACGCCCGCCTTCTGGGTGATGAGCGGCTTGCTGGTGATCATGGCGGCGGTGATCCTGCTGCTGGTGCTGCAACAGAACAGAGAGAAGCGCACGGGCAGCCTGGCCGCTGGCGAGCAGACCGCGACGGCGCTCGCCGCCCTGCCAACAATCGCAGACGCGCCCACCGTGCCCGCCCTGGTGACCGCGACTCCTCTTCCGTCGGCCACTCCTGCGCCATCCGCCACGCCCACGGATACGCCCACCGCCACCGCCACGCCTACAGATACAGCCACGGCCAGCCTGACCCCCACCGCGGCGCCGACTGATACGCCCACCCTGTCACAGACGGAAGTTGAGGCGACGATCCAGGCGGGCATCGCCTGGGCGCTGACACAGACGGCGACGCAGTGGACGCCGACGCCAACCAGTACGCCGACAGAGACGCTCACCTTCACCCCGACCGTTGACCTGGAAGCGACCGTCATGGCCCGGCTGATGGGGACGCAGGCCGCGCTCGACGCTCAGGCGACGCTCGACGCTGCGGCGACAGGCACGCAGCTTGTGCGCGACCTGACGGCGACGGCGGACAGTTGGACGGAGACGCCCACAGTCACCGCGACCGCCTCGATCACGGCGTCTGCCACAGCCACGCCGCCGCCGTCTGCGACCGCGGCAGTCACGGTATCTGCCGCCCGCAGACAGACGGATACCGGTGTGAGCATCACCGCCGGGCAGTGGGTCACGATTGAGTATGTGGAAGGGACGTGGCGAGCAGGCGCACTGCCCACCTGGCCGCTGGTCGGCCCGCAAGGCGACCCCCAGGTGTCAGGCAAAGCCTCATTTCCGGTTCCGAGCGCCTGGATCATGAGCCTGGTCGGTGGGATCGGCTCCTACCAGCCCTTCTTTGTCGGGACGTCCATCACGTTTCAGAGTTCTGTCAGCGGCACGCTGTGGCTCGGCGCGAACGACGACGGCTTTTCGGATAATCACGGCAGCCTGACGGTGCGCATCACGGTGTCCGCCCAGCCTGGGGGCGCCAGCAGAGCCGAAGGGCCTCCATCCCCCACGCCGCCAGCCGACCCTCGCACATCATCCTCACACTCTACACCATCGGGCCTGCACAGCGGCGGCATGGCCACCGTTCAGACCACGCACGGCGACACGCTGAGCGTGCGCGCTGCGCCGGATGCTAACAGCCAACGCCTGACCTCCCTGCCCAACGGCTCCGTTGTTGAGGTTATCGGCGGGCCGCAGCAGGGCGGGCCGTACACCTGGTGGCGTATACGGTCGGCATCCGGCGTGGAAGGCTGGGTCGTTGAGAGCGCGGATGGCATTGTCACGCTGGCTCCCGGAGTCCCTTCCGTTCACCTGGCAAGCGAGCCGGGACAACCGGCCTGCAATGGAATTCCGGCGCGGTTTGGAGTTGGAGACACGGTGATCGTCAGCGAGGTGGGCGATGCGCTGCGCCTGATGTCCGATTACACTATTGGCCCCAGCGGGTGGATGGGGCAGCTCTACCAGGGTAACCAGGCGCGGATTGAGCGCGACGCTGTCTGTGCCTACTCAGAGCGGATGCGCCAGGACGTATGGTACTGGTATGTCTATTCCTACCGGCACAGCAAGTACGGCTGGATTCAGGATGGCACCGTCTACGAGCGGTGGATCTGCCCGCTCAGCAATCCAGCCTGCGATAAGAACTGATTGCCGCGAGGGGCGCGCGCGATCGTGCCCCCATCACCACCGGGTGCGCGCAAAACCTGTCAGGGTGGGGCATGGCAGAACAACGCCCTGCGAGACACTGCGCCCATCCCTGGCCGAGATAAGCCCCCTGCCTCACAGATGCTTCTGGAAGAAGGCGATGGTGCGCAGCATCGCCTCTTCGAAGTACGGCGAGTTGATGTCGTGCCCGCCGCCCGCGTATTCGTAGAACTCGTGCAGCTTGTTATTCTCCTCCAGAACCAGGACCAGGTCGCGCGAATAGCCGATATTGACGACAGGATCATCAACGGCGTGGTGAATCTGTAAGGGTTTCTGCAGAAGCGCGATGTGCTCGGTGAGCGACACGGCTCGCCAATAGGGCACCTCGCTGTTGGGCACGCCATAGGCTGCGCGCAGCTCGCGCCCCCTCCTCCTGCTGGGAGATTCCTCGGTGATCACACCGCTGGAAGAGGGGTCGGAAATGCGATACTTGGTGAAATCATCGTAGCTGTAAACCGCGCCCGCCCAGATGACGCCCGCCTGAATGTCCGGCTCGATCAGCATGGCGCGCAGGACGAGGTTGCCGGCCATGCTGTGCCCCCACATGCCGATTCCCTGGGGATCGATAAAGTCAAGCGTTTGCAGGCTCTTGAGCGCGGCGATGGCGTCAATGGTGTAGGCGGGCGAGTAGTAGGTTCCGACCGGCTCGCCCTCTGAGCTGCCATGCCCGCGCATGTCTATCTTGAAGACCACAAAGCCATGACTGGCCAGCGTGTTGACGTAGACGACGTAGCGCTCCGTCGTCCGGTAGCTGGCGGGGGGGATGAAGCCGTGATTGAAGACGATGGCCTTGAAGCCGCCCTCTGGCACGTCTCCAAAGGGAATCGTCAGCAGCCCGTAGATTTTGTTGCCCTCAGAGAGATAGCTGACGAGGTGCTGGGCATAGCTGGGGCCGTCGGGGAGCTGTCGCTCAAAGGTGATCTCACTTCCGACGATTTCGCGTTCGAGCAGAGCGGCGATAGTCAGGTCTGCGCCAACTTCGAACCCGTTCTCCTCCACCTCCTGCGCGCCTCCGAGGCCGGCCACAGGCGAGAGGCTCGCCAGCATGATCATCAGGAAAAGGGCGGTTTTCCAGGTACGCCTGCGTTGGGTGGCGATCATCGTTCCGTCTCCTCGCCCGGTCTAACTCAAGACATGGCACCTTCTATCCCACTACCAATAAGAACCAGCGGTTGGCTGACTTTCTGGCTGAATAGTAGTGTAGTTATACAAAATTCCGGGGCCGATCTCCCACTTCGTGAGGAGCGGGGTGCGCGCAGACTCTACCGGGCAGGAGCACTGCGCCTCTCGCAGGCCGGGCGCAGCCGGGCAACGCTCCTGCGCGCGCGGGGAGTTCGCCCGGCTGCCTGCGCGAGGCTTCAGGTGTTGTATAATACCTGTAGCAGCACGCACCCGATCATGCACGATCACTCGTGCAGCGGTGAATCACCGGAGACCTGACTCATGCCTGAGTTCACTAACCGCCCGCCCCGCATTCAGCCCGAACTCCCCTACGGCGACGTGACCATCCCGCAGCCGCCAGCCAGCGAGACTGGCGGTCGCCAGCAGTTGATCCAGGTGGCGCTGCCGCTGATCACCATCATCGGCTACGTGATCGTCAGCGCCAGCGGACAGGGGCGCAGTATGCTGCTGCTGATCCCGATGGGCATGTCCGTCGTCGCCTCGACCACGGTGGCGCTGATCGCTTTCATGCGCAACAGCCGCCTGGAAGCGGAGAAGAAGCGCGCCTACCAGCTTCGCCTGGTCGAGCTGCGCAAAGAGATGATCGCCTCGCACGACATCCAGCGCGGCTTCTATCTGCACAACTACCCGGAGCCGGAGATCGTGCTGCAAATCGCCGGCGACCGCGAGAACAAGGTCAACGGCCTGCGACTGTGGGAGCGGCGCACGACCGACAGCGACTTCGGCGCGGTGCGGCTGGGCATCGGCACGCGGCCCTCCACCGTGCGCTACGCGCTCACCGCGGGGTCGCCCGCCGAAGATGACCCGCAGCTTAAGGACGCGCTCAAGCTGCAGGAGGACTCGCGCTTCGTCAGCGACGTGCCGATCACCATCCCCCTACGCCGCTACCTCAAGCCGGAAAGTGCGTCAGCGGCGGTCAGCGCGGACGACGAGGAAAGCCAGAGTCCTGACGATCAATCCGTCACGGCCCGCTTCGCCCTGGGCATCGCCGGCAAGGGAAGGACCGAGACGTATCATTTCATCCGCGCGATGATGGCCCACTACACGGCCTTCCACGCGCCGACCGACGCGCGGCTGTTCGTCGTCGGCTCGCCGGAGTCGCGCGCCGAGTGGGAGTGGGCGCGCTGGCTGCCGCACTGCAATACAACGCGCAACCAGCAGGGCACCGGCGACCAACTGTGTTTCGAGCAGGACAAGGTGCGCCGCTTCTGGGATGATCTGCAGGTGGAGTTGGAGCGCCGCCAGTTGCGCCTGGCCGACAAGGACAGCGACACCGATCCCACATTGCCCCATCTGCTGGTCGTGATAGACGGCATCGGCGGCTTCGGCGAGAACTCCCCGCTGGCCGAGGTGCAGGCAGAGGCCGCCGTCTCGATTCTGCTCACCCAGGGGCCGCGCCTGGGGGCTTCGATTGTTTTCGTCGTGCCCGATCGCAGCCTGATCCCCAGCGACTGCAAGGCGGTGATCGAGGTCGAGCGGGTGAACGACGGCAAAGTAGCCTTCCGCTACGCCGAAGTGGGTGTCAATACGCTGCGCTATGTCGGCGAGGCGGACCAGCTCGACGCAGCCCGCGCCGAGCAGGAGTTCGCCCGCAAACTGGCTCCGCTGGCCGTGCGCACCACTTATGGCGCAGACCTGGCGACGGCGGTCAACCTGCTGGAGATGAGCGGCGTCGAGACGGTTGAGGAAATCCCCATCATGGATTACTGGCGGCGCACCCGCCAGCCAGAAGCATCCGAGTGGCTGAGCGTGCCCATCGGCCTGATGCCCGGCAACAAGGTGCGCTCGCTGCTGTTCTCGGCGGATGGCGACGGCGTGCACGGCATGATCGCCGGCACCACCGGCTCTGGCAAGTCCGAGCTATTGCTGACGCTGATCGTCGGTCTGGCGATCAAGTACGACCCCAGCGTGATCAACTTCGTGCTGGTGGACTACAAAGGTGGCGCGGCCTTCGAGCCGTTCCGCACGCTGCCGCACTGCGTGGACATCGTCACCAACCTGCAAGGCACGGCGGGAGTGCGCACCTTCACCGCCCTGCGCTCCGAGCTGAACCGGCGCAGCAAGCTGATCGCCGATACCAACGTGAAACACATCGTCCATTACCGCCAGAAGGGGCTGCACCTGACCCGCGAGCCGTTCCCCTTCCTGTTCATCATCGTGGACGAGTTCGCCGAGATGGTCAAGGAGAACCCGGACTTCAAGGCGCAGCTAGACAGCATCACTCGCCTGGGCCGCGCGCTCGGCGTCACCCTGATCACGGCCACGCAGCGTCCGGCGGGCGCGGTCACCGACCAGATGCGCGCCAACATGAAGTTCCGCATCTGTCTGCGTGTCGAGACGATGGAAGACAGCCGCGAATTGCTGCGCCGCTCCGACGCGGCCTTCCTGCCGCCCAACATCCCTGGGCGCGCCTATCTGCAGGTGGGCAACGAGAACGTCGAGCTGATGCAGGTCGCGCGGGCGGGCGGCCCCTACACCGGCCCGCAGATTGACGCCGAGCCGCCGGTGATCTGGCTGGAACGGCACAAGGGCACAGCAGCGGGAGCGCGCCCATCCGGGCCGCTGCAGGAAGCGCCCGCCCTGTCCGACGTGCTGGTGGAAGTGACGCACCGCCTGGCCGAGAGCAACGAGGAAGTGGTCAGGCAGCAGAAGCCCTGGCCCGACCCGCTGCCCGCGTACCTGGCGCTGCACTCGACCCAGATCAAGGGCGAAGAACAGCCCGACCCGCTGCTGCCGCTCAACCCGGCGGTGCTGGCCTGGCTGGAAGCGCGCGGCGGCTGGCGGGGCATCAACTGGGCGAGCGAGGCCCTGCGCGCGCCGGTCGGCCTGATTGACAACCCGATCCGCGCCGAGCGCCTGCGCCTGACGCTCGACCTGACGCGCGGCCATGCGGTGGTCTTCGGCGCGTCCGGCTGGGGCAAAACGACCTTTCTGCGCTCGGTGATCACCAGCCTGGCCGCCACCCATTCGCCGGACGAGCTGCACATCTACATCCTCGACTTCGGTGGGCGCGGCCTGGACGTGCTGGAAGCCCTGCCGCACCGCGCCGCCTCGATCCTGCCCGCTGAGGAAGAGCGCGTGCAGCGCCTGCTGCGCCGCCTGGAGAGCATCCTGGAGGAGCGCAACCGCATCCTCAGCCAGGCGCGCGCCGACAACCTGAGCACCTACAATGCCAACAACTCCGATAACCGGCTCCCGGCGATCCTGGTGGTCATGGACAACTTCGCCGAGTTCAAAGAGAACTATGAGGGGCTGCTGGAGTCCCTGATCGGCATCGCCCGCGAGGGGCGCGCCTATGGCGTGCACCTGCTCGTCACCGCCGACCAGACCAACGCCCTGCCGGGCAAGCTCTACAGCCTTTTCACCGAGCGCCTCACCCTCAAGCTGGCCGACAAAGCCGAGTACGCCAACGTCGTCGGGCGCGGCGTGCCGGGCATTGACGACATCGCCGGGCGCGGCTTCGTCTCCGTCGAGCGGATGCCGCTGGAGTTCCAGACGGCGCTGCCGGTCGGCATCACCGAGGAGGAAGAGGCCGAAGGGCTGGACGAAACGGCCAAGCTGGAGAAGTTCGCCCAGTTGCTGGCCAGCGCCTGGACCGGCCCGCGCCCGGAGGGCATTGACATCCTGCGCGAGATCATCCCGCTGCGCAGCCTGCTCCCGCCGCTGGGCAAGGGGCCGGAGCGCGTGCAGACGATCCTGGGCGTGGAAGACCTCAACCTGGAGCCGGCCCTGCTCGACCTGCAGCAGCGCGGCCCGCACTTCGTCATCACCGGCCCGCCGCTGTGCGGCAAGACGACCACGCTGCGCGCCTGGGTGATGGCCCTGGCCCACGCCTACCCGCCCGACAAGGTGGCGATGGTGCTCATTGACTTTCAGCAGCGCTTCTTCAAGTACGGCGGAACGCACACGCTCGGCGACCTGCCGCACGTCCTGGCCGCCGTGTCGGAGAAAGAGGCGCTGACCGACGTGCTGGCCAAGCTCCAATACGAATACAGCGCGCGGCCCGCCGGCGAGCCGCGCCCGGAGATTTTCGTCATCGCCGACAACTACGACGACTTCACCAATATCCTCGGCCCGGCCACGCGCGCCACCGAGTACCGCGATATGGCCGAGCTTGCCCGCAAGTACGGGCCAGAGGGGCTGCACTTCGTCATGTGCGGCTCGCTGAGCATCATGCGCTCGATGGACGACCTGATGAAGCAGGTCGTCGCGCCGCGCTATGGGCTGGGCCTGGACTCGTCCGACGCGCCCAGCGCATTGGGCGGGCGCGTGCGCGGCGGCGGCGACGAGTTCCCGCCGGGGCGTGGCTACATCGTCAAGGCAGGCCGCCTGTCGCTGATCCAGACGGCCATTCCTCACGACGAAAGCGACCTGGAAGGCTCGCTCGACCGCTGGGTGGAGGAGATCAGCACGGGCTGCAAGAGCCGCGCCCGCTGGTACATCGAGATCAACCCGCCGCCAGAACCGGAACCGGTCAGTGGCGAGGCTGCTGAGAAGGTCGGCACACCGGCGAAGTGAGAGGTCTTTGGTTGTTAGTAGTTGGTGATTGGTGACTGGCTGTTGGTTAAAAAGGTGGGCGATCTCCTTCGCCTGGCGCTGCGCTTGACATGACCTCACCGAGCCGCAGATGCCCTGCACCAATCACCAATTACCACTCACCCACAGAGAGAGCGCCATGGATCGCATCATCCTGACCATCACTTCCGATCTGCTCGACGACGAAGACCGCCGCCAGGAAGCGTCAGTGCGTGCCAACCTGACTGTGCGCGCGCTGATCGAGGAAATTCGCCGCGAGTTCAACCTGCTGGACGCCGGCTACCGCCTGACTCTGCACGGGCAGCAACAGCCCTTGCCGCTCGACCAGACGATGGAGCAGCTTGGCTTGCAGACCGGGGCCGAGCTGGTCTTTGAGCGCGATCGGCATCGTTTGCAGGAGCGCGTGGTGGCGCGCGGCGGGCAGTATTTCCAGGCGGTGACCAAACCGGGGCGAGCCTATCTGCAGGAGGCATCGTCCGGCAAGGCGTTCCCCCTGGAATGGCAGCCGGCGGTCATCGGGCGGCCCGACGCTGCCAGCCCCGACGCAGCGGAGATGCTGGCGGTGGATGTGAGCGCGCTGGCCGAAGGGCGCACCGTCTCGCGCCGCCACGCGCAGATCAGCGAGCGCGGCGGGACGTATTACCTGGAAGCGCTCAACGAGCGCAACCCCACTCTGCTCAACGGCCAGGCTATCCGGCTGGGCGAGAAGCGCGCACTGTCGCCCGGCGACGTGATCCGCGTGGGGCTGGTCGAGCTGACCTTTGCCGTGCAGGGCGCGTCCTCCTGAGGTAGGGGGCGCTATTCCCCCGCGTCGTCGAGCGGGACGCGGCGCAGCCCAATGAGCTGCAGAGCCACGTACCACACGAACAGCGGGTTGTGGATCAGGTAGCGCCGCCACAGGCGGCGCGGCTCGGTCAGCAGTCGGAACAGCCATTCGAGCGCGCGGCGCTGCATCCAGCGCGGGGCCTGGGGGGTGCGCCCCGTGTGGAAATCGAACGCCGCGCCCACACCGATCAGCACCGGCGCGTCCAGCAGCGCGCGGTGCTCGGCCATCCAGACGGTCTGCTTGGGGCAGCCCAGCGCCACCCAAACCACATCCGGCTGTGCCGCGTTGATGCGCGCGACGATGGCCGCGTCTTCTTCCGGCGAGAGGGCGCGAAACGGCGGCGTGTACGTCCCGGCGGTGCGCAGGCCGGGGAAGCGCGCTTCCAGCGCCCCGGCGAGCTGTTCGGCGACGCCCTCCGCCCCGCCGTAGTAATAAGCGCGATAGCCGCGCTCCGCCAGCATCGCGCTGGCGGCCAGCACCAGGTCCGGCCCGTATACGCGATCCACGTGCGCCTGCCCCAGCCAGCGGCTGAGGAAGACCAGCGGCATCCCATCCGGTGTGACCATGCCGGCGGCGTTGGTCATGCGGCGCAGGGCCGGGTCGCGGTGGGCGTGCATGATGTCGTTGACACAGGCGACGACCACGTATTCGCGTGCGCCTTCCTCGATCCAGCAGGCGATCTGCGCCACCGCCTGGGCCATGTCAATGGCGCTGACGCCAACGCCCAGGATGTTGGTGCGCGCGAAGGTGGAACAGGGGGGCATGGGCATCGCTCCTGGGGATACAGTGCGCGTCAATAGGCTCCACGCCGCAGCAGCACCGCCTGGACGGTCTTCCACAGGATGCGCAGGTCCAGCCAGACGGAATAATTGCGGATGTAGAACAGGTCATCTTCGGTGTGCAGGTACATGGGCCGGTCGGCTCGCCCGCTGACCTGCCACCAGCCGGTGAGTCCCTGCGGCACCTCGAAGCGCTTGCGCTGCCAGGGTTCGTACTTCTCGACCAGCCAGGGCATCTCCGGGCGCGGCCCGACAAGCGACATCTCACCGCGCAGGATATTGAAGAGCTGCGGCAGCTCGTCCAGGCTGGTGCGGCGCAGCCAGCGCCCGGTGCGTGTCACACGGGGGTCATCCTCGTGTTTGTAGAGGATATGGCCGTCCGTGCTCCGGGCGCTCACCGCATCTTGCAGCGTCTCGGCCCCGTCGTGCATGGTGCGGAACTTGAGCATGGTGAACAAGCGCCCACCTTCGCCCACGCGCGCCTGACGGAAGAGGACCGGGCCGGGGCTGTCGCGCCTGATGGCCAGCGCGATGAGGCCCATCAATGGCAGGGCGGGCACCAGCAGCAGCAGCGTCAGCGCCACGTCGAACACGCGCTTGACCACGCGCTGGAACGGATCGAGCACCGGCTCTTTCAGACTGAGCAGGGGCATCCCGCCGAAGCTCTCGATGCTCACCCGCAGGAAGGCCATGTCGAAGTAGTCGGGGATCAGGCGGATGTTGACCGGCAGCGTTTGCAGCCGGTTGACGAAGTCGCGCAGATCGTTGGCGTCCTCGCGGGGCAGCGCGATCACCACCTCGGCGATGTCGTGCGCGCGAATGACATCAGGCACGCTGCCCAGCGTGCCCAGGACAGGCAGGTCATTGGGCGGATCCCCCGCACTGTTCTCGGTCACAAACCCGGCCAGCGACAGCCCCATCCAGCCCTGCGCCTGAACCATGCGCGCGATGTCGTGGGCGATGCCCCCGGTGCCCACGATCAGCACGCGCCGGGTGTGGTAGCGCTGCCCGCCGCGCGCCCGGAACGCGCTGCGCACGGCCAGCCGGTGCGTGAGGATCAGCGGCAGATAGAGGGCCAGGAAATAGAGGTACTCCAGGCGCGAGACTTCGCGGAAGCTGAAGTAAAGCATCCCGGCCAGGATCAGCCAGGCGAACAGCGTCGCCTCGACGATCTTGACCAGCTCCAGCAGCGGCTGGGTCAGCCAGCGCGGGTTATAGACATCCAGCGCCACAAACACCACCGCCCAGATGACGATGCCCATCAGGTAGACCGGCAAAGGCACCGCCCAGAAGGAGGAATCGGCTGCCTTGCCGAACGGCAGCAGTGTGCGCAGGCGCGTCGCCAGCAGCAGGCTCAGGACGACCAGCGCCAGGTCAGAGCCGAACAAGAACAGGATGAAGCGAAGGCTGAACTGTCGCGCCATAGCCTGCCCGGGGCGCAGGAACCAGCTATGCAGGCCAGTCGGCGCCCCCCTCTGATCGAATGCGTGCGGTTAGTATAGCAGTTTTCGCATTCCGGGGGAGCGCGCGAGAGGGGAGCATGCCGTCGCCGGTGATTTTTCGCCCAGGCAGCGAACGCGCCCTCAGCCGCCCGGCTTGCGTCCGACAAACGTGCTCAGATAGCCCTCGTCGCCCGCTTCGATCACCTCCCAGCCGGGAAAGTGGCCGGGCAGCTCGCCCAGGCGCAGCATGTGCGCGGCGGACACGGAAGGCCGCCGCGCCCGCTGGTGAATGTTGAACGTCTGGTAGATAGCCAGCCCGCCGGGGCGCACGCGGTCGCGGATGGCCGGGAACAGCCCCCGGTCGAGAAAGCGGAAGACGAGCACCAGATCGTAGGGGTAGGCCGGCAGGACGAAGTGATCCAGGTCAGCCACGATGAAGTTGACCCCGCTCAGGCCGCGCCGCAACATCTCGCCCCGCGCCAGGCGCAGCGCCGCCAGGCTGATGTCGCAGGCATCCACGGTGAGGCCCTGGGCGGCCAGCCACAGCGCGTTCTGCCCCAGGCCGCAGGCCAGCTCCAGCGCGCGCAGGCCCGCCCCGCGCGGCGCGTAACGCTCCAGCAGCGGGTTCGGCCCGCGCTGGAGCTTGTCCACCGGATCGGCGTAGCGACGGTCCCAGCGCTCCCGGTCGGACTCAGCCATCCGTCTCCTCAGGCTGGGCGCGCCCCATGAACACGGGGAGATAGCCGGCAATGCCCGGCACGGCGGCCAGGCTTTCGTGGTCGCCGGGCAGGGCCATCATGCGCGGGTAGCGTTCCCTCATGCGGTGGGCGTGGTAGGCGTCGCGCACATCGTCCCAGGAAGGCAGCCGCCAGTTGGCGGGCAGGGCCAGCGTCTCGGCGATGGCCCGCACGCGCTGCCCATGCAGGCTGTTCCAGGTGTCGCGCCCGCCGCCCATGATCACCGCCCGCGCGCGCGCCTGCTCCTCGTCCGATTCGCCGCTCTGTCCCGCCAGCTTGCCGAACAGTCCCTCGCTGAGCCGCTCGAACAGCTTGCCCGCCTGCTGCGGATTGACGCCCTGCTCTCGCGCCACGTCATGCAGGCCGGGGGGTAGGTCCGCGCTGGCAGCGTCGCTCTCCAGCGGTGCGACGCGCGTCTCCCCGGCAAACGCGCGGCGCAGGTCGCTGGGCGTTGCGCCCGCGCGCAGGTAGGGGGCGAAGGCAGCGATATCCTCGTGGCGCGCGCCATCCGCGCTGACCAGTGCGAATCCGCCGCCGTCTTCTCCCAGCCAGGCGGCCAGCAGCGAGCGATCCAATGCCGCCGCCAGGTCGGGCAGCAGCGCCGCGTCCAGGTCGCCAAGCACGCGCACCCAGCCATCCTGCGCCGGGGCGACAAACAGCCGTATGAGCGCGCTCAGCTCTGGCGGTGTGCCCGTCCCGCCAGGGAACGGGTCATAGGGCGCGCAGCCGCGCCGGACGAGCAGCGCGCGCAGCGCCTCGGCGACAGCGCTTGCGTCCGCATCGGGGATGAACAGGCCGTGCCAGGTCTGCGACATAGGACGTTCTCCTTCATTGATCGGGGAGTGAGCGCCACGCCGCTGGCGTAGCGCATTTCTGGCGTACCAGTTTAGCGGATTTTGGCGTGGGCGCTATGGGATCGCCCAGGGGGTGCGTGCTAAGGTTGCCAGCGACGCGCCGCGCGGGGGTGAGGTCAACGCGCCCAGGCTGTCCATCGGGTTACGCTAGGATTTCAGCCGGTTGGCGATTTGCAGCATCAGCCGAAAAGGCTTGCTCCGTGCCGCCGCCTGATTGACAGTGCCGGCAAAGTACAGATCGCGCTCCGGGCTGTAGAAGGCGAACGATCCTGTTGAGCCGGAATGTCCAATCAACTCCGGCGCCGGCTGAAACGGTGACAGGATACGCGACATCTTGAAGCGCATCATGCCGTAGCCGTATTGCAGCGGGAAGAAGACACCATTCCACCGGTGGGTCATGCGCTCGAAGTGTTTTTTGTGGAACAGTCTTCCATCAAAAAACGCGCGCAGGAAAACCAAACTTTCAGCGGCAGTGGTGACAATCCCGCCCTCAGCCGACCAGGACGAAAAGAGCAGCGGCAAGTCCAGCGCCCGATCTTTGAAGTAGAGGGTCGCCGGGCGAGTGTCGCGGGGCGGCTGACCGACATCAAAAGCGTAAGTGTGCAACAAACCAAGAGGCTCACCGATCATCTGCCGCAGGTTCTCCGCATAAGATTTTCCGGTGACTGCTTCGATAATCGCGCCGAGCAAATGATAGTTTGTGTCTGAATAATGAGACCTCGCTCCATTTCTGGCACCTGGCTCGAATTTGGGCGGGATGGCCCGCACAATGGCGATCATTTCCTCGGTGTTGTAAGCGCGATCAGGTACGCCGCGCTTGAGGTCGTCGTACAGGCTGCGACCGCCCTTTGGCCTGTCTTCGTAATAGTCCGGCAGGCCGGATGTCTGGCCCACCAACTGATACACTTTCAGCCGATGGCTGTAGTCGTTGCCCTTGTACACGTGAATACCATCCACCAGCGCGGCGGGCAGATAAGAGGAGATCGTGTGATCGAGGTCGAGCGAGCCTTGCTCGTACAGACTCATGATCATGGCGGCAGTGTACATCTTGCTGATGCTGGCGGTGAAATAGGGCGTGTCTGGTGTCATCATCACCCGGCCCTGGGCATCGGCAACGCCGGCAGCGCCAGCCAGATCAATCCGGCTGTCCCCCGACTGCACGCGCGCGACGATGTTCTTGATGTATCCCTTGCCGATCTGCCGCTCCAGCAGCGATTGGAATTGCGTCTGGTTCATGGTGAATGCCCCTTGCGATGTTGAGTCAGAGCGTGTACGAAAACCCCTCACCCCTGCACCCCTCTCCCTCACTGGGGCGAGGGGAAATCCTGCGCCTTGCTCCCCTTCTCCTCCTGGAGGGAGAAGGGGTTGGGGGATGAGGGGAGCTTACCAGACACCCTCTCAGAGTCCTGAGCGCTGCCAACAGCACCGCTGGAACAGGCTGCGCGAGTCCCTGCGCAGCCTCATCCTCGCTCCGCCCGCAGCCGCCAGTCGAGCGCGCTCCAGCGCTGGGCGACCTGGTCGTTGCGCACGGCGATGGCGATAGCCTTGCGCGTGCCGACCAGCACGACAAGCTGCCGGGCGCGCGTCACGGCGGTGTAGAGCAGGTTGCGCTGCAACATCAGGTAATGCTGCGTGGCGACGGGCATGACCACGCACGGGTACTCGCTGCCCTGGGAGCGGTGTACGCTGATGCAGTAGGCGTGAGTCAGCTCGTCGGCCTCGGCGAAGTCGTAGTGCACCAGGCGCTCGTCCATGTATACGGCCATCACCTGGTTGGTCAGGTCGAAGCCGTGCACCCGCCCGATGTCGCCGTTGAAGACATCCTTCTCGTAGTTGTTGCGCGTCTGGATCACCTTGTCGCCGACGCGAAAGAGCCGCCCGGCCAGCCGTCGCTCCGCCTTGCGCCCGGACGGGTTGGGGTTCAGCGTCTCCTGCAGCACGTCGTTGAGCGCCGTCACGCCGAGCGGCCCGCGATACATCGGGGCGAGCACCTGCACGTCGGCCAGCGCGTCCAGGCCGAAGCGCGCCGGGATGCGCTTCTGCACGATCTCCACCAGCAGGGCGGCGGCCTTCTGCGGGTCCTCCTCGACGAAGACGAAGAAATCATCGCCCTGGTTGGACGTATCGGGCGATTCGCCCCGGTTGATGCGGTGCGCATTGGTGATGATCTGGCTCGTCTCGGCCTGGCGGAAGATCACATCCAGCCGCGTCACCGGCCCCGCCGCTCCGCGAATAATATCGTGCAGCACGTTGCCCGCGCCGACGCTGGGCAGTTGATCGGCATCGCCGACGAGCAGCAGGTGCGCGTCCGGCGGGATGGCGCGCAGCAGGCTGTAGCACAGCACCAGATCGATCATCGAGGCTTCGTCCACGACGATCATGTCGGCGTCGAGCGGGTTGTCGTCGTTGTGCAGAAAGCCGCGCTCCGCCGGGCTGAAGCCCAACATGCGGTGAATGGTGCGCGCCGGCTGGCCGGTCGCTTCGCTCAGGCGCTTGGCGGCGCGCCCGGTCGGCGAGGCGAGCAGAAACGAGTGGCGCGTTCGCTCCAGGATGGCGATCAGGGCGCGCAGGGTGGTAGTCTTGCCGGTGCCGGGGCCGCCGGTCAGCACGCTGACCTTGTGCGTCAGCGCGGCGCGCACAGCCTCGCGCTGCTGTTCGGTGAGCGCGCCCGCCCCGCCCGCCGCATCCGCGAGCAGGGCGTCCAGGTCGAGCCGCGCCAGGCCGGCCAGGCGGCTGGCGGCTGTGCGAGTGATCCGCGCCAGGCGCTGCGCCACGCCTTTCTCGCTGTGGATCATAGGCGGCAGGTAGACGGCCTCGACCTGCTCCAGCCCGTCGGGGACGGGCACCGCCTCGATCATCACGTCGCCGCGCCCGGCGGCCCGGCGCAGCGTCTCCTCGACGTGCTCCGCCGCCACTTCCAGCAGCTCCGCCGCGCTGGTGACCAGCGCGTCGCGCGGCAGGAAGACGTGCCCCTCGTTGGTCGCTTCATTCAGGACGTGAGCGAGTCCGGCGGCGATGCGCGCGGGCGCGTCGGCGGGCAGGCCCAGGTCCTGGGCGATCTTGTCGGCGGTCCTGAAGCCGATGCCAAAGATGTCGGCGGCCAGGCGGTAGGGGTCGCGGCTGACGATGGGGATGGCCTGGTCACCGTACTGCTTGTAGATTTTGACGGCCAGCCCGGTGCTGATGCCGTGCCCCTGCAAAAAGAGCATCACCTCTTTGATGTGCTGCTGCGCGACCCACGCCTCGGCGATCAGGCGGGCGCGGTGCTGGCCCACACCGTCCACTTCCAGCACACGGTCGGGCGTGCGGTCGAGCACGTCGAGCGTGTCCTCGCCGAAGGTGTCTACGATCTTCTTGGCCGTGGCCGGGCCGATGCCCTTGATCAGCCCGCTGCCCAGGTAGCGGCGGATGGCCTCGGCGTCCGCCGGGCGAATCTGCGTCACCCCCTCGGCGCGGAACTGCCGCCCGTACTGCGGGTGGTTGCTCCATTCCCCTTCCAGGCGCACGCTCTCGCCCGGCTGCAATTCCGGCATGGTGCCGACGACGGTCACCAGTTGGTCGCGGCCCAGCAGAAGCTGGTGCGGGCGCAGGCGCAGCACGCAGTAGCCGGTTTCGTCACTGTAGAAGGTGATACGCTCGACGGAACCCGTCAGCGTGTCGGGTGCAGGCATGGCAGGCAGCCCCGTTTTCTGCTAGGATGGCCAGGATGGCGCAGCTCAGCGCGACGCGCCATCCAATGTCGAAGGAGAGAGAAGCATGGAGTCAGCGATACCCGAGCCGGCCAGGCCACCGAGTGAGACACGTCGCAGCTTGGTGTGCCCTCCATTCACACCCTTCCCCGTCCTTGAAACTCAGCGCCTGATTTTACGCGAAATCCGCGCGGATGACACCCCGGCCATCTTCGACCTGTATGCGGACGAGACGATCGCGGCGCACGTCGGGTCGGTCACTTTCAGCAGCCACGCTGAGGCCCAGGAGATCATCGAGTTCATGAGCAGCGCTTACGGCGAGGGTAAGGTGATCCGCTGGGGCATCACGCTGCGGAGAGAGGATCGCGTGATCGGCTCGTGCGGCTTTCACCGCCTCTCAACCCGCGACCGGCGCGCCGAGATCGGCTACGATCTCAGTCCGACCTACTGGCGGCAGGGGATCATGCGCGAGGCGCTGCGGGCGATGTTCGGCTTCGGCTTCGAGACGATGCATCTGCACCGCATCGAGGCCATGACTTACCCGGCCAACATCGCGTCGTGGCGGCTGCTGGAGGCGCTGGGCTTCACCTGCGAGGGGCTGCTGCGCGACTACGCCTTCCTGCGCGATACCTTCGAAGATGTCAAGATATATTCGCTACTCGAGACGGATGATCGGCTAGCCGGCTAGAGCCGGAGCACGCCGGTCAATGGCAATACACCACACGCCAGCGGTCACAGATCAGAGAGTATAGAATGTCCATGTCTCACACACTTCCCACCGTCCAATTGGCCTACGAAGAGCGCGGCCAGGGCTTGCCCGTCGTGCTGCTGCACGGCTACCCGCTCGACCATACGCTGTGGCGCGCGCAGATCGCCGCGCTGGGCGACGCTTACCGCGTCATCGCGCCCGACCTGCGCGGGCACGGGGCCAGCCCTGCGCCCGCTGGCGACTACAGCATGGACTCGCTGGCGGCAGATGTCGCCGCGCTGCTCGACCGGCTGGGCGTGGAGCGGGCGGTTTGGGTGGGGCACAGCATGGGCGGCTACGTGGCCCTGGCCGCGCTGCGCACATTGCCCCAGCGCGTGGCCGGCCTGGCCCTGTGCGCCTCGCACCCCTTCGCCGACCCGCCCGAAAAGGCGGCGTCGCGCCGCGCCAGCGCGGAACAAGCCCGGCGCGAAGGCACCGCCCCGGTCGTGAGCGGGATGCTCCCCCTGCTGTTCAGGCCGGGGACGAACCTGGAGACAGTCCCCGCGCACCTGATTCGCTCGATGATGCTCAGGACGCCGCCGCAGGGAGTCGCCGGGGTGCTGGATGGCATGGCCGCGCGCCCCGACGCGGTGGACATGCTGCGCCCGCCCGCTCCGCCCAAAGCGATCCTGGCCGGGCGCGAAGACCAGATCGTCCGGCTGGCGGACTTGCAGGCGCTCGTCGCCGAGCTGCCGCATGTTGCGCTGCACGTGATGGACGGGGCGGGCCACCTGCCGATGATCGAGCAGCCGGAGGCGACGACCGCCGCCCTGCGCGCCTTCCTGGCCGCGCTGTGAGGGCGGAAGGCCCCGCCCTTACCTCACCCCTCAGCGAAGCCAGGGAGGGAGAAAGCGTGCGCCGGATCAAGTTCCCCGCTCTGGTTCGGCTGGGGAGGGGAGTCTAAGGGCAGAGGCGCCGGCATCCAATGGCAGACTTCGGAAGTCTCAGGCAGCGCCCGCCCCTTCCCCTTGAGCCTCTTCGCGGCGAAGCCGGAGAGAAGGGAAATGAGGGGGTGAGGCTGTAGACAATATGTCATACGCCCTACGGGGATTCGACGCGCTTCTCCATGACCAGCCCGGCCTCGCCATCGCGGTAGTAGCCGTTCTTGCGCTCGATGACGGCGTACCCGGCGCGCTGGTACAGGCGGATGGCTGGCTGATTGCTCTCGCGCACCGTCAGGCGGACGCAGGGCCGCCCGATGCGCGCCTCGGCGCGGGCCAGCAGCGCCGCGCCCAGGCCGCGCCGCTGGTGCGCCGGACTCACGCCCAGGGTGACGATCCAGGCGCGGTCGCGGGCCAGGCCGCGCGTCGCACAGGCGAAAGCCGCCAGCGATCCGTCTGGCGCGGCGATCTTCAGGTTGATCACGCCGGGCGTCAGGAACAGCAGCGTCAGATCGAAATACGGGTAAGCGTCGCGGGGGAAGATGACGCGCTCCAGCCGGTGCACCGCGCGCAGATCGCGCAGCGTGGCCCGGCGCAGCGCGTAGCCGGGCGGCAGCGTGGTCACTATCTACACCCCTCAGCGCCCCGACGATGAAGCGCGATAACTCTGCACCTCGTCAATGGCGGCGATCAGGTCGGACAGCGAGGCGACCTGCTCATGGACTTCCTCTTGCAGCCGTTGAGTGCGGGCACTGTCAACGGCACGGGCGTCAATGACCTGCACCTGAGCGTAGACGGTGCCCAGCGCCGAAAGGGTCTGCTCAAGCTGAATCTCGGCGCGCTTGATGTTGTTTTCCAGGGCGCGCAGGTTGGCAAGCTGCATCTCTTTGGTCTGGATCGCCTCTTCCAGCTCGGCGCGCACCTCCGGCGACTCTTCCGCGCGCAGGCGGCGGCGCAGGTTCGTCAGCTCGTGGGGCACCATGCGCCGGTCGCGGACGATGATGTCGTTCTCCTCGAAGCCGTCCAGCCGCTGGGCCAGCGTGTGAATCTGGGCGATCCACTCGTTGATCTCGCTGGCGGTCGCCTCCAGGCTGACGCGCAGCGCGCCGGGGTGCTTGCGCGCCGCCTCGCTGATCAGGCGGCGGTATTCGAGGGCGCGTTTGAGCCGGTCGCGGGCGCGCGGGCTTTTGATCGCGTCCGGGTCGTATCGGTCGGTGAGCATGGCGTTCACCGCGCGGTGAGCGGCCTGCGGATCGGTCACCGCCGCACCGAGGTAGATCGCCTCAGCGACTGCGCCGAAGATCAGCCAGTAGGCGGACTGCCACCAGTCGAACGGCTGGTAGCCCAGGCCGAACAGGACGATGGCCAGGGCGATGATCACCGCGCTTTCCACGCTGAAGAACGCCTGGCTGAGCATGGCGCGCCAGGCGCGCCCGCGCATCTCTTCTTTCATCTTCGACATCGGCGATCCTTGCCGGCCTTGCCGTAGACAGCCAGGGGCGTATAGCGCCATACGCCCCTTATCTCCTGATACGCACGTCGCGCGCGCCAGTTGCAGCGCCGGCGATCTTTACGCGCTCCCGCTCGCCCCGCCCAGGCCCAGCCGCTGGCGGCGCTCCTCAAGCTGAAGCTCGATCTCGGACATGCCAATGGCTTCGTCAATCTGCTCGCGCAGGTTGGTGCTGGCCATCTCCATGCGCGCTTCTTCGCGATCCAGACGGGCGCGAATCTGCTCTCCGAGGCGCTGCACGTCGTCGTCGCCAACGCCGGCCAGGTCGTCGAGGCTCCTGAAGGCTTTGGTCGTCATCTCCTTGGCCTCGACCAGCTCCAGCAGCGCCTTGAGGTGCTCGCGCTCCTGCTTGATCGTGGTCAGCTTGGTTTCCAGCTTGAGCTTGGCGTCGAGCATCCGCCGGTACTCTTTTTCCTGCACCTGCCACTGCTCGTAATATTCCTGAGCGAGCGACTGCTTCTGATTGAGTTCCGCCTGGGCCGCCGTCGCCAGGTCCGCTTTGCCGCGCATGAGCAGCGTGTCAATGTCGCGGTCGAGCTTTTCCGCCGCTGCCGCGAACTCCTCGTACTTGCGCTTGAGCGTCTTGACCGTGCCGCCGACGGTGGCCGCCTGGTCGTCGAGCGCGTCCAGGTTGCGCTCGGCCTGGCGAATGTACTCGTCCATCACCTTGACCGAGTTCGCTTCCAGCGCTGAATCCACCAGCGCGTGCACGTTGGCCGAGATGAGCGTGTTGATTTTCTGCAGAAGTGACGCCATCGTATTGCGATACCTCCTGTGAGAATAGTCGTCAGCCGTCAGCAATCAGCGCGTCAATTGGTTTTTGATGATTGGTGAAGGCGGTTCCGTTGCGGGGATCTCACCAGCAACCCACAGCCAGTAACCAGTAACCACAACCAACAACCCGCTTCTCCGTATGATAGCACGCCTGGCGAAGCGCGCGCTGACGGCGGGCTGACAGTCAGTTGCCAGGCGCGTCGTCGTCGCCGGTCGAGGCGGCTGGCAGGCGAATGACGAACTCCGATCCCTCGCCGACCGCGCTGGTGAGCGTGATATGCCCTCCGTGCAGCCGGGTCACGCGGTTGACAATGGCCAGGCCCGACCCGGCACCCTGGTCTTCGTACTTGTGGCGCTCGATCTGGTAAAAGCTCTGGAAGATGTTCTCGCGCTCGCCGGGAGGAATGCCGCGCCCCTGGTCGCGCACGGCCAGGCAGACGCCGCCGCCGTCACGGTAAGCGCGCACCGTCACCACCGTCCCCGGTTTGTCGGAGAACTTCACGGCGTTGTCAATCAGGCACTCGACCGCCGCCACCAGGTATTGAGCGTCCGCCCGGATCGGCGGCAGATCTTCGTCCACCGCGACGGAGATCGTCACCTGCTTCTCTCCGGCGACGTCCTGATACTTGGCGATAGCCGAGCCTAGCAGCGCTTCGAAATCGGTCCGCATCTCGCGGCGCCAACTGAACGTCTGCGCGGCTTCGCCTGTTTCCAGCTCGACCAGCAGAATGAAGTTCTCAACCAGGCGACGCAGGCGATTGGCCCCGGCGTTGATCCCGCGCAGGAAGGCGCGCATGTCGTCCACGCCGAGGGCGTCGGCGTCGCGGTGCACCATGTCGGCGTAGGCCACCACGTAAGTCAGCGGCGTGCGAAATTCGTGGTTGAGGATCATCAGGATGTTCTGCTTGATCGTCGAGACCTCGTTCTGCCAGTGGCGCTCGATCTGCCGACGTCGTTCGAGCTTGGCCGAGACCGCAACGAGCAAATCGTCGGCATCGAACGGCTTGATGACGTAGTCTTCGGCCCCCATGCGCTTGCCGCGCTTGACATCTTCATGCTCGCCTTTGGCGGTGAGGAAGATGAAGGGGATGTGCACCCAGTTCGGCTCGGCTCGCACCGCTCCGAAGAAATCATAGCCGTCCATGCGCGGCATCATGATGTCAGACACGATCAGGTCGGGCGGGCGCGGCTTATCCTGGAGCATTTGCAAGCCCGCCTGGCCGTTGGACGCCGTCCACACCTCGTACCCGTTGAGTTCGAGGATGTCGCGAACGCCTTCCATCAGGTGCAGATCATCCTCGACAACCAGAATCGTCGCTTTGTGCATGAGCCGTCTCCTGCCCGCCCATCACGAGTCTAGCACAGGCAGCCATAGTCGAAAGATACTGCCCTGGTCTTGCTGGCTTTCAACTTCCACCTTGCCGCCGTGTAACCCGATAATATCCCTGAGAATAGCCAACCCCAGGCCCGTCCCAGGCACGGTCGGGCTGACATTGGAGGCGCGGAAGAAGCGATCGAAGATCATCGTCAGTTCGCCCGCGGGAATGCCAATGCCTGTATCGGACACTTCAATGATAACCCAATCCTGGTTCTCGTGCGCCGCTGCCAGGCGACTGCGCACCGTGATCTGCCCGCCCTGCGGCGTGTAGCGGATGGCGTTGCTGACCAGGTTGGTCAGCGCGCGCTCGATCTGGTCGCTGTCACCGCTGATGGGCGGCAGCTCGTCTTCCGGGGGCTGACAGGTGAGCGCTTTGCCATCGCTCTCGGCCCAGGCGATGTTGTGCTCGATCACCAGGGCGATCAGGCGCTCCACGTCCACGGGCGCGCGCACGACGCGGCGCTGAGCCTGCTGCTCGCCTTGCAGGCGCGAGATTTGCAGCAGGTCGTCAATCAACCGTTCCAGGCGCAGCGCCTCGCGGCGCATCACGTCCAGATAGGCCGAGTGCCGGTCGGCAGACCCCTTCTCCAGCAGTTGCAGGTAGAGCTTGAGGTTGGCCAGCGGCGTGCGCAGCTCGTGCGATACGGTGGAAATGAAGCGATCTTTGAGACGATCCAGCTCTTGCAGGCGCGAGATGTCGCGCAGGACGACCACCGAGCCGATCAGCGCCTCGCCTTCCATCGCCCGCGCCGCTTTCGCCTGGAAGCTGATACCGTTCAGCTCGATGATCTCAGTGGCGTCGCGCGCCACGTCGTCCTGGGCGATCACGCGCTGCACCAGCTCGCTGATGTGCTCATTGAGCCGGACATCCTGCCCGTAACGGTCGAACAGCGCGCGCGCGACGGGGTTGGTCATGACGACGCGCCCGGACAGGTCGAAGACGATCACCGCGTCGGCCACCGAGCGCAGGATCGCTTCGGTGCGCTCCTGCTGCTCGCGAATCTTGGCGGTGCGCTCGATCACCCGCGCTTCCAGCTCGATGGTATGCTCGCGCACCTTCTCGTACAGGCGGGCGTTGGACAGGGAGATGGCAAGCTGCGCCGCCAGCGGTTCCAGCACGTCCAGGTCTTCCTGGCGAATGCTGTGATGGCCGCGCCGCTCGACGACCAGCACGCCGATCACCTCGTCGGCGACGATGAGCGGCACGCCGAGCGAGCAACACTCAACCGCGCTCTCTCCCGTCTCGTCCGCTTCCAATAGGCATTCCTGGTTCTGCAGCACCGGCTCCGAACGCTCGATGGCCAGGGCCGCCATCTGCAACGCCAGCCGGTAACGTTCCGGATCGTCCGGCGCAGGCGCCACCGCCCCATCGAGATACGTCAAGCGCACGGCCAGCTTGCCGTCTTCCATGGTCAGCAGGCTGATCGCCGTGTAGCCGAGAATCTCGAACAGCTTGTGCGCCACGCCCTCAACCAGCGTCATCTGGCTGAGGATCGCCGCCGAATAGCGGCCCACCTCGTTGACCAGCCGCAGATGATCCAGGCGGCGGCGCACCTCTTCGAACAGGTTGGCATTCTCGATGGCCAGCGCCGCCTGCACGCCGAACAGCCCCACCTGCTCGGCAAATCCCTCGTCAAAGGCGTCGGGAGTCTGCGTATTGACCAGCAGCAGCGTGCCGACCGGCATATCCGCCTTGAGCAGCGGCACGGCCAGCACCGCCTGTGCGCCGGTCAGGGCGACAAAACCGTCGGGCAGGGCGTCGCTGCGCTGCACGCCATTGGCGGCGCGCGGGTGCCAGTCGCTCAGCACGCGCGCTGGCAGCAGCGCCGTGTCGCTGCGCGCCAGGCGCTGCCCTTTGAACTGCTCTGCGCCGCGCCCGAAGGCTGCCGCGCCGACCAGATAATCGCCATCGGTCAGCCAGAGATAAGCCCCCTGCACATCGAAGATGCCCAGGCTCTCTTCGCACAGCAAGTCCAGGACGCGCCCGCTGTCGAGCTGGGCGCTGATGGCCAGGCTGAGCCGGCCCAGATCGGTGGAGAGCGCGGCGCGGCGCGCCGTGTCTTCGAACAGCGCCGCGTTCTCCAGCACCACGCCCAACTGCTGGCCGATGCTGCTCAGCAAGGCGCGCAGGTCGTCATCGAGCGGCGCGCTGGCGGGATAGCAGACGATGAGCAGCCCATTCTCTGCTCCGTGCGCCATCAGCGACATGCTGAGCGAGTCCCAGCCCTCGGCCTGGCCGACGCACACGTCCTGCGGCCCGGCCACGCTCCCCAGCCGCGCGATGTCCGCGTCGGACAGGCCAGAGGTGGCGCACAGGCGCAGCTTGCCCTGGCCAGACCGCTGGTAAAGCGCCCCGGCGGGCAACTCGAGCGCGCGCAGCAGCTCGATGAGCACGTTCTCCAGGCGGTTCTCGCCGGTCAAAGCCTCGTTGCCGGCGGCGAAGACCGAGTTGAGCGCGCTCAGGGCGCGGTTCTGGCGCTGCGCTTCTTCGAACAGGCGGAAGTTGTCAATGGCCACCGCGAACTGTTGGGCGTAGGTGCGCGCGATCTGCAGATGTTCTTCGGAAAAACTGCCGGGCGTCAAGCTGTCCAGGGCGAGCAGGCCGATCACCGTGTTGCGCACGATCAGCGGCACGCCGATCCAGCTTCGGATCTCCTTCGACGTGGCGCGCCCGGATCGCCACCGGGGTTCAGCACGTGTGTCGGTGACGAGCACTGGACGCCGGGTGTGCACAGCGTCCAGCGCCAGCGGATAGAGGGTGATTGTGATTGAGTGGTTGAGAGGTATCGGTTCGCCGGGCGAGTACACGGCGCGGAAGCGCCACTGATCCCCGGCTTCCAAGAGGCCCACATGAGCACGGTCAAAGGTGATTGCCCTGGCCAGGTGCATCAGCCCTGCGCGCAGCGCGCCGTCCAGGTCGGCGCTGGTCACCACTTCGTAAGTGGCCTCCTGCAGCCGCTCGGCCTGGAGGCGCTGCTGGTGCGCGGCGGTCAGGGTCTTCTGGCGCGCACCCGCCACGCGCACGGCCAGCAGCGTCACCGGCGGCACATAGCCCAGCGCAACGACCGTCACCAGCCACTCACCGCCAGCCAGCGGCGAGAGCATGGGAATAATCAGGCTGGTCAGCGCCACCAGGGTCAAGGGGACGGCGTCGCGCCACAACGTCAGGCGACGGTGATACAGCGCCCAGCCGATCGTCAGCCCGTAAAGGAGCAGGCTGCCCACAATCACCAGCGCCCCATAGGGCCAGACGAACAGAACGTGGCTCAAGGCCCAGTGCACCCAGGCCGATGAGGTCACAGGGGTGACGATCGGCATATCCTGCGCGGCGCGCAGCCCCAGAAACGCCACGTCGAGCACAGTCATGCCCAACGCGGTGAAGACGATCACCCGCCAGTAATGCGCGCGCAACCACGCCTCGAGGTACAGCCCCACCAGCGCCAGCGGCAGCAGCACCAGCACGGTCCAGCTTGAGAGCAGCACGACCAGTATAGCGACCACTTCGGCCAGCACGCGATCAGTCGTGGTGCCCAGCACCAGGTAGCCGCCAGTGGACAAGGCCGCGCCGCCAGCGTAAAGCACCATGACGATGCTGCTGACCGCGCGCGGAAAGCGATGCCCGATCATGGCCGCCAGAGCAGCATAGAAACCGACCAGCAGAATCAGCAGGTAAGCCATGCCTTTTTCACGCGGCTGCCTCTCGTTGGCGATGGGTGCTTGGTAACTGGTGATTGGTTGTTCGCAGGATGCAAGCCGCTGGAGACCACTTGCGAAGCCGTGCGTCCGCCTGTGCCCCCCATCCCCGGCCCTTCCCCCGCGCGAAGAGAAGGGAGAAGAGCGCTCCCGCCAGGCCCCTCTCTCCCTGCGGGAGAGAGGCCTGGGGTGAGGAGAAACAGCTTCTCAAAGAGTCTCTTGCGTTTTTTCGCAACCTCATCCTGGCCCCTCTGTCTCAGAGGTGGACAGTAACGCGCTGGCGACCGATCAGCCGCGCTCCTCTGGCCCTCTCCCTACCATACGATAGAGCCTGCACAGGGGCGACGTAGGCGAGCACTGCCCACAATCGCCCCTGCACACAACGGATGGCTTCGATGATCCCGCCCGCACCGGGGCGCGGGCGGGCGGCGTATCAGGTAGCAGTGCGCAGCTTGCGCGCGATGAACACCACAGCGACCAGCCCCGCCGCCGCGATCGCCAGCAGCGTCAGGCCGCTCGTGCCGCCGATGGCCCCGGCCTGATCACCAATGTCGGAGAAGAAGCCCGTAGTCGGCAGCGCGGCGGGCGTCTCCGTCGGCACAGCCGTCTCGCTCGTCAGCGACGGCGTGATCGCCGCAGCGGTCAGCGAAGCAATCTGCCCGGCAAAGGCGGTCGCCGTCCTCTCGAACGGGCTGAGCGCCGCTTCGGTAGGGGTGACGGTCGGCGTGGGGGTCACGGTCGGCGGCGGCGCGCCAATGGTGAAGGTGACTTCTCCGGCGACGGGCACCGTGACCTTGATCACCAGCGGCTCGCCGGCGGGCACCAGCGCCTTGAGAGCCGGCGGCAGCGAGTCGTAGTCCAGTTCCAGCCAGTAATCCCCCGGCTCCAGCGAGCCGAAGTCGAATGTGCCGTCGGTCGCGGTGGTGATCACCGCGATCAGCTCGTCTACGCTGATCTCCGGCGTGGGCGTGACTCCGCCCGCCTGCACCAGCACAATGCCCGACGCGGGCTGCGCTGAATGAGCGGTGCTGCTCGCTTCGCGGGTGACGGTCAGCGTGTAGCCGCCCGCTCCGGCGACGCTGCTCACGCGCACTGTGTACTGGCCGCTGGCGGGCAGGGCGACGCTGGCGATGCGCGGGTTGGTGCCTTCGCCGCTGTCGTCGTCACCGGCCAGCAGCACGCCGTCCGGCCCGACCAGCTCGGCGAAGAGGTCCAGCCCTTCCACAGCGGCGACCGCCTCTACGGTGACCACATCGCCCGCCGCGCCGTCGAAGGGCCAGGTCACCGTCTGGCCGGTTTCCAGCGTGCCTTCAACCGGCTCGTTATAGACCAGGCCCGTCGCGCCCGCCGGAGCCTGCGGCGGCGCAGGAGTGCGGTCGGCGGGGGTGAAGACGCCATCGCCATCGTCACGATAGAGCCGGAGCGTGACGTTGCCGAAGATGGTGCCTTGCTCGTCCAGGACGATCCCGACGAGGCGGTTAGCCTCCGCCGTGGCCGTCAGGTTCTGGTTGAGCGCGTCCTGGGTGGCGGTCTGGGCGGCGGCCAGCGCCTGGTTGGCGGCGAACTCGGCGGTTGCCGTCAGGGCGGCGTCGGTCGCGGCGATAGCCTGCTCGGTCTGGCGGACGAAGAACTCGGCGGTTGCTGTCAACTCGGCGTTGTAAACCGCCGTTTGCGTGGCCGCTTCGATGGCCGCCAGAGCCGTCAGCGTGGCGTTGTACTCCGCCTCGATGGTCTGGTTGAGCTGGGCTACCGCCGTGCTGGTCTTCTCGTTAGGCGACAGCTTGTCCTGGTCGCCCAGCGCGAAGTACACGAGCAGGACGATGATGGCCAGCACCGCCAGCGCCATGAGCGCGCCGACGATCTTGAAGGTGCGGCTCAACCCTTCCGGCTCCGGCTCCATCAGGTCGAGCGGAAATTCGTCCTCGACCAGCCCGAAACTCGGCTCTTCGTCCAGATCGCCGAAATCGTCCAGGTTTTCGAAGAGTTCATCATCAGCCATGAGTATCTATCCTCCGCGTTATGCGCCCGCTGCTGCCTGGATCGGGCTGCGCCGCCGCTGGTAAACCGGCCCCGTCATCCCCCTGGCGAGCGAAGCAGAGCGGTGGACCGCCGGCCCCCTGGTGCATGACAGAGACTGATCGTTGGAATGTCTTTTAATATATGAGGCGCTATTCTGCTGCGCCCTCTGCTGCGCTCTGCGCGCTCCGTCCCTGGCCTAGCCGAGTAGCTCAAGGTTGGCCAGCGGCACCAGCACCTCACGGTTGTTCGGCAGGCGCACCCTGGCACACTGTGTCCGCAGACCGTTGTCAATGACCTGGGGCGTCGGGGGCAGCGCGACGACCTGGGCCAGAAGGCCATCCCACGGCGCGCGCGTCAGCCGCACCTCCGCCCCCACCGCCAGCGCCCGTGTCAGAGAGGGGGCCTCTGGGAAAGTGCCGCCCGCAGGCAGCGGCAGCACGATCTCCGGGTGCTCCCACCGCCAGTGATCCGGCGTCGCCGCGTCGAAGGCGGCCTGCCGCCCCATGTTACTCTGAAGCAGGCGGTAGATCAACGCCGTCGGCTGGCGCCGCCCGAACCCCTCCGTCAATATAACTGGGAATGTAAGCCCCAACGCGAATTCGCGCAAGCTGGCCGGCATGCCCGGTGCGACGACGCCCGCCGCTTCCTGGCGCTGAGCCAGCAGCAGATCCGCCTGGGTGATGGGCAGCGGGCTGATGATCATCTGGGCGCGGTAGGGCGAGATGGTCGGGTCGAGCGTGCGCAGCGCGGCGAAGCCTTCTTCGGGCAAAAGCTGGTATCCCCCGAAGAAGAAGCGCCCGTTGCCCCACGCGCACTGCATGACCGCGCCCACACCGCTGATGCGCACGATGTCGTTTTCGACCGATTCGACCTCGCCCGGCGTCCTGGCCAGGACCTCCACCGCCCGCTCGCTCGCCTGGATGATGATCTGCCCATCGTCCACGCTGATCACTACGCCGTCCACCGGCGAGAGCAGCGTCTGCGCGCGCTTGCCGCGCCCGCGCGTGGCCAGCTCCTGCCCCAGGCGCACCCGCTGATCCGGGGCGACGGTGATCAGATCGGCGATCTGCCCGGGGCTGGCTTTGCGCAGCCGGAGCGCGCGCGCCACGTCCAGGATATGGTACGCGCGCAGCGCATCCCCTTGCAGCACGGCAGTGACCGCGCTGACCTGCGCCCCCGGCCCAACGGTCGTGCGGCGGTGCACCACGCCCGGCGGCAGCCGCCGCTCGCGCGTCACGCGGGCCAGGCCCCTGATCGCAGTCATCTCAGGGTAGTAGGGCATCCGCCTCCTCCTCGTCCCAGGCAGAAGACTCCACCAGCGCGGCCAGGCGCGCGTCGGGATCGGGCGCGGCAAGGTCCTGCGGGGTGGGGTGCAACTCTGCGTCGTCAGCGACAGGGGCCGCCGCGGGCAGCCGCCCGCCCATCGCCGCTGTGAGCCAGGCGGTCAGGCGGCGGGCGCGCTCTGCGCCGCGCGGCAAGGCCAGCGGTCGCCCGCGCGCGTCGAAGATCAGACCGGCGGCCCCGGCGACCAGCCGCCGCTTGATGCGCCGTCGCCCGTCAATGGACAGGCCGCGCCCCAGCCGCACCACCACTTCAACGCGCGTCCCCGCCGCCAGCGGGGCCAGCCACAACTCGCCGCCGCGCACCGTGTGGCGGATGATGCGCTCCCCTGGCTGGCGGATCTCGACCGACATGGCTTTGCGCCCATCTTTGACGCGCCCCAGCGGACAGAACGCCGCGCCCAGCCCGACCAGGCCGCCCGCTTCCAACGCCTGCACGGTCGCCACCGGCTTGAGGTAGGCGGTCACGCCCAGCGCCGCGATCAGGTTATGCGGGTCGAGGCGCAGGTCGGCCAGCCCGACCGGTTGCAGGGCGTCGAGCAGCAGCATGGCCGCCACGCCCGGATGCGGCGCTTCGGTGAGGATGGCCCCCGCCCCGATCAGCGGGCCAAAGGGCGGCAACACTTCGCCGTCACCCTGGCCCCAGTCCGGGCGCGCGCTGCTCACCAGGGCGCGCACAATCTCGCGGGCCAACGCCTGCTCGATGAGTAACTCCTCCAGCGTGGCGGGAATCGCCGCCGGGCGAAGCTGCTTGTTGTAGGCGTAGTCCCACAGCGCATCCTCGCCCACGTCCGCCGGGAGCCAGCGCCGCAGGCGGCCGGGCGTCACCGCCTGCAGGGCTGCCGGGAAGCTGTGCCCCACGCCCAGGTCGGTGCGCACCACGGGATGGGGCCGCCCATGCACGCCCGCCACGAGGAAGCTGTTGGCGCTGCCCACGTCCACGCACAGCGGGCCGATGCCCGGCGAAGGCAGCGCGCCCAGGTAGCGCACGGTGCTGATCGTCCCCTGCACGGTGGGCACCACGCCCACCTGGCTGGAGCGCCCCACAGCCTCGAACCCGCCAGGGCTGCGCGTGCGAATTTCGTCGTAAACCAGCGCCAGCTCGATCTGCGCGGGGACAATCTGCTCTTCGTCCAGCGCCGGGCGCACATTGCGCGCGATGAACACCGTCGTATAGGGGCTGAACAGCGCCTTGACGTGCGCGCGCAGCGCCTGGTTGCCGGCGAAGAGCACTGCCGGCATCGTCCCGCGCCGGATCAGGCCCAGCGCCCGCGCCACGCGGCGCAGCAGCGCCAGCAGAATGTCGTCCGCGCCGCCGTCCGTCCCGCCGGTGATCAGGATCACGTCCGGCTCGCCGCCCAGCAGAGCGTTGATCTGCGCTTCTTCCGGGCGCAGGTCGTCGGGACAGAGCATCCCCGTCACGGTGATGAAGCTGCTGGCGAGGACGCGCGCGCCGCTGGCCAGGCTCAGCTCTGGCGTGAGGCCGACCAGGAAGACGCGCATCGGGCGGCCCGCGCTGCCGGTCGCCAGGAAAGCGTCCACGCCGTGCCCTTCGCTCTCCGGCATCAGGAACAGGCCATCGCCGTGCTCGTCCACGATGTGCCGCCCGATCAGCTCGGACATGCGCTGCGCGGCGCGATCCAGGCCCAAGCTGACCCGGCCCAGCGGCGGCTCGGCAGTGGTGCGCGATCGCGCCGAGGCGATCAGGCGATACTGCCCTTCCACCAGGTCAATCAGAGCCAGGCGGGTGTGGACGCTGCCGAGGTCGGCCACCAGGATGGAATTGACGTGCTCAACGCCCATGCGCCATCAGCCCCCTAACCGGTCGAGGATGAACTCCAACTGCGCGCGGACCACGTCGCTGAAGATGGTCAGGCTGGTCAGAATAGCCCCGGCGTAGAGCGCGCCGAGCGCGACCGTCACGAAAACCTGCCCGACCGCGCTCAGCCCGCGCAGCAGGCGCGGCCTGCGCACGGCGCCGCGCCGGACGACGGCGAAGAACTGAAAGTAGATCAGCGTGGTGATCACCCCGACCAGGATGACCAGCCCGTCCGCCGTGTCCTCGCCGACCGACTCGCCCGCTGCCCGCGCCAGCGGGACAATCGTCCCGCCCACCGCCCCGGCGATGGCCACGGCCACCCCGACGGCGATCACGAAGACGAGGCCCAGGCTGCCGACCGGGGCCAGGCGCGGCGAAACCTTGAACAGCAGCAGCGTGCCGACCAGAAACGGCACCGCCCCCACAGCGCGCAGCGCGGCCAGCGTCGCGTCGTCGCGCCCGTTGGCTTCGGCCAGCAGCGTCTCGTCGAGCCAGGGCTTGATCACGCTCTCGGCGGCGACGATGACCGTGTAGCCCGCCGCCACGCCGACCAGCACGTGCACCGCCAGCCGGTAGAGCACGTTGTCGCCCAGCAGATAGCTGAAGATCAGCAGAGTGAGCACCAGCGAAACCCACCCCGCAATCAGGTCGAGGTTGTCAGGAGTCACCGCCGTCGCCTCCGTCCCAACGCGCGCAGCAGGTTGATGACCATCCCCAGGGCGATCAGGCCCGCCGCCCCCGCCGCGCCCAGGGCGATGCTGTGCCAGCGCGCCTCCGGCGGAGCGGGCAGCTCGACTGGCAGGTCGCCGGGCATCTGGTACGGCGCAAGGGTGGCGGCGTTGCGCTCGGCGTTGTAGCGGGCGGTGTCGCGCGCGCCGGCCAGCAGCCCGGCGTAACCCGTCTCGCCCACGTAGGGCACAGCCAGCGGCTCAATCGCCGCCGTCACCAGGGCCACCCTGGGCACCGGCACCGCCGCCAACTGCTCGGCCCAGGTGCGCACCCCCGTTGACTCGTCCCCGACGACCACGATCAGGGCAATATCTTCGGCCAGGCTGGTGATGGGCAGGCCGCTGTCGTCGCCGCGCAGGTCGGTGGCGAAGGCCGGGTGGCGCTCCAGCGCCCCGCCCGCGCCCCACACCACCGAGGTCAGCGAGCGCACGCCCACCGCCTCGCCGGGCAGGTAGCGCAGCGCGGCGTAATCCTCGCCCGCCTGCAAGACTGTCTCGCCCTGATCGCGCGCGGCCAGCAGCAGCGCGTCGTCGCCCAGCGCGGCGATCACCGAACCGGCGTGAAAAGCGCCCGCCGGGCTGGTGCTGATCGTCAGTGGGACGGCGCCGCGCGCCAGCGCATCGCGCAGCACGGCTGCGGCCAGCGCGTCCAGCTCGCCCGCCGACACCGGCCCATACTCGAAGGCGAAGAGCACATAGTCGCCGGCGGCCAGCGCGTCCACCTGCCCGGCGACCGCCGCCCGATTGCCAGCAAGCGGGGGCGGGTCGGCGGCGAAATGCAGCGCGTCGGTGGCGAAGGGGCCGAGCAGCGCGGCCAGCAGCGCCAGCGTGACCAGCAGCCGGTCGAGCTTGAAGCGGCGGGGCCGGCGCGGTCGGCGCGCAGTGGGCAGCTCTTCCGGCTCCAGCCCGGCGAAGGCCAGCCGCGCGGCATCGTCCAGGGCGGCTTCCTCGTCCTCTTCGCCCGCACCGATGTCCAGCAGGGCTTGCAGCCGCCTGACGCGCCGTTCCTGGTCGGGTGTGGTGACCAGTTGCCCGGCGACACGCCGCCCCACTGCCGCGGGGATCACCATGTCGGCGGCGGGCAGCGCGCCTGGAATGTCCGCCAGCAATCCGCCGGCGGGGGCCTGCTCGCCCTGGGCATCGCCCAGCTCGCGCAGAGCCTCTGCGCGGAAGGCGCGCAACCGCTCCGGCAATTCGTCCACCTGCTTCTGGCGGACACTGGCCTGCGCGCCGCCGGCCTTCACGGTGACGGGCAGCTCGGACGGGCGCAGCTCTTCGACCCAAGAGGGGGCAGCGGACGGCTCCGGGGCGGGCGGGCGGTGCGGCGGCTCGGCGGGCGGGAGCGGCGAGAACTCAGCGGATGGCGCGGTTTCTTCCTGTGGGGCCAGCATGTCGCCCAACACGCGATCCATCTCGTCCTGATCGAACAGCCGCTGCAAGTCGGGCGCCTGGCGCTCTGCGCTCACTCCGCTGAAAAGCGCCTCCAGATCTTGCAGAGCTTCGTCGCCGGAGTCCAGGACGAACGGCGGCCCGGCGGCGGGCTGCTCCTCTTCATAGCCGAGCAGATCGTCGAGCGCCGCGCTGTCCAGGGGCGCAGTTTCGAGCGTATGGGGCGCGTCCTCTGGCGGCGCGGGCACGACAGGAGCGGGCGGGAGAGGATATTCCTCCGCCGGGGCGACATCCTCCGGCGAAAGCTCTTCCAGCCAGTCCAGCGCGTCCGCTGTATCCGGCGGCGACGAGGCAGCGGCTTCGACATCCGCCCGATACCGTTCGCCGAGCGCAGAGTCGGCGCTGGCGGAAAGCTCGCGCAACCAGTCGGGCATATCCGCGCTCGCCGCGCCCGTCGCAGCGAACGCCGGGCGGTCGAAGTCCTCTGGCTCCAGCGGCTCGAACCGCTCGACAAAATCCCCGATCTCCGCTTCTTCGCCGGCCTGGGGGGGCGGGGTCTGTTCGAGTTCGAGGTCGGGAAAGGGGATGTCTTCCGGGGCGAGAATGCGGTCGTCGTCCGCCGCTTCGCCAGCCATCCAGGCCGGCAGCGCGCCTTCGCCCGGCTCCGCCTGGGGGGGCATCTCTGCGGGCGTCTCATCCGCCTCCAGGCCCGCGCCGAACACCTGCCAGTCAATGCTATCCACGCCGGAAGCGCCCCGGAACCAGTCCGGCACGTCCGGCTCGGACGGGGCGGGAGCGGGCGCTGCTTCGGGCGCAACCGGCTCTTCCAGCGGGCCAGTGGACAGGTCCATGCGGCGCAGCCAATCCGGCGCTTCCTCTGCCTGTTCCTCCAGCCCCAGGAACCAGCCGGGCACGAATTGCGGCCCTTCGCCGGTCGCCGCGTCGGGCGGGGGCGGGGCGGGCAGCACCTCGTCAAGCTGCGCGAACCAGTCGGGCACTTCTTCGAGCAGGCGCTCTTCGGGCGTCTTCTCCGCCTCGGCGGCCAGCTCGCGCTGCTCGCGCTCCCATTCCTCGTAGCTCTGCGCCGGGGGCTGCTCGCCCGCCCCTGGAGCCTCGGCGAACAGCCAGTCAGGGACTTCTTCGGGCGGCTGTTCTGCGGGCGGTTCGCCTGTCCCTGGAGCCTCGGCGAGCAGCCAGTCAGGGACTTCTTCGAGCGGCTGCTCTGCGGACAGCCGCTCTGCCCCGGCTGCCGGTTCGTACTGTTCGTGGCGCTGCGCCGGGGGCAGTTCGTCCGGCTGCGGAGCCTCGGCGAGCAGCCAATCGGGGAGCAGACCCTCGCCCTGCACGGGCGATTCTTCGGCTGCGCCGGCGGTGAGCCAGTCGGGCAGCACTTCCGCGTCGTCCGGGAAGGGCTGTTCTCCGGCCTCGTCCGGCTGCGGCGCGGGCGGTTGAGGGGCGTCGGGAACGTCCAGCCAGGTCAGGTCATCTTCCGAGGCGGCGGGCACCTGGCGGCTGTACCCGGCGGCCTGGCCGAAAGCGCCCAGCCAGTCTTCGCCGGCGGGGGAGAGCGGCGCTGCGTCCGGGGCAGCCGGCTCCGGCTCCCCGGTCAGCCAGTCGAGCGTCTCCAGGTCGCCGAACACGTCGTGAGGGCTTTCCCAGGGGGCGGAAGAAGCGCGCTGCTCCTCATAGGTGGGCGGTTTGCCCGCGCCAAATTCGTCCCAGGGGGCCGATCTCGGCCCGCCCGCCTCTGGCGCGCCAGCCGACTGCCCGGCGAATTCTTCCCAGGGCGCGCGCGGCGAGGCCGATCCGCCGACCGGCTCATCGGGCCGGTCGGGCGGCGGGTCGTCGTCAATGTGCTTCGGATCGTCCGGCATAGCCTTCTCGTCCTGCTCTTGCGAGCCTGCCCCCATCAGCGGCACGTACTGAGTCTGTCCGGCAGGGGCGCTGCTCTGTGCACCCACTGTAGGGTTATACCGGGCTGGTGCGGGAAGCGGGCGGATTTACCTCACCCCTCATTCCCCTCCCCACACGCGGAGAGGGGGCCGGGGGGTGAGGTCAACCGGCTTCTGACGCGACACAGGCGACCGTATTGCCACCGAACAAGTGACAAAACCCTATGGCCGGATTCCGTAACATAACCCTTCGCCGCGTGACACTCTCCTACGCAACACGCCCTACCCTGCGCACGCACTTCATCAGCCCCGGATCGAACGATCCTGGCCAGTCAGCACGCGCACGCCCGCGGCCACTGTGCCCAGTCCCACGCCGATCAGGATGCCGCGCGCTCCGGCGCTCACCGGGACGCGCACCAGCCACTCGCGCGCGTCGGCCAGGACCTCGGTTTCTTCGAGCGGAATCCAGCCCACCAGCGCCACCAACACCGCCAGAGTGAACAACACCGACCAGACCGTCACCTGGCGGCGCATCAGACGGTAGGCGGCATAGACCAGGAAGAAGACCAGCAGCCCGGCCAGCGCCGACTCCAGGCTGACCTGCACCGCCTCGAACGCCCGCGCGCTCATCTGTTCGCCTTGCAGGTCGCCCGACCACACTTCGGCGCGGTCGAGGATGCGCAGCGCGATCACGCCCGCCGCCGCCAGCAGAGCCAGCAGACTGTACGGCCAGCCGCGCTCGGAGCGAGCCAGGCGGCCCAGGTGCACCGCCAGCAGGTTGAACACGCCGACAAATACCGCCACCGCCGCGATTACCGTGACCAGGTGCAGCATGAGCGCGGCAAAATCTGCCGGCGGCGTCCCCCACTCGCTGGACAGGCCGACGAGCATGGCCACGCCCACGCTGATAACGGTGAGAGATGACAGGAAGTGGAGCAGGCGATGGTTGTTCACAAATCTCCCCCAGAGGCCACTTGGCCCCCCATCTCTGCGCCCTTCCCCCACAAGGGGGAAAGAAAAGGCGCTCACTCTTAGCCCCTCCCTCTTTGTGGGGGAGGGGGTGGGGGCGGCACCCCCAGGCGCCGGGCTAGATCGTTTGCAGCGCGGCGGCGATGATGCCCAGGATGACCAGCCAGCGCAGCACGTCCTGCGCCAGGACGCTGCCGCGCTCCAACGCCGTGCCGTTCAGGTACGCCGGACCAGCGTACAGCTCTTCGCCGAGCAGCACCTCGCGCGCCTGGACGAAAGCGACCGCCTGCCCTTCCAGCAGGTCGCTGTGAGCGATCACGGCCTGGCTGTGGCGCAGCGCGCTCTCGCCCAGCAGGGCCAGATTGGCGCCGAAACGCCCCAGCAGGATGTTGCTGTCGGCGTCCAGGTCGGCGGACAGGCTGGCGGCCCCCGCCGCGAAAGCCAGCCCCGCCGGGTACCAGGCGGCAGCGCTGCTGCGATAATAGCCCATCGTGCGGCGATAAAGATAGGCGCGGCGCAGCGTATCCTGCGCCAGCGGGAGCGTCATGGGGCTGGTCAGCGTCAGCAGCGGAAGCTGGTGGCTGATGGCCAGCCGCTCGCTCATGCGGTAAGCGATCTCCGCCGACACCAGCGCCGTGACCGTGCTGGCATCGCCCAGCGCGCTGTCGCCCAGCGAGACATGGACGCGCCGGGCGCTCTCTACTGCGTCAGCGGCCAGCACGGGCAGCGCCTCGTAGGCGCGAATGGGGCGCAGGCGCACGGCGAAGCGCCGCACGAGGAAGCGCCCGGCCATCATCGCCGCGAAGGTGATGGCCACCACGGCCCAGATCAGCCCGCTGTCGTTAATCATCTGTCTGCCTCATCTTGCGCCGTCGCCAACTGCTCGCGCAGCCAGGCCACGCCGCCGGGCGCGTCGAGCACGCGCGCCAGGTCCGCGACCGCGTCGCGCGACAGCAGCAAGCCCAGCGCCGGCTGCGCCACCCACAGCGCCTGCGCGCCCAGCGGAGCGAGCGGCTCCGCCGCGTCCAGCAGGGCCGCCATCAGCCCGCCCAGGCCCGCCGCGTGCAGGCGCGCGCCCCACTGAGCCAGGCGCGCGGCCAGGCGTTCGGCGTCAGGAAGCTGCTCAACAGGTACCATAGCGCCAGTATAGCACAGCGCTCATTGTGGAGAAAATGGGTATGGTTATTGGTGATTGATGGGGGGTTTGGGGTGGGGTGTCGCACGCGCCCACGCCGCACTCACTGTTGACAACAGGGGGTCAATCCGCTACTATGCAGGCTGAGGACGCGGCGCGTTTTCGTTGACAACCCACCCCGACCGACGGCGGGTTGCAGGCAGGTTGCTCGGACTGGGTCCTGCGCGGCAGGGCGTCCGAACCGTGTCAGGGCCGGAAGGCAGCAGCACTAAGGGCTTTACCCTGGGTGCCGCAGGAGCGCCTGGCCCGAGCAACGTGCCCGCAACCCCGTTGTGTTTCTAGTGGACGCTTGAGTGAAGAGAGCCGTGTCGTGACCCCCCAGAAAGGCTCCGCGCCAGCCCGCCCACTGCGCCGGCGCTGGGCGCGCGCAGTGCTCGTCGCCGCGAGCGCAGCCCTCATCGTCAGCGGGGCGCTGGTCGCCGACCGCCTCACCCGCAAATCGGTCACCCTGGACGTGAGTGGCAGCATCCAACGCCTGCACACGCGCGCCGACACGGTGGGCGAAGCCCTGCGCGACGCTGGCATCTCGCTGGACCCCGAAGACCTGGCGCATCCCCTGCCCCAGTCGGCGCTGCGCGGCGGCATGACGATCACCGTGCGCAAGGCGCACGCGGTCGCCCTGCAAGTGGACGGGACGCTGCGCCAGGTGCGGACGCAGGCCGTTCACCCGCTCGACGTGCTGGCGGAGCAGGCAATCTCCCTCGGCCTGTATGACGTGGTGCAGGTCAATGGCCAGCTCTATCCCGCCCAGCAGTTGAAACAGGTCGAGTGGCAGGCTCCCGCCGCCATCATCCGCGTGGTGCGCAGCGTGACCATGAAGCTGGTCGAGGGCGACGCGACGCAGGTGCTGCACACGACGCAGGCCGATGTCGGGCGCGCCCTGGACGCCGCCGGGGTGACGCTGTACCTGGCCGACCGCATCACGCCCGACCCCAGCACGCCGGTCGCCGACGGGCTGATCGTCGCCATCGAGCGGTCGGTGCCGCTGACGATCATCGCCGATGGGCAAACGCTCAACACGCGTGCGCTCGGCCCCACCGTCGGCGATGCGCTGGCCCAGATCGGGGTCGCCCCGGCTGACCTGGACAGCACCATTCCCCCGCTGGAAACGCTCCTCACGCCGAACATGACCATCCGCGTCGTGCGCATCCACGAAGACCTGACGACCCAGGACGAGCCGATTCCCTTCACCACCATCACCCGCCAGGACTCGACGCTGGCTCCGGGCGAGGAGCGCGTGCTCCAGGGCGGGGCCGACGGGCTGCGCCGCCAGCAGATTCGCAAGCGCAGCGAAGACGGGCGCGTGGTGGGCCGCGAGACGGTGGCCGAGTGGATCGTGCGCACGCCCGTCCCGCGCATCGTCGCCCAGGGCAGCTCCGCCCCATGAACGACCGCCAACTCCTCGACGGGCAGGGCATCGCGCCGAAGAAGAGCCTGGGGCAGAATTTCCTACACGATCCGCATACGCTGGAGAAGATCGTCGCCCTGGCCGAGCTGCCGACCGGCGCGACGGTGCTGGAGATCGGCCCCGGCACGGGCAACCTCACCCGCGCCCTGGCGCGCGCCGCCGCGCGCGTGATCGCCGTCGAGGTGGACGACCGGCTGATCCCGCTGCTGCACGATGCCTTCGCCGATCAGCCGCACATCGAGATCGTGCACGGCGACATCCTGACGCTCGACCTGGCCGCCAGGCTGGGCGACGCACCCTACACCCTCGTCGCCAACCTGCCCTACTACATCACCAGCGCCATCCTGCGCCACATCTTCGAGGAGATGCCGCGCCCACAGCGGATCGTGGTCACCGTCCAGCGCGAAGTCGCCGAGCGACTGGTCGCCGCGCCCGGCGAGATGAGCCTGCTGGCGATCAGCGTGCAGTTCTACGGGCAGCCGCGCATCGCCCTGCGGCTGAGCGCGGGCGCGTTCTGGCCGCGCCCGGACGTGGACTCGGCGGTGGTGCGCATTGACGTATACGAGCGCCCGCCGGTGGACGTGCCGGATGAGAAGCTGTTTTTCCGCGTGGTGCGCGCTGGCTTCGGCCAGAAGCGCAAGCAACTGCGCAACGCGATCAGCGCCGGGCTGGGACTGGACAAAGCCGCCGCCGACGCCCTGCTGTGGGCCGCCGGGATCGATCCGCAGCGTCGCGCCGAGACGCTGAGCCTGGAGGAGTGGGCGGCGCTGGCGCGGGCAGTGGCCGGGATGAGGGGCTGAGGGCGAGCTTTGCGCTATAAATCAGGGCGCTGGCTGGCTGTCCCCATCCCCGGCCCTTCCCTCACGAGGGGGAAGGGAGCAGAACGCAGACCCCAGGCTCCTCCTGCCTGGTAAGGGAGAGGTTTGGGGTGAGGGGGCACAGCAAACAATTACCGGCGGACTCCCGCCGACGTGCGCTAGGGCGCGTCAGCATCAGGGCGGCCACCCTGTGCGTCGCGCAGCAGCTCGGCGACGACGGGCGGCGGCGGATCCCACAGGTAGCGGCTCATATCCAGAGTGCCGCGCTCATCGAAGACGATGCCCTCGTCTTCGAGACGAGCGTGCTGCTCGAAGGCCGCCTCCGGCGCGCCCTTGATGCTGATCCGGCCCTGGGCGTTGACCACGCGGTGCCAGGGCACTGGCTCGACGACGCGCGTATACTTGAGCGCACTCAGCGCCCAGCCGACGGCGCGCGCCCCGTTGGGCACGCCGAGCAGCTCGGCCACGCGCCCATAGCTGAGCACCTTGCCGCGCGGGATGTGGCGCACCAGCGCATAGACCAGGGTGTTGAAAGAGGGGGAAGGTTGCATGGCAGTCTCCGGCGGGAACGCTTGTCAGTGGTCGGTTATCGGTTTCAGATCATGCCCACTGGTGACTGAAAACCGATCGCTGAAAACCGATCACTGACAACTGACCACTGATCACTATTACCCCATGAATAAAGCGCGCGCACTGACTCATTATACGCCTTTACGCCCCTGGCTGGTCGTGCTGCTGGCCTGCGCCGTCTATCTGGGCGCGATCTTCGCAGCCAACGACGCCGATCCGCTGGCTTTCGTCACGCTGGGCGAGTGCTTCAGCGTGTGCGCCGGGGCCGACGGCACCGCCTGCCCGCCGGACAGCGAAGGCTACGACGGGCAGTTCGCCTACTACATCGCCCGCGACCCCGTCGCTTCACCGGGCTGCCTGGACGCGCCCGCCTACCGTCTGCAGCGCATCCTGCTGCCTGCGCTGGCCCGCACGCTGAGCCTGGGGCAGACGGCGCTGATCCCCTGGGCACTGGTGGCGATCAACCTGGCGGCGCTGGTCGGCGGCACGGCGCTGCTCGAAGACCTGCTGCTGCGTGTGGGGACCAGCCGCTGGTACGCGCTGAGCTACGGCCTGTTCGCGGGCGTGTTCATGGCCGTGCGGCTGAGCACGGCGGAGCCGCTCGCCTATGGGCTGGCGCTCGCTGCGGTCTGGCTGGCGGCGCGGGAACGTCTGACGGGGGCGGCGATCCTGCTGGCGCTGGCGGCGCTGGCCAAAGAGACAACCGCTTTCTTCGCGCTGGGCATCGCGCTGCACCTGGTGTTGATAGGGCGCTGGCGCGCCGCGCTGACGCTCGCCCTGATCGCCGCCGCGCCCTTCCTCGCCTGGCAGGGCGTGCTGATCGCCTGGCTGGGCACGCCGGGCGTCGGGTCGGGCGGGGCGCTGGCGACGGCGTTCACGCCCATCCCCTACGGCGGCGTGTGGCAGATCGCCCTTGAAGGGGGATTGCTGGTCTTCCTGGTGCTCGGCGTCCTGCTGGCGATCCCGGCGGCAGTCGTGCCGAGCCTGTGGGGATTGTGGCGCGCGGCCCGCGATCTGCGCGGCGGGCAGAGTGACCTGGCCGCGTGCCTGCTGCTGGCCAACGCCGCGATCATGCCCTTCGTGCCCTTCTCCACCTATCGCGAGTTCCTGGGGCTGCTGCGCTTCATGCCCGGCCTGGTGATCGCCGTCGTGTGGTATGCGGCGGCCCATCGCCAGCGGCGCGCGCTGCGTTACAGCACGCTGTGGATCGTGCTGATCGCTTTCGTTATAGCCGGCTGAGGTCAGGCTGTCCGGCTCCGCCGGACGCGCCCGCCGAGCAGCAGCAGCAGCGCCACGATCAGCGCTCCCCCTGAGATTGCCGCGCCCCACGCGAAGTGAGTAATCCGGTAACGAAACACTATCTCGGAGTCGCCGGCGGGCACGGCAACCGCCTGAAAGGCCAGGTTCGCGCGCAGGAGGGGCGCGGGCGCGCCGTTGACCGTCGCCGACCAGCCGGGATACCACGTTTCGGCCAGAACCAGGTAGGCGGGCGCGTCCGTCGCGGCGCGGAAGCGGCGCTCGGCGGGATGCTCCTGAAGGAGGCTGATCGAGCCAGGGGAGGATGCCTCATCCCCCCCGCTCCCCTCTTCAGCCGGGTTAGGGAGGGGAGAAATGCCCGCCAGGATGACCGTCTGCGCCGGGTCCCAGGCCGGGTCGCCCAGCGCCGCGCTGATCGCCTCGTCCGCCTCGTGCCACTCCGCCGCCCCCACCAACCAGGCCGTCGCCCCGCTGCTGCCAGCGGGCGCCGCCGCCGGAGCCGCCCCCGTCCAACTGTCCGGCGTGACGCCGAAGGCGCGCGTCACGCCCGCCGCGCGCAGCAGCGCCCCGGCCCGCGCGCCCAGCTCCTCGATCAGCGCCACATAGCGGCGGTGAACCGCTGGCAGCAGCGGGTCGTTGTTGTCCAGCGAGGGGAGGCGATCCAGCAGGTTCAGGTTGGGCAGCAGCGAGGCGCGCAATTCCTCGCGCCGCCGCTTGGCGATGCGATAATCGCCCACGTCGAAGAAGCCTTCGATCGGCGGCGTTTCGTCCTCGTCCGTCCCAAAGGTCACGTCGTACTGATACGCATCGAACCAGTAAAGGCGGCCCGGCGGCCCGACGACTTCGCGCCGCTCGAAGAACGACGATGGGACGGTCGGGTTCAGCCCGGCGGCAAACCAGGCCAGGTCGAGCGTCACGACGAGCAGGACGGCAGCCCGCCACAGCGTCGCGCGCGCCGAATGCGCCGAGCCGAGCGGCTGGACGAGCGTCAGCAGGGCGGCGGCAGCGATCCATCCGCCGAAGGCGGCCACGGCCAGGGCCATGGTGCCCAGTTCGGGGGGCGTGAGATTGACGAAGATGCGCGCGCCGAGGGCCAGCAGCGCCATGCCGCCGCCACCCGCCGCCGTCAGCCGCGACCAGTAAACAATGCGCGGCCCGCGCCCCCAGTGCCCCACCCCGATCCCGGCCAGCAGCGCCAGCCCCACGTGCGTCAGGATCAGCCAGCGCACCGGCTCGCGGAAGGCGTCGAAGGTGGGCACGTAGTCATAGAGCAGCCGAAAGGCCGGGTTATGCTTGCCGGCGGCCAGGAACAGCCCGACCAGGGCCAGCGCCGCCCAGAAGGGCACGGACGCCTCACCCCCTAAATCCCCCTCCCTGGCTCTGCCGGGAAAGGGGCCGGGGGGAGGGGCCTGGCGTCTGAACAGCCAGGCGGCCAGCGCCGCGCCCGCCGCGATCAGCGGGATGACGCCCAGGTAGGCCGCGTCCTCGAAGAAGATGCCCTCGGTGAAGACGCTGCCATCGGCGGGCGTGCCAAAGAAGTGCGGCATCCACAGCGCCAGCAGGCGTGCCGGGTGATACGACAGGTTGGTCAGCGCCGCGTAGCCCAGCCCGCCAGCGCGATCCGACTGGCGCAGATATTCGGCGGTGGGCAGCAGTTGCACGGCGGCTATTCCCGCGCCGAGGGCGACGCCCAGCCCGGTCAGAGCCAGCCCGCGCGCTCGCAGCCGCCAGGAGTCTCTGCGATCTGCCCACAGCGCGCGCCACAGGGCATACGCGCCCGCGCCGAGCAGCCCGTACCACGCGGTTTGGGCGTGCCCGGCCAGCAGCAGCAGCCCGGCGGCCAGGGCCAGCCCGCCCACGTCGCGCCACGCCCGCCGCGTCAGGGTGCGGTGGGCCAGCCAGAACAGCCAGGGCAGCCAGGCAGCGGCAGCGTGCGTGGGGAACGAGCCAAGCCGGGCGATCAGGTAGCCGCCCAGGGCGTAGCTCAGCGCGCTGACCCCGCGCCCGAACGGGGTCACGTCCAGCGCCCTGGCCAGGTGCCACATACCCAGCGCCGCCCAGAGGACGTGCGCCAGCGCCAACAGCGACATGGCCAGCGGGCCGGGCAGGACGAGCATCAGCCAGTTGGGCGGGTAGAAGATCGCCGTCTGGTAATTGGCCAGCAGCGGCGCGCCCGCGCCCAGGTAGGGATTCCACGCGGGCAGCCGCCCGGCGCGCAGCTCGGCGAAGGCGAACTCGCGCCAGGGATAGAATTGCAGCGTCGGCAGGCCCCAGAACAGCGTCTCCCCACCCAACAGGGCGCGCAGCAGCGGCAGCAGCGCCGCGCCAGCGAGGGCGAAGGGCAGCCAGCGCAGGATGCTGGCCTGGGCACGGAAGGGGCGCGGCTCACTCATGCGGCACCTCGTAGATGCGGACGGGCGCGGTTTGTTCCGGCGGCAGTGCCAGCGGCAGAGCGTCTGCCCAGGCGGGGAGCGCGTCGCCCGCCCCCGCCATCTCCAACTGTCCCACAAAGACGTAGTCCACCACGGCCAGCAGATCGCGCTGTGCTGCCACGTCGAGCGCCCCGGCGAAGAACTGCTGGGCGATGGCTTCCTTCCGCTCGGCGTCCACCGTCTCCGGCCCATGCCCGACATAGGCCTTGAGATCGGTCCAGGCGGGCAGGACATTGCCCGTCTCCTTCAGGCTGAGCACCACCGCATCGCGCGGGGCAACTCGGTTGAGGGCATCCATCGCGCGCAATTCGGCGTCCGGCTGGAAGAGCGGGCGCTCCGGCGTCAGGACGGTGAAGGTCGCCCCCAGCCAGAGCAAGACCGCCGCCGGCAGAGTCAACGCCAGCAGCGCGGCCCGCGCTCGCCGGTAGGCCCGTTTCCGAGGGAAGGCCAGGCGCAGCCCGGCGGCGGCCAGGATGCCCAGCGGGACGATGGCCCCTTCCAGCAGGCGGCGCTGCACGTTGACCGGCAGATAGGCCAGCACCGGCGCAGCGATCACCCAGGCCGTCAGCAGCAGGTGTGGCAGGCCCCCGCGCCGCCACGCCCAGCGCCAGCCGAGCGCCGCCGGGATGGCCAGCGCCACATAGCCGAGGACATAATGCAGCGGGTGCGGCGACGGCAGCCGGTTCTGCGCCGACCAGGTGCCCAGCACGTCGCTGCCCAGGAAGGCCGCTGCGCTGCTGGCCAGCGGCGGCAGCGTGACCAGGGCTGCGACCGTCGCCGGCCAGAACAGCGCCCAGGGGAAGCGCCGCGTTCGCCCCCAGGCGGCCAATCCCCACGCGCCGAGCACGGCGTAGATCACCGCCAGGTAGAACGGCACGCACAGCCCCACCACGACCCAGCACAGCCCGGCGCCGAGCGCCCAGCGAGGCCCGGCGGCCCCCCCCATCCCCCAACCCCTTCCCTCACGCAAGCGGGGGGAGTGTTCCTGGAGGCTTTCTCCCTTCCCTCCTTGTGGGGGAAGGGTCGGGGATGGGGGAGCGCTCGCTCGCAGCAACAGCAGCAACCCGCCCAGCAGCGCCGCCCGCGCCAGGGCCAGATGCGGCAGCCCGAACAGAATCAGGAAGCTGTACCCTTCTGGCACGTAGAAATCCACCGGCAGCGAGCCGAGCCAGTCGCCGCGCCCGGCCAGCGCCAGGGGCCAGCCCAGCCCGCCGCCCAACGCGATCAGCACCAGGGCCAGCATCCGCGTGGCCGGGCCGCGCAGGAAAACGGCGATGAAGCGGTACGTCACCAGGATCAGGGCGAAGCCACAGGCGATTCGCGCCGCGTGGAAAGCGATAATCAGCGCGGCGGGCAGGCTCGCGCTGTGCGGACTGACGAACAGGGCGGCCAGCTTGCCCAACAGGAGATAGTGCAGGAGCAGCAGCGCGCCGCCGTGCGGCTCGTGGGTGTAGCGCAGGGTGAACAGCCAGTCGCCGCGCGCGCCGAGGCGCATCTTGGCCAGGTAGCTGTAGCCGTCGTCCGCGCCGAAGACGAATCCGCCGAACGTCCAGCCAGCGCCCGCTGCCAGCGCCCCGATGATATAAGGGATCGCCGTGACCAGCATCACAGCGACGGCGAAGAGAGCGACGCGCCGCCATTCCGCCCGCGAGATCTCATCTCCGCCAGGCATGGCGCTCTCCCCCCCACAAAACCAGTCCGCCCAGCGCGACCAGCGCCGCGCCGATGCCCAGCGCCAGCCACACTTCGGACGGATCGTAGACGAACGACCAGGTGTCGGTCGCTCCGTCGAGCGGGCCGGGCAGCCCCGGCGTGTCGCCTGGTGCGGCGCGCCAGCGCCCATTGGCGACCGCGTAGAGCGGCCCGGCGCTGGGCGCGCCCAGCGTCACCGTGACGCGGTTTGGCCCGTCCCAGGTCAGGCGAGCATCCGGCGCGTAGGCGTTGCGGTAAACGTAAACCTCGCCGATGCGCGCCTCCAGCGCCAACCCCTCGGCCTCCAGCGAGCAGGCAGCGACGACGTGCGTGACCAGCCACGCGCCCAGCAGGTCGGGGCGCAGGGGCGCGTCGCAGTTGGACGTTGCCAGCGTTTCCGCTTCGGTCTGCTCCTCATCCTCGGTGACGAACGCCGGGATGGTGACGCTGTAACCTTCGGCGTGGACGCCGGTCGCCGCTTGCGCCGCTTCCACGTAGGTCTGCGTCTGGAAGGGATCCACGCCGTCGAACTGGGCGATCCCCCAATAGGCCGCCGCCTGCTGTGGCAGGCTGTAGGTGGGCGAATAGACGCGCACAGCGCCGGCTTCCTGCAGATGCTCGGCCAGCGGGCGATAGGGGTCGAGCCATGTACGCTCCGAACGTCCCTCGACCAGCGACCCGCCGATCCACAGCAGATCGGCCAGCACGACCAGGGCGAAGGCCGCCAGCAGCGCGCGCGACGGCAGGGAGCGCGCGAGCGCCAGCAGCATGATCAGCGCCGTCAGCGGCAGCGCAAACGTTCCCAGCGCCACTTCCCAGCCCAGGTCGGCGCTGAGGGCCAGCGCGCTGAACAGCCCGCAAGTCAGCCCCCCGCCCAGCGCGCCGGCGACGATCAGCCGGGCGGCGCGGCGATCCGGCGGCTGGCTGATCAGCAGTTGCGCCCCCCACGCCGCCAGGTACGGCAGGATCAGCGCGGCCAGGAACCAGGCGCGCGGCGGCACGCGCCACCAGCGCAGCGCCGGAATCAACGACGTGAGCGCGGGCCACAGGACGAAGTTCTCGCCCATCGCCCAGGCGGCGATGACCAGCAGCGCCGCGCCCCAGAAGGCCAGCGCGCGCGGGCGCAGCAGCAGCGCGGCCAGGGCCAGCGCCAGCACACTGACGCCCGGATAGACCAGCGTCTCTCCCAGCCCGCCATGATTGCCCAATACCAGTCCGAACCAGCCAATTCCCTCCAGGCTGAACAGGGCGGCATCGCTCGCGGTGATCTCGGCCCGCGACAGGTCGGCGCGCCACAGCAGCAGCGGCACCCACTGGACGGCGCTCAGCCCGGCGGCCAGCAGCCCCGCCGCCAGCAGGCGCAGCGCCGCCCGCGCCCTATCCGGGTGTGGGCTTCTCCCTTCCCCCCTCGTGGGGGAAGGGCCAGGGATGGGGGGGCACCAGCGCCACAGTGCATACGCGGCGGTCAGGGCGAAGGCGTAAGCGCTCAGGCGCACGTCGGCCAGCAGGCACAGCGCGGCGAATGACGCCAGCCACACGGCTGCCCGCCGGCCAGAGCGACCAGCCAATACCCGTTCGACAGCCCACAGCAGCCAGGGGATCCACGCCGCGGCGTAGACCAGGTCCACGTGCCCGTTGCCGACCGCCGCGATCAGGCGCGGGGCGAGGGCGTAGCCGGCCCCGGCCAGCGCCGCCGGCCCTCTCGCCAGGCCGGTCGCGCGGCCCCACACCCATGCGCCCAGCCCGGCCAGCGTCAGGTGCAGCCAGAGCAGGACATTCAGGTGCAGGGCCGGCGGCAGGAGGAGGGCCAACCACTGCGGCGGATACCAGACCTTGCTCAGCGGGTTGGCGGCGAAGGGCGTCCCGCTGAAGATGCCGGGCTGCCACAGGGGGAGCGTGCCCTCCTCCAGGACGGCGCGGCGCAGCAGCAGCGCGTTCGGCCAGTGGGTGGTCACGGCGTCGGAGAAGGCCGCTTCCAGCGAGAAGGGCAGCCTGTCCGCGCGCAGCCCCGCCCCCAACAAAAACGCCGCCAGAAGGGCGGCCAGGGCGGCGGTGAAGGCGAGGGCCGTGCGCGCCCCGGCCTCAGTGAAGGATGTAGACAGTGACCTCACCCTCGCTCAGTTCCTTTTCGATGCGCTCCGGCGGCAGCGCGGCGATGCACCTGCCGGCGTCGGGATAGACCTGGCCGTCGTCGTCTTCGGCGGCGAAGGCGCGCTCCTGCGGCCCCCACAGCACGTAGCGCACGCGGAAAGGCAGGTTGTCGCCCAGCAGGGTTGCGCAGTCCTGCCCCCGGTAGAACTGCTCGACCTGCTCCTCCCGCTCGTCGTTGGGCACCGTCTCGTAGGGATGACCGTAGACGACCACCTGGCGGGTGTAGGCGGGAATCCACAGGCTGATATTGGGTGAGGCCAGCACAACCACGTCCCTGTCCCCCTCATTGCGCAGCCACTCAAAGGTGCGCCAGTAGTCCATCTCAACCAGCAGCCCCCGATCCAGCCCGCTGTCCGGATCGAAGACAGTGCCATACAGCGGAATGGCCAGCACCAGGATGTTGCTCGGCATCAGCAGGACAATCAGGGCGATGAGGGCCGGCGTGCGCCAGCGATCGGGCACCTTGTAGAACCAGGTGTCTTCCAGGGCGCGCACGGCGAAGTAGACCAGGGGGATGATCAGGCCCATCGCCAGGCGGCGCTGCAAGTTGAACGGCGCGTACAGCCCGACGATGTTGACGATCAGCCACAACAGCATGAGCTGGTCCCCGTCGCGCTCGAAGCGGCGCAGGGCGCGCACCAGGCCGGGGATGGCCACGATCACCAGCAGGCCAAAGCCGGACAGCATCAGCCAGGGCGCGGGCGACGGCGTCTGGTTCTGCGCATTGAAGGCCCCCATGATCTCGTTGAAGTGGAACACGGCGAAGTCATACACCGCGAAGGGGATCATCGGCAGCCACAGCATCGCCGCCCAGCGCAGCTCGTGCTTGGGCCACGCCTGCGTGAACCAGAAGCGCACGCCCACATACAGCACCAGCGCGCCGGCGATGGGGATCAGCACAGTGGGCTGGATCAGCGCCAGCAGCGTGGAGAGCAGCAGCACCCCCAGCCCGCCGTTCTCGGCGCTCGGCGCGTCCTGGTAGCCTCGCCGGAAGACCACCAGGTAGGCGCTGACGATCAGCGCCAGGCTGGCGATGCTCATCGGGAAGTGCGGGTTGGTGTACGAAGCGTAGAGCGGGAACGCTTCGGGAATGATCAGGTCGGCGGCCAGCGCGTCAGGATTGAAGAACAGCACCAGCCAGCCCAGCCCCGACCCCACCGCCGCGAGCACAAAAAACAGCCGGCGTGGGCGCTGGCGCACCCAGATCGTCGCCCCTAGCTGGTAGAGCGAGATGTACATGAAGAAGCTGGTCACCATGCGCGCCAGGTGGTACGTCACCAGGCTGGACAGCCCCAGCACGCGCGCCGCGTGCCCCAGGAACAGGTAGAACGTGTGAAAGGCCGCCCCGTCGTGCTTCTCCGGCGTGTGGCGCAGTTGGAAAAGCCACGACCCGGCCCGGCCCTGTTCCATCTTGGAGAGGTAGGTCGCGCCGTCCAGCGGGTTGGAGAGCATCCCCATGAACTGCCAGTCCCCCGCCGACTGGTTGCGGGCCAGCGCCCAGGCGTAGGGAGCCATCGTCAGGGCGACGAGCAGCCCGCTGATCACGATCACCCAGCGCCACTCGGCGGCTGACACATATACGGAGCGGAGCGTCTGCATCGGCAACCTCGCTGGTGGTGCGGCGCGTTCTACGGCTCGGTATGACGGGCTTGCCGCTCATTGGCCTGGCCACCCCCGCCCGACTCACAGGCACAGGGCGAGCCGCGCTGTGCTCGGCTGGGGGTGAGGCCAACCCCAGTGCCCCCAGGTTTGCCCGCCGATTCCGGCGTGGTGTATAATGCCCCTTGCCAGCCCAAGATACTGCTCATTTTACAACGACCGGCACTGTACGCCAGTTGAGGGGGTATGATGAGCCAGACCAGGGCGCTCTACCGCCTGCAGAAGCTCGATCTCGACCTCGAATCCCGGCGGGGCCGTGCTCGCGAGGTGACCGCCGCGCTCGAAGATGATCGCGCCTTGCAGGCCGCGCAGGACGACGTTGCCGCCCTGGAGGGGCAGCTTCGCCCGCAAGAAGCGCGCGCCGCCGACCTGACGCTGGAGATCAAGAGCGTCGTCGAGCAGGCCCGGCAGCTTAACGACCGCCTGTACAGTGGCGCGGTCAGCAACCCCAAAGAGCTGGAAGACATCCAGAACAAGATCGCCGAGCGCGGGCGACGCCGCGCAGCCCTTGAGGACTCGCTGCTCGAAACGATGATCGCCGTCGAGGAGCAGCAGGAAGCGCTCGACGCCGCCCAGGAGCGCCTGCGCCGGGCCGAGATGGACCGGGCCTCTGCCCAGGAGACGTTTGGCGCGGAATTGCAGCAGCTCAAGAGCGAGATCAAACGGCTCAAGGCCGACCGCGAGCGCGTTGCCAGCCAGATCAGCCCGGAGTTCATCGAGGTGTACCAGACGCTGCGCCCGCGCAAAAACGGCCACGCTCTGGCCCTGCTGGAAGGCGAGTGCTGTTCTGTGTGCGGCGTCGGCCAGACGACGGTCACCATTCAGCAGGTGCGCCAGAATCTCGAGCTGATCACCTGCGAAAGCTGCGGGCGCATTCTGGTAGCCTTGTAACGGGGGGTATCATGCGCTTTGACCCGCTTTCGTTCCTTGTGGGCTTGCTGGCCGGGGGCCTCCTGGGGCTGATCGCCTGGCGCGCGCGCCGCCGCCTGGCGCGCATTCACGACACGGCAGAAGCGCAGATCGAAGGCACGCGCCGCTTCGTGGGGCAGGCGGCAGATGCCCGCTACGCCCGCGACCTGCTGCACCTATTGCAGGGGCGACATCTGGCCGGGAGCCTGTGCCCGCTCAGCGAGGTGCTGCTGGAGCCGCGCCTGATCCTGCCCCCGCCGCCGGACTTGGAGCCTGCCGGCGAGAATGCCACCGCCCGCAGCGTGTTCGATGTCGTGCCCCTCTTCCACGACATGCCGCAGAGCTACGCCCCGTATAACATCGAGACGATCTCCCTGGCCGACCTGGGCGCCGGCGACCGGCAGGTGGCCATCCTGGGCGCGAGCGGCATGGGCAAGAGCGTGACGCTGACCACGCTGGCGCTCATAGCCCTGGGCGCAGTGACGTTCGAGTCGCTGGAAGACCTCTCGGCGCAGGCGATCCTGGCCGAGGAGCGCGATCTGCCCGAAGAGGAACAGCGCGCCCGCGCCACCGAACGCCAGCGCATCCAGCAGCGGGCGATGGAGCGGCTCTACGACGCGCGCCAGCAGCGGCGCGAACAGCTCGGCATGCCGGAAGAGGAACGCCTGCCGCCGCTCGATCTCACCACCCTGACGCCGGTGCTCGTCCACCTGAGCGATATCGAGCTGGACGCCATCGCCTTCGGCAAGGCGCGCGGCGCGGCGCTGGACCCGGCGGAGCCGCTGGTGCGCGCGGCGCAGCGCCAACTGGGGGCGGTAGCGGCGCGCGTGGCCGGCAGCGTGATCTACCCGGCGCTGGAGCGAGGCAGCGCCCTGGTGCTGATTGACGGCTACGACGAGCTGTCGCCGGCGGCGCGCGAGCCGTACCTGGGCTGGCTGAGCCAGCTAGCCGCTACCTATGGGCAGAATCTGATCGTGGTCGCCGGGCCGCCCAGCGGCTACGAGCGGCTGACGACCTGCGGCTTCACGCCCGCGTTCCTGCGCGCCTGGCGCGACGAGGATTACGCCCTGCTGGCCGAGCGCTGGACTGAGGCCTGGAGCCGCGCGCACCGCCACGCCCCGGCGCTCGATGACAAGGCGCTGCGCCGCCTGACGCAGGACAACCGCGGGCGCAGCGCGCTCGACGTGACGCTCAAGCTGTGGGCCGGGCTGGCCGACGACACGCGCGAGACAGGTCACCGGGGCTGGTACGATGCGTTCGTCCTGCGCCGCCTGAGCAACGCCCAGCTTCGCCCGATGCTGCCCCCTCTGGCCGCCGCCCTGATCACGGCGGGCGAGCCGCTGTCGCGCGCCGCGCTGGTCGAGGCCCTGCCCTCTGTGATGAGCGCGAGCAAGACGGGCGAGGCGTTGGAATCGCTGGTCAGCGTTGGCCTGATGGCTGTTTACGCTGGCGATCGCTACGCCTTCAGCCACCCGCGCCTGGCCAGCTTCCTGGCCAGCGAGACACTGCTGGATCCGGGATCGGAGCGCCCAACGGAGCTGGCGCTTGACCCGGCGTGGCAGGATGCGCTGGGTTTCGCCGCTGGGCAGATCAACATCCTGCCAGTCATCTATCGCAAGCTGAGCGCCCCGCCCGACCTGTTCTATAGCAATCTGTTCGGCCTGGTGCACTGGCTGCCCGATGCGCCACCCGACGCGCCCTGGCGCGGCGACATTTTCACCCGCTTTGCCAAAGCGCTGCTGGCGAATGAGCAGTACCCGCTGGTGCGCGAGCGGGCGCTGGCGGCGCTGATCGCCTCGCGCGATCGCAACGTGATCTTCATCCTGCGCCAGGCGCTCCACGCCGCCGATCCCGGCATCCGCCGGCTGGGTTGCGTGGGATTGGGCGCGCTGGGCAATCCCGAAGCGGTCAAGGACCTGTCTGCCCTGCTCGCTGATGAGAATCAGCGCGTCAAGCTGGCAGCGGCGCTGGCGCTGGGCGCGATTGGCAGCGAGCAGGCTATCGAGATGATGATTCACGGCCTGTTCGCAGAAGGGCACGAAGTGCGCCGGGCCATTGCCGAAGCGCTGGCCGCGCTGCCCGGCAACGGGCATAACATCCTGCGCGAGGCCATCGCCGCCCAGGAAGTGGAAATCCGCCGCGCGGCGGTGTACGGGCTGAGCCGCGTGCGCGCGCCCTGGGCGCTGATCGCGCTCTACCGGGCGATGATGGAAGACGAGCAGTGGGTTGTGCGCACAGTGGCCCAGGAAGCGTTCGCCGCCGCGCAATCGGCGGAGCGCGAAGGCCCGCGCCGCCACCCCGAAGCGGACTCCCTCGGCTGGCTGATCGCGTGGGCAGCCGATCGGGGCGAGGGCGTCCCTGCCGGGCCGAACGCGCGCCAGGTGCTCGTGCGCGTGCTGCAAGAGGGGCAGACCGTCTACAAGGCGCTGGCCGCTCACACGCTGGCCAGGCTGGGGCACGTCCCCGCGCTCAAGCCGCTCTACGCCGCGCTGCGCGACCGTGACCCGGCGGTGCGCGGGGCGGCCTACGCCGCGCTGGCCGAGCTGCAGACGCAGCTTGGGCAATCGCTGCCGGGCCTGGTGTGAGAGGGGTTATTGGTTGGTGGTTGGTGGTTGGTGGTTGTCAGTGAGCAGTTGTCAGAGACGATAGGCGAGCGCTGATCGCTAGAGCGCGTTATGAACTCCGCGCGCTGGGCGTGCGTACAGGACACGGCGCATGGGGTGCGCCCTGACCCCACCCTGCAGTTCCTCCCCGTTGGCGGGGAGGGACAGGCTGCTCCCCTTTCTCGGCTTGCGGGGAAAGGGCCGGGGGCCAGGGGTTGAAGAGTGTAGAACAGGTCTCTCAAGATGCTGGTCACCCATAGTCAGCTACCAATCACCAACAACCAACCCCCTCAAAATGGCGGAGCATCGTCGAAGAACAGGCTCCACCACAGCCGCCAGTTGGGAGTGCGCGGCTCCGGTGCGGGCGTGGGCAGGTAGATGGAGGGAGGTGGTGCAGGGGTCGGCGCTTCGCTGTAGCCGGGGACGGGGATGACCAGCACTTCACCGTCGCGCACCATCTTGCCCTCGGTGTGCGCCCAGTACTCGATGCTGGCGTCGTTAGCGGCGTAGTCGCGCGTGCGCAACAGGTCCAGCTTCTGCCGTTCGAGCACGGCAATCGTCGCCTGCATGCGCTGGCGCTCGGCTTCCATCTGCTGGCCGCGCGCAATACGCCCGCTGAAATTGATCACCAGCAGCAGCCCAATGGATAGGATGAGCGCGAACACGATCTGAAGACTCGTGATCTGCTGCGGTCGCTCGCGGCGGCGCGGCAGGGGCGGGTCGAGGTCTGGGGGAATCGGGTCGCTCATCGCTGTCAGGTTTTGCTCCGCTTGGCACTCTCAACCGTACCACAAGCGCCCGCGCCCGGCAATGAAAGCGCCCAGGTTGTTGGGCAACCTGGGCGTGTGCCGAAGGTGGGAGTCGAACCCACACCCCCGTAATGAGGACTGCGCCCTGAACGCAGCGCGTCTGCCAATTCCGCCACTTCGGCGTGGTGATGTTCATTTTAGCCTGGAACGGCGCTCTGTCAAGATCGGAATTGCTGCGAAGTGCCTGGCGACGGGGCGTCTCTCGTCCTTCTCTGCGTCCTCGGCGGTGAGGCTCTGCCCCAAAAAAAATGAAAAGCGCCCGATCGCCGCGCGTGCACGTTTTGCCGGATCGCGTAGAATTAGGGCAGCAGTCGTGAGAACTCACAGGCGGGCAGGGAGAGAGCCATGAACCAGGTGGGCGACTATCCAGACATCCTGGGCCAGTTGAGCGGAGAGCGCCTGACGGTTGGCGATCTGCTGCAGGGGGCGCTGGGAGTCTTCCCGCCCACCACAGCCCTCGATCAGACAGTTGAAGTGCTGTTCCTGCTGCAAAACATGACCAACCGCCCCCTGGCGCTGCGCCTGATCGTCCGCCCACCCGCGCGCGATTCTGCTGGCAGCCTGGCCAACTTCTTCACGCCCCGCCCCCGCCTGGCGCTGACGCTGCCCCCCGCCGAATGCGGCCTGGTGCACATCCCTGTCACGCCACAGCTTCCGACCCGGCCCGGCGAAGGGTACCTGATCCAGGTAGCGGTTGAGGTCACCCCGCCCGACCGCTACCAGGCTGTGCGCCCGGTGGCAGGTGGCGCGCCGCCCAGCCTGCTGGCGCTCTCGCCCTTTCGCGTGGCTGTGCTGCGCGATATCCACTTCACGGCGCGCGAAACCGCGCCCAGCCAGCTTGCCGTCGCGCTGGACGTTCTGCCGGGCCGCTTCCCGCCGCGCAGCGAGACTCCGCAGCCGCGCTACGAGGCGCTGTGGACGCTGCACGATCTGCGCCAGGAAGCCCAACAGGTCGAGGCGACGGCGGCGGAAGCGCGCAAGGTGGCGCGGGCGCTGTCTCCGGCGCTGCTCTACGTCCCGCTGCTGGAGCATACCAATGCCGTCTTCGGTGAGGCGGGCATGCCGCTGCATCCCGGCGAAGCGTTGTTCATCACCCGCGCGCTGATGTACGTGTTGCAGGACGGGCTGGACCTGGAGCAGGGTTTTTCGCGCGAGCAAAGCGCGTGGTTCAAGCGACTATGCCGGCTGCTGGTCGCCGACCCCCAAGCCGCCCACGCCGTAGACCAGCTCGTCAGCCTGCTCTATACCGCTGCCGTCTATGATGCCGTCCTGCTCGGCTTCCACGTGGCCGCCGGGCAGACTAACGCCGACTTCGGCGACAAGACCGAGCAGAGCGACTACACCGCGCGGCTGATCGCGGCGCTCGAAGGCCGCGCGACGCTCCGCCTGGAGCATGTCTATGTGCCGCTGGTGTTGGCGGGGGTGGCGCTGCACGGGCGCGTGACGCTGCCGGGCGAGAAGCCCTGGCAGAGCCTGGTCCAGGTACAGCAGGCGCGCGACGGGCGCATCAAGCTGGCGGGGGCAGAGTTTGCCGAGGTGTTCGAGCTGCTCAACACGCTGATCGAACAGGCGCGCCAACTGCTGATCGATCTGCGCGTCCCTCGCGACTGAGCGGCCCGCTCTTCTCAGAACTTGTTCCCCTCACCCCAAGGGCGCGCTTTTTTCCCTTCTCCCCTCGTGGGGGAAGGGCTGGGGATGGGGGCAACGGCAGCAGAAGCGGGCGCTATTCGACCCAGACCTCGACGTGCTCGCCGCTGGTGATGTCTTCCATGTCCACCAGCTTGCCGCTGGCCCCACCCCGGATCGCTTCCAGAATCTCGTCGTAGTCCACGTTGGAGGAGTGGGGCGTGAAGCGCGCGCCCAGCTTGACGCCCACAGTGACCAGGCTCATCGGGATGTTGACGTTGACTTTTGTCTTCCCGCTGGCCAGGTCGGTGATGCGCACGCGCAGCAGGCGCGGATCGCGGGTTGGCGGCGGCGTGGGGCGGCTGCCGCTGGCCAGCGCCTGGAGCAGCCGGGCACCCTCTTCTGCCGTCACCTTGCCATCCTGGATCATCTGCAAGATGCGCATCCGCTCTTCGGCTGTGGTCATCGAACGCTCTCTCCTCCCGGCGAACCGGGATACCGCCCGCCGCTGTGTGTCGGTGCGGGCCGGAACATGTGCACCAGCACACGCTCCGGTCGGAATAGATTCTCGCGCAGCGCGGCCCCGGCAGCCGGATCGTCAGTGGGGTGATCGGTCAGGGCGCTGTGCTCGCGGGCGATCAGCCGGCGCAGGGCGAAGTTGAGCAGGGGCGACTCTAGCTCGCCTGCCCGCTGTGGCGCAACGAGCAGATCGAAGAGGCGCGTCAGCCCGCCAATGCGCTGCTCTACGCGCAGCGCCGCGTCAAGCTGGCCGCCCTCGCCGGGCACGACCCACGTCTCCACGCGCTGCCCGCTCAGCGCATAGCGCAGCGCCGCCCAGCGAGCCGGGCGCAGCGCCGCCGGAGTCACCGGGCGCAGCCAGCCCAGCCCGCCGCGCGAGTCAGGGCGCACCGACACGGCCAGCGCATAAAGCGAGTCCGCCTCGGCGCGCGCCAGTGGGCGCACGTCGGGCATCGCTGGCGGCAGCAGCGGAGGTCGCTGGTAGGCCGGACGGCGCCAGCGCGTGAAAGTGCGCTGGAGGCGAAACCCCAGCCTGGCGTACAGGTCGAGCGCCGCGTTGTTGTCGGCGTCCACCTGCAAGACGGCGAACGCGCCCCGCTCCTCAGCGAAAGCCAGGGCCGCCTGCATCAGACGGCGGGCAATGCCCCGCCGCCGGTATTCGGGCAGCACGGCGACATTGGCGATCATCCAGCCGCCCCCGTAGCCGGCAGGTGTCAGGGTGACATTGCCCACCAGCCGCCCGCGCTCGACCCACACGTAGCCGTACATGCCGGGGATGCCCTGCCCCAGCCGGGTCAACAGCCAGAGCAGCGGCCCCGTCCGGCTGAGGGCGCGCATCTCGTGAATGGCCGAGCGCCCGGCGGCGTCCAGGGAGGCGGCGAAACAGATTTCGATCAGGTCGGCGATGGCCGCCAGATCGTGGCGCAGATGAACCGCGCGCAGGCCGGTGAACGCTTCCGGCTGGGCTAATATCCCTGTTGCGGCCATGCCCGTCCCTTACACCGATCGATCCACATCAGGCGAGTCTGGGAAGTCGTGTGCCCGCCTTTGCCCCCCATCCCCGGCCCTTTCCTCACGAGGGATACTGTTGGCGAATCAGAGCCGCGCCCCTGCCAAATCGGCGCGCGCTCTGACTCGCCAACAGTATCACAAGAGGGGAAGGAGGAAAAGCCCTGGCGCTCATCCTTCCAGCGCCGCCAGCAGGCGCTCGGCCTCTTCGATGGTGATCTTCCCGTCCTGAACCATCTTCAGGATCATCAGCCGCTCTTCCTCGGTGACCGGGTCGTGACGGGACGGCGGCGTGGAGCGCGTCTCCAGCCCTTCCAGCACGAAGCCGGCGCGCTTGGCTTTGCGAGGGGATCGCTTGGGCTTGGCGTCATCCCAGTGCCCCATCGTGCGGCGGACGCGCTCGGCGGCGCGCAGCGCCTCGCGCTGGGCGCGCTCGGCCAGCTTCTCGGCCTGCGATGCGAAGCGGATCGTCGTCGCCTGGATGCGCTCGTCCAGCCCTTCGAGCTGCTGGCTGAGCCTGGCTTCCAGGTGCGACAGGCGCGCTTCAAGCTCGTCCTCGATCTGCGCGCCGAAGTTGACCATGTAATCTTCCTCTTCGCCGACCAGGCGCAGCCGGTTGGCCGCGCCAATGCGCACGTGGGCGCTGCCGTCGCCCAGGACGATAGTCTGCCGGTCGGGGGCGTCTTCGCGCTCAAGGACTTCGGCTGGGACATCGAGCTGCAGCACGGTATCGGCGGGGAGATCGAAAGTCGCGTGGGTGTCGGGGTGGATGCGGCACAGGATGTCACTCCCCGCGCTGAAGCGGTATTCGCGGCCCGGCACGAAGTCCAGGCTGAGCACCAGGTCGGCGCCGACCCGCTCCACAAGGCAATCGCCGCCCACATCGCGCAGGAACAGATCGGCCCCCACGCTAAGCACCGCGACCGCGCCCTCTACATCGCGAATGGTCGCGTCGCCGCCCACGGCCTCGACCGTCACGTCGCCAGCAACCCGCTTGAGGCGCGCGTCGCCGCCCACCGCGCTCACATGGAGCGCGCCAGCGTCGCGCAGGGAGAGGTCTCCCCCCACGCTCTGAATGTCGCAGTCCGCCGCCAGGCCAGTGATGCTGGCATCGCCGCCGACCGCCTGCACGCTGACCGGCACTACGTCCGGGGCAGTGACGCGCACATCGCCGGCGGCGCGCACCAGGTAGGGCTGCCCCGCCCCCAGGTGTTCAACCGTGGCCAATTCCCCTTCGACGACGAGCGCATCGCTTTCGCGCCCGCGCAACCGGAGATCGCCACCGACTTGCTGGATGATGATGGGCACTGTGACGCCCTGATATTCGTAGCGTGTCATGGAACAACACTCCTCTGCCGGAAGAGGCAGGTAGTTGGTGGTTGGTGGTGAGGGCGGCTCTGCTGGGTGGTTGGTCTACCGGCCGCCAGTCACCGCTAAACCGGCAATCATCGTCAAGAGTTTTCGCCGCGCAGCAGCTCGATCGCCTGGCTGGACGTGATGCGTCCCGTTGCCAGGTCGTCGAGCACCTGGCGGCGGCGTTCGGAGGTCGTCTCTTCGGCTGCCTCCGGGCGCGGGGCCTCGTAGCCCAGCGCGACGATGATCTCGTTCAGCCAGTTGCGCACCGTGGGGTAGGAGACGCCCAGCTCTTCTTCGACGCGCTTCATCTTGCCGTCGCAGCGCAAGTATACTTCGACGAAATTCAACTGCTCTGGTGTCAGGCGGGCCAGCCGCCCCCAGGCGAAGTGGCCCTCGACTGAGACAGCGCAGTGCGGGCAATGCAGCCGTGTGATGGCCATCGCCTCACCGCAGACCGGACATTTGCTGGGCACCGGGTAGATCTCATACATAGTCACATCCCCAGAACCATCACTCAGCCGGCACGCGCCGGGCCTTTCGGTGATTTGATGATAGCAGGGATCGTATCAGGAGTCAACAAGAACACTCAATAATATTAACCTGTTGGTTGATTTTTTTGATGATAATTGGCAATCAGGTCAATAATCCAACGGAATGCTTGATTTCTCAGCACGAGCCGTTGTCAGTCCGTTGTGAATTTTTGTAAAGGGCGCTCCCGCAGCGCACGCGACACAGTGATTCCCGTACTATAATGATAGATACATAAGCCTGAAAGGAGGCGGCCTATGCATCTCTGGTCATGGCTGGCAGCCCACCCCGCTGTCTGGCGCAGGGCGTGGGGCCAGGGGCTGGTCGAGTATGCCCTGCTGCTCATCTTCGTGGCCGTGGTGTTGATCGCGCTGCTGGTCATCCTCGGCCCCGGCATCAGCAACATATACGGCGACATCATCTCCGAGCTATAGCGCAGCAGGCGGCAGTTTCTTCGCGGGCGGCAGCGCGCTCGCCCAGGTAGTCCAGATCATCCGGCTGTATGTTTTCATCCATCATCGTTCGTCCGCCACGCTGACCCCGCCCCCAAGCGGGGTCAGCGCTGCCTGACCACCGCGCCGCAATTCACCATAGGCACGCCGCGCACGACTGCGCTACAATTCGCGCGACCCTCCGCCGATTGTCATCATTGTCGCGCACCCCGCGCGAAGGAACACCACCTTGTCAGACTTCATCGGGCAGTTCGCCGGCCTGCTCACGTCGCTGTGCTGGAGCTTCACCTCGATCTTTTTCACGCTGTCCGGGCGACAGGTCGGCTCGGCGATTGTGAACCGGACGCGCCTGGTGCTGGCCCTGATCATGGTGAGCGGCGCGCATTGGGTCGCACAGGGCCAGCCTCTGCCGCTCGACGCGGACCTGTCGCGCTGGGGCTGGCTGGCGTTGTCCGGGCTGATCGGCTTCGTGCTGGGCGATGCCGCGCTGTTCCAGGCATTTGTGATGATCGGCCCCCGCCTGTCCATGCTGCTGATGGCGCTCAGCCCGGTGATGGGCGCGGTGCTGGCCTGGCTGCTGCTCGGCGAGACGCTGAGCGGCTGGGAGATTCTGGGCATGGCCCTGGCGATTGGCGGCGTCGCCTGGGTAGTCACCGACCGGCGCAACGGTCATAACATCCCCGATCGCGCGCCGCGCGCCTACCTGATCGGTGTGCTGTTCGGGCTGGGTGGGGCGCTCGGCCAGGCGCTCGGCCTGATCTTCTCCAAAGAGGGTCTGCACGGGGACTTCTCGGCGCTGTCGGGGAATGTCATCCGCCTGGTCGCCGCGACGATCACCCTCTGGGCGTTCACCATATTCCGGGGGCAGGCGGCCAGCACGCTGACCGCCCTGCGCGCCAGGCCGGGCGTGCTGCGCATCATCCTGGGCGGGGCGGTCGCCGGGCCGTTTCTGGGCGTGTGGCTGTCGCTGATCGCCGTGCAGAACGCGCCAGTGGGCATCGCCTCGACGCTGATGAGTCTCCCCCCGATCTTGCTCATCCCGCTGGGCTGGCTGATCTTCAAGGAGCGCATCACGCAGCGGGCCATCGCCGGGACGGTGCTGGCCCTGGCGGGCGTGGCCGTGCTGTTCCTGCATCCGTGAGAGCGTGGGCGGTGGTTAGCGCCTGGTTGTCAGCGATCAGAGGGGCGTGCGGTCGAAGTTCGGAGTCTTGAGCGCCGCCATTTCTGTGCTACGATGATCAGTGCCTCTTCGACCGTTGCCGCCGCCACAATCTCAGGGGCCGGTTGAGAAGTCGCGCACCTGGTTCTGCCCCCATCCCCGGCCTTTCCCCCACGAGGGGAGAAGGGAGAAGATCAAAGGCCCTAAGACGAAAACCCCTCACCCCTGCACCCCTCTCCCTCACCGGGGCGAGGGGAAATCCTGCGCCTTGCTCCCCTTCTCCCCCTGGAGGGAGAAGGGGTTGGGGGATGAGGGGAGCTGACCAGACACCCTCTAAGGGCGGGGGGAAACAGCTTCTCAAATGGCCCTCAACCCCATTGAGCCTTCAGGAGGTCACCATGTCCACCCACACCATCGTGCAGGCCGACTGGCTGGTAGATAATGTGTTTTTGCTGCGCGATCGCCACGCTTATCCGGTTCTGATGACCCAACCGCAAGGCGTCAACGGGTCTGATCTGCTGCCGCTGAGCCTGATCGGGTGCGCCGCATGGGACGTGCTGAGCATCTCGAAAAAACAACGCCTGGCGGTCACCGGCCTGCGCGTCGTCGCAGAGTGCGAGCAGGACGCCGAGCCACCGTGGCGCTTCCGCCGCATTCTAATCACCTACCAGTTCAGCGGGCCAGCTTTGCATGCCCAGAGAATCCAGCGCGCGATCGAGCTGAGCCAGGAGCGCTACTGCTCGGTCTTCGCCACGCTGCGCGATGCCGTCGCGCTTGAGAGCCGTTTTGAGATCGTGGACGCGCAACCCGCCCCAGGCGACAGCCCTGAGCAGGTGGTCATCGCCTTCAACGATGCACTCAACGCCCGCGACGTGGACGGGATGATGCGCCTGATGAGCCAGGATTGCGTCTTCGAGAACACCACTCCCACCCCCGATGGCGCCCGCTATGAGGGGCAGGCCGCCGTTCGCGCGTTCTGGGAGCAGTTCTTTGCAGCTGCGCCGCAGACGCAGATCGAGATTGAGGAGATCGTGGGGGTAGCAGATCGGTGTGTCATGCGCTGGACGTATCGCTGGACTGACCGCTCAGGCATGGCCGGCCACGTTCGCGGCATCGATCTGTACACTGTTCGCGACGGGTTGATAACCGAGAAACTCTCGTATGTCAAAGGGTGAGGCCCTGGAGGGGTGTGCCGCGTTTGCAGGGCCTGCGCTCGTCTGCCTGTGCCTTTGAAGCCGCCATTACCTGGGCGGGCAGGGATGATCCCTCCCGCTACCAGCCAGCGGACGGCAATCTCTCCGCCGCCCGCCGGGCCGATGTCTTGAGCGCCCCCGCGCGGCCAGATCAACGCACAGCCCGTTGGTGGAGCTTCAAGGAGCGCATCACGCAGCGGGCCAGCGCCGGGACGGTGCTGGCCCTGGCGGGCGTGGCCGTGCTGTTCCTGCATCCGTGAGAGCGTGGGCGGTGGTTAGCGCCTGGTTGTCAGCGATCAGAGGGGCGTGCGGTCGAAGTTCGGAGTCTTGAGCGCCGCCATTTCTGTGCTACGATGATCAGTGCCTCTTCGACCGTTGCCGCCGCCACAATCTCAGGGGCCGGTTGAGAAGTCGCGCACCTGGTTCTGCCCCCATCCCCGGCCTTTCCCCCACGAGGGGAGAAGGGAGAAGATCAAAGGCCCTAAGACGAAAACCCCTCACCCCTGCACCCCTCTCCCTCACCGGGGCGAGGGGAAATCCTGCGCCTTGCTCCCCTTCTCCTCTGCACCCCTCTCCCTCACCGGGGCGAGGGGAAATCCTGCGCCTTGCTC
>JAHDWP010000004.1 GCA_023382715.1 Anaerolineae bacterium
AACACATCCCCCTTAACCATGCGATAATTGTGTCCAGCTTTATGGGTCCACTACACCTTGCTCCCCTTCTCCCCCTGGAAAGTGTCAGCTATCTCTCCGGTCTATACAGGGATGAGGGGGGAGCTTACCATATCCCCTCTCAGGCCCGCCGTGCCCAGGCGCGAATTGAGCTGCCGTGTAGAATAGATAGCGAAATCGGATAGAATTCTGTCAGCGGGAGCCAGGGCGTGTGCGACCTGGTCGGATGTGCTATAGAGGGAGTCAGGACGTGAAGCTCGAACCCATGACCGAAGGCAGCGTCAAGCGCAAAGCTCCGCGCCATATGGCGGACTTCGTGACCGCCCTGGAGCCGGAGGCGTGCCGCGATCGGCTGGCTCGCGCCGATGCCAGCCCTGGAACTGGCGTGGGGACGAAGCTGACGCCCATCGCGCAGCATACGCAGGTGGCCCGCGATGGTCAGTTCGCCGTCGAGCGGACATTTGCCGGGGGGCTGCACCCGATCCGCTTCGTCGGCCATCTCGACCCTGACGAGAGCGGCGGCACGTGGGTGCATGGCGCGATCACGCACGACACCGCCAACCAGGTGCTCATCGAAGGGCTGATCGCGTTTCTGGTGTTCTTCCTGGGCACGGTGCTGCTGTTTCTGAGGTTGCGCGCGCTGGCTTTCGCCGTGTCCATTCCGATGCTGTTCCTGCTGTTGGTGATGCTGTCGGCTCGCTGGCGAACGCTGCGCCGGGCCACTGATGACATCGCGCGGTGGTTGCGCCAGCGACTCTACCTGACAGATGGACAGGTGCGGGGGCGGGGGACGAAGTGATCGCGCTGCGGTATGTCGCGGCGGATAGTGATCGGCGAGTCTGGCCGGAGTTGGGAGTTGCCATGAGTGAGGGCGAGCGCGGACGTCGGCTCAAGTTCCTGAGCGTGGACTTCGTGACGGCCATGAGCCTCGAGGAGTGTCAGGAACACCTGCGGCGTTCCGCCACCGAAAGCGGCCAGCGCGTCTCCCTGCTCGAGGACGGCAGCTTTGCCCTGCGCCGCACGGTGGACGACGAAGGGTCGCAGACGATTGCCTTCTGGGGGACGCTGGAAACGGTGGCGCGCGGGACCTGGGTCTGGGGCACCGTCGTCGAGACGGGCGCACGCCGGGCCGGGCGCTGGGTGTACGGGATGGCCTTGGTGACGTTGCTGCTGGCGCTGGCGGCGCTGGAGTCCGGGGTGCGCGGTGCCTGGGGGACGGCGCTGCTGTTGCTGCTGATCGTGGTCGGGATTGGCTTGCTGGCGGCGCGGCTGTGGTGGCACCGGCACCGGCACGCCATGCAGGTCGTCAACTGGGTCTACGATCTTCTGTACGTCCCCGCGTCGCGCGCCTGAGGGGCGCGAGTGGTGTGCGCGCTCTCGCCCGTGCGTGCTATACTGAATGCAGCCGCCTGTGAAGGTATGGTGCCAGCGGTTGATGGTAGAGCCGAAGGGCCTGGGATAATCGCGGATTTCTGCGCCACGAGGAGCGACTGGTCATGCGAACGCGAACCGTGATTCTGGCTGGAGGAGAAGGTAGTCGCCTGGGGGTGCTCACTGCCAAGCGTGCCAAGCCGGCGGTGCCTTTTGCCGGCAAATATCGCATCATTGATTTCGCGCTGAGCAATTGCGTCAATTCTGGCCTCTTCGACGTGCTGGTGCTCACCCAATATCGCCCGCACAGCCTCAATGAGCATATCGGCCTGGGCCGTCCCTGGGACCTCGACCGTTCGTTCACCGGCGGGGTGCGCCTGCTGCAGCCGTTCCAGGGCCGCCAGGATACCGACTGGTACGCGGGCACGGCGGACGCTGTCACCCAGAACATCAACTTCATCCGCGGTGATGGGGTGCGCAATATCCTCATCCTTTCGGGCGATCACATCTACGAGATGGACTACGATATGCTGATCAAGTACCACGAGGGGCAGGGAGCCGACGCCACGGTGTGCGTCATCCGCGTCCCGCGCGACGAAGCGTCCCGCTATGGCATCATGGCTGTGGATGAACACAACCGCATCATAGATTTCGTAGAAAAGCCGCCCGATCCGCCCGGCGATCTGGCCAATATGGGCGTTTATGTTTTCCGGCTTGACGTGCTGGAAAACCTGCTGCGCGAGGATGCCGCGCGGACGGATTCACGTCACGACTTCGGCTACAATATCATCCCGCGCATGATGGAGCTGGGCATGAAGGTGATGGCCTTTCCCTTCGGCGGCTATTGGATTGACGTGGGGACGATTGACGCTTACTGGGAAGCGCATATGGATCTGCTGGATTTGCCGCCGTCGCTGGACCTCAATGACCGTTCGTGGATCATCCACACGCGCTCTGAGGAACGCCCGCCCGTGCGCATTGACCGGGGCGCGATCATCGAAGATAGCATGATCACCGATGGCTCGATCATCTGCGCGGGCGCGCGCGTAGTACGCAGCGTTCTGTCGCCTGGGGTCTTCGTCGGCCCGAACGCCGTCGTGCGCGAAAGCGTGATCCTGACCGATAGCTACATCGAGCGTGATGCCGTGATCGAGCGTGCGGTCATTGACAAGGGCGCAGTCGTGGGGCAGGGCGCGCGCGTCGGGCAGGTGACCGCGCTCGGCGACCTGGCTATTACCTGCATCGGCAAGAACTCGACCGTCCCGCCTGGGTTTGTGGTCGGGGAGGGGTGCGTGCTCGGCGTTGATCTGCGCGCAGACGAAGTCACGGCGCAGTATCCGGGCGGCGTCATCCCCGCCAACTCGCACATCATCTATCGCCTGGCCCGATAACCCGGACTGCTCAGCGCGCAAGCTGCGGCGGGGTGTGCGCGAGCGCACCCCGTTTCTGCGCTATAGGGTCCGGCTCAGGGGGCGGCGGCGCTGTCCAGCGCGGCGCGCTGCTCGAAGATGACGCTGGCCAGCATGCGCTCGCAGTCCCCGGCGCTGAAGACGATCTCGACCGGCGCGGACAGGTAGCGCCCTGTCCCCGCCAGTTGTACCCACACCCGCCGGTTGATGCCCCCGGCAACGGCCAACTGCCAGTGACCGGCCTCATGACCGGCGATCTCGCCGGTGAGCAGCAGGCGCGGAGCCACGTAATCGCCCCAGGCCAGCACGGCCAGGGCATCGGTGGGCTGGCCGCCGCTGTCCAGGATGCTGCCGGTGACGACGTGCTCTGCACACGAGTCGCCAGGGCGAAAGCTGGGCGAGTCGTTGCTGGGGACGAAAGGATACTCTCCGCTGACCAGCGCCGTGCCCGGCTCTGGAGACGGCGCAAAGTCGGACTGCACGAAGTACATGCCGGGGGCCAGCGCAGTCAGCGTGGCCGCAAAATCGGACTCCCGGCTGGCTTCCTGCGCGTTGGCCAGGAGGATGATCAGCATTGCAGCGGTCAGCATGCCCAGGAAGAGCAGCACCGTGCCGGCCAGCATCAGCCGATAAGCGCGGCTGGATGGCGGGGCAGAGCCGGTCACTGAATACGACTCATCAGCCATAGGAGTCCCTCAGGTAATCTCGCAAGCGCACGGCCCGTACAGGCTGGCGGGAGCCTGCCGGTAGCTGCTCACCTGTCTTCCCCCATTCTAAACCCCTCCCCCGCAAGGAGGGAGGGGCTTAAGACCGGCGCTCTGCTCCCTTCCCCCCTCGTGGGGGAAGGGTTGGGAATGGGGGGCTGGGCCAGGCCAGGCTGTATGCTCGTTTTCGCTCTGGTGCACTTAGCCCTTGCCCGCCTTCAACCCTGGCTCCAGGGCGCGATAAGCGCGCAGTGCTTCGGCCACGCTCCACGCCTGCGCGACCGCTCCGCGCGGCTGGTGGGGCGGGTCGCCGTCGAAGATTTCGCCGAGCGTACCCAGCCCTTGATCGGCCAGATGGTCGGCCAGCGGCTCCAGATAGCTGAAGGCGGTGCGCGCCTTGCCGTAGACGCGATAATGGGCGATGGCGAATGGCCCCAGCAGCCAGGCCCAGGCGGTTCCCTGGTGATAGGCGCTGTCGCGCTGCAAGGGGTCGCCGCCGTAGTGCCCGGCGTATTCGCTTTCGTCAGGGGCCAGGCTGCGCAGCCCGTAGGAGACCAACAACTCGCGCGCGCAGATGTCCACCACGGCCTGCGCCCGCTCGCCTTCCAGCAACGGGAAGGGCAGCGCGACGGCGAAAATCTGGTTGGGGCGCAGCGTTGGATCGTCGCCATCCGGCCCGTCCACCACGTCGTACAGGTAGCCCCCATTGTACCAGAAACGCCGGGCGAAACTCTCTTGGGCACGGTCGGCCAGGGCCGTGTACTGGGCGGCGTCCTCGTCATGCCCCAGGGCAGTGGCCAGCTCTGCGGTGATGCGCAGGGCGTTGACCCACAGCGCGTTGATCTCCACCGCCTTGCCAACGCGCGGCGTCACCACCCAGTCGTCAATCTTGGCGTCCATCCAGGTGAGCTGCAGGCCAGGCTCACCCGCAAAGAGCAGGCCATCTGCCGGATCCATGCGGATGTTGTAGCGCGTCCCCTCGACGTGCCAGCGCAGGATGTCGGTCAGCACGGGGTATAAGTCCTGAAAGAGCGGATCGCCGGGGCCGGTCGCCCGAAAGTGCGCGTAGACCGCCTGGAAATACCACAGCGTGGCGTCTACAGTGTTGTATTCGGGCGCGCTGCCCGCGTCTGGGAAGCGATTGGGCAGCATCCCCTGGTCCACGCAGCGGGCATAGGTGCGCAGAATCTCGGCGCTCTCCGCGACGCGCCCGACGGCCAGGGTCAGGCCGGGCAGGGCGATCATGGTGTCGCGGCCCCAATCGCTGAACCAGGGATAGCCGGCCAGGATGCTTTTGCCCGGCGTGCCGTTCATATCGCGCGTGACCAGGAACTGGTCGGCGGACAGGGCGAGCTGGCGAATCCAGGCCGGCGCGTCGGCCAGCCCGGCGCCGGTGAGCAGCGCGCTCTGGCGTTGCTGCTCGGCGAGCAGCGCATCGTGCCAGGGGGCCGGGTCGCTCTCTTCGGCGGTTAAGACGAGGGCCAGGGTGCTGCCCAGGTCCAGCTCGGCGATGAGGGTCGCCGCGGCGAAGAGGTCTTCCTGGTCGCCCAGGCCGCGCCGCTTTTCTTCGGAGAGATGGAAAGACCACCACCACTCAGCATCGGGGACGATGGATCCCTGGTTGGCGAAGATACGCAGGGTGCTGCTTTCGCTGTTATTGCGATCCGGGTGCTGGATGACGCGCACGCCAGCCCCGCACGACCAGGGGGCGGGGATAGAAGTCACTTCGACCGGGTAGCCCCCTTTGGTCAGCTTATGGTGATCGCGGCAGGTGCACAGCGGCTTGATGATCAGCTTGAGGTGTGCGGTGCCGCGCACGTAAGAATACGTGACGTAAGCTGTATTGTGGCCGTGCGCCATCCAGATGCGCTGCACCAGGCGTACATCGCCCAACCCCCACACGAAAACGGGGATGGATCCTTCCAGGTGAAAGCTTTCTAAGTGGCGATAGCCGTCTGGCAGCACGACGCCCGCTGCCCATTCATGGGTCACCAGGGGCGAGCGGCGCCCGTCAATCTCCACCCAGGTGTCGAGATCGGCGACGAGCACAGTGCGGCGGGTGGGGGGCTGGAGCGAGGCGGTGAACAGGCTGTGGTAGCGGCGTGTGCGCGCCCCCGCCAGCGACCCCAGCGCATAGCCGCCGATGCCGTTGGTGACGAGCCATTCGCGGCGCAGCAGCGCATCAAGCGTGTCACGACCAAAGTGGATCATTCAGGACTCCGCGCGAAGCTGGTTGTGGCGAACAGCCGCCCGTCCAGCTTGAGCGGGTACGGGCGACGAAACGTCAGAAGGAGGAGCGCACCGCGCGGGCGAAGATGAGGCAGGGCGGTGCGCCCGCTGTCGTGTGCCTGCAAGGCAGGGTGATCACTAGTCGGGGCTGGTGTTGACCACTGAGTTATCGCCGCTGAACGGGTTGGCGACGTAGCGGTCTGCGTCCCAGTCGTTGTGCCAGAGACTGCCATTGATCAGGTAGCGGAACTGGTATTCGCGGTTGGGTTCCAGGTCCAGCGCGATCTTGAATTTGCCGTTCTTGTAGCGCGTCATGGGGGTGGCGGACTCGTCCCAATTGTTGAAGTCGCCCACCAGGTACGCGCTCTCCGTGTTGGCGGCGATAGCGTCGGGGAGCGTGAACTCCACTTTCACCTTGCCGCTCTTGAGAAAACGCTTTGTGAACATCCTGCTACTCCTTGACCTTGAGAGCTTACGCCGCCGATTCTACCACACGTCACAGACAGCACCAGGGTTAGTGTGAGTGCCGGCGCGGTTGGCGGCGATGGCAGCGGTGTTGTGGGGCGCTCACCGCGAACCTGGTAAAGACCAGAACAGCGTCCTGTTGCTCAGATTGTCGCACGACCGCTGGTCGCCCTGCCAGCCGGAGATAGGGGCGCCGGCAGGCACCCAACTTTGCCGCGCAGCCGCACGCCCCTACAAGGGCGCTGCTCTGCTGCTGCCCCGCCTGATGGTTTTGCGCGCGGTGATTGCATAGCATTGAATTAGCTCATACAATAGTAGAATAATCTTCTACTGCTGGCGTGCCGAAAATGGCCGCCCCCTGGCCCCCCAGACGATTCTGGCCGGTGTTCCCGTCGCTCTCACTCGCTCACCCTCTTTTCAGCGTCGTAGCTATCACACCCCCCGTCCTCTTCGCTACCTGATCTGTCCGGTTATGTTTCGCAACATCTCTCTGATTCCACCGTTGATAAGCACAAAAGGAGGATTGGCGTGAAACGAAAACATATTCAGATAAGTGTTCTGTTCGTGCTGTTGCTCGTCCTGACCGCGTGCCAATGCGATCCGGCTGTGATCGGCTCTCAGCCGGTGACGCTCCGCGCACAGGAGCAGTCCAACTGGTGCTGGGCAGCCAGCGGCCAGATGGTCATGGAGTTCCTGGGGCACCCCGTGAGCCAGTGCACCCAGGCGAACAACCGCCTGGGGCGCAGCGACTGCTGCAACTCACCGCTCCCATCCGGCTGCAACTCGACCGGCTGGCCGGAATTCGACAAGTACGATTTCACCTACAAGACCACCTCCAATGCTGCGCTGAGCTGGGATGACGTGCAGAAGCAGATCTACTGCAAGAAAGTCCCCATCGCCTTTAGCTGGCACTGGGATGGCGGCGGTGGGCATATGATGGTGCTGATCGGTTATGTGACGGTCAACGGCGTAGCCTATGTCACCATCAATGATCCCTGGGCACCCGGCGTCGGCGATCAGCGGGTGATCACCTATGCGCAGTACGTCAGCGGATCGGGCTACACCCACTGGAACGACTACTACGACTTCAAGTACACGGGCAGTTGAGGAGGTGCACCATGAGAAAGCTGCAAAGGAGAACGACGTTGCTCGTCCTTGTCGTCGTGGTGCTGGCGCTGATCGTCGCAGCGGTGCTTTACCTGCTGTTCGGGCGCGGGGAGGAGCCTGACAAGGAACCCCCAGGGCAGGATACGGCTCAGCAGGCCGCCGAAGAGGCGTTGAAAACGCTGGAGAAGCTGGTCACAGCAGAAAACTACGCGGCGATGGGGTTCGCCTCTCTCGACGAAGTGGCCCAGGCCCAACTGGGCGCGCCGATGACCGTCTACCGGGTACAGCTTGACCATCTGCGCGATTACCTGCCCGACCAGACCGATCCGGAGGAGCTGCTGGTGGACATCAACCGCCTGCTGTACCCGGTCACTGTCGGGGAGGAAGTGCGCTCCTCGCTGGCGATCGAAGGGCGGCGAGAGGCGTGGCGCGGCACCGATTACGGCGGGCCGGGCCTGATAAAGGCTATCAGCCAGTACCGGCAAGGCGATGATGATTTCGTTGTGCACGTGGGCTTTCTGGGCCTGTACTTCGTCGGGCAGCGCAACGAAGACGGCCTGTGGCTGACGCCCCTGCTGGACGATCCCGATCTCGGCTTCGTCGCCGGAGAGCCACTTGCCGCTGCGGAAGTCTTCAGGGGGCTGCTGTCTCTGGCCCAGCAGTACAAAGAAGAAGCGCCGATGTAGAGCGCTTTTGCCACCGACCGCGCGGGGCGTTTCGCTGAGACACGCCCCGTTTTCGTTGGGGAGAGATGCGATCTGTCCCCGCACCGCGTTCTGCATTACACTGACGGGGCGCTCAGGGTGTTGGCTGGCCGCAGGCCGGGCCGGAGGAGGTATTCGATGTCAGGTGATCGCTCGCAGATGGCGCAGGGGAGCGATGTGCCCACCCTGCCAGAGTTCCCGGCGTCGTTGGAGCCACACGAGCTGCTGGAGATTGTCGCGGGCGAGCTACGCGGGCCGCTTGGCGCGGTGGAGGGCTGGGCGCGAGTGATCGCGGGCGACCCTCGCCTGGAGGCGATCTCGCTGGAAGCCGCCGAGTCGATTCCGGCGCTGACGGCGTACATGCGCGCGCTGCTGGCGCGCGTCGAGCAGTACCTGGCGGCGCGGGGGTCCGGTCAGGGCGTGTCGTGAACAGGCCATGACGACCTCGCGGCCATATTCAGCGAGCGAGAAAACCGCGCGCGATAGCGGTATTGTGCTGTCCGATCGGGACTGGCAACGGGGAGCTAGTGGGGCTTCTCAGCCGCGTAGATGGCCGCCGCCTCGTCAAAATCCTCCCGGAGATGCACGTACAGAGTCCGGAACAGCCGGAAAATCGCCTGGTACACTGCGCGATGCTCAGGGTTGGGCTGGTACACCGTCCTGATCTGGACAATCTGCGCCAGCGTGTCCTGAAGATCGGGGAACAGCCCCAGACTCATGCCGACCAGCATGGCGTCGCCGAAGGGCGCGCCGATGGGGGCTTCTGGCAGCAGAATCGGGACGCCCAGGATGTCGGCCTTCATCTGGTTCCAGAGGGCGCTGCGCGTCCCTCCCCCGACCGAGCGCAGTTCCTGCACAACCGCTCCCGCCTCCTGCGCCGTCTGAATGTTGTGCAGCAAGGCGAAGACCGTCCCCTCCAGAATGGCCCGGATGATCGCGCCTCGCGACGTCCCAAGGGACAGCCCGAACAGGACGCCTCTGGCGTTGGTGTGCCACAGGGGTGAGCGCTCGCCCATCATGTAGGGCAGGAAGATGACGCCGTCGCTTCCCGGCGCAATCCTCGCGGCCTGCTGAGTCAGCAGATCGAAGGCGTCAGCGCCCAGCAGCGCGCTAGCTTGTTGCTCGATCAGCCCAAATTGCTCGCGATACCAGTTGAGGCTCGCGCCCGATGCGACGATCGCCCCCACCAGTAGATGGACATCGGGAACCACATGGGGGGTGGCGATCAGGCTCGGCTCGGTCATGCCGCTCCTGTTCGGGATCATGAGGACGGTCGAGGTCCCGGTCATCTCGGCGGCGGTCCCGGCATCGGTGACGCCGGCCTCCAGGGCCGCCGCTACCGCATCAATCATGCCCACCAACACCGGCGTGCCAGGGCGCAGGCCAGTCGCCTGCGCTGCGCTGGGGGTGACCGCTCCCAGCACGTGATGAGCGGGACAACACGCTGGCAGTTGAGCCTCGTCTAGGCCGCACGCTTCGCACAGCTCCGCCGACCATGCGCCGCCGTCGCGCTGCCAGAGCTGCATCAACGCGGCGTGCGTGGGGTCAACGGCAATCTGCCCGGTCAGGCGATAGTTGATGTAGCCATTCACCTGGACGAACTGGTGTGTCTGAGCGAGCAGGTGCGGCTCGTGATTCCTGAACCAGAGGACCTTCGCCGCCATGAAGTAAGGGTCTGGGCGGTTGCCCGTGATCTGGAAGACGCGGTCGCAGCCGAGGGAGTCCCTGATCTGTCGGGCTTCCGCTTCGGCGCGGCGATCCATCCAGATCAGGGCGGGGCGCAACACCTGCCCCAGGCGATCGAGCGCGATCAGGGCCGGGGCCTGCGAGCTGACCGCCAGCCCGGCCACGCGGTCGGACGCGCCGGGCGTCTGAGCGAGGACTGCCCGCACCGCGACGCACACCGCATCCCACCAATCCTCGGGGTGCTGCTCGACCCACCCGGGCCTGAGGTAGTGCGTCCGGTACCCCGCCTGGTGAACCGCCTCAACCTGCCCGCCCTGGCCAATCAGCGCGGCTTTGGCCGCTGTAGTCCCCACGTCAATGCCCAGCAGCAAATCGGTCACTCTGGTAACCTCCTGTATGGTGAGCCGGTTGGTGGGCGGCCAGGCCGCCGTATGCTTTCGCCCCCGACTCTTCCCCAAAAGAGAAAGGGGCCGGGGCGGGGAGGCGCAGCCTCGCCAAGAGTCGCTCAGCCCAGCGCCACGTCCAGGATCATCATGACTACGAAGCCGAGCATCGCGCCCATGGTGGCCAGGTCGGCGTTGCCGTTGCACTGCGATTCCGGCACCACTTCCTCGACCACGACGAAGATCATCGCGCCAGCCGCGAACGCCAGCGCGTAGGGCAGCAGCGGGCGCACGATGAGTACCGACGCCGCCCCCAGCACGCCCGCGATCGGCTCCACTATCGCCGATAACTGCCCGTACCAGAAACTGCGCAAGCGGGACATGCCTTCTCCCCGCAGCGGCATCGCCACCGCGATCCCTTCGGGGAAGTTCTGCAGGCCCACGCCGATCGTCAGCGCCACGGCAGCGCTCACTTGCGACGACGGCAGATCAGCCGCCGCCGCGCCGAAGGCCACGCCAATGGCCAGCCCTTCGGGGATGTTGTGCAAGGTGATGGCCAGAACCAGCAGAATTGAGCGGTGCCAGGTGGTCGGCAACCCTTCCGCCTGTTCTCGCGGCAGGTTCAGGTGCAGATGAGGCAGCACCAGATCTATCCCGCGCAGGAACAGACCCCCCACCAGGAATCCGATCGCCGCCGGAAACCACGCGGGGACGCCGTCGAATTCCTCTGCCAGCGCGATGGATGGCGCCAGCAAGGACCAGAAACTGGCTGCGATCATCACCCCTGCCGCGAAGCCCAGCATCGTGTCGAGCAGCCGGCGGCCCACAGACCGCGTGAGGAAGACGGACGCTGCGCCGAGAGCCGTAACGCTCCACGTGAAGCCCGTGGCCAGCAGCGCCTGCAAGATGGGATGCATCGCTTCGATTTCTTTCATGTTGACACCTGTGGAATCGCCACCGTGAGGATGGCACCTGTTCCTTACTGGCCCGGACGCTGTTTGAGCTGGCGAATCAACCGAAGAGCGGGCCAGCCGTCGCCGCAAGCTGGCGCACCACGCCGCCCATTATGGCACAAATCGCCGCAAAGGGAGTCCGCCAGGCTTCAGGATTTGCGAACAAGTCGCCAGGGTGCGCTGCATCCCGCTCCGCCTGACCTGCGCCCGCATCAATCATAGTGCTTCTGGACGATTTGACCATAGCGCGGGGAAACCGGGCGGCGTTATGCTAGACGCCCGGCGTTCAGCGTGTCACGGGCAACCTTTGCGCGATCCGCAAGGCAATTGGTGCTGCAGGATGCTGCGATGATTGGGTATAATTCACGCCCGCTTCAGCCGATGCGCGGGGCCGGGCCTTTCCAGCCGGCCAACCGCCAGCCCTGACAAATTCCTGACTGGCTTTCTTTTTTGGATATACCGGCTTACGCTCACCCAGTCTCTGGCGCTCACTGCGAGCCGCCAGCCAGTTCAACGTAGCAGATGGCGGTCAGGAGCGCCACTGCGGGAGGCATGAGCACATGGAAATCATCCCAGGCATAGTCGCTGGCGTCTTGCTGGTGGGCATTCTGCTGGCCGTGCTGTTTGAGTACCGCATCCGCCAGCCGGATGTCATTATGCTGTATGAGTCGAAGGGCCAGATCGGCGTCCGCAAGGGGCTGCTCTGTCCGCGCCACTTCAGCCTGCCGCTGAAGCGCACGACTTATCCTCTCCAGCTTTCGGTCGAGGCCGCTGCTGCAGGGAACCTGCTCGTGCTCGTCAAGCTAGTCGGCTCTGCCGCGCCGTCCGTCGAGCATATCCAGGCGTTGATTCGGGTCGGCGGATGGGACAGTGAGGCAGTGGCGCGCGCGGTGGATCAGGTCAGGATTCTGTTGCAGGGGCTGGTCAAGGAGTACACCGAGCGCTCCGACATTCACGCCATCTCTTCGCCTGGCATCCTGCAGCACCTGGACGAGCACCTGCCGGCCATCGAAGAGAAGTTCGGCCTGGAGTTGATCTCGCTGGCCGTCCAGTCATTGGAGCCAGCGGACCCGAAGATCGCTGAAGCGCTCCGCCAGCAGGAAGAGGCGCGCCTGCTCGAACGCACGGAGCAACTGAATCACCAGGCGCGCGTCGTGGCTGCCAGGGCCAGATACCAGGCCGATGAAGAGATCGCCGAGATGGAGCACGCCCTGGAACTGAAGCGGGCCGACCTCAAGAGAACCCAGTTTGAGCGCGACGCGGCGCTGGCCCGCCAGCGTATCGAAGACGAGCTGGCCCGCAGCCGCCTGCGCCTCGCCTTCGAAAAGGAAGAGCTGGACGTACTGCGCGGCAGCCCGGAGCTGCTGATGCTGACGCCGCAGGCGGCCCGGCTGGCCGAAGCGAGCCAGGGCCTGAAGAACGCCCGGACGGTCATCTCCCTGACGCCGCAGGAGCTTGCCAACGGGTCGGTGCTCTTCACCCTGTTCCGGGATCTGTTGCAGAAGCACCTGGATGCGCCGGATGAGGCGTAGCCAGGCGGAGGCGATCACCGAAGCCTTGCGACGCTGAGGACGCGGCCCAAGCGAGTGCCCGACCATGCCCCATCTACCTGATCCAATGGCGCTCTTCCGCCTCAAGCCGATCCGGGCAGCGCGCGTCTCCGAGGTCAGCGAGACCACAGCGGCGGCGCCCGTCCCGGCGGAGGAGCGCATCAACTTTCACATCGGCAACCCGCTGCAGGACGCGCGCATGTCCTCGGCTTTTCTGCGCACGGCCCTCGGCCTGGACATCCGCCAGGAGGAGCTGAGCGACGCCGAGCCAGAAGCGATCCTGGAGCATCTGGGGTGGGAGGCGGCAGACCGGCCCAGGCTCGATTTCCTCATCCGCGCCATCAAAAAGAGCGCCCCCTACATGCCCAGGGGAGGGTACTCGCCCAGGGCGCGCCACCCTGTCGTCGAAGCGTTCTGCTCATGGCTGGAGCACCAGCAGGAGACGCTGCATTATGACACCGGCGAGCAGTCGGGTCGCCGCGAGATCATCCTGGCCTCTGGCGGGCTTGGCGAGACGCTGCGCGTCATCCTGTTCACCCTGTCGTCGTACCTGGAAACCACGCCCGCGCGCATTCTGTGTTATGGCTGCGACCTGATGCCAGCTCTCAAAGCGCTGCCCGGCCTGCTGTTTGAAGACCTGCCAGCGGACGAGCAGCTCGCCTGCGAGCGCGTCGAGCAGCTTCTGACGGGCCAGCCCTCTACGCCCACCTTCCTGGTGATTGGCCGCGTGCTCGGCGAGACGACGCGGCGCTGGCTGCGCCTGGTGAGCATCGAGTGGCCGCTGTTCTTCATCGAGGCGAACAACGCGCCCAACCATCTCTCGCTGGCCCGCGAGGCCAAGCTGGTTCAGCGCGTCGTCCGGCTGCTGACTCCCGCCATCTTCTCGCCGCGACTGCACGCGCTCTCGACGGTGTTTGTGGCGGGCAATGCCGATTTGCTGAGCGCGGTGGAAAACGTGCACTTCAGCCTGAAAGGCACGCCTTCTGCGTCCGAAGTCGAGCTGCTGGTCTTTCTGCTCGAACAGCATCTTGCCGGACCCTTGCAGGCCCCTCCGCCAGCGATGCCGGAGACTCGCCCCCCCTTTGAAGGGCTGACGCTGGCTGGTGCCGCCGAGATGGCCCTGCCACATCTGGCCGAGCACGCCGGGGAGCGGCTGGAAGCGCTGCTGGAGGCTCACGCGCAGCGGCTGGAGCATTCGCTGCGCGTGCTGGACGACAAGGCGGCGCTCTTTACGCAGCGTATGCAGAGCGCGTGGGGCGATCGGCTTTTCGACGAGTTCGCCACCCTGGAGGTGCGGGAGCTGCTCGATCTGCTCATCGAGAACCTGCACCGACCGGAGACATCCCAGGCATTTCAGCGCAGCTTCCTGAGCGCCTTCGTGCGGCACCAGTCCCAGTACCAGCCGGAGTCATGCCTGGTGACCAGCGGCTCTTCGCGCACGGCGCTGGGCATCATCGGCTTTCACTGCGGCATCAGCGAAGTGATCATCCCCGACCTGAGCTGGTCCTACGAGCAGTGCTTCCCCACGGTATATGCCGTGCCGCTGACCGAGGCGCTGGAGCTTGACGCCGAGGCCATGATCGCCAGGGTCGAGGAGCTTTGCCGGCGCGATCCGTCGTGGCGGGAGCGAGGGGCGATTGCCCTCAACAACCCGCACAACGCCACCGGGCGCGTCTTCGGCGAGGACGCCGTGCGCAGGCTGCTCGCCTATTGCCTGGAGCGCGGCATCTACGTCATTGACGACCTGGCCTACCAGAACGTGGCGCCGGTGGACGGTCTGCCCGAAATCAAGACGGTGCGCCAGATGGTGACGGAGATGGTGCGGCTGGGAGTGGCCGACGAGCGCTGCGCCGACCGCGTGATCACCGTCCATTCCATGTCGAAGACGGACTGCCTGGCCGGGGCCAGGCTCGCCGTTGTGGAAATCCGCGACCGGGCACTGCGCGAGCGCTTCGCCGAGATCAACGCGCATATCCAGCCCAACATCGCCGCCATCTTCATCTGCTATCTGTTCTATCGCGGCGCGACGCAGGCTGTGCGCACGTACTGGCACTTGCGCAACGCCATTTACGGCGAGCGGACGCGCGCCTTGCTCGCCGCCGTAGAGAATCTGCCGCCAGACCGCAATCCATTCCGCCTGGAGATCATCCCGCCGACGGGCAGCATGTACCCGCTGCTGCACATCGGGGTTTTGCCCGCCGGCCTGTCGTTGGACTGGCTGGCCTCGTCTCTGGCGCGGCAAGGCATCGGCCTGCTGCCCCTGGCGACGTTCGCGCGCACTGAGAAGGGCTTCGAGACGGGGCGGACGACGTTCCGCCTGACGCTGGGCGGCGTGGACAACGCCGAAACGCTCCTGATCAAGACGCGCCGCCTGCTGATTGACCTGAACCGCCTGATCGCCGAAGAAGATGCGCGTTACAACCGCAAGCGCCCGCCGCTCAGGCCGGCAGGAAACGGGAGCGATCGATCGTCTGAGCTGACCCACGCGATGGACAGCGTCGCCGGGCAGATCCTGCAATGGTGCGAGAACAGCCGCGCCAGCCGCCGCCTGATGTCTATGCTCCTGCTGGACGGCGAGCAGGTGCGGCGCGAGTTTGTGCGGCGCTATGCGCCTGAGCGGCTGGAAGCCTTCCGCACTCGCCTGCTCGACCGGGCGCGGATCAGCGACGAGCTGATGCGCCAGGCGTTAGGCGACGGGGGCAAGCGCCTGGCCGAAAGGCTTGAGCGGGAGTTCATGAAGGACTCCCTGGAACGGCGGCAGGAATTATTCCGGCTGCGCTCGTATGACCGGACGGTGCACCCCACGCAGATGTATTCGCTGGGGGCGGAGCTGGCCCTGGACGCCATCCTGAAGGCGCTGATCGCTGGCCAGCCGGTGCCAGCGGCGCATATCGAAGAGGCCGCGCGCGCCCTGCTGCAGGAATATCTGGGGCTGAATGTCAGCATCTCCTCGCGGCAGGAGACCGACGAAATCCTGCTGGACCTGGCCGCGCTGACGGCGGGCGAGCAGTATTCTGAGTTGTTCACCGGCGCGACCCTGACGCCCTTCCTGTCGTTCTGGAGCGACTGGGACGGGAGCAACCGGCCCTCCGGGCAGGGGCACCAACTGGCTGCGGCGGTGGTCATGGAGAACGTGCGGCGCATGGCGCATATTCTGGGCCTGCTGCGGCAGGTCGTCCCAGATGTTGCCATCAGCCCCGACCTGCTCTCCGAACTCGACCGGCTCGATCAGCGCAACCAGCGCTTCACCCAACTCCTGAACGCCATCACCCAACTGACTCACCAGTTGGAGCGGCGCTACCGGGGCATTCTGCCCTTTTCGGTGGACACCACGCCTCTGCGGCAGCTCGCCACGCGCTGGCATCTGCGCCGCGATCCGGCCAAGGTACTCTGGCAGCACAACGATCGCTATGAGCAGAAGATGCTTGAGATGCGGCAGGAACGGCGCCAGATGCTGGAGCACTACTTCGCGCTGAACAAGAAGCTGCGCAAGCAGTTGCACGCCCTGATCCCGACCATTCAGGCGCACCGCACGAGCGAGCGCCTGCTGCGCGAGGTGGTGGGGTATCGGGATATTCTCCAGCGCGTGGTCATCACCCCGCGCATTCAGCAATCGCTGATCACGGCGCGCGACCAGTTCGCCATCAACACCACCGTCTACAACACGCACGAGATCAACACCGTCTCCGGCCAGTACGGCAACCCAGGCATGGCGCTGGCCGTGCAGATCAGCCTGTCCACCAGGCCGGAGACGCTCATCTCGCTTGACCGGAAGATGCGCACCCAGCTGGAGCAGGCGCGGCGCGAGCATCCAACAGCGGACCTGCCGTCGGTCTGGCTGATCCCCCTGTTTGAGAGCGTGGAGGCGGTCGAGAACATCCGGGGCTACCTGGATCAGGTGTGGGACTATGCCATGCAGAGTCGCCACACCGCCCAGTCTGCGCAGAGTCGCTTCACCGAGATGATCTGCGAGGTGTTTGTGGCCGGTTCCGATCTGAGCCAGCAGGTCAGCCAGGCGGCGGCGGCTTTTCTGTACCAGAAGGCGACGTTCGATGTCCAGTCGTGGCTGGTCGAACACGGCACCGCCGAAAGCGTGCGCGTCAAGCTGGGCAGCGGCGAACCAATGCAGCGCCAGGGAGCCTACTACTCGCGCGTGGCGGGCGTCCCCGCTTTTCAGGATTCTGCGCTCAACAGGCAACGCTTCGCCGAGCACCTGCTGGCCGCCGCGCGCAAAAGCACAGCCTATGCGGTGACGCCCCTGCAGGGCGTCTTCCTGGGCGGCGAACTGCGCACGTTTCAGAGCAACCTGGCGGAGCAGTTGCGCTTCCTGCCCGCCCGCGACCTGGTCGGCCTGCTGTATCATGTGCGGGAATCGCAGGAGATTCACCGCGCCGACCTGATCCGCGCCGCAGAGATGGCCGCCGAAACCCGCCTGGTGGCGCGGAGCCGGAGCCTGCACGAGCTGGAGCGCCTGACCATCGGGGCCAGCGAAGCGCCTTACGAGCAGTTCCTCGAAGAGATGACCGACAGCTTTCGGCACATCCTCTATGGCGGTGAAGAAGACGTGATCGGTCTGCACATTATCTCATACTTCATCGCCCGCTCCATGCCTCAACTGCGCGATCGCCCCACCAGCCGGCAGTCGTTGGGGACGGGGACGGAGCGCGGGCAGCGCATCCTGGCCAACATCGCCGAGATCATCCCCCTGTCGAAGCACGGCAGCTTGCTGCGGGCTATCGCGCACAACCAGGCGCAGACGGCGGTGCTGGGCGTCAACCAGCTTACGACCGGGCTGTTCCGCGCCCTCGAACGCTTCGCCCAGAAAGCGTTTGTCGAGGCGGAGCAAGAGCGCCTGATCGCTGAGCGATTGCTGCCACACCTGCCCGTGTACGAGATTCTGCACACGCTGCGCGTCTACCAGGATCACGAAGGGACATTCCTGCACGCTGTCGAGACGGCGTTCCCGGCGGGCAACTCGGCTTTTGTGGCCCTGCGCGAAGATAACGACGCCCTGAGGCGCTACCTGCCGCTCGTCCAGCAGGAGCTGCTGCGCCGTCATGGCGTGAGCGTCCGCGAGTTCTTCAGCAACGGGGCGCTCATCCCGGACCTGCTGCCGACGCTGCGGCCCGATCTTGCCGTCCTGCTGCAGAAAGACCTGTTCAACACCGACATCGAGGCGATGCTGGACGATGTTTCGGGGAAGATCGCCGATGACTGGCGGACAGAGGTCAGTCGGCTGCTCCAGGTGCCGCGCCAGATTGATCATTGGCGCTCGATCATCTGGGACGTGATCGGCGACTCGATCTACCAGCGCGTGCAGAGCTTCGCTGAGCTGGCGACGGCGCTCTATTCCTTCGCCGGGACGCGCTCGCTCAGCGCGGCGCCGCCCCCCGCGACACGCGGGACGCAGTTGTCTCCCGTGTTGGCGGGATTTTTCCGCACTGCCCGCGCCGATGACGAGATGCGCGGCTTTCTGATCGGCGCCATCGAGTATCTGCGCTCCTTCACCGATGGCAACCTGGAGATGCCCGTCAGCATCATCCGGGCCATGAACGATGTCGAGCGCCTGGCGCAGATCGAAGAGACGGCGCTCCCGCCCGAAAAGCAGAACCTCTTCCGCCACTGCGCGCTGCAGATAGCCCGTCTGGCGGGCGAGAGCGGGTAGCGGCGGCCCTTGGCCCGCCGCCCTCTTCTCTTTCTCCCACGTGATACTGTTGGCGAACGTTTCGCCGGGGTGCTGCCTGCTGCGGCCCCGCAGGGTGTATTGCAATACGCCCCCGCAGAAATATTTCACCACCAGTCTTCTTTGTGGGGGCAGCGGCGGACAACCGCCGGCAGACTTCCACTAGCGTGCGCTAGGCCCCGTTCGTGCGGCGGGGCATGATCGCCCGCGCCGCGTTCTTCTCGTTGTAGATGACCTCAACTGGCATCTCGTAGGCCGTGGAGAGCACCGGCTCGGTGAGCACCTCGGCGGGCCGGCCATCGGCTACGATGCGCCCTGCCTTCATCACGACGACGTGATGGGCGTAGAGCAGGGCGCTGTTAGGGTTGTGCGAGGAGATCACGAACGACACGTTCTGCCCGGCCAACTGGCTGACCGTCTCCAGCACGCGGTGCTGGTTGCGCGGGTCGAGATGCGCCGTCGGCTCGTCGAGCAGCAGAACTTCCGTCTGCTGAGCCAGCCCCCGCGCGATGAGAGTGAGCTGGCGCTCGCCACCGCTCAACCCGGTGTACGGGCGGTCGCGCAGCGCCGCCAGCCCGACCTGCTCGATGGCTGCGTCCACAATCGCCCGGTCGCGCGCCCCCGGCGTGCCGAACAGGCGCAGGTGCGGCGTGCGGCCCATCATCACCACGTCGCGCACAGTGTAGGCGAAGACGGGCAGGTGCATCTGCGGCACCAGCCCCACTCGCTGGGCGCGCCTGGCCGAAGAAATGTGGTAGAGATCGTGCCCGTTCAGGCGGACGCTGCCCGCTTGCGGCGGGCGGATGCCGCTCAGAATTTCGAGCAGCGTGGTCTTGCCGCAGCCGTTGTGCCCCAGCAGGTAGATCACCGACTGATCGGGGACGGCCAGGCTGACATCGCTCAGCACGGCCTGCTGAGCGATGTAGCTGTAGGAGACTGAGCGGGCTTCCAGCAGGGTCATCGCCACCCCGTCCGGTTGACGCGCAGGATGACCAACAGCAGCGGCACCCCCACCACGCCGGTGAAGACGCCCAGCGGCACCTCGGCTGGCAGCAGTGTGCGCGACATGGTGTCAATGAGCAGCAGGAACACCGCGCCCAGGGCCATCGTCGCCGGGATCAGGCGCTGGTGATCGGGGCCGACCAGCGTGCGCGCCGCGTGGGGGATGACCAGCCCCACCCAGCCGATCACCCCGCCGACCGACACGGCCATCGCCGTCATCAGCGTGCTGCACACGATGATCAGCAGCTTGAGCCGCGTCGGATTGAGGCCCAGGGCCAGCGCCTCGTTGTCGCCCATCGAGAGCACGTTCAAGCGCCAGCGCACGCCCCACAGCACGACCATCCCCAGCAGCGAGATCGCGGCGAGCGCCGGGATGTCGCCCAGCGTGACATCGGTCAGCCCGCCCATCAGCCAGTAGGTGATCGCGGGCAGCGTATCCAGCGGGTCGGCCACGTACTTGAGCAGCGAGGTCAGGGACGAGAAGAACGACCCGACGAGGATGCCGACCAGAGTCAGGACGAGCAGCGGCGCGCTGTGATACAGGCGGCTGACGGAGTAGGCCAGCAGCACCGCGACCAGCCCGACGAAGAAAGCCGCAAGCTGCACCTCCAGCGGGTCGCCCACCAGCAGCAGCATCAGCGCCGCGCCGAACCCGGCCCCAGACGTGACCCCCAGGATGTTGGAGTCCACCAGCGGGTTGCGGAAGATGCCCTGGAAGGTGGCCCCGGTCACGGCGAGATTGGCCCCGATAAACATGGCGGCAGCAATGCGCGGCAGGCGCACGCGCGTCACCAGGTTGTAGACAATGTCCGGCCCGGCGCTGGCATCGTGACGGCCCAGGGCGAAATCCAGCAGCGCGCGGACAACGTCCTCGGTCGGGATGGCATAGCGCCCCAGGCCGATGCAGTAAATGGCCGCCGGCAGGGGCAGCAGCAGAATCAGCAGGTAGAGGGCTTTCTGGCGGTGCTCTGCGTGCAGCCAGACGCACGCGCCAGGCAGCCAACGGCTCAGGATGGGCGTCACTTACAGATACTCTGCGCTTCCCCTTCGCTCATCACGTAGCCGTAGAACAGGCGATAGAAGGTCATCGTTTCGGCGGCGCAGTCGAGACTCATCTGATCCGGGTAGAGCGTCTGGGCGATCCAGATGATCCCCAGGATCGAGTCGGGCACGGGCGTGTCCCAGGGCGCGGACAGCTTGGGCAGGCGGTAGACGCGACCCTCGTAGACCGCGCGGATAGCCGACCATTCCGCCGCGCCAGTGAACGCCTCGACGTTGGCCCCGCCATAGGGCACGAAGAGGATCACGTCCGGGTCCCAGACAGCGACCTGTTCCAGGTTGACATCGTTCCAGTAGCCGGTCAGGTCTGCCGTGACCGAGATTGCCCCCGCCGCTTCGACCATAGCCGTCTGGTACATGTCGCCGCTGGCGACGCGCAGGGGATTCGTCCCGGAGAAATAGACGCGCACCGGCTCGGCAATAGTCTGCGTCTGGGCCAGGATCGCGTCCAGGGTGCGGCTGTAGTAGGCGTTGAACTGCTCCGCCTGGTAAGCCGCGTGCGGGCCGAGCACCGCGCCGAGCAAGGTCATGGCGTCCTGCAGGGCCTCTGGCGACTCTCCTTCAAAGCGCAGGATGGACACGCCCAACGCCGCCGCCGCGTCGAGCCAGCTTGTGCGCGCGCTGGCCAGGATCAGGTCCGGGTGCAGGGCGGCCAACTCTTCGATGTTGGCTTCCTGCTGGTTGAGCGTCGAGACGGCGTTGGCAATCGTCTCGAAGTTCGGGTCGAGCTTCAGCATCCCCGCCTTGCCTTCGGGATCGCGCGCGCCCAGGTAACCCGCTGCCACGAGCCGATCCGCTGCGCCCACTCCGTAAACGTAATAGGTGGCGATGCTGTAGGGAGAGGCGATGCGCCACACAGGCTGAGGCACGCGGACGGTGGCCCCCGACTGGTCCACGATCTCGACGACGGCGGGCAGCAGCCCCAGATCAATGGCGAGCTGCTGCCCGGCGGGGCTGATGGCAAAGCGCAGAAAGTCGCGCGCCAGCGCATCACGGGGGTCGAGCACCCCGCTGCACGAATTGCTGGCCAGGTAGCGCGCGCCCAGGCCGGGCAGCAGCATGAAGACATCGCTGATGTAGCCACACTCAAAGGCGATGGGCGGCGTTTCTTCATAGGTATCGCTGATGATGACCGCGGCTTCGCCCGCCCGCGCCATAATTTCGCTCGCCGTTGCGACGAATCGCAGGTCGAGCGCAGCGCCGCCTTCCATAGAAGCGAAGGCGGCGGCCCACGCCTCGACCGGCTCGCGCGCTGATTCCAGCGCCAGCACAACCGGGCCATCGGCGGCCTGGGCCTGCGCCGGCACGACGCCCGGCGCGGCAGCTCCCACAAGCAGCACAACCAGCAGTCCATAGAACCATGTTCGCTTGACCATTCGGGTATCTCCTTTCGGGTATCTTCTTAGAATGCGCAGCAAAATGCGCGCTCAACTCGTTTGAGCACAATCGTTTAAGGGGCCGTTTGAGCAGCCCTGACTGACGGGTTTACCTCACCCCTAAGTCCCCTCTCCACACGCGGAGAGGGGACTTGATCCTCCCCTTTCGTAAACGAAGAGGGGGCCAGGGATGAAGCTCTCGAACGGCTTCTAAGAGAACTGGTGAACGTGGAGACAGCCAGAGGTCAGGAGGCGTGCGGTGCCATATACCCGCGCGGGCGGCGGCCCGCACGAGGCGAGTGCCAGTAGCGCACGCGATATGCTGGGCGAGCACGGTATCTCCTTTCCAAGTCGGTTCTGGCTGCTGCCAGAACGTCGGGAGGCTGCCGCGTTTCCACGAACAACCCTGGTCTCCGCGCGGCCCGCTGCGCGCGCCGGCGAAGACTCCTCGCCCCCAGGCGAGGCGGCCACATGCCCCTGGCGACAAGCCGTAGGGCAGGCGGCTCGGAGATCTCTCGGTTAGGAAGGTGCAGAGCGGCGCTGGAGCCGGATCGGCGGCCACGCGCGCGGCGACGCAGCGACTCTAGCGAGTCTCTGCGCTTTTGGCCACTTGCGCCCAGTCGCGGGGTGTGCGCAGCGGTTGGCAGCGGTTCGCGCCAGCGACGAGCGGGGTGAGGTCAAGGAAGGCGGGACAGGTTTTGCACGCATCCCCTAGTCGCCCGAATCCACGAACAAGCGTCCGGGCAGGCTCTTGTGCCATTTGCCCATTGTGGTTTACAGTAGATTACATCAACAGATGTTTATCTAAACCGGCGAACGCCCCACCACCTTTCTCGCAAACCCACTTAGAGAACCTTGGAGACTGCCATGAAAGTGCGCGATCTGTTGGCCAAAAAACCGTCTGGCGTGATCACCATTTCACCAGACAAGACGCTCCGCGCAGCCAGCGAAGTCCTTGCGGAACACAACATTGGCGCGCTGGTCGTCGTGGATACTGCCGGAATGCCGGTCGGCATCCTTTCCGAGCGCGATATCGTGCGCGCCATCGCCACGGTGGGCGAGAATGCGTTGAGGCATGCTGTCAGCGCGGTGATGACCAAAGACCTGATCATCGCCGTGCCCGAAGATGATGTGGCGTACCTGATTCGCACGATGACCGATCGGCACATCCGCCACCTGCCGATCATGCACGACCAGAAACTGGCCGGCATCGTGTCAATTGGCGATGTAGTCAAGGCGCAACGCGATTTCTTTGAGGACGAAGCGCGCACACTGGAGCGCTACATCACTGGCGCGAAAGCCTAGAGCGCGCCAACAGAAGCCCGCCGCCAGGCACGCGCTGTTGCCTCGCTCCGGCCCTTCCCGGCGGAGCCGGAGTGGGGAGCGCCGGGCGGCGGTCGGAGTCCCTCTCTTTGGCCCGGCTGGAAAGAGGGACTTCGGGGGCGAGGGTTGCGGATCGAGAGCATCGAAGCGCACCAGATCTCTTCCCTCAACTTCGCGTCCTGGCCTGCCGGAGGAGGGGCCTGGCGCTGCACCAGACGCCCGCCGTCTGCCTCCTGGACCTCTCCGCGCGGAGGCGTACAGCCACGCGCCCCGCGGATCCCTCGTCTTGCCTGGCCCCCGGCGAATCGCTGACAGGTTTTGCACGCGACCCCAGGGCAGGAAATCTTGGCCCGTCTCGCGTTGTGGCGTATACTAAGGTCCCGGTTGGCGGCGCGGATGGCGACCGCCTGGGGATCGCGTATTCAGGGAGGATACTCAAAATGAAACGATTTAGTGTTTTGCTCTACCTGTTGTTAGCGGTCGCTTTCGCTCTGGCGCCCGCTCAGGGCAGCCTGCAGGCCCAGGGCGGGGATGCGCTGGTGTGGGCCCTCACTGGTGGAGACATCTCCACGCTCAACCCGGCGCTGGCCACCGATGGGAACTCACTCACCGCCGGCGCTGTCATCTTCTCAAATCTCTTCCGTGTGGACCCCGACACCGGCCTACCGCTGCCAGACCTTGCGTCCTGGGAGACTTCTCCCGATGGCCTGAGCTACACCTTCACCCTCGAGGAAGGCGTTGTCTGGAGCGATGGCGTGCCGATCACGTCGGCGGATGTCAAGTTCACCTACGACGCGATCATGTCCGATCTGGTTCAGTCCCCGCGCAAAGCTGATATGGCGGCGATCACCTCGCTTGAGATCGTGGACGAGCGGACCTTCGTCATCACCCTGGACGCGCCCAACTGCACGATCTGGGGTAACGCCTTCGCCTCGCTGAATCCACTGCCCGCGCACAAGTTCGCGCCCGATCTCAGCGATTTCATGACCAACGAGTTCAATACTGCGCCGGACGTTGGCAGCGGGCCGTACCTGTTCGATGAGCGCGCTCCGGGCGAGTACCTGCGTCTCAAGGCCAATCCTCTCTATCACATGGGCGAGCCGAAAATCCCCGCGCTGGTGTTCCGCATCATTGCCGACCCGGCCACGCAGAACCAGGCCGTAGAGACGGGGGCGGTTGACTACGCGTTCATGTACCCGGAAGACTTCTCGCAGATCCCCGATGCGAGCATGGTCAACGCCTATGTCTTCGCGCTCAACAATGCGCCGATCCTGCTGATGAACTATCAGGACCCGACCGATCCTCAACCCGCCTACGACGAGAATGGCAACCTGAATGAGTTGGTCCCCAACAAGTTCTTCGCGGACGTTCGTGTCCGGCAGGCTGTGGCGATGGGCTACGACAAGAGCGCCCTGGCGATGGTCGCCGGCGAGGGCAGCGAGCCGCTGACCGGCCCGATCACGCCGATGTACTACAGCACCTACGACCTGTCCGGGATCGAGCCGTGGCCGTATGATCCCGAAGCGGCCAAGCAGCTCCTGGAAGAGGCTGGGTGGGTGGATACCGATGGTGATGGCATCCGCGAGAAGGACGGCGTGAAGTTCGAGGTCGAGCTGACCTACAGCCCGCTGGTGGGCATCTGGGGCAACATCGCTGCCGTGGCCCAGGATCAGCTGGGGCAGATCGGCATCAAGGTCAACGTCACCTCGATGGAATGGAGCGCGTACCTGTCGGAAGTGCTGCTGCCCGAAAAATACGACATGACCGTTGTCGGGTTCGGCGGCGGCACCCAGGTTGACGGCATCGCCTACAGCCTGCTCCACAGCAAGAACGCGACTCCCAATGGTGGCTTCAACCTGGTCAGCTATGTGAACCCGGAGATGGATCGCCTGCTGGATGAGGCGCGCACGATGCCCGGCTGCGCGGTCGAAGACCGGGAGCCGCTGTACCAGCAGATCCAGCAGATTGCCCGCGACGACGTGCCTTACGACTGGACGGTGAGCAACTTGCAGGTGAACCTGCTCAACAAGCGCGTGATCGGCCAGACCTACGGCATGTTTGATGGCGGCGGCGTTCCGTTCAGCATCTACACCTGGGAACTGCCCTAAGCTCGAACTGAGCTAGCCCGATAGTCATCCTGGGGCGTCCCGCGCGGGACGCCCCATTTTCTTCTGGCTCCGCCTCTATCTGCGACCACGCCCGCGCGCGCGCGGATCGAGCGCGTCGCGCAGCCCGTCCCCGGCGATGAAGAAGCACAGCACCGTCACCGCGATCAGGATACCCGGCCAGATCACCAGGTGCGGCCCCGTGTTGAAGTACATGCGCGCCGAAGTGAGCATGTTGCCCCACGAGGATTTGGGCGGGCGCACACCCAGCCCCAGGTAACTGAGTCCCGCCTCAACCAGGATCAGCGAGCCGGCGTCAATCGTCAGCGAGACGATCATCAGCGAAACCAGATTCGGGAAGAGGTGGGCGGTCAGCACGCGCGGCGATGAAGCCCCGATGGCCTGCGCCGCCGTGATGAATTCGCGCTGCTTGAGCGCCAGCACCTCCCCGCGCACCAGGCGGCACGTGCCGATCCAGCCGAGCAACCCCAGCAGCACGATCAGTATCGTCGGCGAGGGGGTGAACGCGACCGAGACCAGAATCAGCAGAAAGATGCTAGGGATTGACGAGATGGTGGTGATGAACCAGGTCACCAGGGCGTCAATCACGCCGCCAAAATAGCCGGCCAGCATGCCGATCGCCAGCCCCAGGCTGATGGACATCAGGCTCGCGCCATAGGCGACGCCCAGCGAAACGCGCCCGCCGTAGAGCAGGCGCACAAACTGATCGCGGCCCAGATGATCCGTGCCCAGCACGTTATGCTTCCAGTCAGGCGGCTTGTAGCGATTGATGATGTCGGTGCGCTCTGCGCTGACGCCCAGCTCCTTCTCGACGACCGGCGGGGCGAAGATGCACGCCAGGGTCATTGCCAGCAAGAGCAGCAGCGCCACCAGCGTCAGCCGGTCGCGCCGGATGCGCTGCAGCGCTTCTGCCCACAGCGAGCGCGAGATGTACTTCTCTTCGACGTGCGGCAACTGGAGCACACCATTGGCCGCGTAGGGACCGCCTGAGCCTGCTGATGCGTTCGCGTTGGTCATCGTCGGTCACTCCAGGCGGATGCGCGGGTCTACGACCCCATAGAGGATGTCCGAGAACAGCAGCCCGATGATGTACATCACGCCGCTCATGATCACCGTGCCCATGATCACCGGGTAGTCGCGCTGTGAGACGGCGTCAATTGCCGTGCGCCCCAGGCCGGGCCAGCTAAAGACTTGCTCGATGATCACTGCCCCGCTGAGCAGGAAGCCGATCGAGCCGCCCAGCAGCGTCACGATCGGGATCAGCGCGTTGCGCGCGATGTGGTGCGCGTAGATGCCGCGCACCTTCAGCCCTTTGGCGTAGGCAGTCCGCACGTAGTCCTGCCCCATCACCTCCAGCGCCTGCGTGCGCGTGAAGCGCGAGACGGATGCGACGATGATCAGCGCGAAGACCGAAACTGGCATGACCATATAAGGGATCGAGTCCCAGACCTGGTACTCGCTGGATGGCTTGGTGATGTCGCGCATCCCGCTCATTGGCAGCCAGTCGAGCCGGACGCTGAAGAAGATGATCATGATCAGCCCCAGCCAGAAGGAAGGGATGGCGTTCCCGATGACCGACAGCAGCCGCGCCAGTTGATCGAGCCAGGTGCCGTGATAGATCGCCGCCAGCAGGCCGACGATGACGCCAACGAGGTACCCGATGATCAGCGAGGGCACGGTGAGCAGCAGCGTCGCCGTGATGCGCTCGCCGATCACGTCAGCCACCGGGCGCTTCTGCTGGATTGACTGGCCGAGGTCACCGCGCAGGATGCCCTTGCGCGTGCCGGGCATGTCCCCTTCGCCGTCGCCATCCACATCAATCTTGACCCAGTCGTTGCCGACGAGCCAGTACAGGTATTGGATATGGGCGGGCTGGTCAAGCCCTAGCTGGCGCTTGAGTATCGCGGTCGTTTCCGGGTTGTTATTGGGGCGGAAGGTGATCAGCGTCACGGGATCGCCCGGCGTCTTGAGCATCAGCAGGAACGAGATGACCGTGATGCCGAACATGGTGGGAATAGCTTGCAGTAGTCTGCGAAAAATGAAACGGTTCATAGTTCTCAGATCACCTCACAAGCAGTGCCTCAGGTAGCTGTTGACAGGACCGTCTTGTGCAGAGAGCAACTGCCTCATGGCGCAAGGATCCGCTGGGCTGTGAAGACCTGGCCCGGCTGCTTCAGGATAGCCCGTGAATAGGTGCCCTCTTCGTCCTGCACGAATTCCAGCCGGGCATCCGCAGCACCCTTGACCTGGAACTCAACCCCGGACTCTGACAGGCGGCGCGGCAGCAGTTCCTCTTCGGTCTGCCCTGTGATGATCGCGAAGAGCCGGTCCTGTTTGAGGACAACGGCCAGCTCCATCCCTTCGATGGGCAGTGCGAAACGGCCCACCAGGGCGGTCAGCGTGCTGACGTCAACGGTCAGCGGCTTGCGCTTGAACACGACTGGCTCTACCTGCGGCTCCAGCGCCACCGACAGTGCATTAATCTCACCCTGGACGCTCATGAGGAAGCGCACCGGCACCCGCTGCTCGAAGCGCGCCAGGTCCAGGTTGAAGATGTCGTAGTGGTAGTGCTCCAGCGGGTACCAGGCCCCGGCGATCCAGGCTTGCAGCCCGTCCTCTTCGAGCTTGACGATGAAGTCCGCGTAGCCATCTGCGGCGTATTCGCCTGCGAAAGCCGGCAGAGGATGCGTGGGCGGCGCGTCGCTCGCCTGTTCCTGCCCGGCAACCTCGCGGTCCAGGTCGGTCGCGGCGAAGAACTCGTCATAGAGCGCGTGCCAGCGCGGATTCCAGTTGTTGTCGGGCAGGCCCAGCAGCCGGTCGGCCACTTCGTAGGTCAGCACGTCGCGCAGCGGCCTGCTGTCCAGGTTGGTCAGCACGACGATGCCGATCTTCTCCTGGGGGACGAAAGCCACCATCGTGCTGAAGCCGTCAATGTTCCCGCCGTGATGAATGAGGGTGTAGCCCCGATAGGGCTGGACGAACCAGCCCAGGCCATAGGTTGCGATGGTGGTGTTGTGCAGCCGGGCGGCGAAGCCATCCACCGGCATTACCATCTGGGGCTGATGCATCTGGGCGAGATTGCCCGGCGTGACGAACTGCCCTTCGCCAAAACGCCCCTCATTCAGGTGGACTCGCAGCCAGTTGGCCAGGTCAGTCGCGCAGGAATGGATCGAGCCTGCTGGCCCCATGATCTGGTCGAGATAGTAGGGCACAGCTTCCAGCCGGTCTTCCTCCCCGGCGGCCCGGCCCCGCTTGATGCGGTAGGGCGTGGCGAAGTCCCCGCGCGTCTGCATGACCTCCGCCGAGAAGCAACTGCGCCCCATGGCCAGCGGGTCGAAGATGCGCTGCTGGGTGAAGTCTTCCCAGGTGGCGCCGGTCAGCCTGCCCACCAGAAAGCCCGCCGTGACGTACATGAGATTCTGGTACTGCCACACCTCGCGGAAGCCGTGACTGAAAGACAGATGGGCGATATTCCTGATCACCTTCTCCCGGTCGAAAGGCGTGCCGTACCATGCCAGATCGTGGCGAGGCAGGCCAGAGCGATGGCATAGCAGATCGCGCATGGTCATCTTGTCGGCGGCATAGCTGTCGCTGACCTTGAAATCGGGCAGATAGTCGCGGACGGGCTTGTCCCATTCCAGCAGGCCGTCGTCCACCAGCAGGGCGGCGCCCATCGCCGTGAACGCTTTGGACACCGAGGCGATGGCGAAGAGCGTCTCTGGAGTGATCGGCTCCTGGCTGGCCAGGTCGCGCACGCCGTAGCCCTGCATGTGCAGGACTTCGTCGCCCTTGATGACGGCCAGCGCCAGGCCAGGGACGCGCCAGGAGGCCATTGCTTCTTCGATATAGTCACCAATCGTGCTGAGTGCGTCTGTCATTGTGCGCTCTCCAGGAGAGGAGCGGGTAGGGGATAGTGGATCATTGCTCACTCTGCGCTTCGGCCAGGTGCTGGGCCGTGGCCAGCCCGGCGCAAACCTGCACGCCCACCAGGCTGCGGATGGGCAGCGCCCGGTACTGAAGCTCGCGCTCCAGGGCGGCCCCGCGCTCCTCCAGGCGGGCGCGCGCCGCGTCGCGCGCGGCGCGGATGGCCGGGCTGGGGTTGCCGCTCGCCAGCTCGGCGTCCATCATCCGCGCGAACATGCCCAGGACGAGCATCGAGTAGAAGCGCGATTCCAGCAGGTTGCTGAACACTTCGGCCTGGGTGGCGGGGCGGGCGGTCTCTTCGGCGGACTGCGCCCACTGCCGGTCGGCTTCGCGCCACTGCTTGCCCATGCTCAGGAAAGCCCCGACTGCCCGGTGGATAGGCGTCTCCAGGCGGAGATCGGCACGGACTGTTTCCAGGTGCGCGACGATCCAGGCATCGAACTCGTCGGCGGCTTCCAGCTTCTGCAGGATGATCTCGCGGCGGATGATGTCGGTGACCGTCAGATCGTTGACGCGCGGATCGTCGAAGTAGGGCATCTCCACCACCAGCGTGAACGTACCGTAGCGCCGGGCGTAGCCGTCGCTCGATCCGCCGGACTGCATGACGGCCCCTGGATCGGCGATGCCGTTCTCCGCCAGATGATCGTAGCTCTCTTCGGCGCTCAACATGCGGAAGATGGCGGGGGCGAACATGGTCGCGTTGGTGGTCTCCGGCTCGCCCAGGTGCAGCGGCAGGCCGTACCAGCCCGGGATCTCGTGGAAGAGATCGTAGAGCGGGGCGCATTCGCGCGAGACGTAGTAGTACACGCCGCCGAAACCTGCGTTGTGCAGCGAGAAGAGAAGCTGCGGCTGCACCTCGTCAATGACGCGCATCAGCGCCTCGGTCTCTGGCAGCGGGCTGTCGAAGTGGAGCGTTTTGTAGTCAATGGGGAAGGTCCACTCAACCTGGTCGAAGGGCGCGGGGCGGAAGAAATGACGGGCGTAGTTGGTCACTGTGAAGGGGCCTTTGAACCAGCCTTCGTTGAGACGCATTCCGTCCGCATCAATGGCCTTGATGAAATGCCAGGTATAGCCAAGCTCCTGGCGCAGCGCCGCGTCTTCGCACAGGCGGCGCGTCAGGTACTCGATGGTCATCGTGCCAATAGGCTCGTTGGGGTGGGGGGCGCCGAAGACGAATGCCTGGCGGGGGCCGCCGGCAATCGTCAGCAGCTCGATGGGGTCACCCTGCCGAGTCTGCCCAACGACTCGCAAGGTGACCAGCTCGGGGAACTCCTCTAGAAGTCGGTGTGTGGAAGCGCTGAGTTCATCTACGGTCAGGAAAGTTTCATAGTCTGGAATATCGGCGGCAATCTGTCGGAGATCCAAAGCGATGTCCTCCAGCGGGGAAGGGAAATAATGGACTGATAATACCCGACAGGGGGGGCACTGCCCAAAAATCGCGAACCTTTGTGTTAAGGAACCTGTGCATGTGCGCGGCACGCGCGGTAACCGTAGTGCAGCAGAGCGCCAGACAATGCGCCGAGTCTGAGCCGGCTCGCTCACGGTCAGTATTCTTACCTTGATTGCTAGTTGAAGGCGTTCACGCAAGACCCGTTAGAATGGAGTTGCCACAACAACATTCACAACGAAGGACTCACATGAACGATCCCGATATTGTAACCGCTTATAGCGTAATTGATGATCTGTTGAAAGCGCATGGTTACACCGATGATGTGCGAGCGACCATCGGCGCAGCCGATTTTGACCTGCAACTGTATCGTCAACGGATTGAGACTGTGTACTCGCAAATGGGAAAATGGGTATTCAGTCGCTTCATGCTCGCACCAATCTTGGTTTTGATCTGAAAGCCTGGGCCAGTTTGCTCGCTCTCGCTTTCACCAATATCATCAACGAGCAATCAAGGTTATTCTTATACTTGCAGCCCGCCGGGCAATCGCCTGTCGGAGTCGGTGGCGCGGGAGGGGTGCGCTCAGCCCGAAAGGACGCCAAGTCTCTACCCCGTGCGCCACTCTGGAGAGGAGAACGTAGTGGAAATATCCATTGTGATCATTGTGATCATTGCGGTGCTGCTCATCTTGTTCATACGCGTGTGCGTTCTGGAGTATCGCCACCAAAGGTACAAGGCGCTCCCCAGACGCAAGACTCCCCAGAAGCACGTGGTGATCCAGAAGTGCGAGGCGTCCACCGACTGGTGGGATCAGCCCGCCGACGATTCCGGCTGGACAAACGGTGACTACATCTGCGCCAGCGAAATTTTTGACGAATGGTGATCGGGAAAGCGGTATCACCGTCGCGCCTGGGAGAGCACCGCGGCCTCGATGTGATCATGCGCGCCGGGATAAGAGCTATGTGCGTGGGGACAGGCCTTGTGTGGGCTGGGGTCTGCCCCCGGAGCACTATATTGGGTGCTGTGGGAGGCCGTTTGCGAAGCCCTGACTGGCGGGCTTACTTCACCTCTACCACGCGCGGAGAGGGATGCAGAATTCTGGAACCGCAGAGACGCAGAGGACACAGGGAAGAACGTATAACTTGTTTTTCTCTGCGCTCTCTGCGTCTCTGCGGTGATCCTTTGCTCTGAAGCCCGGCGTTGGGTGTGGAGGCGCGACTGTGCCCTGGCTGACCTCATCCCCGCTCAGCGCTGACGTGCCGCCGCCAGGTGGAGAAGGGCGGAACTGCCTGCGAGAGCAGGGTATGAGGTCCGCCCGATGCGGCTCGCGGCGGCAGAGCCACACGTGGCCGGGCCTAATCCACGCGCTGGCTCTGTCTTGTTCAAGCGAGCGCGGTCGCTACTTCTCAGCCGGTGGCAGAAAGGCGAATATGCGCGCCGGGCTGCCTGAGCCGCCTTCAATGGGCCAGCCGCCGATAACCAGCGTGGCGCCCACAGGGGGGAGCTGGTCCAGCCAGGCCAGGCATTCGAGGATCATGCCGTCTGCGTCATACACGGCGAAGCTGGCCCCGAACTCCTCGTCATTGCCGGGATCGACGCCGTGCGTGTCCGTTCCCAGGCCAATCACGCCGCGCTCTGCGATCAGAAACTCGGCTGTTTCGGCGCTGAAGCCGGGCCAGTGCAGCGTGCCTGCGGCGTCTTCGCCGAGGAACGCTGCGGGATCGGCCCATTTATCCTGCCAGCCGGTCCACAGGATGACGACGCTGCCCGGCGGGATCGAGCCATTGGCTGCTTCCCAGGCAGCGACATCGTCTACGCCGAGTCTGAAGTCGGCGTCTTCGGTCGCCTTGTCTCGAATGTCAATCACGACGGCGGGCACGACCAGTTCTGCGGCTGTGATCATCTCGGCGCTGCGCGCCCCTTCGATGAAGGTGTTGGGCGTACCCCAGTGCGTGCCGCTGTGTTCGCCGATGGAGATGCGATTGATGAAGTAGTAGTCAACGTCGTAGGTCGCCCAAGGCTCAATCTCGAATGCAGGGTCGCCGGGCCAGATGGGGATATTCGGGTTGAGAGGTTGCGTGAGATCGATGACCTGCCAGTCGGTCAGCGGGGGTACGGTCGAACGGGCCTGGGCGGTTGGGTGGATCACACCCCCAAGCACAAGCGCCGCAGCGAACAGCACGAGGATGACGGAAGTGAAAAGAGCAATCGCGTGTTTCATGGTTCAGACCTCCTTAAGTATGCCGAAGGCTTCCTGATCTTAATGGTATGAGAATCAGGGGTCATTTGTGTATGGTGAGAAGTGCCAAACGAGCGCAGCATGAGGCGGACAGAGCTGATCCGGACGGTTGCCCACCGGACCACGAGGTGTTGCGGGGCTTCCTGCGCATTGGCATATTCGTTGGCGTCTGTGGGCTGATCATGGCGCTGATGCAGCCGCGCGACAGCGCCGGGTTCGTGCTCAGCGTCTGCAGCGCCTTGATCGGGGGCGTTTTGATTTTGGGCGTCGTAATTCTGACGCGCTGGTTCATGCGCCGCGAGCGCGAGCAGGGCATTGAAGAGGATGAGGGGCCGGGCTAGGGCGTGTATGCAAACTAGAGCCAGAGAACGATAGCAGCTAAGGTGATCATGGCCGCATAGTTCGCGGCCCGCTTTTCGTACCGGGTGGCAATGCGTCGAAACTGCTTGAGACGATTGAAGAAGCGTTCGACGCGATTGCGCAAGCGATAAGCCTCTCGGTCAAAAGGACCTGAGCGATGCTCATCTATTCGACGAGGAATAGTGATGCGAATCCCTCGTTGGCGTAGGGCTTGGCGAAACCATCGGCTGCTGTATCCTTTATCACCCACGAGCCGTTTTGGGTATCGCCGGGGACGGCCTGGACTGGCACGCTTGACGTGGCCACGCATTACCAGGTCGAGCGCGACGGTCGCCTCATGCTGCTGGCCAGGCGTCAAGACAAAGGTCATCAACTTCCCGTTGCCTTCGACACGCACGTGGATTTTGGTGCTCAGCCCGCCGCGCCCACGACCTAAAGCTTCAGCTTTCGGGGAGCTTTTTTTGCCCCCGCCGCATGTTGATGAGCACGCACAATTGAACCATCCACAAAATGGATTTCCCAGTTCAACTCGCCGCGCTGATCGCCCATCTTCTGAAGTTCGCTCAACAGGCGGGCCCACACGCCCGCCTTACGCCAACGCTGAAAACGGCTGTAAACGCTGGCCCATTTCCCGTAGCGCTCTGGCAAATCCCGCCAGGGCGCACCCGTTCGCGCAATCCACAGCATCCCATTCACCATCGTCCGATGGTCGTGCGCAGGTCGTCCGGTGCTCGGTTTTTCCGGCGGTAGCAAGCTTCTCAGCCGCTCCCACTGTTCGTCGGTTAGTTCATGTCGTTTGCCCATGCTGCGAGTATACACGCTCGTTATATGAGTTTGCATACAGACCCTAGTTCTGATTCGCCGCCGCGCTTCGGCAGCACAATGTGGCTGCGCTGGATGTCGCAATGGCGCACCAGGCGCGAGGATGATTAACGGACACCCGGCCAGTACGGTCAGCATGTTTCCGAGGCATAAGGCTGCCCCACCAGGAGGTACGGCGCAAATTGTCAAAGCTCACCTTTCGCCCTATGGAACGGTCCGATATCCCGCTGCTGAGCGGCTGGTTGGCCACATTGCCGCTGCTACAACGTTACGGGTTCACCGCCGATAAGGCGGAGGCCGCGCTGGAAGAGGCTCTCCGACAGGCGGATATGTTGTGGGTATGTGATACAGGAGATACACTTGGTTGGGCGTGCGGATTGGCCTGGGTGATGCCCAGAGGGGGGTTGGGGCGCAGTGCGTATCTTCGTCTGCTGGTTGTCAATGAGGCGTATGCCGGGCTGGGAATTGGGGCAGGCCTGCTAGCCCATGTTGAACAGCTTACTCCCCGTTCGACGAAAGATATGCTATTACTTGTGTCCGACTTCAATGTAGACGCCCAGCGATTTTATCGACGCCAGGGCTATACTCAGATCGGCGCCATCCCGGATTATGTATTGCCCGGCGTGACGGAATTGCTGTTTCGAAAGCGGCTTGCTGGACCGTGACTGAATGTGGTGCCGAGGAGGTGCGCTGTCGACCTGATCACTGTTCGACCATTCTTTAGTCGCCATTCCACGTATTTCGAAAGGTGAAGCGCTAATGTCACTATCCAGAATTCTTCGAATTGTGCTCGTCCTGGCTGTCACGATCATGGGTGTGGGCGTCATAGCACCCGCTGCCGCACAGGGCGGCAACACTCTGATCATGGCCCGTGCTGTGGATGCCACCGGCCTTGATCCCCATACGCAAACAGCGTTCGCGTCGCTGCGCTTGCTCGAGCTGATCTACGAGCCACTCATCCAGGCGGACGAGAACCTTAACCTGGTCCCGGCACTGGCCGAAAGCTGGGCGTTCTCCGAAGATGGGCTACAGCTCACGCTCAACCTGCGCCAGGGTGTGACCTTCCACGATGGGTCAGCCTTCACGGCGGAAGACGTGATCGCCTCGCTCGCGCGCATCCTCGACGAAGCGACCGGCTCAGCCACACGGACCAACCTGCTGTCCATCGAGTCGATGGAGGCGCCGGACGACTATACTGTGGTGCTCAACCTGACGCTGCCAGATGTGCCGCTGGTTGCCGCCCTCAGCAGTATCAACACGGCGATCCTGTCGTCAGAAGTCATCGCCAGCGGCGACCCTACCGCTGACGTAGTCGGCACCGGCCCGTTCATGCTCGAAAGCTGGCAGCCGGAAGAGAAGACTGTCCTGAAAGCCAACCCGAGCTACTGGGGGGATGGCCCCTTTGTGGACGGCATTGAAATCCGGATCATCCCCGACGAAGCGACGATCATGGCGGCCCTGCGCGCCGGTGAGGTGGACTTCGTCATGTTCAACGACCCGCTGATCGCCACCCTGCCGGTCGGGGACGCGACCTTCACCATCAACCGCGCGCCGGAAATCTCCTACCATGCGCTGCAACTGCGCGCCGCCGTCGAGCCGCTGGACAAGCTCGAGGTGCGCCAGGCCATTTCCTGCGCCATTGACCGCCAGGAAGTCGTTGACGTGGCTGCTCTGGGCGAGGGCCAGGTCACCGGCCCGCTGACCATGCCGGCCTGGGCCGTTTCGCTGGATGAATTGTTCTGCTATGAGCAGGATGTTGAACTGGCGCGCGAACTGATGAAGCAGGCGGGCCTGGAAGAGGGCTTCACCCTGCCGGTGATCGCCGCCGTGGCCGAGCCGCCCACCGCCCTGTCGGAGGCGCAGGTCATTCAGGAACAGCTCAAGGCGATCAACATCACGGTGGAGATCGAATCGCTGGAGTTTGGCACCTACGTGGACCGTTGGCTGGCCGCTGACTTTGTGGGCGCCATCGCGCTGAACGGTGGGCGGCCCGATCCCTACCCGATGTACTCGCGTTACTGGCAGTACGGCGCCAACTTCAACAACGTGGCCGGCTACATTGATGACACGCTCGACAGGCTGATGAAAGAAGGGCAGGTCGAGACGGACCCGGCCAAGCGTTACGAGATCTTCGTAGAGTTCCAGAAGCACCTGGCCGAGATGTCGCCCTGGATCTGGCTGTATACCGGCTACACGTATACCGGCCAGCAGGCGTATGTCACCGGCTTCATTCCCACACCTACCGGCTCGATCTACTACCTGAGCCAGGTCAAGCTCAACCGCTAACGCTGGGCGGGTGTTCGACTAACCAGTGCGGGGCATACCCTGACGCGGCGTATGCCCCGCCCTACCCACCAAGGGGAGCCGAATGTTTCGCTATCTGGCCCAGCGGCTAGTCGCGGTGATACCGACCCTCATCGGGATATCACTGCTCGTCTTTGTCGCCATCCGGCTCGTGCCCGGCGACGCGATTACGACCATGCTCGGCACCGAAGCCGGCATGTTGACCGAAAAACAGCGCGCCTCGCTCGAAGCATACTTCGGCCTCGACAAGCCGATGGTCGAGCAGTATTTCTCGTGGATTGGCCGCGTGTTGCAGGGCGACATGGGCTACTCAGTCCGGCATGGCAAGCCCGTCCTGACGCTGATCCTGGAACGGTTCCCGGTCACGTTCGAACTGGCCATGCTGTCCCTCGTCATCGCCCTGGCCATCGGCATCTCCATCGGCACGCTGTCGGCGGTGCGGCACAACTCCATGATTGATCTGTTCGGGCGGCTGTTCGCGCTGACCGGCCTGGCCGCGCCCAATTTTCTGATCGGCACCTTGCTAATCTACGTGCTCTCTGTGTACTTCGGTATTCTGCCCAACGCTGGCGACTACACAGATTTCACCGAGAACCCGCTCAAGAACCTGAAGCAGATTATCTTCCCGGCCCTTACCCTGGGCTTCTCGTTTTCGGCGTCGGTCATGCGCACCACGCGGTCGGCCATGCTCGAAGTGCTGGGCCAGGACTACATCCGCACCGCGCGTGGCAAAGGGCTGCGTCCGCGCGCGGTCATCTTCGGCCATGCGGTGCGCAATGCGCTGATCCCCATCGTCACGCTGGCCGGGGTGGAGCTGGGCTATCTGCTGGGAGGCGCGGTGATTGTCGAGAAGATCTTCGCCCTGCCGGGCATCGGGCGGCTGACGCTCAATGCCATCTCCCAGCGCGATTATGCGCTCATCCAGGGCGCAACCCTGTTCATCGCCTTCAACTTTGTGGTGATCAACATGCTGGTTGATCTGCTCTATGCTGCCATTGACCCCCGGATTTCCTATGTCAGCAAGAAGTGACTCCATAGGCGAACTCGCCAAAGAGCCTTCCGTGCTGCGACGCCTGTTGCGCAGCCGGAGCGGTGCGCTGGGCCTGGTCATTGTCGCGTTTTACGTCACTGTGGCTGTGCTGGGCCTGCTGCAGATCACGCCCTACCCGCCCACCGAACAGCACCGCGTGGATCGGCTGCAAGGCCCCAGCTCGCAGTATTACCTGGGCACTGATATGTTCGGGCGCGATTTGTTAAGCCGCTTGATCAAAGGCTCCACTAATTCGCTCTATGTGGCCTTCTCCTGCGTGGCCATCTCCAGCACCCTGGGCACCCTGATCGGCACCGCGTCAGCCTACATCGGCGGCACGTTCGACAACGTTATGATGCGTATTATGGATATATTCTTCGCCTTCCCGGCCATCCTGCTGGCGCTGCTGGTGGTGGTCATCCTGGGCCGAGGGCTGGATAAGACGATCATCGCCATCGCTGTCGTCTACACGCCCATCTTCGCGCGCGTGGCGCGCGGCCCGGTCTTGTCGGTCAAGGAGATGGAATACATCACAGCAGCGCGGTGCATCGGGATGCACCACAGGCGCGTCGTGTTCTTTCACGTGCTGCCCAACACCCTCGCCCCGTTGATTGTCCAGGTCAGCCTGGCTCTGTCGTGGTCGCTGCTAACCGAAGCGGGCCTCAGCTTCCTGGGGCTGGGCATCCAGCCGCCGGAGCCATCGTGGGGAGTGATGCTGAGCGAGAGCCAGGGAATCTCCGAGATCGCCCCCTGGTTGATGATCTATCCCGGCCTGGCGATCATGTTGGGCGTGCTTGGCTTCAATCTGCTGGGTGACGGCCTGCGCGACGTGCTCGATCCCCGCATGAAACGCCTGCGCTGAGCGCACGAGACCGTCGCAGACGGCAGGGACGCAAACAACACAGCCCGCCGTCCAGTTTGCCCAGCCTGTTACGTCACCAGGGATCCGACTCACATGCCCACGCTCGACAGCGTAGCACCCAGCCAGGCCATCAACACCCTATCCAGCCGCGGCCACGACGCGCTTGTACGCGTCGTGAAGGCGCACCTGGGAGTGACGTTCCCGGCCATCGCTCTGACGGTCGTCCAGGGCGGCGCGGTGCGCTTCAATGGCGCGTGGGGCTGGCTTGATCCAGAGACGACCTCTTCCCCTACTCAGCCGGACACCTTGTTCGACCTGGCGTCGCTCAGCAAGCTGTTCACGACGACCGCCTTTCTGACGCTGGTCAGCGAGGAGCGAGTGCGCCTGGACGATCCGCTGGTGAGCATCGTGCCCGAATTCGGCGCGTCCGGCCCGCGCCCGCTGGATGGCGGGCAGGACCCGCACAGCAAGGCGATGCTTCCCATCCCGGACGACGCGCGCGGTCAGGTCGCCGACCCGGCGCTGGTGACCTTCTTCCACCTGCTCACCCATACCTCTGGGCTGGCTCCCTGGCGCGCTTTGTACGAGGCCGCCGGGCCGCCGCCGCCCCCGCCGGACGAACCCGATCCGCTGGGGCGCGAGACACGTTGGGCACGCCTGTTGGATGCCCTGTGCCGCGCATCTTTTGTCGGCCAGCCGGGCGATGGGATTGTGCGCTACAGCGACCTGGGCCTGATGCTGCTGGGCGAGGCGACCAGCCGCCTGCACGGAACGCCGGGCGCGCTGGACGCGGCGATCGCGGCGCGCGCCCTCGAACCGCTGGTCCTGCGCTCGGTGACCTTCAACCCGCTCCAGCACGGGCGCAGCCGGGCGACGATCGCTCCCACCGAAGACGATCCCGGCTGGCGCGGACGGCGCTGCTGGGGCGAGGTTCACGATGAGAACGCCTGTGGCGCGGGCGGAGTGACCGGGCACGCCGGGCTGTTCGGGACGGCGCGCGATGTCGCCGCGCTGGGACAGGCGTGGCTGGCGGGCGATCCGCGCCTGGGAATTGCGCCAGCGTTGCTGCGCGCTGCCACCCACCAGCAGGCGCAGACCGACGTGATGCGGCGCGGCCTGGGCTGGATGCTCAAAGCGCCCCTGGATTCCTCCGCCGGCGATCTGTTCAGCCCCAATTCCTACGGTCATACAGGGTTCACCGGCACTTCGCTCTGGATTGATCCGGAGCGGGCGCTGATCGTGGCCTGCCTGGCCAATCGTGTTTATCCGGGGCGTGCCAGGCCGGGCATCGAGGCGTTCCGGCGCGCGGTTCATGATACTCTCGTGCAGGCAGTGGAGGCGCTATGATCATCGTTGGCCTGATGTCTGGCACTTCGGCGGACGGCATTGACGCGGCATTGTGTGAGATCACAGGCGCGCCACCCCACATCCAGGCGCGTATCCGCCACGCGATCACCTACCCGTTCCCACAGGGCTTCCAGGAACACATCCTGAGCGCCTGCCTGCCGGAACACAGCGGCGTGGATGTGCTCTGTCAGCTCAATTTCGACCTGGGAGAGCTGTTCGCGCGCGCTACGCAACGGGTCATCGAGGAAGCGAGCCTGACCAGCAACGAGGTGGACTTAATCGCCTCGCACGGCCAGAACGTCTGGCACATGGTCCAGCCGGACGGCCGGGTGAGCGCTACCCTGCAGATCACCGAAGCTACCGTGATCGCCGAGCGCACAGGCATCACCACTGTGAGCAATTTCCGCACGCGCGATGTGGCCGCGGGGGGGCAGGGCGCGCCGCTGGCGAGCTACTTCGACTGGCTGCTGCTGCGCCACCCTGCGCACTGGCGCGCCGCCCAGAACCTCGGCGGGATCGGCAACGTGACCTTCCTGCCCCCGCTCGCCGATGCCGATTCCGCGCCGCTGGCCTTCGACACCGGCCCCAGCAACGCCCTGATTGACGTGGCCGTGACGCTGCTCAGCGACGGGGCGCAGCTCTACGATCACGATGGGGCGCTGGGCGCGCGCGGCCAGGTGGATGACGAATGGCTGACCGCGCTGCTGGCCCACCCCTACTTCGAGCGCCAGCCGCCCAAGACGACAGGACGCGAGGTCTTCGGCGCGGTCATGGGCGAGGCGCTGGTGCGCGAAGGCCGCGCGCGCGGCCTGGACGATGTGTCCATCGTGGCGACGCTCACTGCCCTGACTGCCGCCAGCGTCGCCGATGCCTATCGCCGTTTTGCGCCCGCGCCGATTGGTGAAGCGATCCTGGCGGGCGGCGGCGCGCGCAATCCGACGTTGGTGCGAATGCTGCGCGAACGCCTGCACCCGACGCCGGTCCTGCTCAGTGAGAATATCGGCCTGGACAGCGACAACAAAGAGGCGCTCCTCTTCGCTCTGCTGGCCCACGAGACCTGGTACGCCCGCCCGGGCACCCATCCGGCGCTGACTGGCGCGCGGCATGGCTCGGTTCTGGGGCAGATCACGCCGGGCCGCAACTACGCCGATCTCATTCGCCGCACGTGGTGCGCGGACTGAGGCCGGGAACGCCATTCAGAATGGAGGACTTCCATGCTGACCGAAGAGCGCAGTCTGCGAACAGCCAATATTGACCGCCTCAGCACGCAGGCTGTATTGGAAATCATGAACGACGAAGATGCGTCCGTCCCTGGCGCGGTGCGGCGCGCCCTGCCGGCCATTGCCCAGGCGGTAGATACCATCGTGGAGCATCTGCGACAAGGCGGGCGTCTGCTCTATGTGGGGGCTGGCACCAGCGGGCGGCTGGGCGTCCTTGATGCCGTCGAATGTGTGCCGACCTTCAATACCGATCCGGAGACGGTGCAGGGCATTATCGCGGGCGGCCCGCTAGCGCTGACCCACGCCGCCGAAGGGGCCGAGGACGATCGCGCGGCAGGCTATGCGGACATGGTGGCCCGTCACGTGAACGAGCGGGATGTGGTAGTCGGCATCGCCGCCAGCGGACGAACGCCCTACGTCATCGGCGCGCTGGAGGCCGCTAACACTATCGGGGCGGCGACGGTGGCGATCTCCTGCAACGAGCCAGCGCCTATACTGGACCTGGCTGGCATCCCCATCGCTGCCCTGGTCGGCCCAGAAGTTATCACCGGCTCAACCCGCCTCAAATCGGGCACGGCGCAGAAGCTGATCCTGAACATGCTCAGCACCGCCACTATGATCCGGCTGGGCAAGGTCTACCAGAACCTGATGGTTGACATGCGCGCGACCAATCAGAAGCTGATGCAGCGCGCCCAGCGTATCGTGGCGGAGATCAGCGGAGTGAGCAGCGAGGAGGCTGGTCGGCTGCTGGAGCAGAGCGGCTATGAGGTCAAGACGGCGATCGTCGTGGCGCGGCTCGGCGTCAGCCCGGAAATCGCCCGCGCGCGGATCGCTGCGGCGGGCGGCGTGCTGCGCGAAGTCCTCAAAGATCAGGAGTGAGTAGAGGCAGCCTATTGCTCCGGCGCAGGCACGATCCCTAGCCCCGGTCGCTCCGTTAAGGCGATCTGGCCCTTGCGCATCTCGATACCGCGGTAGGGATCGTTGCTCACCAGCAGGTTGCCGTCCAGGTCGGCGAAGTCAGCCAGCGCGGCCAGATGGGCTGCTGCTGCGACGGCTACTGTGCTCTCGATCATGCATCCGATCAACACTTTCATGCTGCACGCTCGCGCCAGTTGGATCATCTGCATAGCCGGGCGCAGACCGCCGCACTTGGCCAGCTTGATATTGATGCCATCCACCAGCCCGGCCAGCGGGAGCACGCTCTCCACGCCCTGCACCGTCTCGTCTGCGATCAACGGCGGTCGGGCGACTGGCAGAGAGTCATGCAGAGTGCGCCATCCGGCCAGGTCGTCGCGCGCGACGGGCTGCTCAATAAAGACGATCTCAAGCTCGGTTAGGGCGGGGATGATGGCCAAAGCCTCGTCCGCGGACCAGCCCCCATTCGCGTCCACGCACAGCCGCGCGCGCGTCTCCTGGCGAGCCATCTGTACATAGCGGAGATCGGTTCGCCAGTCACCACTCCCCAGCTTCAGCTTGATCAGGCTGTGATCGCGCGCTTCGCGCACCTGTTCGCGGTATCCATCCTCGTCATCCGCCATGGCGATCGTGAACGAGCTGACCGGAATGTGGGCTGGATTGAGACCCCACAGGCGATAGAGCGGGTGGCCCAGATGCTTGCCCCACAGATCGTGCAGGGCGATATCTACTGCCGCTCGCGCCGCCGGAGTCATGTCGGCTGGAAGACGGTCGAGAGCGTCGCCGAGCAGCAAGGGATCGCCGCTCAGCGCTTCTGCCAGCGCTGGGGCGGAGAGGTGTTGCAGGACCCGCTCTGCAGTTTCGCCGTAGTAAGGGACCACCGCTGCTTCGCCCACGCCGCTGTGCGTGCCAGCGCTCACCTGGAACAGGACATTCTCGCGCACTGTCGTGGTGCCGTAGGAAAGCTTGAAAGGGTGGCGAAGCTGAAGGGCTAGCCTGCGCGTCTGGGTGTGCATGGCATGATCTCTGTGAGGGTGGCTGGTGCAAAGTCGCGATCCATTGTATCGGGATGTGTCGTTCAGGGGTACCGGGCATAGGGTAGGAAGATGAGATTGTCCCCAGCAGGTGGCCGACGAGTATCTGCGCGGCACAAGGGCGGCCTAATCCGCACGCCAGAACTCTGCGAGAAGCCTGAGCAGTGAGTATCGGGCTTCTCGTTTCTGTTCGTATGAAGCTCTCTGATGGTGGCAACGAAGATGCTTGGATGCACAGAAGGGTGCCGGACGACGCGCCAGGCTATGTCTACCGGGGGGAGGAAAAGTGCCAGTATGAAGGTGCAGATCAGCGGCCCACCTACATAGAAAACGGAAGTTGCAGAGCGGTGTAATCTGCGATAGTTTATGGAGCGCGGCGGATATGCGCATTTACGGTCTATCTTCGTGCGCCTTTAGCGAGCTGTTAACCAGTTCCGCGCTGGCAGTTCGTGGGGAAGCAACATGGGGCGCGATGTCGTAGGCGTGAGGTGGGGGGTACGTAAGGCGACAGGATTCCTTTCCCCAAAAACCGTCGTATATCATAGAGTCACCAGCCAATGCCCAGACCCACCAACGAGGGGACTCCATAGGCACAGCCGCGTGGCATGTGCTAGACAGTAAGCCGCGCAAAGAGCCATAGATCAACGCGGGGGCGATTGAGAAGCGGCGCGTGCGCAGGTAGGGGGTGCGCCGCGCGGCAGCTTCGAGAGTCGCCGCTCGCCAGAGACAGTTTAGCAGGCCGCATGTGAGCGATCGCATGTCGGAGCGGCGGAGCGTGGGTAGTGGATAGCGAGATAGTTCAGGACTTGATGACCGAGGTGATAGTCGAGGAACAGCCCGAAGCAGTTCCCACTCCCGCCCCGCGCGCCGAGCTTGCGCCCGCTTATCACCTGCGCATCGAGCCGTCGCGGGGATGGGTGTCGCTCAAGCTGCGCGAGCTGTGGGAGTACCGCGAGCTGCTCTACTTCCTCACCTGGCGCGACGTGAAAGTGCGCTACAAGCAGACCGTGCTCGGCGCAGCCTGGGCGATCATCCAGCCGCTGATGACGATGGTCGTCTTCAGCCTGTTCTTCGGCAACCTGGCGAAGATTCCCTCGGACGGCATCCCCTACCCCATCTTCAGCTATGCGGCGCTCGTCCCCTGGACGTTCTTCGCCAACGGGATGGGCCAGTCGTCCAACAGCCTGGTGGGCGCGGCCAACCTGATCAAGAAAATCTATTTCCCGCGCCTGGTCATCCCCATCAGCAGCGTCATTTCCGGCGTGGTGGACTTCGCCCTGGCGTTTGTCGTGCTGCTGGGGATGATGCTGGCCTATGGCATTGTCCCGACGCTCAACGTGGTCTTTCTGCCCTTTCTGCTGCTGCTGGCCTTCGTCACGGCGCTGGGGGTGGGCATGTGGCTTTCGGCGATGAACGTGCAGTTCCGCGACGTGCGCTATATCATCCCCTTCCTGACGCAGTTCTGGATGTTCGCCACGCCGATCGCCTATCCCAGCAGCCTGATCGAGAACGACCTGCTGCGCACGCTCTACGGTCTGAACCCGATGACCGGCGTGGTCGAGGGTTTCCGCTGGGCGCTGCTGGACACGGACACCGCGCCGGGGCCGATTCTGCTGGTTTCTACGCTGGCGGCGATCGGGCTGCTGGTCAGCGGGGCGTACTACTTCCGGCGCATGGAGAAGACGTTCGCGGATGTGGTCTGAATTGCGAAATGCGAATTGCGGATTGCGAATTCTTAAATCCGCAATTCGAAATCCGAAATCCGAAATTGAGCGGGGGGAATGGATAGGAACGAGCTAGAGGGCCGGACAAAGGCGTTTGCTTTGCGTGTAGTCCGGTTTGTTGGGGCGCTGCCGAAAAACAGGGTGGCCGATGTGTTGGGTCACCAGTTGCTGAGGGCGGGCACATCTATCGGCGCGAACTACCGTGAGGCCAACCGCGCCGAGTCCCGTAATGACTTCATCCACAAGATTGGCGTCGTGGAGAAGGAAGCCAGCGAGACACAGTATTGGCTGGAACTGCTTCAAGAAGCCGATCTCGGCGACCAGGAAGAGCGCCGCTGGCTGCTCAGAGAATCGGGTGAGCTGCTGGCTATTTTCACCGCGTCGGGCAAAACCGCCAAAGAGCGGCGAGATCGAGGACGATGAAACCTAATTCGCAATTCGCAATCCGAAATCCGAAATCCCCATGAGCAACGTCGCCGTTCGCGTCGAAAACCTGGGCAAGCTGTACCGCATCGGCGGCAAGCAGGAGCGCTACCGCACCCTGCGCGACACGCTGACCGACGCCTTCGCTGCGCCCTTTCGCCGGGCGAGCAGCCTGCTGCGCGGCCAGGCCTACGGTGCAGCGGGGCTGAGGGAAGAGATCTGGGCGCTGAAAGACGTCTCGTTCGAGGTCCGGCACGGCGAGGTGGTGGGCATTATCGGGCGCAACGGCGCGGGCAAGAGCACGCTGCTGAAGATTCTCTCGCGCATCACCGAGCCGACCGAGGGCTACGCCGACGTGTACGGGCGCGTCGGGTCGCTGCTGGAAGTGGGCACGGGCTTCCACCCGGAGCTGACCGGGCGCGAGAACGTCTACCTCAACGGGGCGATCCTGGGCATGTCGCGCGAGGAGATTGACCGCAAGTTCGACGAGATCGTGGCCTTTGCCGAGATCGAGCGCTTCATTGACACGCCGGTCAAGCACTACTCCAGCGGGATGGGGCTGCGGCTGGGCTTTGCCGTCGCCGCGCACCTGGAGCCGGAGATTCTGGTGGTAGACGAGGTGCTGGCGGTGGGCGATGCACAGTTCCAGAAGAAGTGCCTGGGCAAGATGAGCGACGTGGCGGGCGAAGGGCGCACGGTGCTGTTTGTGAGTCATAATATGGCGGCGGTGCGGAATCTGTGTGAAAAGACAGCTCTTCTCGAAGGCGGTTTGCTCTCTTTCCTCGGGGAAACCAGCCTGGCTATTCACAAGTATCAACTTGGTCTCTCCGACAGCCAGTCTCAGGCCACATCATACGGAGTTGCAGAGTTCACGAATGTCAGTATCGGGAAGAACGGGAACGGAACCGTTGAGTTAGATGAATCCTTTGAAGTTCGATGCCTGTTAAACTGTCATGCCGATATTGAAATGTTTCGGCTCTACTGTATTATCAGAGACGGAAACGGCGAAGTCGTGGCACATCTGTTCCGAAGGCATCTCGAGATTCTGAAGAGAGGGGCACACAGTCTCAGGATACAGTTTCCCCCTTTGTGGTTGAGACCGGGTGTCTATGATTTACACTTCAAATTGATTCCTGACAGTCTTCAGATTGGCCCTAGACGTATCCTCTCTGAAATCCATATTCTGAGTGTGTTAGGCAAGGAAGATCTGCAAGCCGAGTTGTGTCTGGGCAAGTTAATACCAACCGTGCAATGGAGAATAGACTTTCATGCACGAGAATAGTATAGCTCTTAATCGTAAGACTTTATTTCATGAAACGCTCGCCATCATCCCCGCGCGGGGCGGGTCGAAGGGCATCCCGCGCAAGAACGTGCGCGCGCTCAACGGCAAGCCGCTCGTCGCCCACACCATCGAGCAGGCACTGGCTACGCCGGCCATCTCGCGCGTTGTCGTCTCCACCGATGATGCGGAGATCGGCGCTGTGGCGCAGCAGTACGGCGCGGAGGTGGTGTGGCGTCCGGCGGAGATCAGCGGGGACACGGCCTCGTCGGAGTCGGCGTTGCTGCATGTGCTGGATCACTTGGCGCAGACGGAGGGGTACGAGCCGGAGCTGGTGGTGTTTTTGCAGTGCACGTCACCTCTGCGGCGCGAGAACGACATCGGCCAGGCAGTTCAGAGGTTGCTGGAAGAGCAGGCTGACTCGCTGCTTTCACTAACGCGGTTTGCCCACTTTCTGTGGCATGTGCCTGCCGGTCGCCTGACGTCGCTGAACTTCGACCACACCCATCGCCCGCGCAGCCAGGAACTTGCCCCCCTGTATATGGAGAACGGCTCGATTTATGTTCTGAAGCCCTGGGTATTGCACCAGTTTGGTAACCGCCTGGGCGGGAAGATCGCCTATTACGAGATGGACCCTTTGAGTGCTGTAGACATTGACACGCTCGCCGATTTTGCTCTGTGCGAAGCGATCATGGTATCCGCATGGGGAATAACAGATAATGATTAATATGATCATAGATCGCGATCTGGTGCCCTATAGTGTTCTCAGTGAAGAATCCATTGCCAATGCCCTGCACAAAATCGTCGAGAATCGGCAGGCGATCATTTGTGGTCTGGATGCCAACGGAACGATAGAAGGGTTGTTTACCAACGGCGATTTCTTGCGCTGGTTAGTTCAACAGCGGTCGGTGGATCTGGCACAACCGGTCTCTCTCATCCTCAACCGCCATTTTGTTTCTGCGGCGGAAGACGACTCGCCGGAAAAGATTAGCGCACTGCTGGAGAAAGTGAACTACGTTCCTCTGTTGGACACTAAGCGGCGGCTGGTCGCGGTAGCACGGCACCGTGAACGAGAAATCCGGATCGGCCCCTACCGGCTGGACGAGAAATCACCCACGTTTGTAATTGCTGAAATCGGCATCAACCATAACGGTAGCCTTGAACTGGCCAGGCAGCTTATTGATGCCGCGGTCGAGGCGGGAGCTGACTGCGCGAAATTCCAGATGCGCACCTTAGCTGCCCTCTACCAGAATCAGGGTGACGCAGAAGACGCCCGAGAGAACATCGGCTCTCAGTACACCCTAGACTTGCTGGCGCGCTTTCAATTGTCCCCTGAGCAGATGTTCGCTGCATTTGATTACTGCAAGGAGCGGGGCATTCTGCCACTGTGCACTCCTTGGGATAAGGAGAGCCTGGCGCAGCTAGAGGAATACGGCATGGAAGCGTACAAGGTCGCTTCGGCAGATTTGACTAATCACGATCTGCTGATGGCGCTGGCGCACACGGGCAAACCCCTGATCTGTTCGACCGGGATGTCAGATGAGGAAGAAATTCTCCAGGCTATTGATCTACTTCAGCGGTTAGGTGCATCTTATGTTCTGCTGAATTGCAATTCGGCATATCCCCCGCCGTTTAAGGATGTGCACCTGCGCTATATGGATCGTCTGGCCGAGATTGGGCAATGCCTTGTAGGGCATAGCGGGCACGAACGCGGTATTAATGTCGCAATCGCTGCTGTGGCACGCGGAGCGAAAGTGATCGAAAAGCATATTACGCTTGATCGTGATATGGAGGGTAACGATCACAAAGTAAGCTTGCTCCCTGGTGAGTTTAGAGCGATGGTTGAGGGTATACGGCAGGCTGAGGAAGCTCTGGGGACGGATACCAGGCGTCAGATCACACAGGGTGAGCGCATCAACCGCGCTACCTTGGCCAAAAGTCTCGTGATCAATTGTGACCTGGAGCCGGGCGCTATCATCTCTGCAGCGATGATCGAGATCAGAAGCCCTGGACGAGGTCTACAGCCTAATCGTATGAAGGAGTTGATTGGACGACGCGCCATGCGGCGATTTCAGGCGGGAGACTTCTTCTTTCTCAGCGATCTCGAAGCAGAGATGGTTGAGCCGCGTCCATATCAGTTCAGACGCCCCTGGGGTGTCCCAGTGCGTTACTATGATTATAAGACGATGCTGGAGAAGGCAACTCCTGATTTCGTGGAGTTTCATCTCAGTTATAAGGATATGGACCTCGATTTACACCAGTTTTTTGACCGACCGTACGATCTCGGGTTCACTGTCCACAGTCCGGATCTTTTCGCGGGTGATCACCTGTTGAATCTGGCTGCCGAGGACGAGAATTATCGTCAGAGGAGCATTTCCGAATTACAACGTGTAATTTACATCACGCGTGAACTTAAAACGTACTTCAAGCGTTCGCCTAAACCATTCTTGATTGTCAGCATGGGGGGATTCAGTCGGGACGGGTTGCTGCCTTCAGCAGAACGCCCTGCGATGTATGCTCGGATCGCCGAAAGCTTAGGGCAGTTGGATGCTGAAGGTGTCGAGTTAATCGCGCAGACATTGCCCCCTTTTCCCTGGTACTTCGGCGGACAGCTATATCTGAATCTGTTTGTCGATCCAGTAGATACTGCCGATTTCTGCCGCCAGTACGGTTATCGGTTGTGTTTCGATGTGTCGCACTCCAAGTTAGCCTGCAATCACTTTCACTGGTCATTCTCTGAATTTGTGGATCTGGTTGGCCCTTATCTTGCCCATCTGCATCTGGTTGATGCGCAAGGATTGGATGGTGAGGGGCTGCAAATCGGCGAGGGTGATGTGGACTTCCCGGCGCTGGCACGCCAACTTGAGCACTATGTGCCAGACGCGCCGTTCATTCCTGAGATCTGGCAGGGGCATGAAAACGGCGGAGAAGGTTTCTGGATTGCGCTTGAAAGACTCGAGAAATGGTTTTGATCCGCCGCTGATGCGGGGAGTGGAATGTCGAAAAAACCCCACATTGTCCTGATCATCCCACGCGGCGAAGCCGTGCGGAATTTCCTGTACTCCGATACGCTGCGTATCCTTAGTGAGAACGCAAGTGTCACTCTGTTGTCCGTCATCCACGACGACGCATTTGTCGCGCGCTTTGGGCCAATGGTCGAGCGGATCGTTCCGCTTCGCGATTACCAAGAGCGGCGGTGGATCAGGCAATATCGATCCCTGGTCCATAATGTGCACTTCTGGTGGCTAGGTAGTGGGGTGGCTCGTTGGCGCTTCGAGTATGGAGACAGCCTGTTCGGGACTCCATTCCAGAAGCTTCTGCGTGAGGGATACAAAGCGCTACTTAGGCTTCTGGCCAACCGTCCCACGCTCAATGCTTTGGCATCTCTGGAACGCTACCTCACTGTGAAATTCGGCCCAACAGATGAGTTTCGGCAGCTATACAAGCAACTGCAACCGGATCTCGTCTTCAATACATCACACGTCCATGGTCAAGCGAGCGATCTGCCCATGCGCGTTGCGTATAGCCTGGGAATTCCTACTGCGGGCTTCATCTTCTCATGGGATAACCTCACGTCGCGCAGCCGGATCATGGTTCCCTATCATAACTACTTGGTCTGGAACCACCGGATGCGTGATCAGCTTTTGAGTATCTACCCGGATATTGCGCCTGCGCAGCTTTTCATCACGGGTACTCCCCAGTTTGATTTTCATTTCAAATCCGAATATCGCCTGTCCAGAGAAGACTTGGCACACCGCCTGGGCATTGACCCTGCGCGGCCCTTCATTCTCTACACTACGGGTATAGACAGGCATTTCCCGAAAGAACACCTGATGGTGCAGTTAGTCATAGATTTGCTTAGAGATCTGGATATAAGACCTAGGCCACAGTTAGTGGTGAGGACTTATGCTAAAGGCACCAGCCAGGAAATGCTAGAACTTGCGGGGCAGAAGAATCCTGATGTTGTCTTTCCACCGGTCATGTGGGACAACAGATGGTTCATGCCGGCTGAAGAGGATCTTCCGCTCTATAGCAGCATGTTGCACGAGACATGCCTGGGAATCAATGCGGCTTCGACAGTGACTTTGGAGCTGCTCATGCTCGATAAGCCAACCATCAATCTAGGCTTTGATCCCCCAGGAAGCGATCTGCACCGCAGAGATCGTTACAGCAAGCACGTAGATGAGTTCGATCACTTCATTCCTGTTAGGGATAGTGGGGCGACCATGGTGGCGCGCTCGGAGGAAGATATGCGCAACATGCTGCTGCGCGGACTTCGTGAACCGCAGGCCGACAGCACCAGGCGACGACAGTTCATTGTGGACATGTTCGGCGACACGCTCGACGGGCACTCCGGGGAACGCGTGGCCGAGACTCTGCTGAGTCTCGCATCTAGTTAAGATTAGTGGGTTGACTTGCTCATTGTCAATTCCATAACGAGGCAAGCTTATGATCTCAGCAATGTCATTATCAGTCGTCACTCCGACATTAGAACGTCCTGAAGAAGTCGATGGACTTCTGGAGAATCTGGCACAGCAGACATTGCTTCCTCTTGAACTAATTCTTGTTGATGGTGCTCCGCCTGATGTCACTGCGACAGGGCATGTTGTTGCCTCAAAAGCGCCAAACTTACCCTATAGATGCCGATATATACGATACGGTGGCGGGACGGCTATTCAGCGTAATGTCGGGATTGACATGGTGAGGGGGGATTTTATTGCGTTCATTGATGACGATATTCGGCTGGAGGCAGACTTTTTCGAGCAGATTATGGCAGTATTCAGGGAGGATGAAAACTGCCGCGTTGGTGGTGTAGCGGGCTATATCACCAACCAGTACTTCGACATCAATTCCGTCGCTAGATGGCGCTGGAATCAGAGGCTTCGGCTTTATTCAACTTATGAGCCTGGTCGGTATGATTTCGAAACGGGCTATCCAATAAACCGCTACATGCAGCCACCGCACGACACAAACAGAGAGATCGACTTTATGGGGGCGGGATGCGCTATGTGGCGGCGAGAAGTGTTCGCCGATGGATTGCGTTTTTCCGAGTTCTTTTCAGGGCATGGCGTGTTAGAAGATGCACATTTAGCACTGCGGGCTGCAAAGCAGTGGAGACTTCTTGAGTGTGGGCGTGCGCGTTGTGTACACCTACAATCATCGAAGAGCAGAGAAGACGCACGCATGACTGCACGGAAAACAGCGGTCAACTATCGCTATGTGTTCATTGATATTGTGCCAAAACGCACTTGGAAACAGGAATGGCGTTTCTGGCGCGTACAAGTCTTTGATCTGTTTCGCCTGCTCCTAAGTGCTTTACGAGGTAGGCGAAGTGGATGGCAGGAGGTATTGGGCAAACTGGAAGGGATTATCATTGCTTTTCGACTTTAGCGATCATGCCACTCGTCTCTCGATGCCAGCCTCACCGTATTAACGCGATGAGTATGCTCAATACTGTACAGCGCCTTCTGAGAGGAAATACAAGGCTTTCATACCTTGCAACCCAGGCACGTCAATTGACAACAGCTCGTGACCCGAGTCACCATGACAGGGATGCATTCACTATCTGGTCCGAATGGCCATTTCCTGCGCAGACATCTGCCGCTATAGAAGAGCGGTTGTCAAGCGACTTATCCGAGTTGATCATTGGCCAGATTGATAATGATGGACGTGTTCTCGGCACCTTGGGCCCGCTCCCGATGGTTGAAAACGTTGGACAAGAAGAGTTTGTCAAAAGACGACAATATGATCTCAGTATAGTCTTGATCAATCAGGTGGTTCTCATCAGGAAGGATTTTCGAGGAAACAGGGCATCCTTCATACACGAATGGTTTAATCTACAGTATTTGCGATCAATAGGACAAGGAAATATTCCAGCAGTCTATGCGGCCGATGAGGACAATTGTTGCTTGTACAAGAGCATGATCAAGGGGCGCACCCTACGAGACTTGATGGTCGACGAGGGCGCAGAGATTCTGACTATCCAAACCCAAGATGATCTCGAGTTTCAAGGATTAACACAAGCGCAACGCATCGAGGCAGTCTGGCAGCGCGGACAGGAAGTGCTTGGAAAGGTTGTGCCCGCCTCTTTCTTGTCAGATTTACGGTGGCAGATCCGCCGAATCCATAAGGCTGGCGTTGTCAAACTCAGCCTGACGTTCGGCAATGTGATGGTAGGGGCTGCAGACAGCAAGCCCTGGCTGATTGATTTCGAAAACAGCGAGTATTTCCGCTGGAAAACCCACCCTCTCTACTGGCGCCGACGGAAACAGGACATCGAGAAATTCCGGCGCATTTATGGAATATCAGCTTATGACGAGCCTGAAAAATAGACTCAGGACAGGGCTGCAACGCGCTTACCTGCGTCTAATTTTGCCCGGCCTTCGACAGTTGCCCCTGCCGAGCACTCGCTTTGGCCCAGTGAAAGGAATCCATCCTCGACTTTCAACATGGACAGGCGTTCGCCGGGTCTCGCGCATACCGGATGATCTGGGGCATGATCATTGGTTGTGGGAATATCGCCCCGGAGGCACTGTCCAGGTTGCAGACCCCGTTGCGGCCATTCCAGATGTGCCAGAAGGCTTCAGGACTTATTCAACCTATGAGCATCCGTCTACTTACGTGGCTTGCATTCACGGGGGCCGCATCGCAACCAAGGCACTCGACGTTATCTCACCAGACGACAGAGTCTTCGGTGACCTATACCAATCTTCAGATGGAAGTATATCGGCACTGAGCCTGATCTATCCTCGCTTACCCCGAATGAAAAGAGGGCAAGGTCAATATGCCACAATAGTGTCCAACCGAAACCCTAACAACTACTATCACTGGATGATAGATTATCTGACACGCCTGTGGCCCTTGTACGGGAGCGGAATTACAGACTATAAGCTGTTCGTCCCCGCCAAATTGACTTCGTTTCAAGCGCAATCTCTGCAATTGCTGGGATATTCGGAGGATAGGCTGGTGCCTTTCGCTCAGGAGCACTGGGAAGTTGAGCATCTTCTGGTTCCTTCATTCGCGCCCGCCTATCGGTTTTCCCCGGAAGCATGCCAGTGGTTACGAGCCAAGTTGCTCTCGGCACTGGACGGTTTAGAGGATGGTTCCCCGAAGAGAGTCTTCATCAGCCGGCGGCTTGCGTCCAAGCGCCGGTTGCTCAATGAAGATGAAATCTGGGAATTGCTGCTCGAACCGGCTGGTTTCGCTCGAGTCTTTCCGGAGACAATGACACTTGCAAACCAGGCGAGACTCTTTCGGGAAGCCGACGTCGTCATTTCACCGCATGGGGCTGGGCTAACGAACATCTTGTTTATGCGTCAGGATGCTTTGGCGATTGAGTTGGTTCCTGCGCTCAGGGCCAAGCCAGAATTCTTTTTGCTGTCCAGTGCAATGGGGGTCAGGTACGCATGTGTCACTAATGCGACGCGCGCTGCGGCCCATCCCCTGGGGCGGATACCTGATACTGATTTTGCGGTTCCCGTTGAACGTCTTGAGGCTATCATATCTTTACTGAAACTCAGGTGATCTACAGCAACCTCGTCGTGGTGACAGTAGACCAGCCAACTGCCTTGAACGAGCCTTTTCTGGCAGATGATTGCATTGTGGTTGTTGACGACACAAATTGGGATGCTCCCAGGCAGGCTACCGAGGATTTCATGCGCCGGAGTCATCATCCATGCGAGGTGTTGCTGGACGTGAAGACAAGAGATCGCTGCCACCCGACGTTCTGGAACGGGATCATGCTTCTTCGCAAGAGAGGTTAGTAACTCCGGAAGGACTCGAACAGGATCAACCAGGCCCAAAGCAAACCTAGAAAACGAGTGACAGTGAGAGCAGGTGATAGACCCAATGGAACAACAGAGTTCTGATCGACTGATGAAGAAGAAGGCCAGAGTACCCGGAACCGTGTCTCCGTTGCTTGTCATCTATCGAAGAGTCCCGTTGTTACACCCCGTATACAGACATCTCCGAGCTCTCCTCTCGCGGTACACATTGAAGAAGCGCATTACTCGAAGAATGGCGCTCTCTAAGCCCTGTCGTATTATCATTGGGGCGAATGGGAAGCCCCGTGGCGATTGGATATTGACCGAAATCTACAATCTGAACATCCTCGCCGAAGCAGATTGGAAGCGGTATTTCCAGGAAGGAACGATCGACGCTCTACTTGCCGAACATGTATGGGAGCACCTGAGGCTGAAGGAAGGGCAGATGGCAGCCTGCTTGTGTTTCAGGTATCTGAAACCTGGCGGCTACATCCGAGTGGCGGTGCCCGACGGTTTCTTTCCTTCGGTAGACTACATTGATTTCGTGCGTCCTGGGGGTGTCGGGCCTGGCGCTGACGATCACAAGGTTCTCTACACCTACAAGACTCTCAGCGAGGTCTTCGAATCAGCCGGTTTTACGGTGGAGCTTCTGGAGTACTGGGACGAACACGGCGTATTCTATGGCTCTGAGTGGGATACTGACGGCGGAATGATCATGCGTTCTATGCGGTTTGCCAAGCGCACTTTTCGCTGTCATGACGGTAAGGAGCATAACTATACTTCCATCCTATTAGATGCCAGAAGATGAATCTCGCCGTCATCTCTCACAAACCCTGCTGGCCTGCGCCTGATTCTCCGTCCGGCTACGCGACAGACGGGGGCTTTCCGTTTCAGATGAGGGCGCTGTCAGAGCTTTTCGATTCGACGACGCTTGTAGTTCCATGTCTCCGTGTGAGCAGAAAAGATCAGGGAACCCCCCTTGAAGGCCATAACCTTTTTGTGGCCCCACTTGAGCTTCCTTCCGGGGCCGGACTCCGCCGCAAGTTGTCACTGTTACCCTGGCTGGCACGAAATGGCCCCACCCTGCTCCGTGAGATGCGGCGGGCCGATGCCGTACATACGCCCATCCCTGGCGATATAGGGACGATTGGGATGTTGATGGCGTTCGCTCTGCGCAAGCCTCTGTTCGTGCGGCACTGTGGGAATTGGCTTGTACAAACCACCTGGACAGAGCGCTTTTGGAAGTGGTTCATGGAGCGCTTCGCTGGTGGGCGCAATGTGATGCTCGCAACCGGCGGATTGAACGAACCACCATCCCGGCGAAATCGTAACATTCGTTGGATCTTCTCCACGTCATTGACCAGTGAACAGATCGGCCGTTCTGGTATGCCGCGACAGGCTGTGTCTCTGGATGCTCCTCGCTTGATCACGGTTTGCCGGCAAGAGCCGGATAAAGGCACCGATCTGACCATAATGAGTCTTCCACACCTGTTAGCCGAGTTCCCTGGAATCAGGCTTGATGTTATAGGAAATGGATCGGCACTGAAAAAGTGGGTTGCACTCGCTGATTCTCTGGGTGTCACAGAGCATGTCGTGTTCCACGGTGGAGTTGTGCATTCGCAAGTCCTTGAGCACCTTCGGGGTGCCGAAATCTTCTGTTTTCCAACAGCAGCGTCTGAGGGTTTTCCCAAGGCCGTTTTAGAGGCCTTGGCTTGTGGACTGCCGGTGATCACGACTCCTGTTTCGGTACTGCCCCTGTTGATTGACACCGGCTGTGGATTCGTTATCCCGGAACGAACTCCGAGCGCCATCGCAGAAGCTGTGCGCTCGCTCATACTGAACCCCGAACTATATCGGTCAATGTCTGTCCAAGCAATGGAAACCGCCCGCCAGTATTCGCTCGAACAATGGGGGGCGGCGATAGGGCACTTGTTGTCCGCACACTGGGGAGAATTGCGCTCTGGTGACAAATCCTAGGCCGCAGCGCGTCTGTTTTGTCGCAGGCACACTCGGCCAAGGTGGTGCCGAGCGCCAGTTGTTGTATATGGTATCTGCTTTGTCACAAATGGGGATACAGTGTCAGATACTGAGCCTTATGCATGGTGAGTTCTACCATTCCCGACTGCTGGACATTGGAGTACCAGTCATCTACGTCGGACGATTCGGATTGCCTCTGTTGCGCCTGTTTAGCATCATTCGGGAAGTTCGCCGCTGGCGACCGGATATCGTTCAGAGTGCACACCTGTACACCAACCTCTACGCAGCCATTGCCGCTCGGATCACTGGCTCAATCAGCATTGGTGCCAATCGCAACAGTGTTGTTCACGACATTCAACCTCTGGGCTACTGGGGTAAATTATGTTTACGGTATCCGCACGCAGTGGTCACAAATTCGGCTCAATCCCTTCAGACTATAAGAAAGAATGCTCTGACGCTCAGACCGGTATTTCTGCTCGAAAATGCAGTTGATTGCGAGCAGTTCGAACCCCGCCTCACACCAAGAGAACCGGCTTCTTCCATATACACTCTGGCGGTGGGACGGCTGGTCGGACAAAAACGTCACGACTTGTACTTGCGAGCGGTTGTTGGGGCGCGGCAAACTGCGCCCAACCTGCTAGCGCGTATCGTAGGAGAGGGTCCCCAACGCACTGCTCTGGAAGACCTGGTTGCTGAGCTGAACATCGGGGATGTTGTTGAATTCCTGGGCGCGCAGTGTGATATGGCACCCATCTACCAGCAGGCAGATATGTTAGTCCTCACGTCCGACTATGAAGGCACCCCCAATGTGGTTCTGGAAGCGATGGCCTGCGGTCTGCCGGTCGTTACCACCCGCGCCGGTGCAGTACCGGGCCTGATAGAAGACGGTGAAACGGGATATGTGACCGAATTGGGGGATGTTGACGCAATAGCCAGGGCGATTGTTGACCTGGCACTCCATCCTGATAAACGAAAGCAGATGGGAAAAGAGGCACGGGCTAGAGTCGAGGCACAGCATTCACTTAAAATGCTTGGCCCCCGTCTGTTGGCGATCTATAATCAGGTCCTCGGAGCGCCATAGTTTCGGCCAGAGACAGATGATTCGCGAAGACAGAAGCAACCCCCTACCTTCCCAGACTGTCAGCAGCGGGTTCACGACTCACACCAGCCCTATTCTGCACTTCCGCAACGATCAGCGGTTCCTGCAGCTTCTCTTCATTACGCTGCACTTCCCACTAGGGCTGGTTTTGCGCGTGGCACCCAGTCTGGGCGCAATACAGGCCGGCCTGATTGTCTTGATAGGTCTCAGAGCGGTCAGTCGCAGCAGCAGAAGCGACATCACGGCAATCTCGGCTTTGGGGTACCTGATGGGAGGGGAAGTTCTGTGGCGTATGTTGGGTCTTTCTCCACTGCCTCCCTATGAAGGGGGGAAATACGCCGCCATCGTCATAGCGACAGTGGGTATCATGCGCCGCTATAGACATGTGCGAGAGTGGCCCCTCATTCCATTCCTGTATCTCTTGTGCCTGCTGCCATCAATGATAATGTTGCTGGGAGAGGTTGATCTGGCATTTGCCCGAGGGGCCGTAGTGGGCAATCTTACAGGCCCTATGGTATTAGGATTATGTTCTCTATATTTGGCAGGGGTTGAGCTGAATTCCAAAGAGGTTGAACAGCTTGCCACTTGGGTGCTAGCGCCGATCCTCAGCATTAGCGCATTGGTATTGTACGGCACGTACGAGGCGCAGCAGGCGGGTAACTTGTACTTCAGCACTTCATCAAATATGACTACATCGGCGGAATTTGGGCCTAATCAGGTATCAAATACGTTGGCCTTGGGTGCATTGATATGCTGGCTCTGGCTCGTTTCTTTCCGGACGCGCATCATCGAGATAATCATCATTTTGTTCATACTACTTGGCTTGACCACGCAAATCTTGTTGACTTTCTCGCGCGGCGGGGCCTATGTCTTAGGATTGTGTATTGTCGGAACTGTGATAGTTCAGGCTCTTAATGTCACAGGGGAATCACCGGCTTATCTTGGCAGGTGGATCAGGAGGTTGTCCATAGCTCTTCCGGCGCTTATCTTTGTTGTCTGGCCCTGGGTTGACGACTTCACTGAAGGTGCTCTGACCAAGCGCTATAGCGAGGAAGACACCGTCAGAACCCAGATTATAGCGACGGAACTTGACATCTGGCGGGACCATCCTGTATTCGGGGTCGGCCCTGGCCGAGTGCAGACGTTCATTCGGCAATACTCATCCCTGGGCAACCAAACCCACACCGAATTCACGCGGCTTCTTGCTGAACACGGCATGTTTGGCGCGTTCGGCATATCACTGTTGATTTCGGGAGTTATTGGGCGTTATCGTAGAAACAGAAACGTGCACGCTAGAACGTGGATTATCAGTTGTGCTGCGTATACCTTCTTATATATGACTCAGGCTGCAACGCGCACTGTTGCGCCTGCTGTTATGTATGCGCTGATATGGACTCAACTTTTCTCTGATCCGGAGTGAGTGCGAAGCATCTATGCGAATACTGTACGTAACCTCAGAATGGCCAACGGAGACTCACCCCTGGTACGCTCCGTTCCTTGTGCGTCAAGTAGGGGCTCTACGTCGAGCAGGGGTAGACATTGAGGTATTTCCATTTCGAGGACAGAGAAAGCTCAAGAACTACGTTCGGATCTACCGCCGTCTGCATACGAAGATCCGTAATGAGAGTTTCGACGTGATTCACGCCCAATTTGGGCATAGTGGACTCTTGGCCAGTATCCCCAAACGCTCACCGATGGTGGTTACGTTCCAAGGCAGTGACTTGCAGGGCATCTACACATCAAGGGGATACCATCCTATCAGTTACCCATTGAAAATAGCAATGCAGTGGGTTGCTTTTGCTGCAGACGAGGTTGTTCTAGTTGCAGAGCATATGCATCGTTTTCTGAAACGGTGTGACTATCATGTAATTCCCGGGGGGATAGATTTGGGCCTGTTCAGGCCCCTACCCCAGGAGAGGGCGCGATTGCAGCTTGGCTTGGAGCCAGACCGATTGTTGGTTGCATTTGTTGGCTCTCCTACAAATGCTGTCAAACGCCATTGGCTGGCAAAGGAAGCCGTCGGCAATCTACCAAAGGCTCTGGGTGTTGAGCTACTCACTATCACCGGAGTCTCTCCCGAACAGGTTCCAATTCACCTGAATGCCGCTGACGCATTGCTCGTCACATCCAAGCATGAGGGTTCACCGAATATGGTCAAAGAGGCAATGGCTTGCAATCTTCCGATCGTCAGTGTAAAGGTGGGAGATGTAAGCGAACGCCTAGCCAAAGTCACTGGTTGTGCGGTCATCGATTCGGACGATCCAAAGGAAATTGCCTGTCAGCTAGAGCAGGTTCTTTACCGGCGTGAGCGCACTAATGGATGGGAAGTTGCCCAAGAACTCGATGAGAATCGTTTGGCGCTCCGCCAGATCGAAGTGTATGAGAGCGCTATTGCCAAGAACAGGCGGCGGCGTTAGTTTTCGATGATGTTCCTTCACGCCTTCGGTTCCTACAAATATGCGCGCTATGTCCCGACGGACGAGTTCGGTGTAGCAGATGCTTGCTCCATCATGGAACGTCTGCAACAGCGTATGGGTGACGTTGAGGTTCTCCTTGAGATGACCGACGCCATCCCTCGTGGGCCAAACGGCAAATTCCGCGCCGTTATTTCCAAAGTAAATCCTGGCCCGTCCGACGCTGCGAAACCGTAGCGGACCACCTAAATATGCACTGGCGAAAGAACGTGCAACCCAGGTTTCTCCTTCACGTCGTCGGGGCGCGGCCCAACTTCATGAAAGCAGCGCCGGTCATGGCCGCGCTCTCCGCCCGCTCTGGCATTCAGCAGAGGCTCATTCACACTGGCCAGCACTATGACCGGGGCATGTCGGAGGTCTTCTTCCAGCAGCTTGGATTGCCCCATCCCGACATCAACCTGGAGGTCGGGTCGGCCAGCCACGCTCAGCAGACCGCCCAGATCATCAGCCGCCTAGAGCCTGTATTGCTGGACCATCGCCCTGACTGGGTACTGGTGTATGGGGACGTCAATTCGACGGTGGCTGCCGCGCTGGTTTGTGCTAAACTGCTCATCCCGGTGGCGCACGTCGAGGCGGGTCTGCGCTCGTTTGACCGTACTATGCCCGAAGAGATCAACCGCGTGCTGACTGACCAGATCGCGGATTTGCTGTTTACGCCTTCCAGGGATGCTGATGAGAACTTATCACGGGAAGGCATCTCATCGGAGAAGATCCACTGCGTTGGCAATGTGATGATTGACACGCTGGTGCGATTGCTGCCTCAAGCGGACGAACGCCCTATCTTGACAACATTGGGGCTTAACTCAGGTAAGCCTTATGTACTCGTGACGCTCCATCGCCCGTCCAATGTTGATAACAGAGTGATGTTGACCGGTCTCGTGACAGCTTTGGCGGAAATCAGCCGGGATTTGCCGGTTATATTTCCGGTCCATCCGCGTACACGCCAGCGCCTAATAGACTTGCAGCTTGCAGAGACTACCCCGAATCTTTGCCTGATAGAGCCATTGAGCTATCTGGATTTCCTCGCTCTGCAGAGGCATGCAGCGGCGGTTATTACTGACTCAGGGGGCGTTCAAGAGGAGACAACTTTCCTTGGGGTACCTTGTCTCACAATGCGGACAAACACAGAGCGCCCAATCACTATTAAACTGGGAACGAACACTTTGATTGGCCAGGACACGCAGTTGCTTCGCCATGAGTTGGCCAGAATCCTCAACGGGGAGACCAAGAGAGGGCAGATTCCCCCCCTGTGGGATGGCCATACGGCTGAGCGAATCGCGAACATTATCACGAATAGCCCCGGGTAAGGCGTGACCCGTATTCTCCTGATTCACCAAGCATTTATTTCGCCCAGCGAAGCCGGGGGCACTCGACACTATGAGCTTGCCCAGCACTTAATCCGGCAGGAGCACGAGTTCACGATTGTAGCCAGCAACCTGGGCTATCTCACGGGGCAGTGTGTGGTCGAGGGAAAGGGCCTTGTCAAAGAGCAGATTATTGATAATGTGCGGGTGCTGCGGGCCTATGCCTATCCCTCACTTCATAAAAGCTTTGTCTGGCGAACCATCTCGTTTCTGAGCTTCATGCTCACCTCAGTGTGGGCGGCGTTGCGCGCCGGCCCAGTCGATCTTGTCATCGGCACCTCACCGCCGATCTTCCAGGCTGTCTCGGCATGGTTGGTAGCGCTCCTGCGGCGGCGTCCATTCCTGCTCGAAGTGCGCGATCTGTGGCCTGAGTTTGCGATTGGCATGGGAGTGCTGAGAAACTCAGTCCTGATCAGCCTCTCGCGCTGGCTGGAACGGTTCCTGTATGCCCGCGCAACACATATTGTCGTCAACTCACCGGCCTATCGCGAGTATCTTCTGGAAAAGGCTATCCCAGGCGAAAAGATCACTCTCATCCCCAATGGAGTGGATGTTACGGCATTCTCTCCAGGAGCCGATGGTCAGGAAGTACGCCAACAATTCAATCTGGATGGCAAGTTCGTTGTCATCTATGCGGGCGCACTCGGTATGGCGAACGACATCGGCACGATTCTGAGCGCTGCTGATGCGTTGCGCGACAACCGCGACATCCACTTCCTGTTAGTTGGCGATGGCAAGGAACGAGCTAACCTGGAGACTCGGGCGCGCGAGCTTCAGCTATCCAATGTGACCTTCGCTGGCTCGCATCCCAAGGCATCTATACCTGACTTTCTGGCAGCGTCCGATGTCTGCGTGGCCACGCTGCAGGACATTCCCATGTTTCGCACAACTTATCCAAACAAGGTTTTCGACTACATGGCCGCAGGACGCCCCACTATCCTGGCCATTGATGGTGTGATTCGCGAGGTTGTCGAAGCTGCCGGTGGGGGTATATTTGTGCCGCCAGGGAATCCTTCCGCATTGGCGGGCGCGATCCGAAAGCTGAGCGCAGATCGGGAATGTGCCCAGACTATGGGACATGCGGCACGACGCTACGTTGTCGAACACTTTGATAGGCGCCAGCAAGCCGAAGCATTTGCCGAACTCGTCAGGCGGTTGGTGGATAGAGAGAAAGCTTGAACAGATTCTATCGGCACGGCGGGAAGCGTCTTGTTGATTTGATCTTGACGGTATTCGCACTTGGACTGTTCTCGCCCGTCCTGGTCGTAATCGCGTTCCTCGTGCGGGTCAGGCTTGGTTCCCCCGTTCTCTTCCGTCAGCAGCGCCCCGGACTTCGCGGCAGACCCTTCATCCTGCTCAAGTTCCGCACAATGACCGACGCGCGCGATGCAGATGGCAATCTCCTGCCCGATGAGCAGCGCCTTACCTCGTTCGGGCGATTCTTGCGCCGCACCAGCATGGATGAGCTTCCAGAGCTGCTCAACGTCCTGAAGGGAGACATGAGCCTGGTCGGGCCGCGCCCCCTGCTGATGCAGTACCTGGATCGCTACACTTCGGAGCAGATGCGCCGTCATGAGGTCAAGCCGGGCATCACTGGCTGGGCGCAGATCAACGGGCGCAATGCCCTGTCGTGGGAAGATAAATTCGCACTGGATGTGTGGTATATTGATCACCTGTCCCTATGGCTGGATCTCAGGATTATTCTGCTGACGATATGGAAGGTGTTGCGGCGGGAGGGGATCAGCCAGGCGGGTTTCGCGACGATGCCGGAGTTCATGGGGACGGAATCAATTCCCGACATCTCATGAGTGGTATTCTGATCATAGGCGCAGGTGGGCATGGCAAAGTTGTGGCTGATATTCTTCTGAGGCAGTCCATAGCGGTCTTGGGCTTTCTGGATGATGATCCGGCCATGTGGGGGACTTTTCGCCTGGGCTTACCGGTTTTAGGTGCTATTAACACCTTCTCAGATTATTCCCCGGAAGGGCTGATTATAGGCATTGGCTCAAATGTGATGCGCCGTGAGATTGTTAGGCGCCTCGGCAGCCTGGCGTATGATCTCTGGCAACCGGCTGTCCATCCCGAAGCGATTATTGCTCCATCAGCGAGCATTGGACGGGGGACAGTGATCGCAGCCGGAGCAGTGGTGAATCCTGACACATGTCTGGGAGATCATGTCATCATCAACACGGGCGCTACGGTTGACCACGATTGCTATATAGGCGATTTCGTGCATATCGCCCCCGGCGCACATATGGCTGGCAGCGTTCGTATAAGCGAGGGAGCCTTGTTGGGAATAGGTAGTGTAGCGATTCCTGGCAGTGCCATTGGTGAGTGGGCAACAGTCGGCGCCGGCGCTGTGGTGCTAGGCAATATCCCAGGCCACGCGATCGCCGTAGGCGTCCCTGCGCGCTGGAGCTTCAAAGGAGAGTAGGCTGTCCATGCACATCCCCATGTCCTCCCCCGACATCACAGCCGCAGAGATCGCTGCCGTCAACGCGGTGCTCAGCACCCGCTGGCTGAGCATGGGGCCTAAGATTGACGAATTTGAGCAGGCGTTCGCCGCACAACTGGGCGTTCAGCACGCCATCGGTGTCAACTCCGGCACGAGTGGGCTGCATCTGGCCATGATCGCCGCAGGCATTAGCGACGGGGACGAGGTGATCACCCCCTCGTTCAGCTTCATCGCGTCGGCCAACTGCGTGCTCTACGAGCGTGGCAGACCGGTTTTTGTTGACATTGACCCGCTCACTGGCAACATGGACCCGTCGCGAATCGCGGAGGCCATCACCGAGCGCACGAAAGCGATCATCCCGGTCCATGCCTTCGGCCAGCCCGCCGATATGGACCCGCTTCTCGCCATCGCGCGTGCGCACAACCTCTGCGTGATCGAAGACGCCTGTGAAGCCTTTGGCGCAGAGTACAAGGGGCGTCGCGCGGGGACGCTCGCTGATGCCGCGGTGTTTGCCTTCTATCCCAACAAGCAGATGACTACCGGGGAAGGCGGCATGATCGTCACCGACAATGCGGCGTGGGCTGGCCTTTTCAACAGTCTGCGCAACCAGGGCCGGGACGTCTTCGACGGCTGGCTCAACCATACCCGCCTGGGCTACAATTATCGCATGGATGAGATGAGCGCCGCGCTCGGCCTGGCCCAACTGAAGCGCATCGAGGAGCTTTTGCAGAAACGGGCGCAGGTAGCGGCCTGGTACAACGAGCGCATTGACGAGATACCCGGCCTGGAGAAACCCTATATCGCTCCGACCACGACGCAGATGAGCTGGTTCGTCTATGTTATCCGCTGCGGTGCTGGCGTTGATCGCAACAGTCTCATCGAGCACCTGGGAGAGCAGGGCATCCCCTCCCGCGCCTATTTCACACCGATCCACCTGCAGCCCTTTTATCAGCAGCAGTTCGGCTGGCGGCGCGGTGACCTGCCGCACACTGAGCAGGCGGGCGATACCTTCCTGGCACTCCCCTTCTCCGGCGTGATGACTGAGGAGCAGGTGGAGTACGTCTGTGAGAAGCTGCGCGAGGGGGTGGCGCAGGCGTGATAGTGCCTGCGTGCTGGACGTGCGTCCGGGTATCACCAGTCTCGCCTCGATCGAGTACCGCAATGAAGAAGCCATCCTGCACGGCCCCGACTGGGAACAGCGCTACATCCGCGAAGTCCTGCCCGCCAAGCTGGCCATTGACCTGCGCCACGTGCGGCAGGCCACCCTCTTCGACGACATTCTGATCGTCCTGCGCACGCTCCTCGCTTTGTTCCGCTAGACCCTTCCCAATATTTCCCTGGTATCCGTCTTGATAAAAATATGGTAATGTCCGTATACTTCTGTAAAAACAAGGAGGCGTGAGCTACCATTCGTTTGTCCAAGAACGAATCCCGCGAGGGGAAAGGGAGCACACGCCATGAGCACGAAGATACCGCCGAGCGAGCGCATTCGGCAACTACTGGAAGGCTATCTACAAGGCGGCTACCAGCACAGCGAACAACCGGCCAGCGACTTTCTGAAGCTGGCGGCGCAGATGGTGGCGCAGGAAGCGCTGGAACAGGAAGTGACCGACTTTCTGGGGCGCGAGCGGTACGAACGCCAGGAAGAGGCGGTCGGGTATCGCAACGGCTACAAGCCGGGCCGAATGCGCAGTGCGGAGGGCGAGATCGAGCTATCGGTGCCGCAGGTCCGCGAAACCGAGCAGCCGTATCGTTCCCGGCTGATGGAGTTCTTCAAGGGCAACACGGATGTGCTGGATTACCTGGTGCTGCAGATGTACACCCGTGGTCTGTCGACGCGTGACGTGGAAGACGCCTTCCGGGATCCAGTGACCGGTGAACCCTTGCTGGGCCGCACTAACGCGATTGGGGAAATAATATGGCACGTCTGGACACCTCGTTAGAACAGGCAGGCGCAGAATTTCTGGTCCTTGGTCGCCTGCTGATCGAGGGTATACAGGCTTTCAAGGCATATACTAATTTCCCCGGCTATGACATCATTGCGACCAACCCGGAGAAGAATCTTTCCTGTCGCATTCAGGTCAAGAGTCGCTGGGCCACCGATTATGATGGTGGTTTTCCGATTCGCAACTTTGATTGCGATTTTGTGGTTTTGGTTGCCCTTAACAGGGGATATCGGGGTTATCGTCGTCGCAAAAAATCTGCCGCAGATGATAACGGTCGTCGCGAACCGCAGTTCTATGTGATGCCAGTCGAGATCGTGCAACTTGCGCAGGACCCGAAAAGTGGTTGGGGAAAAGTGTTCTTGCGGCGAATGGATGAACCAACACAATATCTAAGCAACTGGAGTCTCGTGCGCGAGTTTCTTCAGTATGAGGATACAGAAGCAAATGGAGATCGGCAACTGGATATGGGTTGAAAGCGAGAGTTCCGCAGCAAAGGTCGTGGACATTCAGACACTCTGGGGAAAGACGACCTGCCATGTCTGGTTGCCAGGTCGAAATGAGATTAAGATCTTACCAGTAGAACATGTTGCTCCGCTCAATAGTCAAAATGCTGCTCTTTCCGAAGATCATGTTATTTATATTGCAGCAGCTGCGCGCATTGCCGATGCATTGAATGGCGACATCCTGCTTGCGCCGCTGTCATCATCGATCATCCCTCTTCCCCATCAACTGTATGCACTCTCCCAGGTCATATCTGGTGAACGGATACGATACCTTCTCGCTGACGAGGTAGGTCTGGGTAAAACCATTGAAGCTGGTTTGATATTGCGGGAGTTGAAATTACGGGGCTTAGTACGGCGAGTTTTAGTAGTCGTACCCAAAGGTGACAACCGGTAATGCCCGTATACTTCTGTAAAAACAAGGAGGCGTGAGCTACCATTCGTTTGTCTGAGAACGAATCCCGTGAAAGGGAAAGGGAGCACACGCCATGAACGCAAAGATACCGCCGAGCGAGCGTATTCGGCAACTGTTGGAAGGCTATCGGCAAGGCGGCTACCAGCACAGCGAGCAACCGGCCAGCGAGTTTCTGAAGCTGGCGGCGCAGATGGTGGCGCAGGAAGCGCTGGAACAGGAAGTGACGGATTTCCTCGGGCGAGACCGTTACGAGGCTACAGTTCATCCTTGTCGAACTGGCGGCGGGAGCTGGCTGCCGTGACGTTGCATGAGAGATGACGCGGGCGTCCAGCGGAGCGGCTCAATCCGCCTCAAAACCATGACTGCCGAATCTCAAGGTCCGACTATTCTCGCCAATCGTTCGCACAGTCGCTTCGTCAAAACCATCCGCGCGACGCGCGCTGATTTCCAGGTGAATCTCAACCTCGCAGCCGGTCAGGCTCGTCAGGCGCTGAATGACTTCTTCCACGACTAACCCGATTTCCCGGTTCACACGCTGGGGATCAATGGCCACAGTTCCATAATAACGGGTGAGCGTGGGCGGTATGTGCGCATCCGGTTCGGATTTAGCCCTCGTGGTTTTGGGTTGGACAACCGCAACCTGTTCGCCCTCGCGCAACTCGGCAGCAACTTTGGCTGCGTCAGCACGTGCCTGATCCTCGTTGATTTGGCTCTGTGCCACAGCGGGATGGACCAGCACACTCTCATCATCAAAATAGATGCTGCTGGCGCTGCGGAAAGCCAAGCCGCTGAAACGTCCATCTTTCACCTGAGTTGCATAGGCAAATGGCGCATCCAGGCGATTGATACCATCCCGCGCCGCATTTTGCAGCACACTGTCATCGAGCAGCCGAGGCAAGTAGCAATAGCGGGCGAAGTAGTCCCATAACTGCCTGAGTCCGATGTATCCGTGCTCGCCCCACAGGTTGAAACGATCCAGCTCCATGCGCAGGTTGTCAGGCGACCAGGCCGGAATCAGCGCTTCGCTCTGGTGCAGTTTGCGCGCTGCACGCAGGTAGAAGCTCTCATCGCCGCTGATGCGAGCAGCCTGCCACTCAATGACCCCAATCGGCTCCGGCTGGTACGGCATGAGCAGCCAGCTATACGTTTCCATCAGGCGATGTTCGACGGTCTCCAGGGTGCGCGCAAGTTGCGCCTGCACCTGTTTACGCTGCTGGGCATCCAGGTTAAGCTGCTCCTCATCGTCACGAATGGACGACCAGGCCAGATACTCGCGCACAGCTTCCCGCAGCGCTTCGACATCGCCCTGATCCGCCGCGATGAAAACCAGCATGTTACGATAGAGACGCGGGGAATTACCCCGCTCCTCTAGGATTTTCTGAGCAAACCGCAGCGCTTCCGAATCGCCATTGGTACGTTTATGACTGTGATCTGGGTGCAATACAACGACCCGCGCCTGCGGCTCGTCAATCACATCCGACGTCTGAAGCGGCGCGACGTGCGCTCCGTCGAAATCGCGTGTGCGCGGCACTTTCTTCAACCGGATCACGATATCCTGGTTTACCACATCGGGTGAGATATTTTGTGCGCGGTCGCGGGCCAGGCGGTTGACGGTAGGGCGCGTATCGTACCAGTAGCGGCTGCCGTCGGTGTAGAGGTAGGTGAGCTGGTTGCTCATGCGTTTGAGAGCATCGCCGAACACGGGAACTGGCTCACCGGGCTGTACCGTCGCCAGCCGGATGCGCACTTCCTCCACGCCGCGCACAGTCTGAGCAGCCACCGAAGGCGCACTGCCGATGAAAATGCTGCGGGCCACACGGCGGCAGGCAGTGTACTTGCCCAATGTGGGCACATTATTGTCAATCTGGAAGGGGCGCGATTCAGTCCCATCAATGTCGGCATCTGTCACCCCTGACCATGTCTCCGGCAGATAGTGCAGCAGTTCGTTGCGAACAGATGCTGCATCCAGGGGGAGCGTGCCGGGCAGAATCAGCAGCGATTGATCGCCGCGCGCCCACAACTCGTGGATCACTGCCGCCATCAGGCGCAGCACGCCGCGCGTGCGCTGGAAACGATCCAGCGTAGACCAGTCATGATACAGCCGGTCGAAGAGTTCCGGGTGAATGGGGTAGGCGGCGCGCATTCGCCCCAGGTACTCGCGCTCGGAGACGGGCGAGGGGAAATCGTCCCGGTTGTCGTAGTACATGGCCGCGAACGCATCCAACACCGCATCCCGCGCCGCGTAATCCATCTCGCTGGCGAACAGGCGGCGGCGCACGATCTCGAAGCCCTCAGTGGCCGTGATGGGTCGCCACGCGGCTTCCATACGCTCAACAATTTTCGAGAGGGTGTTCAGCGTCTCCTGGCCACCTTCGCCGCCGATCTCGATGCGTGACTGCGGAATCGAGACGATCAGCAGCGAATCCGACGAGCGCCGCACGGCTTCGGTCAGCGATTGCACGAAGCTCATGACCGAGTCGAACGTCCCGGCGGGCAAATTGTCGGTGTGGTAGAGGTTGCGCGCGTAGGCGACCAACTCATCCATGATGATCAGGCAGGGGCCGTAGGTTTCCAGCAGATCAACGAGGGTATCCGAGCCGGGATTCACCCCGTTGAGGTCGGCATTTTCGACCAAACGATAACCGCCAACACCACCGAGTTGATAAGCCAGTTCGCCCCACAGCGTGCGCGTCGTGCAATCCTCGTAGACGCGCGGATCGGCGGGGTTGAGCGCCTGGCCAACCAGCACCGCCCGGTTCGCTTCCGGCGGGTCAATGTCGCCGATTTCTTCTGCGATCCGCTCACCGCCGACAATGTCGGACAGCTTGCTGATTTCGCCCCCGACCAGGTGATACAGCGCCAGCATACTGTGTGTTTTCCCGCCACCGAAGGCGGTCTGCACCTGGACGACCGGATCACCGGCCTGACCCGTCAGCCGCCGGATGCCGTTGGTGATCAGGGCCAGCAGCCCCTCGGTGAGGTAGGTGCGGCGGAAGAACTCGCGCGGGTCTTGGTATTCCGGCGCAGCGTGACCGGCCAGCACCTGCGACAGGTCGGCGGTGAACTCGGCCTGCATGTAGCGCCCACTTGCCACGTCGGGATGGGGCTGCACGACCTGCCGCCAGGGTTTGAGGCCCGGTGTGGTGGTGCGGCGCCTATCTTCATCCAAGGGGCCGGTAACCTTCTTGGACTTGTGCGCTTCGGCTTCGTAGCGCAGACGCAGCAAATCCTGGCTGATGAGCTGCACCTCGGCCATTTGATCGCCCGCGCTGATCGCCCCCAGCAGCCGCGCGGCGGTATCGGCTACGCGGTAGGCATCGTCATTGCTGAACGCGCGCTGATGCGCCCAGGCGTTGCGCGCTTCCATCAATTCGCTGACGTAGGAGCGCTCCGCGTACCCCAGTTTTTCGCGGAAAACCTCGTTCCAGCGCCGCCACATCAGGTTCAGCCAGCCGTGCGCATCTACATGTTCCAGCAGCGTATCTTCGACGTTGCCTGCGCTCAGCACGACATCTCGCGGCAGCTCGTAGGCGCTGGTACGCAGCGCGTCGTCAATCTCGCGCGCATATCCGCTGCCCTTGTACACCAGCTTATACTCGCGCAGCACGAACGGCCCCAGGCCCTCTTTGAGCAGGTCCAACACCCGCGCGACACGATCTCGATTGCTGGTCGCCATAATGCTATTACCCCTCCAAAGGCTTATTCATGCCCCGCTAAAACATCCCCAACTGTTCCGGCGGCTGAGTCTGCTTCAACTCGTTCGCCAGCTCCTGCAGGCGCGGCCACGACAACACCAGCGCGTTGTATTCCAGCGCGTGTTCGGCCCAGCCCTTGCGGTCGCAAATCTGGTACAGGCGGTAGGCGAGATTCTTCGCTTCGGCGGCCAGATCGCTGTGCATGCGCAGCAGCAGCGCCGCCGCGCCGGACTCGCCGTGCGTGTTGAGCCGCTCGATCAGGTGATGCACCACTTCCCACACCGTGACGCGCTTATCCTCCTGCGGCGTCCAGCCCGGCTCGAGTTCCTGCCACTGGTACAGCCGCACCTTGCCCGCCCTGGCAGCAATCACGCCCGCATTGACCAGCCCATCCACGCTGGTATTTTTGGCGCGCGCCAGCACATCCGCCACACCGAATTCACCTTCATTGAAGCCGAACTGCTCGAACCAGTTGATGCAGAAGCGCGTGTCGGCGTCCACGTCGCCTTCGGACTCGGCCAGGAAGGCGTCAAGCTCCTGGTTGATGAGCTGCAAGGCCGTGCGGACCGTCAGCGGCGAGCCATCCGCTTCGAGCACGCGGCTGTAGCGGCTGTAGACGGCCATGCCCGGCCCGATGGACGCCTGCGCCAGGTCCACCGGGGCGATGCTGCCGGACTGCATTTCGCGCAGGGCTTTGGGCAGTTCGCGGCGCAGCGCGTTGACGAAGTCGCGGCGCGAGGTAGTGGGCGCGTCGTCGGGGCGCGGGCGGCACACGAGCACGATGGACGAGGCGAGGGCGTTTGTGCCGCTGGCAACTGGGCGATTGCTAAGTTCGGTACGAATTGGCCAAGTACCGTTGACGGTTAAGCCTGCCTGGATCATGCTCGCAAGCATGGTTTCCCAGCCGGTGCTACTGATTCCATACCTATGTTCGTCTCCTTCATCCTCATCTCTCTCTGACTGCTTGAATGCGTAATAGACCGTCAGTGGATACTCGGGATGGATTGCCCGGCGCATGTGGCGGAACGCTTTCAGCAGACCACCCTCGAAATGTCGATCAGCAGCAGCGGAGTCGCCATCGAAGCGATATGGTGTAGCGACAAGTTCCGGTTCTTTAGGTACAAGCAATGTGCCGAAGATTCCTGGGTAAACATCTCTCAAGCCTTTGCGCAGCCACGTATAAAAATAGTCTGACAGATCCGCGTATCCGATGTTGTCATAATAGGGTGGGTCAGTGGAAACCGAAAGTGGTCCTACCAGAGGCAATTGGGTCGCGTCTGTTTGTTTAGCACTTCCCTGCACAAAGAACAAGTTGGCTTCAAGAACTTCGCACGTCCAATCAAGCAGATCCTGGAAGTTTCCTGTTGATGTGCTGAACGGATTGCCTTCAGCGAAATCCCAAGTCATGGGAATAGCTTGTCGCGCGAAGGTATTACGAATCTTGGTGTATCCCACGTCCCAACCACAGATTGTTGATTGTCTGTCAGCGAGCCGGTTTACGCCAAACGCCAAATACACACTCACCGCCTCGGCATACGCCCGTGCGCCGGAACCGCCCTCGCGCAGCGGCGCATCGTCATCGGGCAGCCCGGCAGCCACCGCATCCGCGTAGACCTGCTCGCGCGCCTCGCCCACCAGGTCGCTGAAGGTGGTCAGCGCGACGAGTTGGCGCGGCGTGAAGAGGTCGCGGTGTTTGGTCATGCCATAAAGCTGTACGCGGAAACCAAGCGCCTGTTCCGGTAAATCCGTATCGGGCACACCGGCTGGAATTGCGACTTGGGCCATCGTCTCATGTTCGGGGGTGGGCGCGTAGTAGCTCCGTCCGCCTTCGCCCTCGGTCACAATTGCCATCAGTTGCGCGCCCATGCGCCCGGCTTTGCCTTCCGCGCGGATGTGCTCAAACGGCACAGGGCTTCCACAGGCGATACACGTTGCGCCGCGCCGGTTCACGGTGCCTTCGCGCGCGGTGCCGTTGCCGGTGTGGACTTCAAACCGGATGCGTGGACCCTCACCCCCGGCCCCTCTCCCTGCGGCGGGAGAGGGGGGAAAGGCGGCGCGGTCCTCAAGTCCTTCTCCCCTTGCGGGCGAGGGGGGAAAGGCAGCGCGGCCCTCAAGTCCCTCTCCCCTGGTGGGCGAGGGATTTAGGGTGAGGGGTACTACCACCGGCTCAACCCAGGCTTTGCGCCCCTTCTTCTTGCTCAACTCAAAGCTGCGTACCAGCGGCATCTGCGCCCCACACGCCGGGTTCGGGCATTTCACCGTGCGCGCCCACAGCCACGCGATCACTGTCTCGCCCTCACCCCCGGCCCCTCTCCCTGCGGCGGGAGAGGGGAGAAAAGCGGCGCGGATCGCGTTCAGAACACCCGGCAGGTGGGTTTCGACCTGTGCCGCCGTCACCCGCACAAACCGGTAGCCCGCCGCCTCGATCAAGTCCTGCCGAGCGGCATCCGCTTCGCGTTGGTTCGCGTGAATCGGACCGTCCACCTCAACAATAAGCTTCTCCGACGCACAGAAGAAATCCACCACAAATGGGCCTATCGGCTGCTGGCGGCGGAATTCCCGCCCGTCCAATTGGCGATTACGCAGGGCCTGCCACAACACAGCTTCGCTTGCTGTTGACTCCTGGCGAAACTCCCGTGCCACCTCAACCATCTTGCGCTGTAACTCGTCGCTAATTACGATCTGCGCGTGCTCCCCCTCTCCACTTGATGGAGAGGGGGCCGGGGGGTGAGGATTGTACTCTCCACCTGATGGAGAGGGGGCCGGGGGGTGAGGATTGTACTCTCCACCTGATGGAGAGGGGGCCGGGGGGTGAGGATTGTACTTCGGGTACAGATGCCCAATCCGCTCCCAGGCCCGGTCGCGCATCCACTCGCCGTAGTAGCGCACGTCGGCGGCCAACCCCTGCGCGCCCTTCCAGCCCGCCTGCCCGCCGATCTTCTCGCGGTCGCGCGGGTTCACGGGCGGCATGTTCGCAAAACGCGGTGGGATTTCGATCAGCGCCTTGTTGATCATCACCGCGACGGGGTTCAGGTCGCTGGCGTGGGCTTCCAGGCCCAGGCGCTGCGCCTCCAGCGGGATCGAGCCGCCGCCCGCAAACGGGTCGAGCAGCGGGGGCGGGTTGCCGTCCGTGCTCAGGCGGATCAGCTCGCGCGCCGTTTCGAGCACTTCCTCGTTGGTGGTGCTCTCCCACTGCACCAGCGTCTCGATGAAGTCGAAGAGGCGCTGGCGCGGCGTGTCCTCGACGCTGGCGTTCGCCCCTTTGCGCAGCTTGCGGCACGCCTCGACGAATTCCGGCGGCGCGTTGGGGTCGTCGGGGTCGTCCACCAGCGAGGTGAAGATCACCGCGCGGCAGGCGGCGAGCGGTCGCCGCGCCCACCACAGGTGCAGCGTGCTGGGGTGGCCGTGCCGGATGGATTTTTCGCGCGCGCTGGCCTCGTTGATCGCTTCGAGCGGCAGCGCGACTTCGATGAGCTTTTTGCGTGGGATCATGGGTTGTGTCCAGGTCTCAAGGTGTGGCGTCGGGCGTCAGAATCGTGATCTGATCCTCAAAGCGCCGGAAATCGTCATGGTTGAGCGTCAGCAAGGTATCAATGGCGTTGGCGCGCATCGTGGCAACGATATTGGCATCGTGGATCTGCTTGCCGCGCGTGGGGCAGGCTTGCAGCAACGCCAGCAGGTGCGCCGTTACGTCGTGGGTATCATCCGCGATGCGAAACAGGGCTTCAATTTGCGCTAACTGCCGGATCACCTGAGCGATTGTGAGCGGCGGCGTGAAGGTATTGGGATGGGTCACTTGCACCAGGTACTCGCGGATCACCTGGCGGCTGATCCACAGTTCGCAGTCTTCGTGCAGCAACTGGTCAACTAAGGCGCGTACACGCTCGTGTTCGGGAAATGTGCGGTGAAACGCGCGCAGCAGCACATTGGTATCAACAAAGGCTTCAGCGGGCATCGTCATCGTACCAGTCTTCGCGGCGTATGGAGGGGGCTTCATTCACCGGCACGTCCAGGATGCTGGCATGAAACAACGCCTGCCTCTCTTCTTTCGAGAGGGGGCGTGTTTTGGTCGTTTGCAGCAGGCGAACCAGCAAATTGTGCTGCTGTTCTGGTGGAAGCTGCTCAACCAGCGTGATCAGCGTCTCGTAAGGGATGTCGAGTTGAACGGCCATCAGGTTGGGTCCTCGCTCATGACTAACAACTCATCCATATTATAATTCACACTGGCGACGGAAAAATGGGGTTCCCGGTCGAATGCGTGCCACACGTAGCGCGGTGGATGCGCTCGCCCGTTGTCGTCCACTTCCACCAGCGCCAGGATGCCGGTATCGGGCCGGTTGCACAGCGCACGAATCTCATTATAGGTCACGGTTACGGTTTCCGCACCGGCGCGGCGCCCCTTCACCTCGATGAAGCGAAGCTGGCCGGTCTGCCCGTCGCGGCTCTCGATGTCGTAGCCCAGGTTGTCGGCGCTCACGTCGCGCGGGGAATGCCCCAGGCGGATTTCCGTCTCCAGCACGGCCTGCATCGCAATCTGCTCGGTGATGCGCCGGTCGCGGACGGCGGCGGGCACATCCTCGCCCCACAGCAGCCCGGCGGGTACGATCAGCGCGCCGCCGATGATCACCGGCGGTGGGGCGGAAATCTGGCGCTCCTGGTCGAGTTCTTCCAAACGCCGCCGCAGCCGCCCTTCGAGTTCATCCGCGCGTTGGCGCGCCCGCGCCGAGTTGATTTTCGCGTTGGGACGTCCCGCCTGCTCCTGCGCGCGCAGCTCGTTGGCCCGAAAGTCCCAGTAGTTGATTTCCTTCGTCAGGCGCTCGCGTACCGCCGCGACAGTCTTGTCGATCAGGTCCTCGCGGCGCTGGCGGACACGGGCCAGGTGGCGCGGGATTAGCTCCTCAATGGCGTAGCTGCTGGCCGCTGCTTCGAGGTGTTCCGCCGTCAGCCAGTCCGCGTTGAGTGCTGCCTGGGCCTGGCTAATCTCCTCCTCGGTGGCCGGGCGGTAGTCCAGGTAGGGCGCGCTGCCCGCATGGCGCACGTGGCCCTGCGCGTCAATCTCGACAAAATGCACCTCCTGCGAGATGAGATGCTGCTCGCCGCCGCGTATCGTGCGCGCATCGTGGATGCTCTGCTGGAGATAGAACAGCGCCCGCACCTCTGTGCCGGGATCGGTGGGATCAACCAGCACCGCGCCGCATTTCAGGGTATCGCGGTGGCGTTCGAGCACCAGATCGAGCGTCGCATCGAGCAGCGGGTGACCGGGACAGACGAACGCGGCCAGCGGTTTGCCCGGCACGCTGATCAGCGGCTTATCAAAACACACGCGCTCGTACTGTTTCAGCACCGGCGCACCCGTGCCGATCAGCCGGTCGCGGCTGCGAATGGCCGCCGGGACATGCGTGATCTGATACCGTCCCGGTTCGCGTTCGCGGATCGTACCGCCGAGATGCTGGAAGGCTTCGAGGAAAAAAGACTGAATGTAGAACGGCTGCAAACGCCGGGCCGCTGCGCGTTCCATGTCCTCGCGGATGCGCATGATATGCGTGATGTCCATGCTCTCAGCCGCAAGTGACCGGGTATCAAGGAGATCGCGCACCCGCTCGCGGTCCAGGGCATTATCAACGGCCTGTTCCAGACGGGCGCGCACGTCGGGCCGCTCGCCGTAACGGATCGCTTCGACCAACAGCTTACGCAGCGGCTCCTGGCCGGACGGATGGCCCAACACATCAAAGACCTGGCCGTTGAGCGCCTGCCGCTCGATTTCGAGTTTGTCCAGCAGCCGCCGGTAGACGTAGCCCTCGCGTGTTTCCCCGGCAACCAGGTTCCACAGGTGGCAGACCTCGGTCTGCCCGATGCGGTGGATACGCCCAAAGCGCTGTTCCAGGCGGTTGGGATTCCAGGGCAGATCGTAGTTGACCATCAGGTGCGCGCGCTGGAGGTTGATGCCTTCGCCTGCTGCATCGGTTGCCAGCAGCACGATCACGTCCGGATCGCTGCGGAACTGCTCCTCAATGCCGCGCCGCTCTTCGCGTGCCATGCCGCCGTGAATGCAGACGACGTATTCCTTACGCCCGAGAAGCGTGGAGATGCGATCATAGAGGTAGTTCAGCGTGTCGCGATGTTCGGTGAAGATGACCAGCTTGCTGCGCCCACGATCTGAATCGGCCATCTCTTCATGGGTCTGCATCAGGCTGGCGAGTTCTTCCCACTTGCGGTCCAGCCCGCTGTGGCGCACGCGCGAGGCCATCGCCTCGAGGTCGCGCAGATGCTCAATCTCAATCTCTAACTCGGCAATCGTGCGGGCGGCGGTGGCTCGGTCGATGACCGCTTCTTCAATCTCTTCCACCTCGCTGTCGGGCGCATCGTCCAGGTCGTCCAGGTCTTCGTCGCTGAACAGGGGGAAGCCAGCGTCCGCCGAGAGATCTGCCCCGCGCTTGAGCATCTTTTCTTCCTGCAAACGATCTTCGAGTCGCTCGCGTCGCCGCCTCAGCGATTGGTAGATGGCTTCAGGGGAGGAAGCCAGGCGCCGCTGAAGGATGGTTAGCGCAAAGCCGACCGTGCCTTTCCGCCCGATGTTATCAAGCTGATCGGCCCGGTTGAACTGCTCACACACGTATTCGGTGACCGCGTGATAGAGCTGCGCTTCCGCATCGGACAGCGCATAGTCCACCGTGCGTGCGCGCCGCTCTGGGAACAACGGTTTGCCATCAAACTTGAGCAGGTCTTCCTTGACCATGCGCCGCATCAGGTCGGAGACATCGACGGTATGCACCCCATCCCGGAAGCGACCCTCAAAACGATCTGCATCCAACAGCGCCAGGAACAGCTGGAAATCCTCTTCTTTGCCGTTATGTGGTGTGGCGGTCATCAGCAGGAAATGACGTGTCAGGCTGCTGAGCAACCTGCCAAGCTTGTAGCGTTTCGTCTCTTTGAGTTCGCCGCCAAAGAAAGATGCTGACAGCTTATGCGCTTCATCACAGATGATCATGTCCCAGTCGGTGACTTTCAGCTTGGCTTGCAGATCGTCGCTCCGGCTGATCTGATCCAGCCGGATAATGACCAGATCGTGCTCGGTGAACGGGTTGCCGCTGCGTGATGCCTCGACCGTCTCACGAGTCATAATTTCAAAGGGTAGCTGGAACTTGAACCAGAGTTCATCCTGCCACTGCTCACCCAGGCCGCCCGGTACGCAGATCAGGCAGCGCTGCACATCGCCGCGTACCACCAGTTCTTTGATCAGCAACCCGGCCATGACCGTCTTACCTGCGCCGGGATCATCTGCGAGAAGGAAACGCAGCGGTTGACGGGTCAGCATCTCGCTGTAGACTGCTGTGATCTGGTGGGGCAGTGGTTCGATGAGTGACGTGTGAACGGCCAGTACGGGATCAAAGAGGTGGGCCAGGTGAATACGATAGGCTTCGGATGTTAGGCGCAGCAGACTGCCATCTCCATCGAAGCTCCAGGCCCGCCCTGCTTGGACGATTTCAAGCACGGCTTCGCTGTCGCGGTACAGCAGTTGTGTTCCCGGATGCCCATCGGCGCGTTTGTAGAACAGCTCAACCGCGTTTGCCCCGTGCCATTGAATGTCAATCGCCGTTACCGGTTGATGAGGATCGATCCCTTTGACCTGCGCGCCACGCTTGAGGTCTTCTAGTTTCATCATCGAATTGTCCGCTGAATAATCTCCACTTCCATGATAACACGGAGCGATGCAGGAAGAGAAACACGCCTTGATGGTTAAGTGTAAGAACAGAGAGCTTTGGAAAAGTTTCCTTGAAAATGGAAGAACTCATTGACCAAAATAGTGAGCGGCCCAGCATGCGGCAGGGATAGAAGGCGCGTTACTGGAGGATTATCGAGTCAGGCAGGAGCTGGCTGATCGTATTGGGCCGGTTGGCCTTGACAACACTTGGTGGGGAGACAGCCAATGGGGAGACTACCCAAAATAAAACTCCGGAGATTTATCCGGAGTTGCAGTTTGACCAGGCGGGAGCGACGGGATTCGAACCCGCGATCTCCGGCTTGACAGGCCGGCATGTTAACCGCTACACTACGCCCCCAATGTCAAACGTGCGCAGATGATAGCATAGCCCTTTCCCCCCGTCAAGGCCGAGTCGCCGGGCAGATCCCCTGGCAACGGGTGGTTCGTGAACTCTCGCCGGGCCTCCCCTCTTTCGGCTCCTGCAATTCCCCAGCCGCTCACCGCTTCACTTGTCCCGCGTCAGCGCGAACCCGCTCACGAACTGGCGTTGCAGCAGCAGGAAGAATACCAGCGGGGGGATGGAGGCCACCACGCCCGCCGCCATCAACAACCCGAAGTCAGTCTGCGTCCCGCTGATCACCGAATTGCGCACGCCCACCTGGATGAGTTGATCGCGCGGCGAAAGCTGCAGGAAGATCGGCCAGGCGTACTGGTGCCACATGCTGATGAACTGAATTATCGCGTGCGCACCGATGACGTTCCACGACATGGGCAGCAGCACCGCGAACAGGAAGACCAGCGGGCCGGCCCCGTCAAGCTGCGCCGCCTCGACCATCTCGCGCGGGATGTTGCTGAAGTGTTGCCTGAAGAGGAACACGCCTACCGCGCTGGCCATGAAAGGCATCGTCAGCGCAAGCTGCGGGTACTCCTTCACCCACTGCAATTCGGCGATCAGGCCAGACAGCGGCACGAGAATCAGCTCGGTTGGCATCAGCAGCGTCAGCAGCACGATGAAAAAGAGCGCCCATTTGCCGGGGAACGAAAAATAGACAAACGCCAGCCCGGCCAGCATTGAGAACAGCGTCTTGCCGATGACCACCGCCAGCGCCACTGTGAAGGTGTTGCCAATCAGCCGGCCAAAGTGCTGCCCCTCAAACAGGCTGTGCACGTTGTTCCCCAGGTCGGTGCTGGGCGGGAACAGCTTCGGCGGCACGGCGAACGCCTCTTCCAGCGTCAGCGTCGCCACCTGTAATGCGTACAGCGCCGGCGCGGCCAGGACCAGGCAGGCCAGGATCAGCCCCAGGTGTACGCCATAACGCGGTCGTCGGCGGGCCATCGTCACCCCTCGTAAGTGACTCGGCGGTCGAGATAGCCGAACTGCACCACCACCAGCGCGGCCACCATCAGGAACAGCATCACCGCCTGGGCCGCGCCCAGCCCGGCGGGCGCGCCCGTGTTGAAGGCGTCGCGGTACAGCTTGAAGATCAGCACGTTGGTCGCGCCGCTTTCGCCCCCCGGCCCAAAGCGCGGCCCTCCTTCCGGGGTCAGCGTGTCCACCACGCCGTAGATGCCGTAAAAGGAGTAGGTGACATTGGTGATCAGCAGAAACAGGGTATAGGGAGCCAGCAGCGGGAACGTGATGCGCCAGAAGCGCCGAAAACGCCCCGCGCCGTCCAGCGAGGCCGCTTCGAGCAGGTCGGTGGGGATGTTCTGCAGGCCGGCGATGTAGAACAGGATGTTGAAACCGAGCAGATTCCACACCGCAGAGGCGATGATCACCCAGGGGGCAAGCTGCCGGTCGGTCAGCCAGCGCACCTCCAGGCCGAACAGCCCGTCCAGCGCCCAGTTGAGAATTCCGGTGCCGCCCTCGCGGAAGATGGACAGGAAGATCACGCCCGTCACCACCGGCGAGATGGCGTAGGGCCACACCAGCAGCGTGCGGTACACCGCCGCGCCCCGCACCTTCTGCGCGGCCAGCACGGCCATGCCCAAGGCGACGGACAGGCTGATCAACACCACGAAAACAGTGATATAGAGGGTGGCGCTGAAGCTGTTGCGGTAAACCGTATCCTCGGCCAGGCTGAGGTAGTTCTGCATGCAGGCGAAGCGCTCTTGCGGCAGCGGGAAGATGCGCTGCTTGAGCGAGACAAGCATCACCTGCACGGTGGGATAGTAGAGGAACAGCGCCAGAAACAGCATCGTCGGCGAGAGCAGCAGGTACGGCAGCGCCCGCCCTTTGAACATGCCTGTTGGCCGTTCGCGCGTCTGCTGTGCGGCCTGGCGCAGCAGAGTCCACAGCGGGACGAGCAGCAGCAATGCGCTCAGCGCGGTCACGAAGAGGCCCAGCCGAAACTCCGCGCTGCTGGCGGCGGGGGCATACGTGCAGTGGCGCGTGGGCACCATCAGAATCTGCCCGCCCAGGCCGCCCGCCAGCGCGCCCGCGCCCGCTGCGATCCACTTCCAGTGGGCCGGGCGCGGCGCTGGTGTGGCGCTGAGACGGCGCGCATAAAGCAGCGTCGCCAGCAGCCCAAACGCGGCGCCGACTCCCAGCGACAGGGCGATCTGCTCTGTGGGCGCTTCCATGAAGTAGGTGGCGGTATCCTGGACGAAGGCCGGCAGCGAGAGCACAGCGTCGCGCAGCAGCCGCCACAGCGACCTGAACCCGCCGCGCTGCGCCGCGACGAAGATCAGCAGAAAGGCTGTCGCCCCGACGAGCAGCAGCCGTTCCAGCAGCTTGCGCGACCTGTACGATCTGGCCAGGCTGTCCACAGAAACCACAAGCCCCGTCGAATGTCACGCGCCGCGCGAAAGGCAGTCTGGTGGCAGTTGTCCGGCACCGCCACAGGCTGGCGAAACCCTAGAGGCTTCGCCAGCCGGGCGGGGGGCGTATTCGCAATACACCCCCCCGGAGCGCCCTGCCGGGTGAGGATCACCGGGTATTCGGTATGTCAGCCACCAATCACTGCATTGTAGTCCTGGATCGCTTTGTCAGCGCGCGTCTTGGCCGCAGCCAGGGCTGCTGCAGGGTCCTCGCCGCTGTCAATCATCGAAAGCGCCGCCTGAATGACCGCCTCGCGCACCTGGCTGGCCGCGCCGATCGTCGCCCCTGCGTTGGCTGCGTTGGGCGTCGAGTCCAGTATCTGGTCGAGCGCAATGCGGAAGAACGGGTTGGCCTCGAACCACCCTTCGGCGGTAAGCTGGTCAATCGAACTCTGCCGGATCGGGAAATAGCCGCTGGCTTTGTGCCAGGCGCTCATGTTGTCGGTGTTGATCAGGAAGAAGGCGAAATCTACCGCCGCGCGCGTCTCTTCGTCCGGGTGCCCGGCCATCACCCACACCGCCGCGCCACCCGCCGTGATGCCGTTGGTCGCCTCAGCGTCGGGCAGGGGGAAGCGGGCGACGCGCGGCGAGAACTTGCCCATGCTCTCCCCGAACTTGAGGATGTTGCTCAGGCCGGCGCTCGTGCTCAGGTGAATGGCCGTCTTCCTGGTGATGAAGGTCAGCCCTTCGGGCGTGTAGGCGTTGGGCACGCCGCTGTACATGAAGTAACCCTTGTCCACCAGGCTTCTCCACCAGGTGAAGACCCTGAGCATGGCCGGGCTGTCCAGGTACGCTTCTGTGGCGCGGCCCGTCCGCCCGTTGTCATTGTCCACGAACAGCGCATTCTGCATCGAGACCCACTGCTCCACCAGCCAGCTATTGACCGGCCAGTTGATGCACGCGCTCAGCCCTTCGATCTGCGCGCTCATCAGCGCGTCGCAGGCGGCAGTGATCTCGTCGAAGGTGCGCGGCGGTGTTTCGGGGTCCAGCCCGGCAGCGGCGAACAGGTCCGGGTTGTAGTACATCACCGGGTTGGAGGCGTTCCAGGGCAGGCCCCAGATCGTCTCGTCCAGGTTGTAGAAGTTGCGCATGGCCGGGATGATATCGGCGAGGGTGCCTAGCTGCTCGGCGCTGGCATAGTCGCCGATTTTCACGAAGGCCTGCGAGTCGATGGCGATCTGCGTCAGGGAGTCTTCCACCTGGATAATGTGCGGCGCGTTGCCCTGGCTGGCGGCCAGCAGCGCCCCTTCGAACACCCCGCTGTAGCTGTCAGTGCTGGTCTGGATGGTCACCACGACGCCTGGATTCTGAGCCATGAAGGCGGCGGCGATCTCCTCGATCGTCGTCCGGCGGATGTCGCGCTCGTCGGGGAAGATGTGCACAAAGGTGATCTCAATCGGGTTCTGGGCGCGGGCGGCGCGCTGCGCGGTGCCAGGCAGCAGGCCGATCACCAGGGCCAGAATCAGGGGGAGCCATACGAGCTTCTTCATGCCGTTTCTCCTTGCAGATTCGGTTATTGGTCGCTGGTAATGGGTCAGGCGCTATTATGAACCTTTCACGGTGCCTTCCCTTCATCCCTCGAGCCTCTCTCCTACGCAGGCGAGGTGAGGGTGCTCGCTTTCTCTCGCAGAAGCGCCCCCCTGCGCCCGCAGTACGAGAGCAGGGGCCGGGGGTTGAGGGCCGAAAGGTGCATAACGCGCCCTGAAAGCGGGCGCACGCATCGCGCTGTCGCCTGCGATATGCCTGGTTGCCGGTTATTGCTTTAACACGCGCGAGCCGCTGTCGTTTCACCGATCAGCAGGGGCCAGCTATCCCGATCATCCGCCTTCAGATCATTTTATGCATGGACGACAAGCGGCACGTCGGCGCGCGGCCCGGCCTGTCCCACGTCCCACCAGGGTGCCCGGCGGGCCGCCATCTGTGCCGCGAATGCCTCACGCTGATCGGGCGGCAGAGCGATCAGCAGGCCGCCGCTGGTTTGCGCGTCGAAAAGCAGCATCAGCAGGTGCTCCGGCAGATCGCCCTCCGCGCGCACGCCGCGCTGGTATGCTTCGCGGTTGGCCGCCGAGCCGCCGGGGAAGATCCACGCGCTCGCGTACTGTTCCGCGCCGGGCAGCAGCGGCATCTGCGCCATGTCCAGGTGCAGGGTGACGCCGCTGGCCTCGGCCACTTCGGTGGCGTGGCCCAGCAGCCCGAAGCCGGTAATGTCGGTCGCGGCGCGTGCGCCGACCTCCACTGCGATCTCCGCCGCGTCGCGGTTGAGGCGCATCATCCAGCCAGCCGCGTCCGCCAGATCGTCCGGCCTGGCCCGGTCGGACCTGGCGGCGGTGGTGATACAGCCGGTGCCCAGCGGCTTGGTCAGGATCAGCCGGTCGCCGGGGCGTGCGCCGCCTTTGGTCAGCAGCCGATCGGGAGAAGCCAGCCCGACTACCGCCAGGCCAACCTTCGGCTCCTCGTCCTGGATGGTGTGCCCGCCGGCGATGACCGCCCCCGCTTCGCGCACCTTCTCGGCCATGCCCACCATAATCTGCGTGATCATCGCCGGGGGCAGGTTGCGTGGCAGCGCCGCGATGTTCAGCGCCAGCAGCGGGCGCCCGCCCATCGCGTAAACGTCGCTGAGGGCATTGGCCGCCGCAATCGCGCCATACTGGTAGGCGTCGTCCACGATCGGCGTGAAGAAGTCGGTCGTGACGATCAGCGCGCGCGCCTCATCGAGCCGGTATACGGCGGCATCGTCCGGCGCGCCCAGGCCCACCAGCAGGTCGGGGTGATCCGCCGGGCGGAAGAGGTCTTGCATGGGGCGCAGCACGTGCGCCAGGGCCTCCGGGGCCAGCTTGGATGCTCAGCCGGCGCACGATGAGAGCGCCGTCAGGCGGGTGATGTCTTCGCGAGTCATCGGAAGCGGTTTGTCTCCTGGGTGGAACCAATGCGAGCAGAGTATAGTGCGAATCAGGGTGCGCGCAAGGCAGCGCGCCGTGCGCGCGCGCGCCTCGGTCTGGCGGTTGACGAAACAGGGGGGCCATGCTAGGCTTTTTCGCTATCGCAACTGAGCAGTGCGGCGCGCAGCCCAGGAGAAGAAAACGTGACAGAACCCCGGCGAATTCCCTTGATCATCGTGGGCGTGGGCAATGTCGGGCGCGCTTTTCTGGCGCAGCTCACCCAGACTCGTGACGCGCTGGCGCAGCGCTATGGCGTGGAGCTGTCGCCGGTCGCCCTGGCGGACAGCCGGGCCACCCTGTGCGACGCGGAAGGGCTGTCTGCGCAGGCGGTGCGCGCTGCCGCCGATCTCAAGGTTGGCGGGCGCTCGCTGGCCGAAGCGCCGGGCGCACAGCCGGGGTTGGCGGCGCGCGAGCTGGTCGAATGGGCGGCGCGCGCCGGGCTGGAACGGGCCATCGTCGTGGATACGACGGCGACGGATGGCATGGAGCCGGCGTTGCAGCGGGCGCTGGCGCTCGGCTATGGCGTGGTGCTGGCCAACAAACGTCCGCTGGCTGGCCCCTGGGAGGGCGCGCAGGGCTTCTTCGAATCGCCGCGCGTGCGCTTCGAGGCGACGGTGGGCGCGGGGCTGCCCGTCATCAACACGCTGCGCTACCTGGTGGACACCGGTGACGAGATCGCGCGCATTGAGGGCGCGCTGAGCGGCACCCTCGGCTATCTGTGCAGCCGCCTGGAAGACGGTGAGCCGTTCTCGCTGGCGGTGGGCATGGCCCGATCGAAGGGCTACACCGAGCCAGACCCGCGCGATGACCTGAGCGGAATGGACGTGGCCCGCAAGGCGCTTATCCTCAGCCGGCTGGCCGGCTGGCCGATGGAGCTTGAGCAGATTCGCGTCGAGCCGCTCTATCCCGGCGAGATGGCCGCGCTGAGCGTGGACGAGTTCATGGCTCAGCTTCCACGCCTGGACTCCGATTTCGCCGCGTACATGGGGGCGCTGGCCGGGGTGCCGCGCTACCTGGCCGAGATCGGCCCGCAGGGGGGCGTCGTGGCCTTGCGTATGGTCGGCGAGCGGCTGGCCGCCCAACTGCGCGGCACGCAGAACCAGGTGTCGTTCTCGACGCGCCGCTATGACGAGCATCCCCTGACGCTGCTGGGGCCGGGCGCTGGCATGGAGATCACCGCCGCCGCCGTGTTGCAGGACTGTATGCAGCTTGCGCGCGCGTGCACCTGATTCCTGCGGGCCGCCCGCCACTTGTATGTTTCGACCAAATCGTCCGCCTTGTGTGAATGCCGCACCTGTGTTATTGTCATGCGCATTCGCGCTTTCCGGCTTAATTCAGTGAGTGATCGCATCGTGCTGCTCAGCTTCGCGCCCCGCCGCCCTCGTCGCCGTCCGGCTCCCGCCATTTCGGGTCCGGCTTAGCGGGGTTTGGGGTAGCGTCAGCGTATAACGCCCACCAGAAACCAAACCGCTCTCGGACCCGAGAGCGGTTTTTTGTGTTTGGATGGGCGCAGTCTGCGAGGGGACTATGACTATTCGTGTGGGAGTGTATGGGGCGACCGGCTACACCGGCCTGGAACTGGTGCGGCTGTTGACGGCGCACCCGGCGGTGACGGTGGCCTTTGCCACCTCGGAGACTTCCGCCGGGCAAAACCTGCGCCAGAGCTGGCCGCAAGCGCCCGACCTGCCGCTCATCTCCGCCGCCGCTGCGCCGCTTGACGACGTGGATGCTGTGCTGCTCTGCCTGCCGCACACGCGCTCCGCGCCCATCGCCGCCCAGGCGTTAGCGCGCGGCGTGCGTGTCGTAGACCTCTCCGCCGATCTGCGCCTGGACGATCCGGCGGTCTATGCGCAATGGTACGGCATCGCCCACCCCGCGCCGGAGCTGCTGCCCATGCCCTACGGCCTGCCGGAGCTGGGTCGCGACCGGCTGCGCGGCGCGCGGGCCATTGCCAACCCCGGCTGCTACGCCACGTCGGTGCTGCTGGCCCTGGCACCGCTGGCCCGCGCTCGCGTGCTCGTGCCCGGCGCGCCGCTGATCGTGGACGCCAAGTCCGGCACATCCGGGGCGGGGCGGACGCCCAAGCAGCACATCCTCTTCGCCGAGGTGCATGGCAACTTCTCGCCCTACAGCATTGGGCGGGCACACCGCCACCTGGCCGAGATCGAGCAGGTGCTGGCCGGCGAGGACGCGACGCTGGGGCCGGTGATTTTCTCGCCACACCTGCTGCCCACCGATCGGGGCATTCTGTCCACCGTCTACGCGCCGGTGACGGACATGGCCGCCGCGCAGGAAGCCTTCGCCGCCTGTTACGCCGGAGAGCCGCTGATCGATCTGCTGCCGCCGGGCGAGCTGGCGACGCTGGCGCACGTTGTGCGCACGCCGCGCGCCGCGCTCTCCCTGACTTCGGCGAGCGACGGCCTGCTGATCATCGTCTCGGTGATTGACAACCTGCTCAAGGGCGCGGCGTCGCAGGCCGTGCAGAACCTCAACCTGATGTTCGATCTGCCCGAAATCGCCGGATTGCTGCCGGTTAGTGCTTGAAGGAGCGCCGCACATGGACGCGAAAATATCTCACGCTGAGGCACTCGCGCCGCTGGTCATCAAGGTGGGCGGCAACGATCTCGACCGGCCCGGCTTCCTGGACGCGCTGGCCGCCACAGTTGCGGGACTGGCCGCAGAAAGGCGATGCGTCCTGGTGCACGGCGGCGGGCGGGCCATCAACGAAGTGGGGCAGGCGTTCGGCCTGCAACCCGTCTACGTGGACGGGCAGCGCGTGACCGACCAGGCCGCGCTCGACGTGGCCGAGATGGTGCTTTCGGGGCAGGTCAACAAGCAGATCGTGCGCGCGCTGCTGGCCGCCGGCGTGGACGCGCTGGGTCTCAGCGGCGTGGATCGCGGCCTGCTGCGCGTCGAACCCTGGGCGGCGAGCCTGGGCCGGGTGGGGCGCATCGTCGCCGTGCGCGCGGACGTGCTGCGCAGCCTATGCGCAGCGGGGGCCGTGCCGGTCGTCTCGCCAATCTCGCTCGGCCCGGACGGAGCCTACAACGTCAACGCCGATCACGCGGCGGGGGCGATTGCGGCGGCGCTGGGCGCGGCGCGGGCGACCTTCGTCACCAATGTGCCCGGCGTGCGCGCTGAGAACGGCGTGGTGCCGCGCCTGTCCGTCGCCGAGACGCTCGACCTGATCGCGCGCGGCGTGATCAACGGCGGGATGATCCCCAAGGTGCAGGCGGCGCTGGCGGCGGTGGGGGCGGGCGTGCGCCAGGCCGTGATCACCGACCTGACGGGGCTAGCGACGGGCACTGGCACCGTATTCGTGGCTTGAGTGGCAGCGCAAAGAAGGCGAGGACACCATGGCTGGCTCCACTGTGGAAAAGACCGCGCAGTACGTGCTCAACACCTACGCGCGCGCACCGTTCGTGCTGGAGCGCGGGCAGGGCGCGACGCTGACCGACGCGGACGGCAAGACCTATCTCGATTTCGCGGCGGGCATCAGCGTCAACGCGCTCGGCCATGCGGACGCCGAGCTGATCGCCGCCGTGAGTGAGCAGATGGCCCTGCTCGGCCACGTCTGCAACCTCTACCACTCCGCCCCCCACGCCGACCTGGCCGAGATGCTCTGCGAAAGCTCCTTCGCCGATAAGGTGTATTTCTGCAATTCGGGCACGGAAGCGGTCGAGGCAGCGATCAAGTTCGCGCGCAAGCATGCCCGCGAGACGTTCGGCCCCGGCAAGACCGATCTGGTCGCCTTCGGCGGCAGCTTTCACGGGCGGACGGCGGGCGCGCTGGCCCTCACCGCGCGCGAGAAGTACCAGGCTCCCTTCCGCCCGTTGATGCCCGGCGTGACCTTCGCCCCCTTCAACGACAGCGCCGCCGCCGAGAAGCTGATCGGCCCAGGGACGTGCGCCGTCTTCGTCGAGCCGGTGCAGGGCGAGGGGGGCATTCACGCCGCCACGCCGGAGTTCCTGGCGACGCTGCGCCAGGCGTGCGACCGGCACGGCGCGCTGCTGGTCTTCGACGAGATTCAGTGTGGGGTGGGTCGCACCGGCAGGCTGTGGGCGTATGAGCACTTTGAGGTGCAGCCGGACATGATGACCCTGGCCAAGGCCCTGGGCGGCGGGCTGCCTATCGGCGCGACGCTGCTCACCGATCACGTGGCCGGGTCGCTCGCCCCCGGCGATCATGGCAGCACCTTCGCCGGCGGGCCGGTCGTCTGCCGGGCGGCGCAGGTGGTGCTGCGCCGCGTCAATGACCCGGCGTTCCTGGCCCGCGTGCTGGCGCTCGGCGCGCGGCTGGTGGAACGGCTGCGCGATTTGCGCTCGCCGCACGTCCGCGAAGTGCGCGGCCTGGGCCTGATGATCGGCGTGGAGCTGGATATTGAGGTCGCGCCGCTGATCAAAGCTGGCTACGCGCACGGCGTGATCATGATCAACGCCGGGCCGAAGGTGCTGCGCCTGCTGCCGCCGCTCATCATCGAGGAAGCGCATATTGACCAGTTCGCCGAAGTGCTCGGCACCATTCTGCACGAGGTCGCGCGCTGATGATCATCCGCCAACCCCACGCCGACGAGGTTGAGGCGATCCTGGCCCTGTTCGCGCGGGATGTCGCCGCCGGGCTGATGCTGCCGCGCCCCGCCGACGAGATGCGCCAGCAGCTTGATCGCTGGCTGGTCGCCGAGCAGGGGGGGCAGATGGTCGGCTGCGTGTCGCTGGTCTACTACAACGGCACGCTGGCCGAGGTGCGCTCGCTGGCCGTGCACCCCGATCATCGCGGCAATGGCGTCGCCAGCCAGTTGGTCACGGCAGCGGTGGCGATGGCGCGGGCGCGCGGGCTGAGGCGCGTGCTGACGCTGACCCGCGCCGCCCACCTGTTCGAACGGCTCGGCTTCGAGCGCGACGCCGTCAGCAATTTCCCGATCAAGGTCTGGCAGGATTGCGCGCCGTGCCCGTTCAAGGAACACTGCGACGAGATCGCGCTGGTCTATGAGTTGGAGTGAGGGGGAGACGATGACAGAACCTATGCCGCAAGGTTTTCGCCTGGCCGGGCTGCACTGCGGCCTGAAGCGCAGCGAGCGCAAGGACATCGCCCTGCTGGTTAGCGACGCGCCGTGCGTCGCGGCGGGCGTCTTCACCGCCAACCAGGTCAAGGCTGCGCCCGTGCTGCGCGATCAGGCGCTCCTGACAGGGGAGGGCGCACGGGTGCGCGCTGTGCTGGCCAACACCGGCAGCGCCAACGCCTGCACCGGTGAGCCGGGCCTGCGCGACGCGCACACCTCGGCGGAGCGCATGGCGGCGCTGCTCGGCTGCGCGCCGGAGGAAGTGCTCACCCTTTCGACGGGCGTGATTGGGCTGCCGCTCGATATGACGGCGATGGAGCGCGGGATTGCCGCGCTGGTCCCGGCGCTGCGCCCGGACGGGTGGGCAGACGCCGCCGCGGCGATCATGACCACCGACACGCGGCCCAAGCTGGCCTCGGCGCGCCTGGCGTCCGGCGCGGTGATCGCGGGCATCGCCAAAGGCTCGGGCATGATCGCCCCGCACATGGCGACTATGCTCGCCCTGATCGCCACTGACGCCAGCATCCCCGCCGCCGATCTGGACGGCTATCTGCGCGCTGCGGTAGAGGAGAGCTTCAACCGCATCGTGGTGGACGGCGACATGAGCACCAACGACACGGTCCTGCTGCTGGCCAATGGCGCGGCGGGCGTGACGGTGGGCGATCCGGCTGAGTTCCAGGCGGCGCTGACCGGTGTGTGCGTCGCGCTGGCCCAGGCCATCGTCCGTGACGGGGAGGGCGCGACCAAGTTCGTCACCGTCGAGGTCAGCGGTGCGGCGGACGAGGCCAGCGCTCACCAGATCGCCCGGCAGATCGCTGTCTCACCGCTGGTCAAGACGGCCTTCTACGGTGCGGACGCCAACTGGGGGCGCATCCTGGCGGCAGCGGGCTATGCGGGCGTCGCGCTCGACCCGGCGCGGCTGAGCCTGTGGCTGCTCGACGCGGATGGGCAACCGGTGCTGCAGCTTGTCGAGGGCGGGCAGCCCACTGCCTACGACGAGCGCGCTGCCATCGCCCTGATGCAGACGGCGGAATGGGGCGTGCGCCTCGACCTGGGGCAGGGCGCAGCTCGTGCGCACGTCTGGACGTGCGATCTCAGCCACGACTACGTGTCGATCAACGGCCACTATCGAACGTGAGCAGGGGGCGTCTCTGTCTGGAGCGGGACCAGGCCCCGCCCTCAGGTAGGCTCTCCGGCAGAGCCAGGGAGGGAGAAAACGCCCCGCTCAGCGGTCAAAATCTCTCTCCCTGGCCGGTTGGAGGGGGGAATCCAGGGGGAGAGGCGGGCAGATACCGTTTTCGCGCTCACAGATTGTTGACAGCCTCACCAAAAGCTGATAAATAGATAGATATCTTAATCTTTATACAAAGCGTGCAATTAGTCCAATCTCAAGAGAGGAGGCTGCCGCGCGACAGTTCTCAATAGGCTATCTAGAGTCCCCCCTTGACTCCCTGAACACGCGGTTCTAGATACCACTCCCATCCTGTTGTCACACATTTTTGTCACAGCACGTCCTACACAAGGAGGACACGATGAAGCATAACACTCGCTGGATTGGTCTGTTGCTGGCGTTGGTCATGCTGACCGCGCTGGCGGTACCCACCGCCTCTGCCCAGGAAAGCATTCTCGACCAGGTGCGCGCTCGCGGCTCGCTGATCTGCGGCGTGAACGGGGGGCTGCCTGGCTTCGGTTATCTCGACCCGGATTCGGGCGAGATGCTCGGCTTCGACGCCGATTTCTGCCGCGCGCTGGCGGCGGCTGTCTTCGGCGAAGTGACGGCTGACAACCTGGTCTTCGTCCAGTTGACCGCTCAGGAGCGTTTCACAGCCGTACAGAATCGCCAGGTTGACGTGCTGTTCCGCAACGCCACCTGGACGGTGCAGCGCGACGCAGAACTGGGGCTGGACTTCGGCCCGGTCAACTTCTATGACGGGCAAGGCGTGATGGTCCCGCGCGATCTCGGGGTCGCCTCGCTGGATGACATGGACGGCGCTTCGATCTGCGTGCTGACCGGCACGACGACCGAGCTGAACATCACCGAGGCGATGGAGAAGCGCGGCTTCAGCTACGAGCTGGTCAAGTTCGAGCGGCCCGCCGAGACGATCGGCGGCCTGGAAGAGGGGCGCTGCGACGCGCTCACTTCGGACATCAGCCAGCTTGCCGGCCTGCGCAGCGGCACCGCCGATCCGGGCCGGTACATCATCCTGCCCGACGTCATCTCCAAGGAAGCGCTTTCTGCAGCTTATATTGAGGGTGACCCGGCCTGGGCCGATGTGGTCAAGTGGACTGTGTACGCCACCATGCAGGCCGAGGAATACGGCATCACGCAGGCCAACCTTGACGAGGCGATGGCCAGCACCGAAGCTTCCATTCAACGCTTCCTGGGGCAGGGCGATCAGGCCAGCGGCTTGCTGCTCGGCCTGGACAACGACTTTGTGGTGAATGTGATCCGCGCAGTGGGCAACTACGGCGAGATCTTCGAGCGCAACGTCGGCATCAACACGCCCCTGGCTTTGGAGCGCGGCCTGAACGCGCTCTGGACGGACGGGGGCCTGCACTATCCCCCGGACTGGCGTTAGCGGGTCGGTGCTCTGCCGTCTGTGATAGTGCTCCCCGGGGGCGCGGCTTTTCTTGCGCCTCCGGGGAGATTCGTTACTATTCTGTGTCACTCCTGGCGCTCGTGTCCGGCGCGCACTAAGCACAGGATCAAGCCATGTCCGATCAGCCCTCTTCCACGTTTGTGGCTTCCAGGCACGCTCCCGTCCCCCCCTGGCGCGATATTCGCTATATTCAGGCATTCTTGCAGATCGTCTTTCTGATCGCGGTCGTCGCTTTCGGCTACACGCTGATCCACAACCTGGTCAGCAACCTGGCCGACAACCGTATGGCGATCACCTTCAAGGCTTTCGACCGCCCCTTCGGTACGAACATTTCTGAGGGGACCAGCAACTTCGACCCGGCGACAACCTCCAACTGGGAGGCGCTGTGGATTGGCTTTCGCAACACGCTGCGCGTGGTGGCGATTGGGCTGGTTGGCACGACTATCCTGGGGGTTCTGATCGGCATCGGGCGCTTGTCGTCCAATTTTCTGGTGCGCCTGGTCGCTAACTTCTATATCGAGGTTTTTCGCAACACGCCTCTGCTAGTTCAGCTCTACTTCATCTATCGCGGGCTGCGCGTCACCATGCCGGAGCGCGTGCAGGATTCGATCAAGCTGCCCGGCCCGGTGTTCGTCAATCGGCGCGCGATCAACTTTCCGCTGATCGAGGGCACCGATACCGCCTGGCTGTTCTATCTGTTGTTCGGAATCGGGCTGGCAGTGGGGATTGGGCTGTGGGTGTGGCGGCTGCGCGTCCAGGACCGCACCGGCCAGCCGGCCAGCGTGCTGCGCTGGTTTGTGCCGACGATACTCCTCTTTGGGGCGGTGGGCTGGCTGGTGGCCGGGGGGCCGTTCAGCATCCAGAACCCGGAGTTGAAGCGATTCAACTTCGAGGGGGGCGATAAGCTCTCGATGGAATACCTCACCCTGACGCTGGGCCTGATCCTGTACACGGCGGCCTTCGTCGCCGATATCGTGCGCGCTGGCATCCAGGCGGTGCCTCATGGTCAGATCGAAGCCGCGCGCGCCCAGGGTTTCAGCGGCGGGCAGACGCTGCGCCTGATCGTGCTGCCGCAGGCGCTGCGCCTGATCATCCCGCCGCTGGGCAACCAGTACCTGAACCTGGCCAAGAACTCCAGCCTGGGCGTTGCCATCGGGTTCTTCGATGTCTACAACATCGCCAGCATCATCTCCAACCAGACTGGTCAATCGGTCGCCGTCTTCGCCGTCATGATGGCTATTTACCTGGGCCTGAGCCTGACCATCTCGGTGGTGATGAACGCGGTCAATTACAGTATGCGCCTGAGGAGCCGTTAGGATGCGCGGGCCGTACACTGATCCCAGCGTCTATGTGGCGCCGTCAGAAGCGCCGCCCAGCCGTCGCCCGCCGATCACTTCGGTGGGGCCGCTGGGCTGGCTGCGCGCCAACCTGTTCAGCAGCAAGATCAACTCCGCAGCGACCATCCTCATGGGCGCGCTGGTCGTGTGGTTCCTGTGGGGGTTTCTGTCCTGGTCGGTGCGCAGCGCGCAGTGGGGGGTCATCTACCACAACCTGCGCCTGGTCACCAGCGGCCTGTACGACCGGCGAGAGATCTGGCGCATGGAGCTTGTCGCTGGCATTCTCACCCTGCTCAGCGGACTCGGCCTGGGGGTGTGGGGGCGGGTCTCGCGCGGGGTGTTCATTGCCGTGCTGGTCATCCTGCTGATCCTGGTCGTCGTGCCCGTCCTTGCCGCGCGCGTCCCGGAGCCGACGATCTACCTGCTGGTCGAGCCACAGCGCGCGCCGTCCGACTTTGTGTTCGTGGGTCTCAGGGGTCAGGAAGCGTCCTTCGCCTTCGACCCGCTGACCGACGCCCAGGACACTGACGAGCGGCTGCTTGGCTTTGTGGAGAACCAGTCGCGCACTGAATGGGCTATTCGCGCTGCGGAGGCGCGCGCGGGCGATCTCGACCTGGGGCAGTACAACCTGGCCGTGACCCTGCGCCTGCTCGACCGCCAGGGCAAACCCCTCACGCCCCAGGCGGGGTCGGCGCCGGGCGATTTCGCTGGAGGTCCAGCCGGTGGAACGCTCAGCTACACGCTGCCCGCCGATGGCTGGTACGTGCTCGAAGTCCGGCGCGACGACAGCGTCAACGGCGCAGCAGGGGACAACGCCGGTTACGCCTGGATTCGCGTGCAGGGTGTGGAGACCTTCGCCAGCCAGGAAGCTGCTGCCCAGGCGCGTGCCGAGCAGTTCGGCGCGCCGCCAGCGGTGGAAAGGGCGCTCTTCGCCGACGAGAACTCCTACCGTTTTGAGGGCGCTCGCTCGGTAGCGGAGTTCTTCAGCCTCCAGGTGGCGCCGCTGTTCAGTCGCATTGCGATGCCGTGTTTCGTCGGGGCGCTGCTCTTTTTCAACGGCTGGGTCATCGGCGTGCTGGGTAAGCGTGAAAAAGCCGTGCGCCGCGCTGTGTTGGGCGGCTGGATTCTGTCCGCGCCGGCCATCCTGATCATCCTGCGCGGCTTCGAAGGCTCGCGGGCGCTGCCGCTCGTCCCAACCTCGGTCTGGGGCGGCCTGCTGCTGACGATCCTGCTGACGGTCGTCGGCATCGTCGCCTCGTTCCCGCTGGGGGTGGCGCTGGCGCTGGGCCGGCGCAGCGAGCTGCCGGCCATCAAGTGGACGTGTACGCTGTTCATCGAGACGGTGCGCGGCGTGCCGCTGATCACGATCCTGTTCATGGCCAAGCAGATTGTGCCTTTCTTCTGGTCGGCGCTGTCGGGGCTGGACCTGACGATTCGCATGATGATCGGCGTGACGCTGTTCAGCGCCGTGTATCTGGCCGAGAACGTGCGCGGCGGTTTGCAGATTATCCCGCACGGCCAGATCGAGGCGGCGCGTGCCCTGGGCCTCAACCCGCCGCTGACGATGACGCTCATCGTCCTGCCGCAGGCGCTGCGCGCGGTGATTCCGGCCATCGTGGGGCAGTTCATCAGCCTGTTCAAAGACACGTCGCTGGTGGCTGTGGTGGGGCTGTTCGAGCTGGTCGGCATCGTGGATCGCATCGTCAGCGGGCAGACCATCTATCGCCCGTACCAGCGCGAAGCCTATATCGTCATTGCTGTCATCTACTTTGTGATCAGCTATGCTATGTCCGATGTCAGCCGCCGCCTCGAGCAATCGGGGGCGGGCAGCATCCGCCGCTTGTAGGGTATAGTTCGGGGAATAGCTCAGGGCGCGCCTGTGTCGCCTGCATGACTTAGGGAAGTCCCATGGCCGAAACGAACGCCTCAGAACCAATCATTCGCTGCCACGCTGTCAACAAGTGGTTCGGCAACTTCCACGTGCTCAAGGATGTGGACCTGGACGTGATGCCCCAGGAAGTGGTCGTGATCATCGGCCCTTCCGGTTCGGGCAAGTCCACCTTCATCCGCTGCATCAACCGGCTGGAGGAGCACCAGGAAGGTCAGATCATCGTGGACGGGATCGAGCTGAGCCACGACGTGCGCAATATCGCCGCCATTCGCAGCGAGATTGGCATGGTCTTCCAGCAGTTCAACCTGTTCCCACACCTGACCGTGCTGGACAACGTTGCCCTGGCGCCGCGCTACGTGCGCCGCCAGCCCCGGCGCACCGCTGAGGAAATCGCGCTCCAGCTTCTGGAGCGGGTGGGCATCCCGGAGCAGGCGCGCAAATATCCTGGCCAGCTTTCCGGCGGGCAGCAGCAGCGCGTGGCCATCGCCCGCGCGCTGGCCATGCAGCCCAAGATCATGCTCTTCGACGAGCCGACCTCGGCGCTTGACCCGGAGATGATCAAGGAAGTGCTGGACGTGATGAAGCAGCTCGCCCAGAGCGGCATGACCATGCTCGTCGTCACGCACGAGATGGGCTTCGCCCGCGAGGTGGCCGATCGCATCGTGCTCTTCGACGAGGGGCGCATCGTCGAGATGGGCACGCCGGAGCACTTCTTCACCAACCCGCAGCACGAGCGGACGAAGCTGTTCCTGTCACAGATTCTGTGAAGCCCGGAGGGCAGAGATGATCGTCCCCGCGCGCATCTACAACCGGGTGCTGGTCCCGCTGGATGGCTCGTCGGCGGCTGAGTTCGCCATCCGCTTCGCTTCGGACCTGGCCAGCAAGCACGACGCCGAGCTAATCCTGCTCTATCTGGACTACCTGCCTGTGCCGGGCGGGAAGGCAGAGCGCGCCGAAGAGGGAGCGCGCAGCCGCGAGCAGATCGAGGCCTACCTGGACGGGCTGCGCAAGGGCCTGCGCGCGGCGGGCATCCGCACGCACGTCGAGCATATCTCCACCCGCGACCTGGCGGGGACGCTCTATAAGATGATCGAGGCGGAACGAGTGAGCGCCGTCGTCATGTCTACGCAGGGCCGCGCGGCCATGATGCGCTGGCTGTTCGGCACGGGCGTAGAGCGGGCGCTCAACGAATTCCCCGTGCCGCTGCTGCTGGTGCGCCCCATGTACCAGCGCATTGTCGTGCCGCTGGATGGCTCGCGCTGGTCAGAGAGCGCCATCCCGCGCGCGTCCGAGCTGGCCCGCGTCCATGATGCAGAGCTGGTGTTGCTGCATATCTATCAGCCCAAGGACAGCGACTATGCCGGCCAGTGGGCGCTGGCCGGGCACCAGCAAATCGCCGAGCAGAGCCTGGGGCAGATGCAGGAGCAGCTCGCAGCCATGCGCAACCGGCTGCGTGCCGAAGGACTGCGCGCCCGCGACGTGATCATTCGCGGCACCAACCCTGCGCAGACCATCTGTGATTTCGTCGAGTCGGAAGACGGGATCAGCATGGTCGTCATGTCCACGCACGGGCGCACCGGGCTGGCGCGCTGGCTGGTGGGCAGCGTGGCCCAGCAGGTGATCAAGCACGCCCGCTGCCCGGTGACGCTGGTTTATCCCGATCAATGAGACGGTGTGAACATACAGACTTCCGAAGTTTGCGGAAACTTCGGAAGTCTGGCGGGGACCTTTACGCCTCACCCCCTAAATCCCCCTCTCCAGCCGAGCCAGAGAGGGGGACTTGATTCGCTGGGCGGGGCACTTCCAGGGGGAGGGGCTTTCCGCTCCTGTTGCCCGCGCTCACGCGGGCGGCAGCGCCACCGGCTGGTGAGACTCTGCCGAGCGATAGGCCGCCGCGACGATCTCGGCGGCCTGCTGCCCGTCGTGCCCGGTGACGGCGGGCGCGCGCCGCTCCTGCACGGCGGAGACGAACTCATCCACCATCGCCTGATTGGCGTTCGATCCCCAGTACGACCAGGCCGGGCGAGCCGTGCCCTGCGCGTAGACCGACATCACCTGGCGGAAGGGGTCCACGATGACCAGGCCGCCTTCGCCAACCAGCTCCATCGTCAGGCCGCCCCAGGTGGGGTAGTGCGGCGGCTTGCTCCAGCTACAGTCAATGCTGGCGAACGCGCCATTGGCGAAGGTCAGCATCACCAGGCCGCCCGTCTCAACGTTGACGCCCGGCTCCTGATAGAAGATGCGGTTTAGCTCGGCGTAGACCTCGGTCACTTCGCTTTGGAAATACCAGCGCAGCAGGTCGGCCACGTGCACGACGTGATCGGTCGCCGCGCCGCCGCCGGCCAGCGCGGGGTCGGTAAACCAGCCGCGCGGATAGGCGGAATGCAGGCGGGGAAGCTGGCCCTGATTGGTCGCGTTGCAGCCATACACGGTGCCCAGCGCCCCGCTGTCCAGCACCTTCTTGGCCTCGATGGTGGGCGCGCTGAAGCGCATGGGAAAGGCGGTCATCAGCGTGACGCCGGCCCGCGCGCACGCCTCCACCATCGCCTGGGCGTCTGCGGGGGTGGTGGCCAGCGGCTTCTCCGACAGGATATGCGCGCCCGCTGCGGCGGCCATCTCGGCCAGCGCGCGATGCCGGGCGTTCTCCGAGCAGATGATCACGCCGTCCGGCTTCTCGGCCAGCAGCGCCTCGTAGGTAGGGAACCAGGGCGCGCCGGTCTGCTCGGCGAAGTGCCGACCCCGGTCGGCGTCTTCGTCGGCGAAGCCGATGAACTCAACGGCGGGGTTGGCGCGCAGATTGCGAAGGTATCCCTCGGCATGAACGTGGGCGAAACTCATGATGGCGCAGCGCATGGGGATACCTCCTACAGGGTGACTGGCCGGCCCGTTTGGGCAGACTCAATGGCGGCCAGGGCGAGCTTGAGCGCGGCGAGTCCGTCTTCGGCGGTGACGCGCGGCGTCGCCCCGTGCGCCAGCACGTCGTAGAAGTGCTTGATCTCGACCACGTAGGGGTCTTCCAGCAGGGGACTGCGCGGCACGGCGATCTCCGGCGCGTCGCCCTCTTCGCGCGCCATCAGGTGCACGCTGAGCGCGGTCGAGCTGCCCGCCGGGTGCTCGAGCAGCCCGCCATCGCCGGCGATCTCCAGGCTGGTGCGGAACATCGGCGGCGGGTAGGCCCAGCCACCCTCGACGTTGGACAGCGCGCCGTTGGCATGGCGCAGGATCGCCAGCGCGTAGTCGCCGGGCGCGCCGGGCCGGGCGCTGCGCACGCTCCTGGCGAAGACGCTCTCGACTTCTCCGGCGACCCAGCGCGCGTAGTCCAGATCGTGGATCATCAGGTCGAGCATCATTCCGCCAGACTTGGCGATATCCACGAACCAGTTGTCTTCGGGCCGGTTGGGCTGGAAGCTGACGCGCTTGAGGCGCACGACACCGACGCGGCCAATCTCGCCACGCTCGACGATGGTCTTCGCCTGTGCGTACTCCGGGAAAAAGCGCACCACATGGGCCACCAGCAGGGTGACCCCCGCCTGGCGGCACGCCGCAACCAGCGCCTCACCCTGCTCGGCGGTGCGCGCCAGCGGCTTCTCGCAGACGATATGCTTGCCTTTGGCGGCGGCCCGCAGCACCATCTCGTAGTGCAGGTGCGTGGGCGTGCAGATGTCCACTACGTCCACCGCGTCGAGCAGCGCGTCCAGCGTGGCGAACGTCCGCCCGCCGTATTGGGCGATCAGCTGGTCAATCTGGCGCTGGTTTAGCGAATGGAACCCGACCAGTTCTGCCGGCGTCCTGGCCCAGCCAGCCGCATGGTACGCGCCCATGAAGCCGGCCCCGACGATTCCTACTCGTAACATCACGAACCCTCTCTTGGTAGCAGCGTGTCAGGCGTCAATAACCAGACCACACCCATCTTCCGCAGCGCGTCACTTGACGGCCCCTGCCGTCAGGCCGCGAATGAGTTGGCGCGAGAAGACGATATAGAGAATCACCACCGGAATCGCCGCCAGCGTCAGCGACGCCAGCACGGCGTTCCAATCGATGATGTACTGGCCCAGAAAGGTCTGCGCGCCCAGCGTCACCGTCTTGTTGCGCTCGGACGGGGCCAGGATCAGCGGGAACCACAGGTCGTTCCAGATGGGGATCATGTTGAAAACCATCACCGTGCCGATGGCCGGGCGCACCAGCGGCAGGATCATGCGGTAGATGCGGTATTCGCTGGCCCCGTCCACCCGCGCCGCGTCTTTCAGGTCGCGGGGCACCTGTTTCATGAAGTTGGTCAGCACGAAGATGGCCAGCGGCAGCCCCGACGCCGTATACACCAGGATCAGCGCCCACAGCGTGTCTATGAGGCCGACGTCCACCACCAGGCGCAGGATGCTCACCGTGCCCAGGCGGATAGGGATCATGATGCCCAGGGCCAGGTAGAGGCCCATGATGTTGTTGCCGGGGAAGCGGTATTCGGCCAGCGCCCAGGCGGCCATCGTCCCGGCGATCAGGATCAGGATCAGCGCGCTCACTGTGACGATCAGGCTGTTGAGAAAGTAGTCGGGGAAGTTGGCCCGCTTGAAGACGGTCTCGTAGCCGATAGTGCTCCACGTTTCCGAGTTGGGCAGGGCATAGGGCGTCTTGAAGACAGCTCTGCGCGTCTTGAAGGAGTTGATCAGGACGAGCACGATGGGGAACAGCGCCAGCGCAGTATAGACGAGCAGGATGGCGTGCGCCCCCAGGAGTTGGAGCGAATGAGCGGGTCGCAGGCGGTGGCTGAGAGATGACAGAGACAACATGGTGATCCGCTCCTAAAGCTCCACCTGGGCCACGCGGCGCTGCCAGCCGAACATGTAGAGCAGCACACCGGCCAGGATGATCAGGAACATGACGCCGGCGATGGTCGCCCCCATGGTGGGGTTGCCGGGTTGTAGCTGTTGCCCGAAAAACGTGCGGTAGAAAAAGGTGCCCAGGATGTCGGTCGAGAAATTGGGGCCGGCGTTGACCTTTTGCGTGGTGTAGATGAGGTCGAAGGCGTTGAAGTTGCCCACGAAGGTCAGCACGCCGACGATACCCACCGTCGGCAGGATGAGCGGGAACTTGATCCGCCAGAAGACGCCCCAGGCGGTCGCCCCGTCCACGCGCGCGGCCTCGATCAGCTCATCGGGAATGGCGATCAGCGCGGCCAGGAAGAGCATCATCGGGATGCCGACCCACTGCCACACCGAAACCAGCGACAGGGTGGGTAGGGCAGTTGATTCCAGGCCCAGCCAGGGCTTCTTGGCGTACTGCTCCAGGCCGATGGAAGTGAGAAAGTCTCCCGAAATGCCCCACAGCGGGCTGAGGATGATGCTCCAGATGAACCCAATTAGCACGACGGACAGGACGGTGGGCGTGAAGATGAGCGTGCGGTAGATCGCCCTGCCGCGTATGAAGGGCGAACTCAACAGGGCGGCCAGCAGCAGGCCGATCGGGTTCTGTACGAACATGTGAATGGCGAAGAACTCGATGTTGTTGAGGATGGCCCCCTTGAGACGCGGTTCCCACAAGGGGTCGGTCATCAGCTTGCGGTAGTTGTCCAGGCCGATGAAGGTTTCGTTCCCATACTGGTCGCTGGTGTACAGGCTCAGTCGCAGCGAATCCACCAGGGGATAAGTCATGAACAGAGTGTAGATGATGACAGCCGGCGCCAGAAAAACCAGGATATGGAAAGGGAATCGTTGCTTGTTATGTACGTGTCTGGCTGGATTCATCGGGGACTCTCTCTCGCGACAAATCGTTAACGGGCACTGTGCCAGGCCGATATATGAAAAGGGAGGTGCCGATAGCGTACCTCGGCACCTCCAGTGAAACGCCTGGTCTTACCTGTTCATCTGCGGCTCGTACCAGTTTGCCAACCCTTCCTGGACCTTGTTGGCAGCTTCCTCAGGCGAGAGCGTGCCGTTGAGCACCTCGGCGCTGTACAGCCAGAGGTCGTTCTCGTTGTTCGGCTCGCCGCGCGAGAGAATCTGGTACGACGAGCGGATCGTCGTCTCGCACTGACCGCGCCAGCTGATGAACTCCTGGGCGACCGGATTCTCAAGCGTCAGCTCGTGGTCTGACAGCGAGAAGAAACCGGGCAGGGCATCCGAGTAGATCTGGGCGAATTCCTGGGTGGTCATCCACTCCAGGAACTTGAGCGCCTCTTCCTTGTGCGGGCTGGCGGCGTTCACGCCCATGGCGATGTCCACATGGTCGCTGATGTAGCAGGTGTCCCCTTCGTTGACCACGGGCGGCTTGAAGGCCGACATATTCAGGTCGGGGTTCATCAGCCCGAAGACGCCGATTTCCCACGAGCCGGTGGGGTAGATGGCGGCCTCTTCCAGCACGGTAAACAGGTTCTGCGCGTCAGAATAGGTCGTCGCCTGGTAGCCATCCGGCAGGAAAGGCGCCCAGCGAGCCAGAACCTTGAAGGCCTCCAGGAAGCCGTCCTCGTTGTAGCCGACGGTGCCATTGATCAGGCCCAGGCGGCCTTCCTCGCCCTTCCAGTAGGTCGGGCCGATGTTCTGATAGCCCATCGTGGCCGCTTCCCACAGGTCGTGGGTGCCCATCGCCAGCGGGATGTAGCCGGCATCCTTGATCGTCTGCAAAGCCTCGAAGAACTCGGCTTCCGTCTCCGGCACTTCCAGCGCCAGCTCTTCGAAGATGTCTACGTTGTACATGAAGCCGTGAATGACCGAAGCCATCGGGACGCAGAACACGTCCGAGCCATCATCGGTGATCCACGCGCTGCGGGCCACGTCGCCGAAATGCTCTATGCCGGGCAGGTCATTAAGCGAGAGCAGGTAGCCCTTGTTGAACAGGTCGAGCGACAGATCGAACGGACGGCAGGTGATCAGGTCGCCCGCCGTGCCGCCTTCCAGCTTGGCATTCAGCGCCGCGTTGTACTCGGCGGGAGGCGGTGCAACGAACGTGACTTCGATGTCTGGATAGTGGGCGTTGAAGGCAGGGATAATCACGTCTTCCCACAGGACGGTATCATCGTTGCGCCAGCTTTCGATGACCAGCTTCACTTTCCCCTGCGCCTGAGTTTGCGAGACGGTGGGCGCAAAGGCGACCACGAGCGCCAGGATCACCAGCAAAGCAGCGAACTTCCTCATCATTTCTCTCCTTTGTGGGTGCTTAACTTTGTAGATTACAACAGAGTAACGTGATCAATGGGCGAATCTCTATGCGGCTTGGCACCTCCTTATCTGAATCTTGTCTCCATTGTAGCACGACCGCGCCTGCTGAGCATCAAACTCGTTCGGAGAATGCGTGCGCAGCCGAGCGGATTAACGGATAGCTGACGGCTGATGGCCGATAGCTGAGTTGCCTGCCCGCGAAGGCGGCGGGACTGGTATACTTGGGCCATAGTCGCCTAAGTCTCGTTCCCAGCCCAAGGTGCCAGCCCCATGAACAGCCCGCACTCTCCATTCAGGCCCGCCTTCGCCCGCGATACGCGCTATGAGGAAGCTCTGGTCGCGTTCGAGTGCGAGTATCCGCAGTTCGATCTCGCCGCGCTGGAACGGCTGCGCGCCGCCGAATACGCCCGCCTCGACGCCCAGGGACACGCCTATCTCGACTATACTGGCGGCGGTCTCTATGCCGAGAGCCAGCTCGCGCAGCACCAGGCGCTGCTGCGCGAAAATGTCTTCGGCAACCCGCACTCCAGCAACCCGACTTCGCTGGCCATGACTCACCTGGTGGAGCGGGCGCGCGCCAGCGTGCTGGCCTTCTTCAACGCAGACCCTGCCGAATACGCCGTGATCTTCACCCAGAATGCCAGCGGCGCGCTCAAGCTGGTCGGGGAATCCTACCCGTTTGGGCCGGGCAGCCACTACCTGCTGACCTTCGACAACCACAACTCGGTCAACGGCATCCGCGAGTTTGCGCGGGCCAGGGGTGCGACGGTGACTTATGCGCCGGTGCTGCCCCCGGAATTGCGCATAGACGAGACCCGGCTGACCGATCTGCTGGACGGGGCGAACCCCGCCGCACCGCACCTCTTCGCTTATCCTGCCCAGTCGAACTTCTCCGGCGTCCAGCACGACCTGGCCTGGATCGAGCGGGCACAGGCGTTCGGCTGGGACGTGCTACTCGATGCGGCGGCGTTCGCCCCCACCAACCGCCTCGACCTGTGCCAGGCGCACCCTGATTTTATCGTGCTGTCGTTCTACAAGATTTTCGGCTACCCCACCGGCGTGGGCGCGCTGATCGCCCGGCGCGAGGCGCTGACCAGGCTGCGGCGGCCCTGGTTCGCCGGGGGCACGATCACTATCGCCTCCGTGCAGGGTGATGGATACTACCTGCAGGACGGCGAAGCCGGCTTCGAAGACGGCACGGTGGACTACCTCAACCTGCCCGCCGTCGAGATCGGCCTGCGGCACATCACCGGCCTGGGCCTGGACGCCATTCACACGCGCGTGATCTGCCTGACGGACTGGCTGCTGCGCCATCTGCTCGCTCTGCATCACGCCAACGGGATGCCGCTCATCCATCTCTACGGCCCCGCCGATACCGTCCGGCGCGGGGGCACAGTGACCGTCAACTTCTATGACCCGGACGGCAGGCTTTTCGATTATCGCGAGGTGGAAGCGCAGGCCAACCAGGTGAGCATCTCGCTGCGCACGGGCTGCTTCTGCAACCCCGGCGCGGGCGAAAAAGCGCACGGCCTGACTGAAGCAGACCTGGCAGAGTGCTTCCACAAGGAAGAGCGCATGACGTTCGAGTCGTTCATCACGGCGATGAGCGGCAAGGTCAAGGACGCAGTCGGCGCGGTGCGTATCTCGGTGGGCGTGGCGACCAATTTCGCCGATGTATACCGTTTGCTGCGCTTCGCCGAGGGCTTTCTGGATCGCCGCGCCTGACCTGCGAACCGGGCGCGTAGTGAGGAAACAGAGCGGTGAGCGAACGCCGATCCTCGTGGTGGCTGAGCAGGCTGGCAACGTTGGCCATCCTGGGAATGGGGGCGCTGGGCCTGTCTGCCTGCGGCGGCGATGAGGGCCGGGTGCGCGAAGCCGCCGAGACGCCCGTCGAGACGTTCCTCAGCCCGTCGCCGGGTGAGATGATACCCCTGGCTGGCACGCCCACGCCCACCTTCCGCCCGCTGGAGCTGGCTCCCACGCTTGTTGATCTGGATCGCCAGCTTGCGGACACGGGGGAAACGCGCTCGGCCCGGCAGCGGTTGGTGCAGACGCGCGTCGTGCCGCAGGTCGCTGACGAGGCCGTGATCGCGGCGATGCTGGCCGTGCCGCGCCATGCGTTCGTGCCCACGCAATACCTGGACCTGGCCTACAACGATCACCCGCTGCCTATCGGCTATGGGCAGACAATCTCGCAGCCCTCGCTCGTGGCGATGATGACGGCTATGCTCGATCTGCAGCCGGGAGATCGCGTGCTGGAGATCGGCACCGGGTCGGGCTACCAGGCGGCGATCCTGCGCGAGCTGACCGACCAGGTCTACACCATCGAGATCATCCCGGAGCTGGCTGGGACGGCGGGGCGCATCTTCGACGAGCTGGGCTACGGCGATATTCATGTCACGCGCGCCGACGGCTACTATGGCTGGTGGGAGTTCGCCCCTTTCGACGCGATCATCGTCACCGCCGCGCCCGATCATCTGCCTGCACCGCTGAGCGCTCAGCTCAGCCCGGATGGGGGGCGCATGGTCATCCCCATCGGGCCGCCGGGCGGCTACCAGAGCCTGTGGCTGGTGCAGCGGCACGGCGAAGATGTCTCGATGGAGCGCGTGCTCGACGTGGCCTTCGTGCCCTTCACCCGCGAGACAGAGTAGGACGGGCTGGCGGAAGTCCGCCGGTAGCTGCTCGCTGTCTCCCCACCCCAAACCCCTCCCCACAAGGAAAGAGAGGCTTAAGGTCGGCGCTCTGCTCCCTTCCCCCTCGTGGAGGAAGGGCCGGGGATGGGGGGCTGAACCAGGCCAGACTGGATGCTCATTTCCGCTCTGGTGCGCCAGGGCGGGCCAGCCACGCCGCGCCGTAAAGCGCCGCGCCCGTCCACAGCACCGGCGTGAACCCCAGCGAAAGCGCCAGCAGCGCGGCGAGCACCGCGCTGATCACCGATGCGCCGCCGTTGATCGCCCAGGCCCAGGGGGCTAGGTCGGGCGCAGACCGGATCGCTTCCAGGCCGCGCGCAAAAGGGACGCCCATCAGCAAGCCGAGCGGAGCCAACGCCAGCACGCTCAGCGCCCAGCGCGCGCCGGTTGGCAGTTCCAGCGCTCCGCCGAAGGCGCCCCGCATCAGCCAGGGCCACAGCGCAGCGACCACGACCAGCGCGGCCAGCGCCCGGCCCCAGGGCAGCCGGTCGGACAGGGCGCTGCCGATCCCGGAGGCCAGCAGCAGCGTCGCCAGCACGGTGGCGAGGGCCAGCGTCGGCTGGCCGAGGATGAGCACGAACTGTTGGATGGTCGCCACCTCGATGAACAGGAAGGCCAACCCCAGGCTGGCGAAGTAGACCAGGGTGCGGGCGCGCGTTCGCCGGGGCACGGCGCGCAGCGCCCGGCGAAATCGCCCGGCCAGCGCCACCGGCAGCATGACGAACAGCCCCGCCGCCAGCGCCGCAAAGCTCAGCAGCGCCACCAGCACGAAGTAGCCGCTGCCGCCGAAGGGCTGCCAGGTGCGCCCCAGGTTGTCCAGAATTTCCGGCGTCTGCCGCCACCTGAAGAAGTGGAAGAAGAAGGGGCGATCATCGGTGGGCGGGCGCACGTCGAAGTCGTAGGTCGCGTAGAAGGCCGCGCGGTCGTCGCTCGCCAGCAGGCGGGTGAGCGTGGCGTGGTAGACCGGCTCCGGCAGCCGCGCGTAGCGGTTGACCGCCTCCGGCGGCAGGCCCGGCGCGAGCACCATGTCGTACTTCAGCCGTTCGGCCTCGGCCAGGACGCGGGCGATCTCTTCCGCCGTGAACGGCGCGCGCTTGACGACGAAAGTCATCGTCTGGAACGAGCGAAAGGCGACGACGTGCTGCGCGGGATCGCTCACCAGCGGATCGAGCGCCGCCAGGATCAGGCCCAGCGCCCGCACCTCTTCGCTGGGCGGGTTCTGCAGCCAGCGCGTCAGCAGCAACAGCCCGTCCTGTTCCAGCAAGTTCAGATAGGCCGAGAACGCCTCGACCGTCAGCGCGTAGTTCTCGGTGAGGGTAAACGCGCCCGACGTGACGGGCCGGTAGGCGTCGGTCAGCGCGATCTGCACCACGCTGAAGCGGCTGTCGTTCTGCCGGGCGAAGGCGCGCGGCTCCTGCTGCACCAGCGTCACGCGCGGGTCATCGGCCAGCCCCGCCCAGGCGCGCAGCTCGCCACGCAGCGCCCCCACCACCAGCCCGTTCGCTTCGACGGCGACCACTGAGCGCGCCCCGTTGTGCAGGGCGATCCAGGCGTCCATGCCGCCGCCCGCGCCGAGCACCAGGACCTCCGGCTCGGCGCGCAGGCGCAGCGCGACCGAGGCGGGCATCGCCTCGGCGAAGGCGACCGGCGCGGCCCCCGCCTGTACGACCGGCAGCAGGTTGTCGCCGTCGAGCAGCAGGCCGACCTGTGGCGGCGGGGCGCTGAGGTAGGTCATGCTCAGGCCAGGCGCGACGTGGATCGTCGGGCTGCGCACGATGTCCAGCCGCGAGTAAGCGTTGTGGCGCGGCGCGGCCAGCGTCGCGTCGGGGTTGCGGCGGAAGTGGCTCAGCGCCTTGTAGGGCGATGGCTCGATGGTCAGGGCTTCGGGCGGGGTGAGGAGCAGGGCCAGGCTCGCCCCGGTGACCAGCAGGCCGAACGCCTGCCCTGCACGGGCACGACGCAGGCCAGCGGGAACCAGGATCATCCCGGAGCAGGCGGCCAGGGCGCTGGCCAGCAGCAGGATGCGCTCGTCGCCAAGCCAGGCCAGCAGCAGGGGGGCCAGCGCAGCGCCCGCTGCCGATCCGATCATGTTCGCGCCATAAACTCGCCCGGCTGCCAGAGCTGGATCGGCCAGCAGCGCGCCAATGAGCGCTCCGGCCAGCGTGAAGGGCACGGCCAGGCACAGCAGATTGGCCAGCAGCCGCCAGACCTGCGCCCGGTCCCAGGCGATGGCGTAGGAGTCGAACGCCCACCGGTTGAGCACCAGGTAGGCGCCGATCAGCGCCGGGCCGAAGGCCAGCGCCCAGACCGGACGCCAGCCAGGCGAGCGCAGGCGCGGCCAGGCGGCCAGCAGCGATCCGCTGGCCCCGAAGCCCAGCAGCGCCAGGCTGACCACCAGAAAAGCGAAGTGGTAGAACTGGGCGACGGAGAACAGCCGCGTCAGCGTGACCTGAAAGAGCAGGGCGGTCGCTGAGAACAGCCCGACCCCGCCGTAGATGCGCCGCATGGTCTGCCCCTTCTCCTGCGCGATTGGCTCCAGTATAGCACTGGCAGGGGCGGGCGCCTCTCAGACTCAGAGACCGTTCGAGAAGTCGTGCGGTATGTTACCTGTCAGGCAGGGGCGTCGTACAGGGCTTCTGAAGCCTGCCCCCGAACGCCCCGCGCAGAAGCGTATGGCTTACGCTCCTGCGGGGCCTTGCTTCGCCCGGCGTCCGGCGAGCCGTTGTCAACCTTTGCCCGCCCCCAACGGCTCTTCAGGCTGGCGCGAATCGCCAGAACGATATACCATCGCGCTCCGGTGGGTGGATAGATAATACGCTGGTCGCGGCGTGTTGATAGGCTGTCAGACGCGCTCGGTGGTGGGGGCGAGCGTTGTGAGAAAGCCGGGAAACTGGGAAGGATAGCGGGAAGATGACCAGTATTCTGGTGATCGAAGACGAGGCTCCTCTGCTGGAAGAGATTGTCGCGCTGCTCCGGTTCGAGGATTTCGAGGTGATCGGCGCGCCAGATGGCAACGTGGGCGTTCAACTGGCCCGCGCGCACCTGCCGGATCTCGTCATCTCGGACATCATGATGCCGGGCCTGGACGGGTACGGCGTGCTGCAAGCCCTTCAGGACGACCCGGCCACCAATCGCCTGCCCTTCATCTTCCTCACCGCCAGGGCCGATCACGCTCAGGTGCGCCAGGGGATGCAGTTGGGCGCGGATGACTATGTTACCAAGCCTTTCACGCGCGAAGAACTGCTGTCGGCTATCCGCGCGCGCCTGCAGAAACGCGAGATCATGCGCGATCAATTCGAGCGGCGCATCGAGAACCTGCGCGATTCGATTGCGCTGGCGCTGCCCCACGAGCTACGCACCCCTTTGACCAGCCTGATGGGCTATGCCGAGATGATCATGCTCGATAGCGCCATCCTCGATCCGGGGCAGGTCTCGGCCATGGCCGAGACCATTCTGGAAGCCGGCTCGCGCCTGCAGCGGCAGCTTCAGAACTTTCTGCTCTACGTGCAGTTTGAGCTGGATCAGCACGAGCATCGCAGCACTGCCGCGCTGATCGGCGCGCTGGAAACAGCCCCGGCAGAGGTGATCGAGCGCGCCGCACGCGAACAGGTAGCGGAACGCAGCCGTGACGCGGACCTTCGCCTGTCGCTGGAGAACGTGCCGGTGAGCGTGACGCGCGACGTGCTGGCCAAGCTCGTCATTGAGTTGGTGGACAACGCGGCCAAATTCTCCGAAGCGGGCACGCCCATTCGGGTGAGCGGCAAGGTGGTGGGGGGTGAGTACGCCCTGTGTATCAGCGATCGAGGGCGCGGGATGACCGCCGCGCAGATTCGCGAGAGCGGGGCCTACCTTCAGTTCGAGCGTCGCCTCTACGAGCACCAGGGCGTCGGCCTGGGCTTGACCCTGGCCCGGCAGCTTACGCGGCTCTCTGGCGGCAGGTTCGCTATCGAGAGCGAGCCGGGGCAGGGCACCGCGGTGACGGCTTACCTGGCGCTGCCTGCCGCTGGCTGAAGGCTGGCAGTTATTGGTTGGTGGCCGCTGATCGGCGGGGGACAGGGAGAACGCCATCTGCCTCGCTGCGCCAGCCGGCGAGCAGGGAGCGGTGAGGCAAACCGGGGCGGCGCTCTGTCCCGCTCCCTGCAACGGCATAACAGCAAACGGTGATGAACGATGCTTCCTAAGCGACTGGAACTGTACAACTTCCTGGCCTATCGCCAGCCCGACCCGATCAGCTTCGAGGGGATGCACCTGGCCTGCCTGTCCGGGCCGAACGGCGCGGGCAAGTCGTCGCTGCTGGACGCGATCACCTGGGCGCTGTGGGGCAAGGCCCGCGTGCGCTCCGACGACGACCTGATTCACCAGGGTCAGAGCGAGATGTTCGTCCAGTTGGACTTCGCCCAGGGCGACAACCTCTACCGCGTGGTGCGCCGCCGCCAGAAGGCCAAAAAAGCGGGAGCCGCCGGGCGCAGCGCGCTCGACCTGTTCGCCTGGGACGAAGACCTGAACCAGTGGGCGGCCATCACAGCCCCCTCAGTCAACGAGACGACCCGGCGCATCACCGAGCTGCTGCGCCTGGAACATGAGACCTTCGTCCATTCGGCCTTCCTGCAGCAGGGCCGCGCCGACGCCTTCACCGTCGCCGCGGCTGGCGAGCGCAAGCGCCTGCTGTCCGACATCCTGGGCCTCGACCAGTGGGAGCAGTACGAGGAGCGGGCCAAAGAGCGGCTGCGCGCGATCAAGCACAACCTCGATCTCTTCACTATGCAGATTGACGAGATCGCCCGTCAGGAGCTGGAAGAGCCGGCCCTGCTGCGCGACCTGGAACTGCGCGAGGGCGATTTCGCCGAGGCGGAGAAACGCCGTGCTGAGGCGGAAGCGCGCTATGCCGAAGTCGCCGGGGCCGAGGAGCAGATGGAACTGGCCAGGATGCGCCTGGCGGGGGCCGAGCACCGTATCCGCCAGCGCGAGCACGACCTGGCCGAGATTGACGCCGAACTGGCCCGCCTGCAAAAACGGCTGGCCGCCCTGGGGCCAGTCATCGGGGAGCGCGAATCCATCCAGGAGGGCTATCAGCGGCTGCAATCCGCCCGCGAGACCGACCAGGCGCTCGGCGAGAAATTGCAGGCGATGAGCGCCATCAAAGACCGGCTGAACGAGATCGAGGGCGCCATTCAGGCGCAGCGCGCCGATCTGGAAGCGCAGGTCAGCGTACACCGCGATCGCATCGGCACCGCCCAGCGCGCCGCCACTGGCCTAGAAGCGCTACAGGCAGACCTGGCCGATGTGCAGGTGGAGATCGCCCGGCTGGAGACCCAGGAAGCGAGCCGCGAGGCGCTGCGCCAGGAACTGGCCAGCCTGATTGAGCTGGGCGCCACATTGGGGGCCAACAACAAGGTGTTGCGCAAGGAGATGGACGACCTCAAGGCGCGCCTCGAACAGCTTGAGGCCGCCGGAGCCGTCTGCCCATTGTGCGGCCAGCCGCTCAGCGAAGAGCACCGGGCGCAGGTGCTGGCCGAAGTGCAGGCCGAAGGCAAGATGCGTGGCGACACCTACCGGGATAATGTGGCCCGCTACAAAGAAACCGAAGCCGGGCGCAGCGCCCACGAAGCGGCCATCAAGACGCTCGACGGAGAATTGCGCGCCTTGCAGGGTCTGCGCGACCGCGCCGCCAAGCTTGACGCCAACGTCGAAGCGGCCCGCTCTGCCGCCGAGCTGTTGGGGACGGAACGCTCGGCGCTCGGCGCGATTGAGGCGCAGCTTGCCGCCGGGGATTTCGCCCAGGAGCTACAGGCCCAGCGCGAAACGATCCGCACCGAGATCGCCTCGCTCGGCTACGACTCCGAGGCGCACAGCGCCGTCCGCGAGACACTCAGCGCCCTCAGCGAGTACGAGGAGCGCCAGCGCGCGCTGGATGCCGCGCTGCAAGAGGAGCCGGAGGTGCGCGCCAGGCTGGAAGCCGCCGCCGCTCGCCGCGCCCGCTGGGAGGAATCGCTGGCCCAGGAGCGCGCGGAGGCCGCCGCCGCCCAGGCGGAGATCGAGGTGCTGGGCGAGCGCGTCGAAGAGGCGCGCCGCCGCGAAGGGGAGATGCGCGAGGCCCGCGCCGCCGAGCAGCGCGCGCACGCGGCGGTCGTGCGCGTGCAGCAGGCGCTCGCCGCCCTGGAAAACGCCCGCCAGCGCAAAGCCGACCTGGAGAAGCGCCGCGACGAGCAGTTGGCCGAGCAGGGGCTGTACGAAGAACTGCGCGACGCCTTCGGCAAGAACGGCGTCCCGGCGATGATCATCGAGGTGGTCATCCCGGAGCTACAGGAGAGCGCCAACCATCTGCTGGCGCGCATGACCGGCGGGCGGATGCATGTCCGCTTTGACACTCAGCGCGAAAAGAAGACCGGCGGCGGGGTGATCGAGACGCTGGACATCCTGATCAGCGACGAGCTGGGCACGCGCAGCTACGACCTGTATTCGGGTGGCGAGGCGTTTCGCGTCAACTTCGCTATTCGCGTGGCGCTCAGCCAGATGCTCGCTCGGCGCGCTGGCGCGCAACTGCGCACCCTGTTCATTGACGAAGGCTTCGGCACGCAGGATGAGGACGGGCGGCAGCGGTTGGTCGAGGCGATCACTTCGATCCAGGATCAGTTTGACCTGGTGCTGGCCATCACCCACATTGACGAGCTGCGCGACGCCTTCCCGGTGCAGATCGTCGTGAGCAAAACGCCCGACGGCAGCCGCGTCAGCGTGCGCTAAGGGGAAGCCGGTAGCAGGAACAAGGACTTCCGAAGTCGCTGAAAACTGCGGAAGCCTGCATCCGGGCCGGGCGCAGCAGAGCAGCCCTCCGCGAGGAAGACATGCCCCTCTCGCTTGAGCAGCAGAACGCCTATCGCGCCCGCTACGCGCAGATGCGCCCCGGCTGGCGTCCGGCCACCGCCGTCTACGAGGCGCTGATCCGCGAGCGGCTGGCCCCAGGGATGCGCGTGCTCGACCTGGGCTGCGGGCGCGGCGGCGCTCTGGAACAGCTTGGGCCGGCGGTCGCCCGCCCGCTCGGCCTCGACCCCGATCACCGTTCGCTGGCCGAGCACCGCCTGCCCGACCTGCCGCGCGCCGTCGCCCTGGCGGACGCCCTGCCGCTGCCCGCCGCCAGCGTAGACCTGGCGCTGGCCAGTTGGGTGCTGGAACACCTGCCCGACCCGGCGCGAGTCTTCGCGGAGATAGCGCGCGTCCTGCGGCCCGGCGGCGCGTTCATCGCCCTGGCCCCTGGCGCGCTCAGCCCTGCCGCGCTGCTCAACCGGGCGCTGCGCCCGCTGCAAGGCTGGCTGGTGCCGCGCCTGTACGGGCGCGCGCAGGCGGACGCTTTCCCGGTGGTTTACCGCGCCAACACGCGCCGCCGGGTCGAGGCGCTGGCGCGCGGAGCGGGGCTGGTTCTGGACACCTTCCGCGCCAGCGAAGACCCGACGTACTTCGCTTTTCACCCGCTGATCTTCCGCCTGAACGCGGCCCTGGCTCGCCGCGCACCGCGCGCCCTGGCCGAGCACTTCGTCGTCGTGTGCGTCAAGCCGGAACGGTGAGCGGCGCGCGCCAGAAGGCGAGGGGTGTGCTGGCATGAAGATAAGCCCACCGGCAAGTGAGCTTATCTCCTCACGGCGCTCGTTTGTCAGTCGAGAGGCAGTCCCACCCAGAGCGTGTTATGCGCGCGCTCCCTCGCCTCCCAGCCTGCGGGCACGTGTAAAGGTTGACAGCGGCCCGCCGGACGTCGGACGAGATAAAGTCCCGCGGGAGAGCGCATGGCTGTACGCCTCTGCGCGGGGCGTCCGGGGGTAGACTTCGGAAGCCTTCGGAGACTTCCGAAGTCTTATGCAGCGCCCCTATCTGACAGGGTTTGCACGCCCTCGCGCAGCTGTCCGCGCTGCGTGGAGATCGTTAGGGCGAGATGCTCTCCGTGACGCTGGCCATGACCACCGGCACGTTGGACACCGTCTCCTGGTAGCCGAGGAAGCGCGCGCTCTCCGCCGTGTCGAAGCCGCGCAGCTTCTCGATCCAGCGGTAGCTGAGCGCCTGGTAGAGCAGCTCAACGCTCACCTCGAACGGCCCTTCAGCGGCTCCGGTGTTGACCGAAACCATCAGTCGGTCACTCCCGCCCGTGAAATTAGCGTCGGCCAGCGCCGCGTCACTGGGGCGCACGTCCGGGTGGGCGGCGTCCGCGTCGAAGCCTGCGGGCAGCAGCCGGTTGTCCTTCAGGTAGCCCGCCCCGCGCAGCAGAATGCTAGTGACTTCGCCGTTCACGTCGCCCATGATGGTCTGGTAAATCTGCACATCGTCTGGCGAGAGGATCACGGTGTGGTGCGGCTCGAAGCGCGCCGGGTCGGCGTCGTGGTCGTCGCCGATGATCCGCCCGTCGTCGGTGTACCCGCCGGACTCAAAGACTGTGTTGCCAGCAGAGTCGCGCACGGTGATGTGCAGCCAGGCTCGCCGCGAGGGGAAGCCGGTCGGCAGCTTGTGCCCGGCGCGGTTCTCCACCACGACGTTGAAGGCCAGCGTCGCGTTGGCGTAACCCACATTTTCCAGGCTGACAGCGGCGGCGCGTTCCTGAAGCTGGGCGAGCGTCTGCTCGCGGGTGAAGGTGAAGTGTTCGCTGCTGGCGGTCGCGCCCATCTCCGCGCCGTGCGCCAGGAAGAGGTCCATCATATAAGCATTGCCGCCGACGAAGGTATGCTTGAAGAATGGCTCGCGCGGGTCGCCGCCGGTGATGCTGGTCACGACGGCCCCTTCGGCCTGGGGCATGTGGCAGCTCTGGCACGGCGTATTGTCAGCGTAGGCGCTGCCCAGCCATTCGAGGTAGGGCGTTTGTTCCGGGAACTCGCCGACGATGGCAGCCGTGTCGTCCACGTAGGGCGTGTAGAGCGTGTGGCAGGTCGCGCACATCTCTGCCTGGCCGATGTGCGTGGCTTGGGTGGGGATGAAGCCGGACGCGCCGCGCATGATGGCCGCACCTTGCTCGCTGACGGCGAAGCGGCTGTAGTTCAGGCGCTCACCCGCTGGCAGCGTGGCGTCAATGGTGTAGCGCCCGCTGAAGCCCTCCGGCTCGCCGAAGGCGACATCCTCGATCTGGTGACAGAGCGTGCACGAGTTGCCGTCCATGGCCAGGGCGTGCGCCGCGTGTTCTGCGCTGAGGAAGCCGTCTTCGAACAGGCGCGTGCTGGCCCCGGCCTGCACGGCGCTGAAGTGGGCCAGCGGCGTGTGGCACAGGGCGCACTTGTCCTCGATCACTTCGGTATACTGCGGCAGGTTGGCCGTCTCGATGCTGACCGACGCCTGCCAGTACGGGTCGCGGGCGGCGTTGGCCATCATCGTGGCCCGCCAGTAATGGCCGATTGAGACATCATTCCCCGCCGCGTCGGTGAGCTGGCTGTGACAGCTCGCGCAGGCACCCGAACCGGCGAAGAAGGCGTCGCGATCGTTGGGCAACGGGTTGCCGGGGAAGAGGGCGGGAGCCGCTCCATCGTCTCCCTGAGCCTGCGCCAGCGCGCCCGGCAGCAGGGCGCTGGTCGCAAGCAGCACCAGGCCAGCGAGCACTAGCCCGGTGATCCGCAGTGAAGTCCCTCGGTTGTTGCTGGGCATCTCTCTCTCCCTCATCGTGTAGTTAGGCGCGTGCTGCCGCCATCTGGCGGCGCTGAACCACCCTGCTATTATAGGCGAACCGGGCCGATTGTGCCGAATTGCACATTCGGAAGAGTCTGTGAGCAGATGGTCAGCGTGCTTGTCTCCCCATCCCTGGCCTCTCTCTCACAAAGAGGGAAGGCTTCGGCGTGGGGGGACGCGGCGCTTCCCCAGCTTGTGGAGGCAGCGCGATCGGCTGTATCATCGGAGGAATGCCGGGCTGGGAGCGCGCCTGTCCGGGCGCGAGTCTGGCCGACGCTGATGCCTGAGTCTGGTTTCATCCGAAAGAGGGGGGCATGGGTCGCAAAGGGGCGGTTGTCGCCGGGCACATTTGCCTGGACATCATCCCGCGCATACCGGGCGGGAATGTGCAGGCGCGCCTGACGCCAGGAACGCTGATTGAAATCGGCCCGGCGTTGCTCTCGACAGGGGGGCTTGTGTCCAACACAGGCTGTAGTCTGCATACGCTGGGCATTGACACGCGCCTGATGGGCAAGGTGGGCGATGATCCCTTTGGGCGCATCATCCTCGACCTGATCCGCGCCCAGGACGCAGCTCTGACCCAGAACATGATCGTTGTCCCCGGCGAAGTCAGCTCGTACACCATCGTGCTCAGCCCGCCGGATGCGGATCGCTCGTTCCTGCACTGTCCGGGGGCCAACCACACCTTCGGCGCGGATGACCTGGACTGCGCCACGCTACGCGATGCGCGCCTGTTTCACTTCGGCTACCCGCCCGTCATGGAGCGCATGTATCTGGACGATGGTGCGGAGCTGGAGACGATGTTCCGCTGCGCCAGAGAGGCCGGCGTCATCACTTCGCTGGACATGGTCATGCCCGATCCGCAAGGCCCCAGTGGGCGCGTGGACTGGCGGAGCATCCTGCAGCGCACGCTGCCCCACGTGGACATCTTTCTGCCCAGCCTGGACGAGCTATTGGTGCTGCTGCGCCGCGAGATGCCTGTGTCTCCCCAGGCCGCCGATGCACTGCTCTCGGAGATGGCCGCGCAGATGTTGGAGTGGGGCGCGGGCATCGTCGTGCTGAAGCTGGGGGCGCGCGGCCTGTATCTGCGCATTGGCGAGCGGGGTATCGCGGCCCTGCCAGACGCAGGCTGGCGTGAGCGTGAGCTGTGGGCGCCGTGCTTTGTGCCAGAGCCGCTGGTCGGCACGACGGGCGCGGGTGACGCGACAATCGCCGGATTCCTGGCGGGTGTGCTGCGCGGCCAGTCCGTCGAGGCTGCGCTGACCAGCGCTGTGGCCGTTGGCGCGTGCAATGTCGAGGCCGCTGACGCGCTGAGCGGCGTGCGTTCCTGGGACGCGACGCAGGCGCGCGTCGCGGCGGGCTGGGCGCGCCAGGCGGTGACTGTCGGCGTGCCGGGGTGGGCGTGGGATGCCGGGCACGCGCTCTGGATCGGCCCGCACGATGCATTTCTGCGGAAGCGCGTCTGAACGAGCGTGCGCCTGGCTGGTCGGGCGGAGGGCTGCGCGGCGAGTCTGTCGCTTGTGGAGAAAGAATCCGGTAGCTGATGACCCTTGAAATGTGGGTGACTCTGGCTATCCTGATCGGGGCGATCATCCTCTTCGTCACCGAGTGGTTGCGCGTGGATGTTGTGGCGCTCGGCGTCGTGGTGCTGTTGATGGTCACGGACATCCTGACTGCGCCGCAGGCCCTGGCGGGCTTCTCCAACCCGGTCGTGCTGATCGTCGCCGCGCTGTTCATTGTGGGGGGCGGCCTGCAACAAACCGGCCTGGTGACAATAGCCAGCGAGCGCATTCTGGCCATTGCCGGGAGAAGCGAAATCCGCCTGACCATCGTGGTGATGCTGGCGGGGGGTGTTCTCTCTGCTTTCATGAGCAATACGGGGGCGGTCGCTGTGCTCCTGCCAGCGATTGTCGGCCTGGCCCGCGCGGCGAACATCAGCCCTTCCAAGTTGCTCATCCCGTTGTCGTATGCAGCGCTGTCGGGCGGCACGGCCACGCTCATCGGCACCACGCCCAATATCATCGTCGCCGACATGCTCCAGGAGCACGGCGAGGAGTCGTTTTACTTCTTCAGCTACACGCCGATTGGCCTGCTGATCCTGGCAACCGGGATGATCTTCATGGTTACGGTGGGCCGGCGCATCTTGCCCGACAACAAGCCGGTGGGTGCCTACGAGGAGCAGGTGCACAGCCCGCGCGAGCTGCTCGACGTTTATCGCCTGCCGGACAACCTGTTCCGGCTGCGCGTCCCGTCAAAGTCCAATCTGGCGAGCCAGACATTGGCCGAGGCGCGGCTGGGCGAGAGCTTCGGGCTGATTGTGTTGGATATTCAGCGCCAGCCGCCGCCACAATCGCTCGTCCGCTTCGGCGAGCAGCAACTTATCTTGCAGCCCGCGATCGGCACCGTGCATCCCACGCCCGACACGGTGCTGCAGGCCAACGATGTGCTTATTGTGCGGGGCGAGGAAATGGCCGTGCACAAGGCGGTCGCTTACTGGCATCTGGCCATGCAGCCGGCGCTGCCCGCCGACGAGCACTCGCTGATCAACCAGGAGGCGGGCATCGCTGAGGTGGTGCTGCCGCCGCGCTCGTCGCTGATCGGCAAGACGCTGGTGGATGTCCGCTTCGGCTCCACCTACAAGCTGACGGTGCTCAGCCTCGTTCGCCCCGGCGCATCCGGGCGGCTCGATCTCAAGGCGACGCCGCTCCAGTTCGGCGACATTCTGCTGGTGCAAGGATACTGGCACGATATCCTGGCGCTGCGCCGCAAGCCGCGCGATTTTGTGGTGGTGGGCCAGCCAGAGACCATGATCGGCGCGCCGAATCGCCACCGTGCGCCGGTTGCGCTGCTGATCCTGGTCGCGATGCTGGTGGCGCTCGTCGTTGCGCCCGGCGACGTGGCGATGGTTAGCATGGCCGCCGGGCTGCTGATGGTGCTCGGCGGCTGCCTGAGCATGGACGACGCTTATGAGGCCATCAACTGGAAGAGCATTGTGCTCATCGCCGGGATGTTGCCCATGAGCACGGCCTTGCAGCAGGTTGGCCTGGTGGCGCGCTTCGCCCAGGGCCTGACAGATGGGCTGGGCGGTTTCGGGCCGCTGGTGGTCATGGCCGGGCTGTTCCTGCTGACCGCGCTCTTCACCCAGGTGCTCTCCAACACGGCGACGGCGGTCGTTGTCGCGCCGATCGCGTTCGCCACTGCGCGCGAGTTGGGCGTGCAGCCCCAGGCGTTTATGATGGCGACGTGCATCGCCGCGTCCATGGCCTTCGCCTCACCCGTCGGCTCGCCGGTCAATACGCTGGTGATGGGCGCGGGCGGTTACCGTTTCACCGATTATATTCGGACGGGCGTGCCGATGGTGCTCATCATGATGGTCGTGACGGTGCTGAGCGTCTCGTTGCTCTGGCCGTTTTAGGCGCGGCAGCCAATACGTCAGGCAGGCGGCGGGTGCCCGGTGGCTGCGCGTCAGGCAGGCGAAGCGGCCCGCGCCTATGATGAGACAAACTGCGATGGCTGCTGCCCCCCCACAGCCATCCAGTTGCTCCCCCAAGACCAAACGCTTCGCGAACCGAGTGTTTGGTCTTTTCCTTTTGATACGGGCGCTGCGGGATCACCGATAGGCTTCTACCGCTTCGACCAACGCCTGGGCTTCGGCCTCGCTGCCGGCGTTGACGCTCACAAACATCCCCTGCGGCCCGACCGCCTCTAGAAGAGGGATGACTTCGTGGGGGTGCACGCCTATGGCCTGCACGCTCTTGCCCGCCTTGAGGATGCGCCGATAGAGATCGTGCCACAGGGGATCGCCGCCCTGCGGCAGGCTCACCTGGGGCGTCCATTCGATGGCGTCCAGCTCCTCGATCTCCAGCAAGGCGTCCAGGTGAGGGATGGCCTGGGTGCCGTCCAGGTGAAACAGGGAGTAGTCGAGCCAGGCGCACTGCTCGGTTAGCGCGGGGACGGCGAAGCGCCTGAACATGCGCGGTGAGATCATGGCGGCGGCGTCGCACTGCACTTTGGCCGTCTTGCCTGGCCCCCAGATGTGAAACGCCGAGAAGACATTGCCGCCCCACGGCTCGCTTACGATCTCAAAAAACCGTTCGAAGACCTGGAAGTAGACCTGGTTGATCTCGGCGAGCCGTTCCTGAACACAGTCGGGCCGTTCGATCAGATCGAGGAGAAGGTGCTGCGGATCGCGCAGCGCCGAGAGGATATCCAGGCCCTCGACCAGATCGGGGATGGTCACCGGGTAGCGCCCCTGGCTGACGCGCACACCTTCTTCGAGGATCGCTTGCTGGCGCAGAAACCAGGGGTTGTGCGGATCGAAGCGCAGGGGAGGATACGTGTCTGGGTCGCTGATGCACGGGTGGTACCAGACGGTGTCGAGGGCGAATTCCGGCTCGGCTCCCAGGAAAGTCGCCAGGTTACCCGGCCCCAGGTGGGTGTCGTAGTGGGGGAACGCTTCCCCCGCGAAATAGATGCCGTCCAGGCAGCGTTCAGCGCGCCGGGCGCGCCCGACGGGATCGAGCCAGGCCCGTTGCAAGGCCGCCCGGTCGGGATAATCGGCCAGTGTGTCCAGCCCCGAAAGCAGGTAGAAGAAGGGCGCTTGCTGGTGTTCGATGCTGCCGGGCGCGCTGCTGAGCGGGGCCAGCACGTCCAGCACCAGCCCTTCGTGCTGCCACCAGGCGATGAAGCGCTCCTGTCGTTTTTTCCAGCCCTCTTCGCCGAATTGATCCCAGATGCCGGTCATGGCGGGCACGATCCTCTCCTGAAAGTCAGCCGGTTCAGCGGGGATGATTGTAGCGCCGGGTTCCTTCCCTTTCCAGGCAGCACATGGCGAGGGTGCACGCAAAACCTGCCAGGAGGGGCGCTGTCCTGCTGCGCCCCCCTTGACCTCACCCCCGCCCGGCGAGTCGCTGTCAACCTTTGCACGCACCCCCTCTCTCCCGTGTGTTTGACGGGCACCCTGATCCGGCATTACAATCCCCTGTGTCCGCCCGCGCGAAAGGCAGCGATCATTCGTGCAGCATTTCCAGCGTATTGGCATCCTGGCTCACCCCCTGCGACCGGCCACCGTACCCCTGGCGCAAGAGGTGACTCGTTTTCTGGAGAAGCGTGAAGTTGCCGCGTGGATGCGCGCGTCGTGGGAAGCCCCTGATGCGCGCGCGCTGGTGCCTGGCTCCGACCTGGTCATTGCCATTGGCGGCGATGGCGCGATGCTGCGCGCGGCCCGCGTCTGTGCGCCGCACGACGTGCCGGTGCTGGGCATCAACACGGGTCATCTCGGCTTTCTGACCGAGATCAACCCGGAGGAATGGCCGCAGGGCCTGCAGGCGTTGCTCGACGGGCGCTTCTGGATCGAGGAGCGCATGATGATCCGCTGTGCGGTGCGCCGTGACGGGGTGACCATTGTCGAGAGCGAGGCGCTCAACGATGTGGTCATCAGCCGCGGCACCATCGCCAAGCTGGTGCAGTTGGAGACGTACATTGACGGCGGCTGGGCGACCACTTACTACTGCGATGGCCTGATCGTCGCCACGCCCACCGGCTCGACAGCCTACGCGCTGGCCGTCGGCGGCCCCATCCTGCCGCCGGAGCTGAAGAACATCCTGGTCGCACCGGTTGCGCCGCACCTGAGCATGGATCGTCCGATGGTGCTTTCGCAGGGGGCGACGGTGGAAGTGATCGTTGTCGCGCCGCACGCCGCCGCCGAGGTCGTCCTGACCGTAGACGGCGAGCTGCTGACGAGCATGGAGGCGTCCGACCAGGTGGTGATCGCTGCCAGCGACAGCATCAGCCGGTTCGTGCGCCTGCGCGAGCGCAACTACTTCTTCCGCTCGCTGCTGGATCGCCTGGAGCCGCGCGTGCCGTCGCGCCCTGGCCGGAACCAGGTGGGCAACAAACCGGAATCAGGCCAGAATCTGCCATGAAGCAGCCCGGCCAGGATACACTCTCGAAGCGACCGAATCTCTATGACGACACCAGACCAGCTTGAAGTAATTGAGGACGGTACCGACGCCGCCGACGAGACGCTTTACTGCACGGTGCATCCCACCGTGGCCACCCACCTGCGCTGCAACCGCTGCGGTCGCCCGATGTGCACGCGCTGCGCGGTCAAGACGCCGGTGGGCTATCGCTGCCGCGAGTGCGTGCGCTCGCAGCAGGACAAGTTCTTCGACGCGCAAGCGCTCGACTACCTGATCGCCGGCGCAGTCAGCCTGGTGATCAGCTTCTTCGCCGCCCTGGTGGTGGCTCGCCTGGGCTGGTTTCTGTTCGCCTTCTTCCTGTCGCCGGCGGCGGGCGGGTTGATCGGTCGCGTCGTGTGGCGGCTCACCGGCAAGCGGCGCGGGCGCTACACGGCAATTGTTGTCGGCGCCAACGTGATCCTGGGGGCGCTGCCCTTCTTCATGCTCAACCCCCTGGCGATTGGCATCTACCTGTTCATGGCGACCGGTGCGGCGGTCGCGCAGTTCCGGCTGCACCTGTGATTGCGGCGCTCAGTCGCCGCGCAGACGACGAGGCAGCGAGGCACGCCTATGCTCCTAGAACTGCGGATCAAGGACTTCGCCATCATTGACGAGCTGGCGCTGCGCCTGGACCCCGGCTTCCTGGTCATCACCGGCGAGACGGGCGCGGGCAAGTCCATCATCGTGGACGCGGTGAGCCTGCTGCTGGGCGAGCGCTCGGATGCGACGCTGGTGCGCGCCGGCGCGGATCGTGCGGTGGTTGAGGGGACATTCGCCGTGCCCAAGGCCATCCGCTCGGCGCTCAGCGCGATCCTGGCCCGCGAAGGGCTGGAGGGCGAGTCCGGGGAGGAAGTGCTGCTCTCGCGCGAGGTGCGCGCCAACGGGCGCAGCCAGGCCCGCATCAACGGCAGCCTGTGCAACCTGGCTGTCTACCGCGAAGTGGGGGCGCTGCTGGTGGACATTCACGGGCAGAGCGAGCACCTGTCGCTGCTGCGCCCCGCCGAGCATCTCTATCTGCTGGATCGCTACGCCGGGCTGGACGAGGCGCGGGCGGCGGTGAGCGCGCTGACCCGTCGGCTGGCGGGCGTGCGCGGCGAGATCAAGGGGCTGCTCACCGACGAGGCGGCGCTCGCCCGGCGGGTGGACATGCTCCAATACCAGGTGGACGAGATTCGCGCCGCCGATCCTCGCCCTGAAGAAGAGGAAGAGCTTCGCCAGGAGCGCAATCGCCTGGTCAACGTGGAGAAGATCGCTGAGTTGGCTGCCGAGGCGCAGCTTGCCCTCAACGGCGACCTGGCCGATCTCTCCGGCGCGGAAGACCTGCTGGGCCAGGTGGCCATTGTGCTGACGAAGCTGGCCCGGCTGGACGCGACGGCGCAGGAATACGCCGACCTCGCCGAGACGCTGAGCGTGCAGAGCGCGGAGCTTTCCCGCTCCATCCGCGCCTATCGCGACGGCCTGGAGTTCGACCCGCGCCGCCTCAATGAGATCGAGGAGCGCCTGGAGGTGCTGACCCGCCTCAAGCGCAAGTATGGCGGCTCGCTGGAAGCTGTGCTGGACTACGCCGCGCGCGCCCAGGCAGAGCTGGACTCGATCACCCACAGCGAAGAGCGGCTGGCCGGGCTGCGCGCCGAGGAAGACCGCTTGCTGCGCCAGATCGGGGACGGGGCGGCCCGGCTGAGCCAGGGTCGCCAGGAAGCCGCTGCTCACCTCACCGAGCGTATCATCGCCGAGCTGGGCGATCTGCGCATGGAGCGCGCCCGCTTCGAAGTCGTCTTCGAGCATCAGGACGACCCGGACGGCTGCTACGTGGGCGAGCGCCGCCTGGCCTTCGACGCGACCGGCGTTGACCGGCTGGAGTTTTATCTGGCGGCCAACGTGGGCGAGCCGCCGCGCCCGCTGGCGAAGGTCGCTTCTGGCGGCGAGACGGCGCGCATTATGCTGGCGCTGAAGAGCGTGCTCTCGCGCGCCGACCAGGTGCCCACGCTGATCTTCGACGAGATCGATCAGGGCATCGGTGGGCGGCTGGGCGCGGTCGTCGGGCATAAGCTGTGGGGCCTCTCCGACGCGCATCAGGTGCTTGTGGTCACTCACCTGGCGCAGCTTGCCGGCTTCGGCGACGCCCATTACCGGGTGAGCAAGCTCGTGCAGGGCAGCCGCACCGTGACGCGCGTGCAGCGCCTCGACGATCAGGGCCGCGTGGACGAGCTGGCCGAGATGCTCGGCGCGGAGACGACCAGCGCCCGCCAGAGCGCCTACGACATCCTCATGCTGGCCCGCCGCGCCAAAGAGGGCCGCCGCCTGGAAACAGTCTGAACCGCGCTCCGGGCGGGAAGCGACTTCCGAAGTCTGCGAGGACTCCAAGAGTCCGATTTGCGATCTGCCCCAGCACTAACCAGTCACCCCGCGTTTATGCTAGAGTCTGATCTGACACGCATGAAGGGGAAACACAGCGCATGACTCCGTCCCTGAGCCTGCAAGCTCAGCTCGACCGCATGACCATGCCCGGCGCGCTGGTCGAAGTGGTGGATGCCGAGCAAAAGAAGATTCGCTGCCTGGCCTGCGGTCATCGCTGCCTGCTCAAGGACGGGCGACGCGGCATCTGCCAGGTGCGCTTCAACGACGGGGGGATGCTGCGCGTGCCGCATAACTACGTGGGCGCGCTGCAGATTGACCCGGTTGAAAAGAAGCCGTTCTTCCACGTCGCGCCGGGGCAGTCCGTCCTCAGCTTCGGGATGCTGGGCTGCGACTTCCGCTGTAGCTATTGCCAGAACTGGGAGATCTCGCAGGCGCTGCGCGATGAGGCCGCCGGGCGCAGCTTCACCCCGATCACCGCCGAGGAGCTGATCGCGCTGGGCAGGGCACGCCGCACGCGCGCCGTGGCCAGCACGTACAACGAGCCGCTGATCACCACCGAGTGGGCGGTCGAGGTCTTCAAGCGGGCGAAGACGGCGGGGATGCTGACCCTGTACGTCTCCAACGGCAACGGCACGCCCGAAGTGATCGAATACCTCAGGCCCTGGCTGGATGGCTACAAGATCGATCTCAAGACGATGCAGGATGCGCACTACCGCCGCGAGCTAGGGGGCGTGCTCCAGCACGTGCTGGATACGATCAGGTGGGTGCACGAGGCGGGCATCTGGCTGGAGGTGCTGACGCTGGTCGTGCCCGGCTTCAACGACAGCAGCGACGAGCTGTGGGACGCGGCCCGCTTCATTCGCGAAGTGTCGCCGGACATCCCCTGGCATGTCACCGCTTTCCATCCTGACTACAAGATGACCGATCGCGACCGCACGCCCGCCGAGACTCTGGCGCGCGCTGCCGAGATCGGCTGTGAGGCTGGGCTGCGCTACGTGTATTCGGGCAACCTGCCGGGGCGCACCGGGGATTGGGAAGATACGCGCTGTCCTGGCTGTGGCGAGACGCTCATCCGCCGGCGCGGCTTCCTGGTGATGGAGAATCGCCTGTCGGCGTCGGGCGGAGTATGCCCTGGTTGCGGCACGGCGATCCCTGGCATCTGGCGCTGAGAGGCCGAGGGGCGATAACTGGGTCTGGGGTTCGAGCAGGGAACGACGCGTATCATGACCAAAACCACCAAGCACATTGTGCCACGCTTCAAGCTGATGCTGTTCTACGATGTCGCGACGGACGACACCGAGGCGTACTTCCAGTTCCTGATGTCGGAGATGGTGCCCGCCTTGCACGAGATGGGCCTCTACCTGTTCCGCGCCTTCCAGACTATCCCCGCGCAAGCCGGCGGGGAGCACCGCCACCGCCAGGTGGAGTATGTGGCCGAGGAACTGGAGACCATCCAGGAGGTGCTGCGCAGCGAGAAATGGTGCGCTTTGGAGACCGGGCTGCGCCTGCACGTGAGCGGCTACAGCCGTAAAATTGTGCGCTTCCGCCAGGGGTTCCAGCTTTAGGCGATTTTTGGCTCGGTGCGGGGAATCCAACGCCCGGCGGATGCTGCTGCCGGGCGTATCTGTGTTCTGCTGCGCCCGCAGGGATGTAGTGCAATGCGCCCTGCGGAAGCGTGTCATGCGCTTTTCAACCCCCACCCCAACCTCTCCCCCATGAAGAGGGAGGGGCTTGAAAGCCGCTTTGCTCCCTTCCCCCCTTGTGGGGGAAGGGCCGGGGATGGGGGGGCTGGACCAGGCCGGACTGGATGCTCATTTCCGCTCTGGTGCGCTAGGCGATGACGCCCAACTCGCGCCCCATTCTGGCGAAGATGTCGAGCGCCAGGTCGAGATCGTCCCGCGAATGAGTAGCGCTGTTCATCACGCGGATGCGCGCCTTGCCCTGCGGCACCGTCGGGAAGCCGATGGCCATGGCGAATAGCCCTTCCTCGAACAGGCGGCGGCTGAACTGCTGCGCCAGCGGCGCTTCGCCCAGCATGACCGGCACGATGGGCGTGGTGCTGAGGCCGGTGTCGAAGCCAAGCGCGCTCATGCCGCTCTTGAAGTATTCCGCGTTCTGCCACAGCCGGTCCACCAGCTCGGTGCTCGCCTCCAGCAGGTCTACGGCGGCCAGGCACGCGGCTACGTCGGGCACGGTCATGGCGCTGCTGAACAGGAACGGTCGCCCGCGCTGGCGCAGCCAGTCCACGATCACCTGGCTGCCGGCGACCACGCCGCCCACCACGCCGAAGGCCTTGCTCAGCGTGCCAACCTCAACATCCACCTTGCCGTGCAGCCCGAAGTGATCCACGATGCCGCGCCCGCCCCGGCCCAGCACGCCCTCGCCGTGCGCGTCGTCCACCATCAGCAGGATGTCGTGCTCGGCGGCGATCTCGTAGAGCGCGGGCAGGGGGGCGATGTCGCCGTCCATGCTGAAGACGCCATCGCTGATGATCAGGCGCCGCCCGTACTCGGTCGTGGCCGCGATCTGGCGGCGCAGGTCGTCGGGGTCGCAGTGCTCGTAGGCGACGATCTGCGCCCGCGACAGGCGGCAGCCGTCAATGATGCTGGCGTGGTTGAGCCGGTCGGAGAAGATCACGTCGCCGCGCCCGACCAGCGCCGGGATGGTCGCCAGGTTGGCCGTAAAGCCGCTCTGGAAGGTGATCGCCGCCTCGACGCCCTTGAAGGCCGCCAGCCGCTGTTCCAGCTCCACGTGCAGGGTCATCGTCCCGGCGATGGTGCGCACCGCCGCCGGCCCGACGCCATAGCGATCCATCGCTTGCCTGGCTGCGGCCACCACCTGGGGATGGTTGGCCAGGCCGAGATAGTTGTTGGACGAGAAGTTGAGCACGCGCCTGCCGTCCACCACCAGCCACGCGCCCTGCGGGCTGTCCAGCGTGCGGATGTGGGTGAACAACCCCTGGGCCTTAAGCTGCGCGATCTCTTCGTCTATCCAGGCCGTCTTGGTCCCGCTCATGGGTAAGTCTCCTTGAGGAATCGCCGTCAGCCAGATCGCCATCGCCGTCCGGACACGGCTTGTGCGGCGCGGCTCATTTCAGATCGGGCACTTCGTGAGAAGCAATCCACCCGCTATTGTAGCACAGCGAAAGGCGCGGGGCCTTCCACCCGTGCAGAGGCGGATCGCCATGCGTCCATACGGGCGATCAGGGGAGTACGCTCGTCTGCCGGGCGACGCTGGCCAGGCTCTGTTGCAGGGGGTTCCACTGCGGGTCGAACGCGATGCGAAAGACGGTGTCCAGCCCCACCAGTTCGAGCACTTTCTCAACCGGCTCAGAGGGGTTCACGAGGGTCAGCGTGCCACCTGCCGCCGCCGTCCGCTTGTCGCTTTGCAGCAGGGCGCGCAGCCCGGCGCTGCTGATAAAGGTGACGGCGCTCATGTCGAGGATCAGGTGGGGGCGGCCATGAGCGAGCGCCTCTTCGACGTGCTGGGCCAGGCTCGCAGCGTGGGCGCTGTCCAGACGCCCGACGATCTCGACGATTTGCGTTCGGTTGGGGTCTGTCTGAAATAATTTTGGTTGCATCGTCGTTCTCATCTCCACTCGCGAAACCCGGCCTGGGGGGGCAACGCGCTATTTGGCGAAATCGGAATCGATCAGCAGGCGCACCCCGGCGATCAGCACCAGAGCACCCATGAATGAGACGATCACGGCCCCGCAGAGGCCCGCCGTGCCCATCCGCCCGAAGAGCAGGCTGCCCACGAAGAAGCCGGCCATGCCCAGCAATACGTTACCGACCGGGTTATAGCCCCGCCCACGAATGACCTGCCCAGCCAGGAAGCCAGCAGTTCCACCGACGATCACGATCCACAGCCAGTGCAGGCATCCACAGGGTCCCAGTTCGAACATGGCGCGTGTCCTTTCGCAGTGCAGGCGTGTGGGGTCTCACTGATCTGTACGCGCCGCGTACTGTAAAGGTTACACCCGCCGGGGCTTAGCTTAGCGCAGACCCCTAAAGATTGGGGGAGAGGAAGATGAGAATGTCCTGAGATGTGTCTGGGAACCCCTCACCCCTGCACCCCTCTCCCTCACCGGGGCGAGGGGAACCCCTCACCCCTGCACCCCTCTCCCTCACCGGGGCGAGGGGAAATCCTGCGCCTTGCTCCCCTTCTCCCTCACCGGGGCGAGGGGAAATCCTACGCCTTGCTCCCCTTCTCCCCTTGGAGGGAGAAGGGGTTGGGGGGATGAGGGGAAACTGACCATACACCCTTTGAGATGTGTCAGGAGGCGATGCCCGCGATGAGCAGGTCGAGGGCCAGCGCGGCCTCTACTTTGCCCGTCTTGATGGCCAGGTCGGTGTCGAGCAGGTGGCGGTAGATCGCTTCGAGCTGTTCCTGGGTGAAGACCTTCGCCTGCGCTGCGACCTTCTCGCCCACGAAGGGGTGGACGCCCAGCGCGCTGCCGGCCTGGCGCGGCGCGCCGCCCTCGTTGAGGAACTCGCGGGCCATGATCAGCAGGCGAAACTGGCGGATGATCATGCCGAAGATGGGCAGCGGCTCGCCGTCCGCGAGCAGGCGGTGCAGCAGACGGACGGCGGTCGTCCCGTCGCGCCGGCCCAGCGCGTCCACCATCTCGAAGATGCTCACCTCGGCCACGTAAGGGGTCAGCAGGGCCACGTCCGCCTCGCTGATGGGGCGCTCGCCGCCCGTGTACACGGCCAGCTTGCTCAATTCGCTGTCTGCCGCGTGCAGGTCGTCTCCGGTGACGGCGGCCAGGGCCGCCGCTGCCGCCGGCTCGATTTCCGCACCGTAGGCGCTGCGGGCGTGCTCGACGATCCAGCGCGTCGGGTTGCGCGGGGCGTCGAATGTTTTGTGGAATCCGCCGGGCACAGTCTTGGCCAGCTTGAGGATGGGGTGGCTGTCGGGCAGGGTGACGCTCTCGACGAAGACGACGCGCGCCCAGGGCGGCAGCTCGGTCAGGCCCTCGGCCAGGACGGTCAGCTCGTCCTTGGCGGCTTTGCCCGCGCCGCGCCGCGTCAGCCAGGAGAGCAGCCCCCCAACGATGACCAGCCGCTTCTCGCCCAGAAAAGGGATGGCCTGCGCCGCCGCCAGTATTTCCGCCGCCGATGCGCTCTTGTCGTCGAAAACGCTGATGTTCAGGTCGGCGGTGCCAGGATCGCCCATCTGCGCGCGCATGGCCTGCACCTGGGCGCGGCAGGTGAACTCGTCCGGGCCGTGCAGGACGTAGAAGGTGGGCGCGCTGCGGCTCATGGCGCGAGTCTCGTGGTGGGTCAGCCCGACCGCGTGCGCACGTAGTGCACAGTCAGCCGTTGCCCGGCCAGAGGGATGGGGAACTCGTAGCGGTTGATGGTGACCACTTCCAGATTGCCCAGGTCGCCCAGCGTGGTCACATGCTGTTGCAGGGCCAGGCCCAGCGGTTGGGCGAGGATGAGCGACAGCGTGGAGAGCAGGATGACCGAGGGCAGGCGCGAGAGGCGCTCCAGTATGCCGCCGCGCATCCTGCTGGTGCCGATCAGCGTCGCCAGGCTGGTCAGCACGCCGGCGGTCACCAGCCCTGTCCCGCAGTTGGGGTGGATGGCCAGGCCGTGTTCGCCGTGCTTCATGCGGCCCAGCGCCTCGCCGACGGCGGTCTCAATTTCGGGCGTGGACACGTTGCCGTAAAGGTAGAAGCCGCTCGACGTGGAGCGCCCGGCCATGCTCAGGTTCTTGACCTTGCGGCTGAGGATGTGGATCGTGGCGTGCTCCAGGCCATGATTGCGCCGCACGCGGCGGATCACGGGCAGGTTCAGGATTGGCGCGAGCGTCATTGCCAGGAATCGGATCATAGTGCGCTCTCCATTGCTACGCGGGATGCGTGCGGATTTACCTCACCCCTCATTCCCCTCTCCACACGCGAAGAGGGGGCCGGGGGATGAGGTCAACCGGTCTCTGGCGCGACATGGCCGCTCGTGCCGCCACCGACAGGTGGTAAAACCCTATGACCGGATTCTGTAGCAGAACCCTACGCCGCATGACATCCACTGCCCCCGCAGGGGCGCGCTGCAATAGGCCCCTGCAACAGCCTTCTCACGTGCTCGCTGTACAGCGCGGCTCAGGCCGGACGGTCACCGGCGCTGTTACGGGATGTCGGCGGGCGGGATCACGTCCCACACGGGCCGGGCGATGACCACCAGGCGGTGCGTGTTGGCGTAAGACGGCCAGCACGTCACCAGCGTAACACGTTCGTCCACTGTCGGCAATATCCATCGCGCGTTCTCGGCGCGCACATCGAGCGGCTGCCCTTCTTCGGCCAGGGTCATGGTCTGCACGACTACGTAATGGTAACGCCGGTTCGCGGAGTCGAGCGCGATCCAGTCGCCTGGCTTGAGCGTCGAGAGGTGGTGGAAGACCTCGCCGTAGACGTTGTGGTGCCCGTTGAGGACGGTGTTGCCGGGCGCGCCCAGCGGCGCGGAAGTCTGGTGCCAGCCGGCGGCGCGCGCAGGGGGCACGTCCCACTGGCTGAACAGCTCGCCGTCCAGCGTGATCGCGTGCTGGCCAACTGGCAGCACCGGCGCGTCCAGGCCCAGGGCGGGAATATGGATGCGCGTCGGCGGCTCGCCGGGGATGGGCGTAGGGGATGCGGTCGGGGGGATCGGCGTCGCTGTGAGGGTCGGCGCTGCTTCCGTCGCGGCGGGCGCAACCGTTGGCGCGGGCGTTGCCGTTGCTGAGGGGGCCAGAGCCTGTGTCGCTGTGGGCATAGCGGTCGGCGACGGCTCAGCCGGCGATGGCGTGGGCGTGTCGGCGAGAGTACGGCTGGGCGGAGCGGTGCGCGTCGGGGGAGCGGTCGCTGTCGGCGTGGGCGGCTCGCTGACCGGCAGGATGACCACCTGGGCGGGCACGGGGGGCAATGGTGGCGCGGGCAGGGCCGTGCCGAGCAGCCCCGGCGTCGGCGTGGGTTCGGGCGTGCCGAACAGGTGGGGCGGCACAATCACCGCCTCATCAGGGGCCAGAATTCGCCAGCCGAGCAGCGCGAGTCCGCCCACCACACAGGCAACGCCGAGCGCGCCGAGGGCTATGCCAAGCGCGAGCGTTCCCCTGGACGGTGGGCGACGAGACATGGCGCGCTCAGGTGTCGCGCTGGCCGTTCAGGATGGCGCGCAGCACGGCCCCCGTGTCTTCGAGCGTGGCGAACAGGCTGTCCGGCTGGTGGGCGGCCAGCTCGTCGGCGCTGAATGGCCCGGTGGCGACGGCGAGGGTGCGCGCGCCGATGCTGTGCGCGCAGGTGATGTCGCCCGGCGTGTCGCCGATGATCACCACGCGGCTGGGCGCGAAGTCCGCCCCATTGAAGGCGTTGGCTCGTGCCAGGGCCAGCGGCGGCAGCATGGCCCGATTCCAGCCCTCCGAGCCGAACGCGCCGATCGGGAAGTCGGCAGGGTCGAAGCCCGCCGCGCGCAGCTTGATCGGCGCCAGCCCGGCCATGTTGCCGGTGACCAGGCCCAGCAGCACGGCGGAGTCGGCGCGCAGCGCGGCAACCAGTCCCAGAGCACCGACGCACGGCCTGACCGGGCATCCGCCGATGATCTGAGTCAGATGGCGGGCGACGACCTGGTTGTATTCGGCCAGGCGCTTCTCGATCTCCCCGGCGGCGATGCCCGCCGGAGCCAGCGCTTCCAGCAGAATCTGCCAGTCGGTCTTGCCGGCGAAGCTCACGTCGTCGAGGGTGCCGACGGTGCCGAACACGTCCTGCACCGCCAGGCGCGTCGCCGCGCGCCCGCAGCCGCCAGAGTGGAGCAGGGTGCCATCAATGTCGAATAGGACGAGCGATGTCTTGGGCATGATCGGAGGTCACGGGCGCAACGTGCACAGGTCTGCCCAGATTATACCGTCTGCGACGGCCCTGGGGCGGCGGGCCTGGGTAAAAGTGACACTCATCATCCATATCCTGACATTCCACACTACTGAGGCTCCAGCAAAGGGTCTAGACTCGTGACGAAGCGACTAGAAAACGTTGAAATCGGGTGAAGCTGTGCCCGCGATCTGCCAATTGTCTCTCACCATGTTTCCAATCATTGCTCTATAGGGCTTGTCCGCCGATCGCTGCCTGCCAGACCTCTCGTCTGGCGCGCGCTCATCTGGCGAGAGGACACAGGAGGAAATTGATGGCTAGTGATAAATCGTCGCGCACCATGGTGACGATTGACGGCAACAGCGCTGCCGCCCAGGTGGCCCACGCCCTCAATGAAGTCATCGCGATCTATCCCATCACGCCGTCTTCGCCGATGGGCGAGGAGGCCGACGAGCTTTCGGCTGCTGGCGTCAAGAACATCTGGGGCACGGTGCCGGATGTCACCGAAATGCAGGCCGAAAGCGGCGCAGCGGGCGCCATTCATGGCGCGCTGACCACCGGCGCGCTGGCGACGACCTTCACGGCGTCGCAGGGCCTGCTGCTGATGATCCCTAATATGTACAAAATTGCCGGCGAGCTGCTCCCCACGGTCTTCCACGTTTCGGCGCGCTCGCTGGCCGTGCACGCCCTGTCCATTTTCGGGGATCATTCGGACGTGATGGCCGTGCGCCAGACGGGCTGGGCGCTGCTGGCGTCGGGCAGCATTCAGGAGATCCACGATTTCGCCCTGATCGCCCAGGCCGCCACGCTGGAATCGCGCGTGCCGTTCGTCCATTTCTTCGACGGCTTTCGCTCGTCGCACGAAATCCAGAAGATCGCGCAGCTCACGCACGAAGACATGCGCGCGCTCGTTGACGATCAATTTGTGATCGCCCACCGGATGCGCGGCATGTCGCCCGACCGCCCGGTGCTGCGCGGCACGGCGCAGAATCCGGATGTTTACTTCCAGGGCCGCGAGACGGTCAACCCGTACTATGAAGCGACGCCGGTCATTGTCCAGAAGGCGATGGATCGCTTCGCCGAAGTTGTGGGCCGCCAGTATCACCTCTTCGATTACGTGGGCGCGCCCGACGCCGAGCGCATCGTCATCCTGATGGGGTCTGGCGCTGAGGTGGCACACGAACTGGTGGACTACATGCTGGAACGCGGCGAGAAAGTCGGCGTGCTCAAAGTGCGCCTATATCGCCCGTTCGTCGGCGAGGCCATGATCGCCGCCGTCCCCAAGACGGTCAAGTCCATCGCTGTGCTCGACCGGACGAAAGAGCCAGGGTCGCTCGGCGAGCCGCTCTACCAGGACGTGGTCACGGCGTTCACCGAGGCGATTGCCGGCGGCTCCTGGGACAGGATGCCGGTGATCGTCGGCGGGCGCTACGGCCTCGGCTCCAAGGAGTTCACCCCGGCGATGATCCAGGCGGTCTTCGATAATCTGGCCGCCGCCAAGCCGAAGAATCACTTCACCGTCGGCATCATTGACGATGTCTCGCACACGAGCCTCAACTGGGACGATGACTTCTCCACTGAGAGCAGCGGCGTGCACCGCGCGCTGTTCTTCGGCCTGGGCGCAGATGGCACAGTGGGCGCCAACAAGAACTCGATCAAGATCATCGGCCAGGCGACTGACAACTACGCTCAGGGGTACTTCGTCTACGACTCCAAGAAATCCGGGGCGCGCACGGTCTCACACCTGCGTTTCTCGCGCAAGCCCATCCGCAGCAGCTACCTGATCAAGCAGGCGGGCTTCCTGGCTTGCCACAAGTTCACCTTCCTCGAGCAGTTCGACATGCTCAGCCAGCTCGAACCGGGCGGCACCTTCCTGCTCAATAGCTCCTACAGTGCCGCCGAGGTGTGGGATCGGCTCCCGCGCGAGGTGCAGCAGCAGATCATTGACAAGCAGCCCAAGTTCTACGTCATTGACGGCGACGCCATCGCTAAGTCGGTGGGGCTAGGCGGCCGCATCAACATCATCATGCAGGCGGCCTTCTTCAAGATTTCCGGCGTGCTGCCGGAAGAGAAGGCGATGGAGATGATCAGCGCGGCGGTCGAAGATACCTACGGGCGCAAGGGCGGCAGAATTGTGGATATGAACATTCGCGGCGCCGAAGTGGCCGTGGAGCGCATCGAGCGCGTCAGCTACCCCGGAGAGGTGACCAGCACCTTCTCCATGCGCCTGCCCGTCCCGGCCTATGCGCCGGAATTCGTGCAGAGCGTGACCGCCGAGATCATCGCCGGGCGCGGCGACCTGCTGCCCGTGTCGGCGCTGCCCGTTGACGGCACGTTCCCGATGGCCACCACTCAGTACGAAAAGCGCACGGTGGCGACTGAGATCCCCGTCTGGGAACCCGAAGTCTGCATCCAGTGCAACCAGTGCGCCTACGTCTGCCCGCACGCCACCATCCGCATGAAAGTCTACGACGCCGAGTCTGCGAACGGCAGCTCGCCGGGCACCTTCAAGTCCATCGAGGCGAAAGGCCGCGAGTGGAAGGGCATGAAGTACGCTCTGCAGGTCGCGCCCGAAGACTGCACGGGCTGCGGCGTGTGCGTCGAGATTTGCCCGGCCTACGCCAAGGACGCCAGCGGCCAGAAGACCGATCGCAAGGCGATCAACATGGCCCCGCTCACGGAGGAGTTGCGCCACAACGAAGCCGAGAACTGGGACTACTTCCTGGCCCTGCCCGAAACCGACCCGGCCACCTACAACCGCTTCACGGTCAAGGGATCGCAGTTCATTCGCCCGCTGTTCGAGTTCTCTGGCGCGTGCGCCGGTTGCGGCGAGACACCCTACATCAAGCTCATGTCGCAGCTTTTCGGCGACCGGGCCATCGTCGCCAACGCCACCGGCTGCTCGTCCATCTACGGCGGCAACCTGCCCACCACGCCCTACGCTGTGCGCGCCGACGGGCGCGGCCCGGCCTGGTCGAACTCGCTGTTCGAGGACGCGGCAGAGTTCGGCCTGGGCATGCGCCTGACCACCGACAAGCTGACCCAGTACGCCCGCGAGTTGCTCGACCAGTTGATCGCCCAGGCGCAGAATCACAACGAATTGCTCGAAGCCATCCGCGACGCTGACCAGAGCACGCAGGAAGGGATCGAGCAGCAGCGCGGGCGCGTGGCCCAGCTCAAGGACCTGCTGGAGCAAGATGGCAGCCCGTTCGCCGCACAGTTCCTGGGCGTGGCCGACTACCTGGTCAGGAAATCGGTGTGGGTCTTCGGCGGTGACGGCTGGGCCTACGACATCGGCTACGGCGGCCTGGATCACGTCCTGGCGTCGGGGCGCGACGTGAACGTGCTCGTGCTCGACACCGGCGTGTACTCCAACACCGGCGGCCAGATGTCCAAGGCGACGCCGCGCGGCGCGGTGGCCAAGTTCGCCGCTGCCGGCAAGGGATTGCCCAAGAAAGACCTGGGCATGATCGCCATGACCTATGGCAACATCTACGTCGCGCAGGTGGCGCTGGGGGCCAACATGACCCAGGCGATCAGGGCGTTCGCCGAAGCGGAAGCCTACGACGGCCCGTCGCTGATCATCGCCTACAGCCAGTGCATCGCGCACGGCTACGACCTGCGCCACGGCTACCAGAACCAGAAGGACGCTGTGGAGTCCGGTTTCTGGCCGCTCTACCGCTTCAACCCGGATAACACGCGGGCCGGCAAGCAGCCCCTCATGCTGGACTCTAAGGCTCCGACGGCGGATATCGAGGGGTGGATGTACACGCAGAACCGCTTCCGCATCCTGCGCAATTCTGACCCGGAGCGGGCCACCGAGCTGCTGGAGATGATGCGTCAGGACGTGGTCACCCGCTGGAAGATGTACGAGCAGTGGGCGCAGTTTGACATCTAATCTCGGAATGGGCTTGGCGGCCAGCGAAGCCGGCGAGACCCTCAGAGACTTCCGAAGTTGACCTGACCTCCCAGGTTAAACGCCCCAGGGTTGCGGCCCTGGGGCGTTTTATGTTGCGGGGCGGAGAGGCTTACTCAGCCGCCGCCGTCACCGTGAAGAGCGTCCCCGCGCCGCGCCCGAAAACCTCCGGGAAGTAGAAGGCGTAGGCGTGGCTGGGCATCGTCTGGAACTCGCCGGGCACGCTGGCCCGCACCTGGTAGGTGTAGACGTAAGTGCCGCTTGGCAGAAAGTCCGCGTACAGGTTGAGCTGCTCATCGCGTAGCTCCGAGCGGTCGAACAGCCACCAGCCCCAGTACCAGCGCGGCTCGTAGAGCGGCTGGATGGTGGGCGGCTGGTCAAGCTGGCTGGTCGTCAGCAGCGACGTATCCACCGGCTCGGTGCCCGCCGGGATGGGGTCTTCCAGCACGAAGTAGTAGATCTCCTGGGGCAGGGTGATCGTCACCCGCACGGTGATCACATCACCCACCTGGGCGGACGTGACCGGCGTGCTGGGGTCGTCGGCGCGGAAGTATTCGCGCGAGACAGTGACGCCCCGGCTGATCGGCCTGGCCTCCGACGCCCACAGCCGGGTCTTGAGGTGCGCCGTGTAGTACAGCACGCCCTCGCCCGCCGAGCGGGCGATCGTCACGCGGTTGATCTCGTCGCGCAGCAGGTCGCGCACCGCCACGTGCAGCACCTGGCCTTCGCGCACCGTCTCCGGCGTAACGGTCCCCGCGCCCAGGCCCGCGCCGTTGATGGCGACGCTGTAGGTGTAGTCGCCGCGCAATTCGCCGCTGGCGACCATCCAGTCGGTGAGGGCCATCACCGCCCAGGCCGTCTCCTGCGTCGTCATCCAGTGATCGCCCTGGCGGGCGACCATCAGCCAGCGCACCACGTTGGGCAGCAGGTCGTGATCGGGCTGGACGCGCGCCAGCGCCGCCAGCGCGATGGCCGTCGTGCGCGTGTCGCTGCTCCAGTTCCACCAGTCGCGCCCGGCTTCTTCCCAGTGCGCGCCGGTCGCCGAGAGGATGGCCGCGCTCTGCAGGTCGCTCACCAGCGCGGGGATGGCGTCGGCGGCGGGGTCATACTCCTGGTAGGCCATCAACAGGAACGCCAGCGCCCAGGTATCCATCTCCAGCCGGTGATCGCGCAGCGTGTCCAGGTCGGCGGCCTGCGCCTGCCCCGCGCGCGCGAAGACGTAGGCGTAGAACGCCTGGCGATTGAGCCGCCACACGGGGGTGTCTATCGTGGGCCGGATCAGGTCGAGGCGGACGAAGTTGAGCGCCCGGTCGAGCATCTGCGCGTCCACGTTGAAACCGGCGTCGCGCGCCTCGGCCAGCCCCAGCGCCGCGTAAGCGGTGATGTACGGGTTGCTCTCCATCTGGGCGAACCAGCCCCAGCCGCCGTCGGGGTTCTGCTCGCGGGCCAGGCGGGCCAGCGCCTCGTCCAGCACGGCGCGCAGGTTCGCTGCCAGGATCGGATCGTCCAGGCCGAGGTCTTTCAGCGCGCGATAGGTCATCACGTTGGGCAGGAAGCGGCTGATCGTCTGCTCGATGCACTGGTGCGGGAAGTTCTTCAGGTAGTCCAGCGCGTCCACGGTCGTCACCGCCAGCGACGGGTCGAGGTGAAGGGTCAGCTCGCCCTGATCGGTGTCCAGGCTGGGCGGCAGGCTGATCGCCTCGGTGCGCGCGCGCTCCTCGCGCAGCATCCCGCCTGTGCCGACCGTGTCCGGCGCGGTATAGCGGTAGACGGGGATGGTGCCATCCGGCCCGGTAGCCAGCATAGGCTTGGCCGCGTCCTGGTAGCCGCGCTCGCCGATGGCGATGAAGGTCAGGTCTGCGTACTTCACGTCCTCGACCGTCACCCACCATTCGACGCGCGCCCGCGCCCCGGCCTCCACGCTGATCGTTTGCACCGCGTCGCTCTCGAAGATCACGCCGCTGGCCTGCAGCGTCGCCTGGACGGTCTGGGCGGCGTCGGTGTTGTTGTTGATCACCGCGGCCAGCGCCACGCGGTCGCCGACGACGAAGAAGCGCGGCGTCACCGGACGCACCAGCAGCGGCAGCGTGCTCATCACGTCGGTGATCGCTTCACCGACGCGCGTGTCCACCGTCAGGCCGCGCGCGTCCACGCGCCAGGTGGTCAAGTTGTCGGGCAGGGTGAGCGTCAGGCTCGCCCGACCTGCCGCGTCGGTGACGACGCGCGGCGCCCACAGCGGCGTCTGCTGGAAGTCCTGGCGGACGGTCACCGGTTCGGGCGCGGCGCCCTCGGCCTCTGCGGCACCGAGCGCTGCGCCATCTGCCATTTCCGCCGTAGCGGTGGGCATGGCGGCCATCGGAGCCGTGACCGCCTCGCGCATGGCCTGGTCTTCCATCAGCTCGTCGGTCAGCACGTCGAGCAGGGCGCGCAGCGCGACCTGCGTATCCACGTAGTTGCCCTGGTAGCCGTAGAACTGCTCTTCCAGCGTGGGGCTGTTGGGCGGCATCAGCGAGAGGATGGCCAGGTCGGTGACGGTCACGCCCACCTCGGCGCTGATCGGCTCGCCGCGCGCATCCGTCGCCTTGATGTCCAGCGTCACGGTGTCGCCCGGCTGCGCCCGCGTCGCCGACGGCGTGATGGTCACTTCCAGGCGGCGGCTGACCGGCTCCACGCTGAGGGCAATGCTGCCCATGCGGTAGGATGGGTTGAGCGTCTCGGCATCGGTGCCCTTCATCAGCACCACCGAAACGTGGATCGTCGGCAGGTGCTCCTCAGTGATCGGCAGCGTGTAGACGAAGGTAGACCCCTCGATCCTAATCACTTCATAGGCCTGGATGCCCGCCCGCTCAACCGCGACCAGGGCGTAGGACGTGCCCGTGAACGGCGTCGGGATCAGGATTTCGGCGGTGTCGCCGGGCTGGTAGCTTTCCTTGTCGGCGATCAGGTCAATCGAGTCGCTGGGGCGGCCCCACCATACGGGCCGAGTGCCCGTCACCCAGACTTGCAGCGTGGCGCTGTTGAGCCGCTCGTAGTCGTCGCGGACCAGCGCCTGCACGCGGTAGATGCCGGCCCCCGCCGGCGTGAACGTGTAGCGCGCCGTGCCATCGTCCGCCGCGATCACCTGCCCGCTCTCGACCTCGATCTCCTGGCGCTGCCAGGTGTACTGCCCGAACTGGCCCTCGACCGGCACGCGCTCCCAGCGAATCTCCACCACTTTTACGTCTATCTTCTGGGCGGGGATAGGCTGGCTGTCCGGCGTGACGGCGATCAGGCCGACGTTTAGCGGCTGGCCCTCGCGCCCGAAGTAACGGTCGGTGCGCAGCCCCACATAGACAGCGGCGGGGTGGGCCAGCACGGATGTCCGCCCGCTAATCACCTGGCCGCTCTCGTCCCACACCTGGCTCTCGATGCTGATCGTCATCGGACGGCGCGAGGGGGCGCGCGTGTCCGGCAGAGAGACGATCACCTGGCCGTTGGTGTCGGTGATCGCGCTGCCGCTCCCCAGGGTCACCCAGTCGAAATAGTCCTGCGTCCCGTCGCTGAACGAGTAGCGCCCTGGGCCGCTGTAGCTGAACCAGGCCGTCTGGCCGACTGCGTTCCACGACATCTGCGCGTCGCTCACCGGCCCGCCGAAGTAGTACGAGGCGGCGACCGCCGCCTTGAGCGAGTCGCCCTGGACGATCTGGTCGTAGTCCGGCGTCACCGCCACCTTGTATTCCGGCACGCGGAACTCGGCGATGGTGAACGACACCTGGGCAGCGTAGCGACCGTTCACCTGGACGTTGATGTTCGCCTGGCCAAGCTGCACGTCATTGGGCAGGGCGATCTCGCCGTTGAACGTGCCGAACTCTGTCAGCGGCAGGTCGCCCTCAAAGAGCATCTGCCCGCCCCAGTTCACGTCAATGGAGACGTACACGCTCCTGGCGGACGGCACGCTGTAGGTCATGTCCTGGCGGTCGCGCACCGCGCCCCGGAAGTACACCGTCTCGCCAGGGCGGTAGATCGGGCGATCGGTGTAGAGGTGCCCGGCGGTTTCGGGCAGCTCGCTCTCGCCCCACGACATCCACACGCCGTACGTATCCACGCCCTCGGCGACGGCGTAGACGAACGTGTCGCGGCTGGGATACAGGTCTACAGGCAGGCGCACGACGCCATCAGCACCGGTTTCGCCGCCGCCGACCTGCCTGCCCTCCCCGTCATAGAGGCGCACGGCGATGCCGGCAACCGGCTCGGCGCTCTGGATGTCGGTCACCCAGATCAGCATCTCGTCCGGGCCTCGTTTGACCGTCAGGTTGGCGGTGACCACGCCCAGGGCCATCATCTCTGGGTCGCGGCTGCGCGGGCCTTGCGCGCGCAGCAGGTAGACGCCGGGGGCCAGCTTGCCCCCTTGCTCGGAGGCGAGCAGCACCTCATCTACGCCGTAGAGCGTTGGCCCGGCGTCGAGTGTCTGCGTCCACTCGCGCAGCAGCTTGCTGCGGCGAGCCAGGCGATCTATGTCGTCGTAATAGGCGCGCATGGCCGTGCCGATCTGCGACGTGTCAATGGCGTGCAGCCAGAAGCGCACGGTCGGCCTGGCGGCGACGCGCATGGCGATGCGCGTGTCGTCGCGGTAGGCGCTGGTGAGCATGAAGCGCTCGTAGGTGGGCAGCGAGGCCCAGGGGTCAATGACGCCGGTGACGAAGCTGAACGTGTAGTCCGTCTCGATGGTGTTGCCGTACACGTCCTGCGCGCCGCGCCTGAAGCGGATGGTGTAGGTCGTCTCCTGCTGCGTGGTGAAGTCCAGATAGAGCGACTGATTACCGCCGACGACCGGCTTCCAGATCACCCCCTCCGGGCTGACGATCTCCACCTTGTCGGCGAAGGTTTCGGTGTTCATTGGCGATTTGAAGACGATGCTCACCCCGCCGCCGGGATAGACATCGCGCGCACCGTTGGTCGGGTCGGTGTAGGCGATGCCCGGCGCAGGCACGGTGCTGAAGGCGTAGGACAGCCCTTCCTTCAGCGTAGCCTCACCGCTGATGCCCCGCGCGGTCGGCGCGAGGGTGATCAGGTAGCTGGCTTCCAGGCGCAGCAGCGCGTCCGGCTGGAAGGTCAGGCGGCGGCTGTCGTCCGACCAGGTGAACTTGCCCGCCACGCGCTCGCCGCCGAAGAGCAGGGCGAACGCCGCCTCCGTGCTGGCGCGATCCATCGGCTGGCTGAACTCGATGCTCACCGGCGCTTCCAGCAGGATGTTGCTCTGGTTGGAGCGCGGCGAGACGTTGAGGACCTGGGGGGCCAGCGTCCTGAACTGCCAGGTGTAGGCCTCGTCGAGCGTCGCGCCGAGCACATCGGTCAGGCCCGCCGCGACGCGGGCCGTGTAAGTGGTGCCGCCGGTCAGCGGCTTGGCCGGGGTGAACTGGTAGATGGACGTGTTGATCCATTCGCCCTGTCCTTCAACCGCTGGCTCGAATTGCAGCGGATCGGGCAGCCCTTCCAGCTCGCCGGTGGAGACCAGCGGCACGACCGGGCGGTTGAAGGAGACGGTGATCGTCGCGTCGGCGGCCACACCTTCTGCGCCGCCTGCCGGGATCACCGCGGCCACTTCCAGCCGCCCGATAGTCTGCACGAAGGACTCATGCGGCTCGGCGAGCGCCACCCCGTCCGCCGACTGCGCGCCCGTCCCCAGGGTGACGGCGTAGCGTGTCGCGCGCTGCCAGCCGCCGGCGGGGATGGCGCGCAGCGTGCGCGCGTCCGTCCAGGTGAACTCCAGCGATGCGGCGGGTTCCATCTGCCACGCCGCCTCAACGCTGGCCGCGTCCATCGCCTGGTCAAAGACCAGTGTTACCGGCTGGTCGGCCAGCACTTCTTCGCCCGGATAGGGCTGTACCGCGATCACCTGCGGCGGCAGCAACTCTGCGCCCTCCTGGGCCAGCGATTGAGTCGTCACGGCGAGCAGCGTTGCAGCCAGGGCCGCAACGCCGATTCGCGTTCCCCATGCAAGTATCTCGTTCACGGTCAACACTCCCTCACTCAAGACCATACGCTCTTAGGACGCTCAACAGCCGCGCAAGGTTCCGCTGGACGAAACGTGTCGCTTTCTACCCGCCATTATAAGGGGATTCGCTGCGGAAGATAGAGGGCTGACAGCGCCGAAGCTCCGTCCCGCCGCGCCCTGGAGCGGGGCGGTCGCCGCCCAAGTGGTGCCTATCGTCACGCACAGACTCTAGTATTTGTCACTGCTGAGCGCCCGGCGAACCGGGTATAGTAGCTGCATAAGCGGTAATGAGATTGCCAAGGAGTAAAGATGGCCGACCTAACGACTACCTATATGGGCATTGCCCTGAAGAATCCCCTCATTGTAGCTGCCAGCTCGATTTCGAATTATGTGGATAAAGTCAAGAGGGCGGAAGAAGTCGGGGCCGGCGCCCTGATCATTCGCTCGCTGTTTGAGGAGCAGATCCTGCACGACGAGATGACCATGGCCGACTTCATGGAGCGCGCCGCCTACATCTCGCCGGAGATTCAGTCGGCATTCTACCCGCCCATCGAGTCGGGCGGCCCGCGCGAGCACCTGATGTGGGTCGAGAAAGCGCGCCGCGCCGTCAAGATGCCCATCTTCGCCAGCCTGAACGCCGCTTCGCCCGGCTCGTGGACCAGCTATGCCAGGCAGCTTGAGGAAACTGGCGTGGCCGGCCTGGAGATCAACTATTACGTCGTGGCGACCGATCCCAACGTGTCCGGGAGCGAGCTTGAGCAGCGCCTGTTCGACATCGTGGAGAGTGTCGCCCAGATCGTCTCGATTCCGGTCGCCGTCAAGCTCAGCCCTTACTACACCTCGACGCCCAATATTGTGCGCGAGCTGGAAAAGCGCGGCGCGAAGGCGGTTGTGCTGTTCAACCGGTTCCTCCAGCCGGACATTGACGTGGACAGCGAAGCGCTGGCCAACGACATGGTGCTCAGCGCGCCGCGCGAGATGAAAGTCCCGTTGCGCTGGGTGGCGCTGCTCTACGGGCGCACGCAGATGGACCTGGCGCTGAACACGGGCGTGCACAGCGGGCGCGATGTCATCAAGGCGATCCTGGCGGGCGCTTCGGCGGTGCAGGTGGCTTCCTGCCTGCTGGAAAACGGTCTGCCCTACCTCTCGACCATGCTGCTGGAGATGCAAGGCTGGATGGAGACGAAGGATTACCGGTCGCTGGACGAGTTCCGGGGCAAGCTGAGCCAGCAGAACATCCCCGATCCGTTCGGCTTCGAGCGCGCCCAGTATATGAAGCTGCTGATGTCGCAGCAGTAGCCTTTCCCTGTTCAGACAGCACACGGGGCCTTGCGGGGCCTCGTGTCTTTTTGGGGGAAGGGCGCTATGAGCAGCGTCGGCTCTCAGCGATCAGTCGCCGATGATCAATTGTCAGTCAGGGGTAGGTTGGGCAATCTGGCCGCAGGCTGGCTCTCCCACTTCCACACCGATCACTGACAACTGAATCACGCTGTCCGCTCGCTACGGATAGACGAAGCTGGCCGCTTCTGGCCGGGCCAGCCACTCAGCCAGAAGCTGTGCGTGGGCGTCTTTCTCCGAGAGGATGGGATCAGTCACCGGCCAGGTGATGCCGATGGCCGGATCGTCCCAGCGGATGCCGCTCTCCGCCGCCGGGTTGTAGAGCGCCGTGCATTTATAGTAGACGACGGCCACCTCTGACAGCGCGCAGAACCCGCGCGCGAAACCCGCCGGCGCCCAGAGCTGGCGCTGGTCCTCCGCCGACGCCTCGATGCCGAACCACTGGCCGAGCGTCGGCGCCCCCTGGCGGATGTCCACCGCCACCAGGAAGGCGCGGCCCGTCGCCACGCGCATCAGCTTGGCCATCGGCGCATCCCACTGGAAGTGCAGGCCGCGGATCACCCCCCGCACGGAAGAGGACTGGTTGTCTTGCACGAACTCGTCGGGGATGCCCAGCGCGGCGAAGGCGTCGCGCCGGTAGGCTTCCATGAAATAGCCCCGGTGGTCCCTGAACACGCCGGGGACGATGACCTTGACAGCACCGAAGTGCTCGCTCTCAATCTCGAACGGCACGCGCGACTCCCTGTGAATGCTGGGCCGGCATCAGCGGCGGAAGAAATTGCTGGCGATGAACCACACGTTGGCCGGACGCTCGGCCAGGCGGCGCATGAAGAAAGGATACCACTCCGTCCCGTAGCCCGCATACACGCGCACGGTGAAGCCGTCATCGCGAAGCTGGGCCTGCAGGCTGGGCCGGATGCCGTAGAGCATTTGGAACTCGAAACTGTCATAGGGCACGTTATGGGCGCGGATGTACACTTTGGCGGCGTCAACTATCTTCTCGTCGTGGGTGGCAATCGCCAGGAAAGCGCCCGCAGCGCGCGCCTCTTCGCTCAGGAACAGCTCGATCAGGCGCACGAAGTTCGCGTCTACAGCAGCTTTCTTGGGGAAGGCGCGGTCGGGCGGCTCTTTGTACGCGCCCTTGCACAGGCGGACGAACGCCCCTTCTGCCGCCAGCGCGCGCATGTCCTCTTCGCTGCGCAACAGGTACGCCTGGATGACCGTGCCCACGTTGGTGAAGTCCTGGCGCAGCGCCCGGAAGACGCGCAGCGTGCTGTCCACGTAATCGGAGCTTTCCATGTCAATGGTGATGTGGTTGCCGATCTCTTTGGCGCGCTCCAGGATGCGGCGCATGTTATCCAGGCACAGTTGCTCACTGATGTCGAGACCAAGCTGCGTCAGTTTGAGCGACGCGGTCGCGCGCACGCCGTTGTTGGCGATGGCGTCCAGCAGGTTGAGGTAATCCTGCGCTGCCTGGACAGCGCCCTGTTCGTCGGTCACGCTTTCGCCGAGATGGTCGAGCGCGACCTCCAGCCCGTCACCGTTCAGGCGGCGGGCCGCTTCGACGGCTTCGGGCAGCGTTTCGCCGGCGACGAAACGCTCGGCGCTGCGGCGCGCCGGGCCGATGTTGGTGATGAGGGATTTGGCCCAGTTGGCCCGAGAGAGATAGAGGAGGGCGGAGCGAAGCATTGTCAAAATCCTTTGCTCAAGTATCTACCCGTTACTGCTCATTATTGTACGCACCGCCGCGAGCGCTCACAAATGGCGACTGGCAGCCGTTTCCCTGCCAGAAAGCAACAGCAGAGCGCCGCAATGGCGCTCTGGCATCACGCGCACGCGACCCTGCTGTGCAACGTCACGAGCTGGGGTTGGTTGCCTCAGCGGGGGCGGCGGCTGCGTCACGCGAATAACCGGGGACGACAATCGCCACCTGGTACGCGGCTCCACCGCGCTCCACGACCTGCATATTGCCCTGGCGCTCGCGCGCGCTCAGCCAGATGTCGGTGGCCAGTTGGTGTTCCAGCCAGCGCTCTTCCTGGCTCGCGGCCAGCTCGCGCAGCGTGAAAGGGGCGTCGGGCGGCCATAACCAGGACGGAGCGGCGGAGTCGCGCGGGATTTCGTAGGCGCTCACCCAGCCCGCCGCCGGCAGCACGCGCACCGGCGTGCTGCTCAACCGCTCGCAGCGTTCCAGGATGTGGTTGTAGCTGTTCTGCGGCCAGGAGCTATAGCGGCGCACAGTGCGCGTCTCGTTGTAGAGCGATACGGTGATGCTCTCGATCACCGGGCTGACTTCGCTGGACAGGATCAGCTCATCTTCCCATTCGTAGAAGCCGCGCCCGATGATGTCTTCCAGAAAGGCGCGGATGACCGCGTCATCGGTCACGCGCGCTTCCAGGATGTCTTCTGCGCCATATTCCCCCACCGTGGTCCACACCACGCGACCATCTCCCCACAGCGTGCACGGCGGAATGCTGTTGAGCAGGGAAGCTGGACTGTCTTCCAGGGGGCGGTTATCCAGACGGACGACGATCGCATCCGGGGCGCGGCTCCAATCGAACAGGCCGAGCTGAGAGCCGCCCCCGTCCTTGTCGTCATCACCGCACGCCGCCAACAGCAGCACTACCAGCGCCAGCAGCAGCCATCCTCGTCGCATCGTCCGCTCCTCGCAGCCTCCAATCCATCTGAGCGCATTGTAGTCCCGCTTCCTTCCTACCACAAGCGGCGCAGCATGGACGGATCCACGAACAGGTTGTCAGCGGATCATCTGCCGCCGCCGTAGAGGCGTATTGCAATACGCCCCTACGAAATCTCACCTCTGCCTGGCACTCAGTGAGCTGCTGACAACCTGCGCACACTCAACGAACCCGGCTGCCTAAACGTTCGGGCAGCCGGGGCAGTCGAGACGGCGATGAGGGGAAGGCCCGCTGGTTACTCCGGCACGATCTCGTAAGCCTGCCCTTCCCAGACGAAGAGCACCCGCTCGCCGAGCGCCAGAAACTCGCCGATCTGCGGATCGAGATCGAGCAGGGCGAAGTAGGCGTCGCTGAGGAACGCGACCTGGTGAGGGGTCATTGTGTCGGCGTCGTAGCGCGTGTCCATCCACACGCCATCCCGCCAGACGAACGTCCGGTCGCCCACGTAGCGCAGGGGCTGGCCGCCGGCTGCGGCGTACTTCTCTGCGTCACCTGGGGCGGCTGTCTCGTCGCGGAAGGTCATCGTCGGGGCCGCGACCGGAGCTTCGGCTCCGGCCAGGTTCGCGGTGGTCTGCGCGGCGTCCACTGCCGCCCCGCCCGACGGCGCGGCGAACGAAGCGTCCGCCTCGGCCTCGAAGAGCATCTGCGCTTCCTCGCGCCCCTGCTGGGTGAAGATGTCGTCTTCGGTGATCAGGAAGGACGTATACGGCGTGATGATCCCGTAGCGGATGCTCAGGCGGATGATGCTGTCCACCAGCTCCGGGTCTTCGCCGTGCAGGCGGATGGCGTTGAGCAGCGCGCCGATCTTGCGCGTCGCCCACAGGCGGGGGATGAAGACCTCGCCGCCGGCCCTCTCACGGAAGCGAACCTCGTAAGTGTAGACTTTGCGCTCGCCGTCCAACTCGCCAACCAGGCGCACCGTCGCCGGGCCGCCGTCGCGATAGCGCCCGGTGATGATGAGCTGCGTCCCGGCGAACAGGTCGGGCAGCGGCGCGGCGGGGAACATTTCCTCGGCGCGCACGCCGTCCACTTCCAGCCGCACGTTGGTCAGCACCGGCGCGCTGATCTTGTTGTAGAGGCTGCTCACTTCCTCGTCAATGCGCTGGCCGAGGCGCACGTAGGTGCCCGCGCCGCGAAACGCCTGGTGAAGCTGGTCGAGCAGGAGGGTGTCCACATCGTCGCCCACGCCGAAGGTGAAGATGCGCACGTTGGGTCGGGCAGCCCTCTCTACGTTATCGAGAATGGCGGTCGTATCGGTTTCGCCCTCGGTCGCCAGGCCGTCGGTCAGGAAAAGTATCACCGTCGGGCGCTCGCGGTCGGCCAGGCGCATCGCTTCGCGCAGCGCGCCGTCAATGTCCGTGCCGCCCAGCGCTTCCAGCCCGGCAATCCACTCCTTCGCCTCCGCCGCCGCGCTGACCGACTGCATATCCTCGGCGAAGACGCGGTAACCGGTGCTGAACACGACCAGGTTGAAGCGGTCGCGGCGATTGAGGTTGTTCAGCACGAACTTGACGGCTTCGCGGGCCTGGTCCCACTTCTCGCCGTGCATCGAGCCGGACTGATCGAGCACGATGATCACATCCTTGGCGACGATGCGTTCGGAGTCGGCGCTCACCGGCGGCGTGATCAGCAGGGTGAAGAAGCCGTCTTCATAGGCGCTCTCGCGGTAGCTCAGCAGATTGGCACTGATCTCCTCGCGGGCCAGCCCGTAGTACAGCGCGAAGTCGCCGTCGGGACGCACGTAGCCGCCCTCGTAGCCGGCGCGGAAGGCGTACTGCCCGTCGCGCGAGATGGCGACCGGGTGCGTGGGCGAGTAGATGGTGCTGATCGGGTCGTTTGAGCGCACGCTGACGCTGATGCTGAGCCGCTCGACCGGGCGGCGGGTCAGGTGATCGGTGCGCAGCGGATACACGTAGCGCACCAGCCCATCTTCGACCGGCAGAAGCTGGCCGTACTCGATCTCGATCCTGACTTTGGAGAAGGGCTGGATGGGGAACACGCTGGCCTGGATGGCTCCCGCGCCGACGTATTCGAGCAGGGCCGGGTCGCGCATCTGGCGCACGATCTCGTCGTAGATGGCGCGCGCTTCGCCGGCGTCGAGAATCCGCGCCTCAATCGGCTTGCCATCCACCCACATGACCAGGTTCGACACGGCAGCGCCAGCGGGCAGCGGGAAGACATACGTCCCCTCGGCGATGCGCGCGCTGTCGTTGTAGAAGACCTGCTCGATGCGCGTCGTGGCCACCTGGTCGCCAATCTCCACGTTCACGCGGTGCGATTCGATGATCACGCCCTCGTCGAGCAGGAATGGCTGGTGTGCCTGGGCGGGAGCATCGAGGGCGGCCAACGCCGGACCGATTCCGACCGTGAGCAGTGCCAGCAGCAATAAGCAGGTGATGGTACGTTTCATGATATTCTCTCCACGACACTAGGCAGCGCCGGACGGTGCGAATTCTCTTGCGTGCTATGCCATAGACGCTGGCGGGCGCGCAAAGGTTCCCGCGATCGCGTGGAGGCGCGCGGCTAATGGGGAGGCAGTTGGGCGTATTGCGATACGCCCCTGCCGGGCACGCTGCCGATTCTGCGGATTCTATTTCAGCCCCCCACAAGTTTTGAGGCAACGGATCAGCGCTAAGGGCGAGCGAGCGCGGGTAGAGTCTCTGTCTCTGCGCCTCTGCGGTTCAGAGAATCCCGCTCCCAACGCCCGACGCGCCCCGGTGATGTGCCTTTTCCGGCCACTTGCGGCATACTTGGGGGGCACCTGACTGCGCACAGTCATAGGAAAACCGACCGTGCCCGACCCAAACCTGCCCCATGAATTAGAAGCCGAGCGCCTGCTGGAGACCGTTCGCCATCTGAGCGTGAACATCGGGCCGCGCCGCCCGACCAGCCCAGGAGAGCGCGAAGCGGCGGCGTATGTTCACGAGACGATTCGCCGCCTGAACCGCGACTGGGAGCTGGTCAACCAGCCATTTCGCAGCGTGACCGGATTCCGCGTACGTATCGCGCCGCTGGCAGTCCTGACCGGGCTGAGTCTGCTCTTTGGGCTGCGCCGGAGCCGCCAGGCCCAGATCAGCGGCGGGCTGTTGTCCATCGCGCTGAGCGTCATGAGTCGCGATGCATTTCTGGCCCGCCCCTCTGTCTGGGAGACCTGGCTGCCGCGCGGCGAGTCCGGCAATGTGATCGTGCGCATCCCGCCCCGCCGCAAGATCGAGCGGCGCGTTGTCTTCGTGGCGCACCTCGATTCGGGCGTTCATCGCCTGACGACGAGCGGGCGCATCGCCCACTACCTGCCCTATACGTTGGGCGGCCTCACGCTGATGGCGCTCACCGGGGGCGTGCTGTCTGTGCTGGCAGGGCGCCAGGCGCGCTGGCGCGGGCTGCGGGCGTTGCTGGGGCTTTCGGCGCTGGGCGCGGCGGGGCTGGCCGTGGCCGACGAAACCGGGCCGAATGCCGACGGGGCCGTCGGCAATGCGTCGGGCGTGGCCGTGCTGCTGGGGCTGGCCCACGCGCTGGCCCGCCATCCGCTGGAATCCACCGAAGTTGTGCTGGCCTTCACCGGCACGGGCACGGCGACCTGCACCGGCGCCGACGTGCTGGCGACGGCTTATGGCGAGGCGTGGAAAGAGGCGCTGTGGGTGGTGGTGGATCAGGTTGGCGCGGGCGAGCTGTGCTGGGTGACGCGGCACGGCATCAGCCCCTACGCCTATTATTACCCGCACCCCGATGCCGTGCGCGTCATGGAGCGCGTTGCCGACGCGCGCCCCGACCTGGGGCTGCTGGGCAAGACCCTGCTGACAGTGGACGAGCTGGCCATTCTGCGCGACCGCGATCTGCGCGCCGTCGCCCTGATGGGCTACGACCGCTCCACCGGCCTGATCCCTCACTGGCGGCAAAACAGCGACACGCTCCGGGCCATCGTGCCAGATGCCCTGGAGCGGGCCGCCAACGCCTGTTGGACGGCTGCCCGCGCGTTGGACGAAAGCGATACCTGGCCGTTCGAGCAGTGACCGCGCGTGCACCTCGCTGTCCGGCGGCTCACTGACTCTGATCAGCCGCCGCCCCAATCAGCGATTGCTTGAGGTCCCACAGCGCCTGGGTGAGCGATACGTGATAGATGTGCGGGTTGACCAGGCGCAGCACGCCGGGGTCGAGCCGCTCGGTGTCGGCACGGCGCAGGGCGCGCATCTCCTCGATGGTGGGCAGGTCGTAAACCAGCCGCCCCTCGCGCAGCACCTCGACCAGCAGCGGCTCGACCCCGGAGATCTCCTGGTGCGCCAGCGCCCGGCACTTGGCGCGATCCGCCGGGTGGCGCAGCAGCAGCCTGTCCGCTGTGCGCGGGTCTTCGTCGGCCAGGCTCAGCAGATCGGCGGTCGCCTTGCCGCGCTCATCATAGATGCGCCACACGCGCTTGTGACCGGGGTTGGGCGTCTTGTCCGGCGAATCCGACAGTTTGATCGCCGGTGTCCAGCGGCCCGTGTCGCACACGGCCACCAGCTTGTACACGCCGCCCAGGGCTGGCTCGCCCCACGAGGTGATCAGCCGCGTCCCCGCGCCGAAAGCCAGCCGCCTGATCAGGTGATCGGCGTCGAGGCCCCAGCGCGGCGCTTCGTCCCGAATCTGAGTGATGATCTGCCAGATGACCAGCTCGTCGAGGTTGTTGGAGAGGACGATGGTCGTATCGGGGAAGCCCGCATCGTCGAGCAGCCTGGCCGCCTGGATGCTCAGATAGGCCAGGTCGCCGGAATCCAGGCGGATACCGACTGGCTCGTGCCCCTTGCGGCGCAATTCCTCGAAGACGGTGATCGCGTTGGGGATGCCGCTGTCGAGCGAGTCAATGGTGTCCACCAGCAGCAGGCAGTCGTCGGGGTAGCTCTCTGCGTAGGCGCGGAACGCCCCCAGCTCGCCCATGCCCAGCGCCATGAAGACCTGCACCATGCTGTGGGCGTGCGTGCCTTTGGGCGGGTAGCCCAGCACGCGCGAGATACCCACGCTGGACGAGAAATCTGCCCCGCCGATCAGCGCCGCGCGCGTGCCGGCGTTTGCGCCCCGGTCGTGACCGCGTCGCACGCCGAACTCCAGCAGCAGCCGCCCGCGCCCGCTGAAGTGCATCCGTGCGGCTTTGGTGGCGATCAGCGTCTGGTAGTTGAGATGATTGAGCAGCGCGGTTTCGAGCAGTTGGGCGGGCACCAGTGGCCCCTGCACGATGGTCAGCGGGACGTTGGGATGCACGACGCGCCCTTCGGGGATGGCGTGCAGCGTCAGGCCCTCAAAGGTGCCGTTGGTGCCCAGCCAGCCCAGAAAGTCGTCGGCGAAGAGGCGCTCGCCGGTGCGCCCGCGCTGCCCGCGCAGGTATTCGAGATCTTCGGCGGTCAGGTGCGCCTCGGTCATCCAGTCGAGCAGCCATTCCAGCCCGGCGTTGACGCAGTAGCCCGCTTTGTGCGCGCCGTAATCGGGATTGTCGCGGAAGAAGTGATCGAACTGCACCGTCTTCTCGTGCAGGCCCGTGCGATAGTAAAGCTGGGCCATCGTCAGTTGGTAGAAGTCGGTGAAGAGGATGCCCTCCGCCACGCGACGTTGTGCCTCTTTCATGGCGGCTCCTTGTGCACGTCTGGTCGTTCTCCGGCTCCATTATCTCCCATTCGCGCCGGCCCTGCACCCTTCAGGGGGTTGGGGGATGGGGGCCGCTTCGTTTCTTCCCATGTGTGCCAACTTAAGCCTGGTTGTGCACGCCTCTCCCTCTGAAGCCCCCTTTCCACACGCGGAGAGGGGCAAGCCGAGCGCCGCGCGGCTGGGGGTGAGGTAAAGCTCTGCTGCGCCCCGGCTGACCTCACCCCCGCTCGGCGCTGACGCGCCTTGCTCCCCTTCTCCCCTTGGAGG
>JAHDWP010000005.1:0-79733 GCA_023382715.1 Anaerolineae bacterium
TGTTCCCGTAGGGGCGTATTGCAATACGCCCCTACGGACCTCACCCCCGCTCGGCGCTGGTGCGCCTCGCCGCCCCCTCTCCATTCGAATGGAGAGGGGGCAAGCCGAGCGTAGCGAGGCTGGGGGTGAGGTAAGCCAGGGCGCAGAGAGAAGGGCAGAAGAGCAGGCTTCCGAAGTCTCCGCAGACTTCGGAAGCCTGCTCTTGTCCTCTCGGCGGTGAATTTCTCTCCCCGCTACTCCACCGCCAGCAGCCCCGCGCCGGGCGCAGCTTCGACCGCGTAAACCGCGCTCTCGATGCCGGTCGCTTCCCGGTAGGCGGCGCAGACGTGCGCGCCGAAATCGCCCACGCAATCGCGCTCGACAAAGGCCACCAGGCACCCCCCGAAGCCCGCGCCCGCCTGCCGCGCGCCGAGCACGCCGGGCGCGCCGTGTATGGCGGTGAGCATCGCTTCCATCTGCGGCACGACGATCTCGTACAGGTCGCGCGCACCGGCGAATGACTCCGCCGTCAGCGCGGCAAGCGCTGCCGCGCCCTTCTCTGGCAGCGCCGCCGCCAGGTCGAGCACGCGCTGATTCTCCTGGACGATGAAGCGGCTGCGCCGGTAGACGGTCTCGTCGAGCGCCTCACGCGCCGCGTCCAACTGCTCCAGAGTTACGTCGCGCAGCGTGCGCACGCCGGGGTAACGCGGTGCCAGGGTCGCCGCGCCCGCTTCGCACTGGGCGCGGCGCTGCGGGTATTCGGAGCCGGTCAGGGCGCGCTTGTAGCGCGTATCGCAGATGACGATGCGGATGTCCGGGTGAATGGGGGCGACGGTGTGCGCCAGGTGGCGGCAGTCGAGCAGCAGGACGTGCCCGGCCCGCCCTGCCGCCGACGTGTACTGGTCGAGGATGCCGCAGTTGACGCCGACGAAGGTGTTCTCCGCCCGCTGGCAGAGCACGGCCAGCCGCACCGGGTCGAGGCCCAGCCCGCTCAGCTCGTTGAACAGCGTCGCTGTCGCCACCTCCAGCGCCGCCGATGAGCTAAGCCCGCTGCCGAAGGGCACTGTGCTGTGCACCAGCCCGTCGAAGCCGCGCAGGGCATAGCCCTCGTCCTGCAGCACCTTCGCCACGCCGCGCACGTAGTCTGTCCAGGGGACCGCCGTGCTGCGCTGGATGTCACCGTCCAGGCTGAAGGTCTCGCCGCCCTCGATGTTGAGCGAGTGCACCGCCACCTGGCGGTCGTCGCGCGGGCGGGCAGCGATCCACGTGGTGCGGTCAATGGGCATGGTCAGCACATAGCCCTCGTTGTAGTCGGTGTGACTGCCCATCAGGTCAACGCGGCCCGGCGCTTGCGCCCAGAGGACCGGCTCCCCGCTGTAGAGCGCCGCAAACGCCGTCCGCACGTGCGCGATCCGCTCGTCCGTCTCGCTTAACGCCATGCATCTCCCTCCAGTTCGGCGAAAGCGTCCAGCAGCGCCTCGACATTCGTCAGCGGGATGTCCTGCATCATACGGTGCGAAGGCGCGATGACCAGCCCCGTGCCGTCGGGGGCCAGGGCGCGCGCCGCCGCGAACACGGCCTCGCGCACTTCCGCCGAAGAGCCGTGCGGCAGCACTGTCTGCGTCGAGACGCCGCCGTAATAGGCCAGCCGCTCACCGAAGGTCGTCCGCAGCCAGCCATGATCGATCACCTCCGGCTGCACCGGGTTGAGCGCCGTCAGCCCGATCTCCACCAGGTCGGGCAGGATGGTGGCGATGTCGCCGTCGGAATGCATCAGCACGGGCAGCCCGGCCTCGCGCGCCGGCGCGAACAGCCGCGCCAGGCGGGGCTTGATCAGCGCGCGCCACATGCGCGGCGAGAAGAGCGTGTGCTTCTGCGCGCCGTAGTCGTCGCCGAAGTAGAGGCCGTCCACGCCCAGGACCAGAAAGCGGCGGATCAGCGTCTCCTGGATGGCCGTGATGCGATCCAGCAGCTCTCCGGCGAAGTCGGGGTCCAGGGCCATGTCCGCCAGGAACGTGTCGAAGCCGCGCAGGGTGTAAGCCCGCTCGAACAGGGCGAAGCCGAAGTTGGGCGCGGCGAAATGCTGGCCTGCATCGGCAGCGATGGCTCGCTCGGCGTCGCGCAGCAGATCGGGGGCGTGCGGGTCGGGCCAGGGGAAGGCGTCGAGGTCCGGGTTCTCCGCCAGCGGGCTGTGACGGATGAAGTAGCCCTCTTCTTCCGTGTCGAAGCCCGCACCCCACCAGTCGTAAACGACCTTGCCGTCGTCGCTCAGGCGCGGGGTATGGCTGATGTCCACGCGCAGCAGATGGTTGCCCAGGCGGTTGGGCAGGTCGGCGCGTGTCACGCCGAAGTGGGCGGCCAGGCGCTCGCCCACCGCGCCGGTGTAGTTGATCTGGGTAGGCAGGCGGTCAACCGGCTCGTAGCGCAGCGCCCGCTGCATGCGCTCCTTGGGGATGAGTGTCATGGAGTGTGTCCTTCAGGCATGTATACCTCCAGTGCGGGGGAGAGCTTCGAACCCTCCCGCAAGCGATTGCCTTTTCCGCCAAGTTCCCCTCTCCAGCTCGGCTGGAGAGGGGAACTTTGACCGGCTGGCATGGCATTCCCCCCCTGACCTGGCCGGGCAGGGGCATTCCGCCCAGCCTGTGCTCTGCTTCCCCCCAGCGCCCCCGCTCACAGATCGCGGTAGGCCGTCTCGCGAACGGTGTGGATCATCGCCCAGAAGTTCTCCAGCGGCGTGTCGAGCTGCACGTGGTGCGTGGGGCCGATGATCAGCCCGCCGCTTTTGCCAAGCGTGCGCAGGCGCTTCAGCACCTCGGCGCGCACGTCGTCCGGCGAGCCGTAGGGCAGAGTGTGCTGCTCGTCAATGCTGCCCCAGAAACACAGCCGGTCGCCGAACTGCCGCTTGATCTCGGCGGGGTCCATGCTGGCCGGCTGGATGGGATTGAGAATATCCAGGCCGATCTCGATCAGCTCCGGGATGATCGGCAGGATGTTGCCGTCGCTGTGATAGGCGACCTTGAGCGCCGGGTTGATCGCCTTGAGTTCGGCGATGAAGTGGGCCATGCGCGGCTTGAGGAAGCGCCGCCAGTGGCGCGGCGAGATGAGCATGGCCTGCTGCGCGCCCACGTCGTCGCCCGTCCAGATCATGTCCACGCCCATCTGCACCAGCTTTTTGGCGGCGGTCAGGTGATACTGGTAGGGTATCTCCAGGATCGCGTCGGCCAGGTTGGGGTCTTCGACAAAGTCCACCAGCATCTGCTGCAGGCCGCGCAGCGCCCAGGCCGTCTCGAAGATAGTCGTCACCGTCACGCCGACGATCCAGTAGTCGTCCTGGAAGTCGCGCACCACGCGCTCGGCCTCGGCGTATAGCTCTGGGCGGTGCGGGTCGGGCGGCTTGTAGGAGAGCAGCGCCTTGTCGCCGGCCAGCGGGTGCGAGACGATCTCGGTGTAGTGGCCCACGCCAAAGGGCGTCTCGTAGGGATGGGAGGCCCAGCCGATGCCCCATTCGTCAATGTACGCGCCCGGCTGCTGGTAGTACGAGTTGGCCCAGCCGACCGAAGTGAGCAGCATATCCTCGCCCAGCGCTCGCTCCAACTCGTAGGTGTTGCCGCCGCCGTGCGGATTGTGGACGCTCTGGCCCTTCATCTGCAGGTCGGCGCGCAGACGGTCGGCGAACTCCGGCGTGAAGCTGACCTGCATCGGGCAGCGGTCTGGTTCTTCATGGTTCAGGGCGGCCAAGATGCGCTCGCGTGGTTTCATGGGATAAGCCTTTCTGGTTGGAAGTGTGCGTGACCGGCGATCGGTTTTCGATGATCAGTTTTCGATGATCGGCGATCAGCGGTCTGTGGTAGGTGTCTGGGTGGCACTGGATGCCGGGCAAAGATGCGTTCCAGAATTGTGATGAATGGGCAGCACGGGGCGCAGCAGAGCAGCGCTCCTACCAGAACCCCGCGCTGATCCCTGGCCACTGAAGACTGCTCACTGGCCGCCGACAACGGATCGCTGACCACTCGCTCAGAAGACGCGCCTGCCGTTCCAGCGCGCGACGCGCTTGAGCAGGTCCAGCTCTTCCTCTTCGCTGTGCGTGCCGATCCACAGGAAGATGCCCTCCGGCTCGACAGCGGCCATGAAGTCGTCCAGCTCGCTCTGGTGGAGGTCTACGATGACCGGCGCGCGGGCCTGAATCTCCTTGATCAGCGGCACCCACTGCATGATCGGCTGGTCGTCGCCCACGCCCTGCACCCACTGGATGGCGTGCACGCCGGGCACGCTGAGGATCATGTCCAGGTGCCGGGCGACGCCCTTGCCGTCCACATGGAAGACGTTGTGGGTCATCGTCTGCACTTCGCGCTGCAACACCGGCAGGCAGAACCGCTCGAACAGGCGCGGCGAGATCAGCGACGAAAAGTCGCAGCTAGGGATGTGCATCCGCCCGAAGGACGGGATGCCCATCCAGCTTCCCGAAGGCTGGCCGGCGGCCTTGAGCATGGCGTCGTAATAATCATAGATGCGCTCGAAGTCGCCGATGGCGATGTCAATCAGTTGGCGCGCCTCGTCGGGGCTTTCGATCAGGTCTATGCAGAACTGCTGCGGGTCGCGCCAGGCGGCGGCGCAGTCCACGCCGGGGTGCAGGTCGGTGTAGCCGATCAGCGCCTTGCCGCGCAGCCGTTCGAGGGCCAGGCGCGTGATTTCGTCGAGCTTGGTGAAGTATTCGTTGCCCATGTCGAGCTTCAGGCGGGCCATGTCGTCCCAGGCCCGCACAGAGGGCACCGACCACGAAGTGACCTCGCCGTATTCGAGCGTCGTGCCGTAGAAGGCCGCGTAGACTTCTGGCCCCAGGTTCGGCCAGAAAATGGGGAACGTTTCGCCGTGAAAACGCCGCCCTTCGACGGATTTGAGGAACGTCTCGACCTGAAACTCGGCGTCGAACCAGCGATCTTTGAGGTTGTCAGACGGGTAATCCTGATTCGCCTGCTCGACAAAGGCATTGTGGGCTACGAAGCGGATCGGCGGGCGGTCGAGCACCGCCCCTTCGAACCAGGCGTGGGCCCGTTTCATGGCTGCCTCGAAGCCGGGCATCCCTTCCAGTTCAATCGTCCACCAGGTCGGCTGTGTTGCTGTCATTGCGCTGTCCTTGTCAGGTATGGCGCGCTCCCAACTGGCTCCTGCGGGCGGGCGTGTGGGATCGCTTAGCTGATGCGCTTGCGCAAGATGGTGTGCATGGCGACCGACACGGTGATGATCAGGCCGTAGATCAGCTTGGTCCAGTAACCGGTCAGGCCAATGGCGATGATGCCCGGTTGGATGGCGCCGATGATGAAGCACCCGACAAACGTGCCCAGGATGGTGCCCGTGCCGCCGAAGACTGACGTGCCGCCCAGAAAGACGGCGGCCAGCGTGTTCATCAGGTAGCCTTCGCCCAGGTTTGGCCAGAAGTACCACACGTCCACGCTCTGGATGATGCCGCCAAAGGCGGCGGCCAGGCCCACCAGCGCGAAGAGCAACATGCGCGTCCGCTCGACGTTGACCCCCATCAGGCGGGCGCTGTTCTCGTTGTCGCCGATCAGGTAGACGTGCGCGCCGAATTTGTGGCGGTTGAGCAGCATCCAGACGGCGATGCCGATCAGCACCATCCAGATCACCTGGGCGGGGAAATAACCGTTGATCTTGCCCACCAGGCTGTCGCGCAGGATGGTGCCTTTGGTCAGCACCAGCGACTCGCCCTGCCCACCGCGAATGACCTCGACGACGCCGCGCCAGAAGAACTGCGTGCCGATGGTGGCGATGAGCGCGGGGATGCCCAGCCGGACGATGATGATGCCGTTGAGCAGCCCGACCAGGAAGCCTACCGTCAGGCAGCCGACGAAGGCCACGCCCAGGCTGCCCGTCCACTCGTACACTTGCCAGAAGGCGACCATACCCACGGCCATGATCGAGATGAACGACAGGTCAATATCGCCGGCGATGATGACCATCGTCAGGGGCAGGGCGATGACACCCCAGTAGGGCACCGAGGTCATCAGGGCGCGGTAAATGTCGGGCTTGAGAAAGGTGTTGGGCGCGCCGGCAATGAACAGGAGCCACAGCCCAAACAAGACGCCGATAATGCCATATTGCAGCCCATTCTTGCGAACGTGCTGGGCTATGCGCGCCGTCCACAGACGGTCCGTGCTTCCCTGCCTTGGAGTTTCTACGCCTGCGGTCATGCAGAACCCTTCCTTAAAAGGTGCCTAGAGAATGTGTCTTGGCCAACAGTTCAGTCCAGGCTGCCGGTCTGCGCCACCCGGTACATCTTTTCCATCAGGTCATCCAGCGTGATGTCCCTGGTCAGGAATTCCCCGGCCACGCGCCCGCGATCGAGCACTACCACGCGGTCGGCCACCGAGTACACATGGAACACATTATGATCAATGAAAATGGCCGATTTGCCGGCGCTCTTGATGCCGCGCACGAAGTCAATCAGCTTGCGCGTCTCCTGCAGCGAGAGGCCCATCGTCGGCTCGTCGAGGATGACCAGCTCGGCGTGAAAATAGAGCGCCCGTGTGATGGCCACGCCCTGCTTCTCGCCGCCGGAGAAGGTCTTGATCACCGCGTCGGGGTTCACCGCCGAAGAGGTGTACTCCATCGCTTCGACCATCAGGCGGTGTGTCTCGCGCTTCATCTTGCTGACATCGAGGAAGCCCGCGCGATTGCACAGCTCGCGGCCCAGGAAGATGTTGCGCCACAGCGTCTGCAGGTCGGCCAGCGCGCGCTCCTGATAAACTGTCTCCACGCCCAGCGCACGCGCCTTCGGCACGGTCAGGTTTTCCACTTTCCGGCCGTGAAAATGAATCTCGCCGCGGTCGGGCCGGTGATAGCCGGTGATGATCTTGATCAGGGTGGACTTGCCCGCGCCGTTGTCGCCCAGCAGGCCGACGATTTCGTTCTCGCAGACGCGAAAATCTATATCGCTCAGCGACTGCACTTCGCCAAACGACTTGCAGACGCCACGCATTTCGAGGATGTTGCCCATTGAGCATTCCTTTTCACGCTGGAGGAGCAAGCGGCGCGAGAGTAGGGTGAAGCACTCTGCTGGCCAGAGACTGCCCGACTGGCCGCGGGCTTGCGGGCACGACGGGCCAGGCCGCCTGCTCCTCAGAGATACCAGCCTATCTTGGGGGCGAGTGGCACACTCGCCCCCAGAGCAGCAACCGGATCGGGTTAGCGGATGACCGCCTCTACCAGCGGAGCCAGCATTTCGATGTTGTCGGCGCTGGCGAAGCCGCCGCCCGTGTCGATATGCAGGCCGGAGAAGCCGAATTTTTCGGTCAGGCAGATTTGCAGGATGGGCAGGTAGCCTTGCAGCCACTGCTGCTGATCAATGACCAGGTCGGTGTAGCCGCTGCGGATGGCCTCAACGGTGGCTGGCGACAGGTCGAAGCCCGCGCCGTAGATGTCATCCGGGCCTTTGCCGGCGCCTTCCAGGTACGATTGCAGCGTCGCCGTCAGGCCACCGTGATCGGTGACCACGGCCTTGACATCGGGGTTGGCCGAGACATAAGCCACGAAGCTGGGGATGCCCGCGGGCGGATCGGCATTGGTGGCCGTGTCGATCTCCAGGTAGTCCACCGTCAGGCCGGCTTCCTCAAAAGCGTCAATGACGCCCTGGGTGCGCAGGCCGCGCGTGGGCTGCGAGAGCAGGCCCCAGACCATCGCCCGGTCGCCCGATACCAACCCGGCGCGACGGATGATCTCGTTGCCCAGGTTGTAACCGGTGGCGTACAGCTCCTGGCCGACATAGCCGAAGCCGGAACCGGCGTACCTGCTTTCGATGCGCGGCAGGGTGGTGTTCTGGCTGGTGACGATGATGCCCTTGGCTTCGGCCTCATCTACCAGCGGCTCGAAGGCGTCCTCGCCAGGATGACCCATGACGGCGATGCCGTCCGGGTTCATGGCCATGGCTTCGGCGAACTGCTGGATCATCTTCTGCGGATCCCAGTCTGACCAGACGTAATCCACATCAGCGCCCAGGTCGCTGGCCGCCTGGAGCGCGCCGTTGTAGACGTTCACGGCGAAGACGCCGCCCGCTGGCCCGCCGGGGAAGAAGACAATCTTGACTCCACTGCACCACTTTTCTTTGGGGCCCCCGGAGCCCTGGCCATAAGCCACAGTGGGCAGGGCCAGGGTCAGCACGAGGACAAGAGCCATCACAAGTCCCGCTTTTCTCAGCATCTTAAAATCCTCCTTAGAAGGTAAGCAATGCGGGCAATTCTTACTGGAAGCGATCCCACCGCGTGGGGACTTCCTGCTTAAAGACGTGGCTCGGCGAAGGTGCCATCTTCCGCGAGACCTGGCGTCCTTTTGCACACCTTAAGCTTATGCTCGCTGGCGGAGCTTGTCAATGACTCGACAGATCGCTCGTGGGCCTCCGGCCCTGTGGCGATCCTGGTGCAGAAAACCGGGATCGCCAAACGCCGGGCATACCGCGCCGTGCTGTTAGCGCAAACATACCCTCAGTATATGCTACTCTGCTCTACCGAGTCAAGCAGTTCGGCAGGAACGGGTACACGAGCAGGCTGTTGGGCGATTGCAGAACGCCCCTATCTCCCGGCTCCTTCCCCTGGCTTTGCTGGGGGAAGGGGGAGAAGCACCTGCCAGATCGTCCCTGGTACATCGGGGCGGAAATAAGTATACGGTTTGGTCTGGTTCAGCCCCCATCCCCGGTCCTTCCCCCCTCGTGGGGGGAAGGGAGCAGGGCGCAGACTTTCAGCCCCGCCCTGCTGACGGGGAGAGGTTTAGGGTGGGACAAACCATCGAACTGCCGCTGGTGGACTCCCGCCATCATGTGCCAGCTCGGCTCGAGGAGAGATTGAGGGGCGAAGCGTTCGCTGAGCAGCCATGATCTTCTCTGGCAACAGCATGTTCGTGGACCCGGCAGGGGCGGGGTTTGAGGCTCACTCCCACGGTGACGCACCGCGCTCCACAGCCGACATGCGCCCTTCAGGATGCGCCGGGACGCCGGGCCGCGTATCTTTGCGCGCTCCGGCGGCACCTCAGCCAGGGACTTCCGAAGCTTGGCAAGGCGTCGGGAATCTGAATCGCGCCGCAGGCGAGAGCTATGCGCCGCACCCTGCTTGACCTGCGGCTTTGTCCCGTGATATGATGTTAGCGCTAGCAGAATGATTCTGGAGACTGGGGAGAGCATGGCGGAGACAGACTCAAAGCGCGCAACGCTGAACGACGTCGCCCAGGCGGTGGGCGTGTCATCGCAAACGGTGTCGCGCGTCGTCAACGGCCATCCTTACGTCTCCGACGAGACGCGCCGCCGCGTCCAGGACGCGATCCGCAAGCTGGGCTACCGCCCTAACCGGGCGGCGCGCAGCCTGGCCACCCAACGCACGTGCATGTTGGGCATCGTCACCTTTGGCATTGATCATTACGGCCCGGCCCAGATGGTGACTCACGTCGAGCGGACGGCCAGGGCGCGCGGCTATGGTGTTACGCTCTCGGCCATCCGGGCGCTGACCCCGCACGAGATTCGCGCCGCGCTGGACGCTCTGGGCGGCAGCGTGGTGGACGGCCTGGTGCTGATCACGCCGGTGACCGGGCTGAGCGCCGCCGACATCGAGGCCTTGTGCGGCCACATCCCCTTTGTCCAGATTGACACGGAGCTAGGGGCGAATGTGCCGTCCATTGTCATTGACCAGCATTTCGGCAGCCGCCTGGTCACCCAATACCTGATAGACCTGGGCCACCGCGCCCTGTGCGAGATCAGCGGGCCGCTCAACTGGTACGGGGCGCAGGCCCGCCACGAAAGCTGGCTCAAGACCCTGCACCGGGCCGGGCTGACGCCCGGTCTGTCCGTCGAAGGAGATTGGACGGCGGAAGGCGGCTTTCGTGCTGCCCTGCGCCTGCTGGACGAGGGCGCTGTCTTCAGCGGCCTGGTGGTCGGCAACGATCAGATGGCGTTGGGGGCCATTCGCGCGCTGCGCGAGCGCGGGCTGCGCGTGCCGGAGGATGTGTCGGTGGTGGGATTTGACGACATCCCCGAAGCCGCGTACTTCGAGCCACCCCTGACCACCGTCTGCCAGAACTTCGCGGCGCTGGGCGAGCAGAGCGTCGAATACCTGGTGTCGCTCATTGACAACCCGCTCACGCCGGTTCATCAGCGCGTGCTGCGCCCACAGTTGATCGAGCGCCATAGCGCCTGCCCGCCGCGCCAGGGGGCGTTCTTTCTGGAGGGCGAAATCGCACTGTCGAGGCGCAGCGAAGAGGCGGATTGAGGTTGGCGTGTCCCCTCGCCTGCGTGCAGGTGAAGGGTCTTCTTTTTGGCAAAGGATTTTTGATCATGGAATGTTCTTTCCGGCGCGCGATCGTACTGGTCGCCCTTCTGATTTTCCTCGCCCGCAGCGCCCACCAGGATGGTGCGCGATGAGCCTGCTGGGCATTGACATCGGAACCACCGGCTGCAAGCTGCTCGCCCTGGCCACGGACGGGCAGATCATCGCCACCGCCGCCCGCGAATACGACACGCTGCGCCCGCAGCCCGACTGGGCCGAGCTGGACAGCGCGCGCGTCTGGGCGCTGGTCTGCGACGCCATCCGCGAAGTCGCCGCGCAGACAGCCCACGATCCCATCACCGCTATCTGCGCCGCTTCGATGGGCGAGGCCATGACGCCCGTCTCGGCGGAGCGCGCGATTCTCGGCAACTGCATCCTGGGCTTCGACACGCGCGGCGCGGAGACGCTGAATCAGTTGGCCGCGCTCGACCCGCTGGCCTTCTTCGCGCGCAGCGGCAATGCGCCCGCCGTCGTCTACGGCGGCCCCAAGCTAATCTGGCTGCGCGATCACCGCCCGGAGCTTTTCGAGAAGACGTACAAGTTCCTGTCCTGGGCGGACCTGGCCATGTACCTGCTGGGCGGCGAGCCAGTCGCCGACTTCGGGCTGGCCAACCGCTCGCTGTTCCTGGATGTGGAGGCGGAGGCGTGGTCGGGCGAGACGCTCGCCCTGGTGGGGATGCCCGCCGACAAGCTGCCCGCCCTGGCGCGCCCCGGCACGCCGGTGGGCACGGTGCCGCCCGCTGTGGCCGCCGAGCTGGGCCTGCCGCCCGGCGCGACTCTTGTCGTCGGCACGCACGATCAGTGCGCCAACGCCCTGGGCGCGGGGGCCATTCGCCCCGGCATGGCCGCCTACGGGCTGGGCACCTATGTCTGCATCACGCCCGTCTACGACACCCTCCCCCCCGCCGCGCCGATGATCGCCGCCGGGCTGAATGTCGAGCACCACACCGTGCCGGGTCTCTTCGTCAGCTTCTATTACAACCTGACCGGCGGCGCGCTGCTCAAGTGGTTCCGCGACACGCTCGCCCCGCTGGAGCACGCGGCAGCGCGGGCGCGCGGCGAGGATGTCTATGACCTGCTGCTGGCCGAGATGCCCGCCGGGCCGACCGGCCTGCTGGTGCTGCCCCACTTCGCGCCGACCGGCCCGCCCGCCCACGACCCACATCCCTATGGGCTGATCGCCGGGCTGACGCTGGCCACGTCGCGCGGCGAGTTCATCAAGGGGCTGCTGGAAGGCGTCACCTATTACTTCCGCGAGGGGCTGGATCACCTGGCGCGGGCGGGCATTGCCATCGAGGAGTACCGCGTCACCGGTGGCGGTGCGCGCTCGGACGCCTGGCTGCAGATCAAGGCGGACATCCTGGGCAGACCGCTGGCCCGCCCGCGTATCACCGAGGCCGGCGCGCTCGGCGCGGCGATCCTGGCCGGGCTGGGGGCGGGCGTCTTCAGCAGCACGGAGGAGGCGGTGCGCGCCCTGGTGCAGGTCGAGCGCGTCTTCACACCCGATGCGGTGCGCCATCGCCAGTACGAGGAACGGTTCGCCCTCTACGGGCAGTTATACCCGTTCAGCCGGGCGCTGCGCGATGCAGCCCCGGCATCTGTGCCGTGAGGGGTGGGCAGCGTGTCTGTACTTCTGAGGAACTTTAGAGACCGCTTGAGAAGTTGTTTCCCCCCACCCCAAACCCCTCTCCCACAAGGAGGGAGGGGCTTAGCGGGTGCGCTTTTCTCCCTTCCCCCACAAGGGGGGAAGGGTCGGGGATGGGGGTAAAGCCAGGCGCACGAGTTCTCAAACGGCCTCTTATGCTGGATTGGCTGCCTTTTTCTCCATTTCTCAGGTTGAGCGGGGGCAAGGGCCGGGGATGGAGGGACGCAATGCGGCAGGGGCGATCTCGCTAGAAGTCGGCAGTCCTGGACAACGAAGGAGTGGAACCATCTATGGCGAACGACACATACGCGATTGGCGTGGACTTCGGGACGGAATCCGGGCGTGCGGTGATCGTGCGCGTTCGCGACGGGGCGGAGCTGGGCAGCGCCGTCTACCAGTACCCCGACGGCGTCATTGACGAGCGCCTGCCGACCAGCGGCGAGCGGCTGCCACCGGAGTGGGCGCTGCAAAACCCGGACGACTATATCGGCGTCTTCAAGAATGCGGTGCCGGCGGCGCTCAAGGCCAGCGGGATCGATCCGGCGGACGTGATCGGCATCGGCATTGACTTCACCGCCTGCACGATGATGCCCACCCTGGCCGATGGCACGCCGCTGTGCCGCGTCCCGCAGTGGCGCGACAACCCGCACGCCTGGGTCAAGCTGTGGAAGCACCACGCCGCCCAGCCCGAAGCCGACATGATCAACGAGACGGCGCGGCAGATGGGCGAAGGCTGGCTGGGGCGCTATGGCGGCAAAATCTCATCGGAGTGGTTCTTCAGCAAGGCCCTGCAGATCCTCAACGAAGCGCCGGAAGCCTACCGCGCTGCCGAGCGGCTGATCGAAGCGGCGGACTGGGTGGTGTGGCAACTGTGCGGCGTCGAGACGCGCAACACCTGCACGGCGGGCTACAAGGCCATTTATCAGGACGGCAAATTCCCGGACAAGAAGTACCTGGCCGCGCTGCACCCAGAGCTGGCTGCTGTCGTCGAGGCGAAGATGGCCGCGCCGCTGGCCCCCCTGGGCGGGCGCGCCGGCGGCCTGACCGCCGAAGCCGCCGCCTGGATGGGCCTGAAGCCGGGCATCGCCATCGCCGTGGCCAACGTGGACGCGCACGTGACCGTGCCCGCCGCCCAGGTGACCGAGCCGGGGCGCATGGTCATGATCATGGGCACCAGCATCTGCCACATGGTGCTCAGCGAGACGCTGCACGAGGTGCCCGGCATGTGCGGCGTGGTGGACGGCGGGATCGTCCCCGGCCTGTACGGCTACGAGGCCGGGCAGAGCGGCGTGGGCGACATCTTCGCCTGGTTCGTGGACAACGCCGTGCCGCCCGAATATCACGAGGCGGCCCAAGCGCAGGGCATGGACCTGCACGCCTACCTGGAAGCCGAAGCCGCCCGCCAGAAGCCCGGCGAGCACGGCCTGCTGGCGCTCGACTGGTGGAACGGTAACCGCTCGGTGCTGGTGGACGTGGACCTGGGCGGCCTGCTGATCGGGGCCACGCTGGGCACGCGCGCCCCGGACATCTACCGCGCGCTGATCGAGGCGACGGCCTTCGGCACGCGGGTGATCATCGAGGCGTTCGAGCGCAGCGGTGTGCCGATCACCGAGCTGGTGGCGGCGGGCGGCCTGCCGGAGAAGAACAAGCTGCTGATGCAGATTTACTCCGACGTGACGGGCCGCGAATTCCGCACCATCGGCAGCGCGCAGGGGCCGGCGCTGGGCAGCGCCATGCACGCGGCGGTGGCGGCGGGGGCTTACCCGGACATCCAGGCGGCAGCCCAGGCGATGGGCAAGCTCAAGGACGAGGTGTTCAGGCCCATTGCCGAGCACCAGGCCGTCTATGACCATCTGTTCGCCGAGTACGTCACGCTGTACGACTACTTCGGGCGCGGCGAGAACGACGTGATGAAGCGCCTGCGCAAGATTCGCAACCAGGCGAGAGGGTTGGAGTGATGCTCGAAAAACTGCGCAAGGTCGTCGCCGATCTGCACGCCGAATTGCCGCGCAACAACCTGGTGACCTGGACCAGCGGCAACATCAGCGGGCGCGACGCGGCGACGGGTCACGTGGTCATCAAGCCCAGCGGCGTCACCTTCGACGAGCTGGGACCGCACAACATGGTCGTGGTGGACGCGGACGCGCGCGTGGTCGAGGGCGACCACAAGCCCTCGTCCGACACGGCCACACACTGCGCCATCTACCGCGCCATGCCTCAGGTCGGCGGCATCGTGCACACGCACAGCCCCTATGCCACCGCCTGGGCCGCGCTGGGCCGCGACATCCCGTGCGTGCTGACGGCGATGGCCGACGAGTTCGGCGGGGTGATCCCCTGCGGCGGCTTCGCGCTGATCGGCGGCGAGGAGATCGGGCGCGAAGTGGTGCGCGTGCTGCGCGAGGGGCCAAACCCGCGCTCGCCAGCGGTGATCATGCAGAATCACGGCGTGTTCACCGTCGGGCCGACGCCCAGGGCGGCGGTCAAGGCGGCGATCATGTGCGAGGACGTGGCGCGCACCGTCTTCCTGGCCTGCCAACTGGGCGAGCCGATCCCGATCGCGGCGGAGGACATCGCCAGGCTGCACGAGCGCTATACGACGGTCTATGGGCAGTAGAACCGATCTCACCCCCGTTTCGCTTCGCTCAACTTCCCCTTCTCCGTTGACGGAGAGGGGGCAAGCCGAGCGTAGCGAGGCTGGGGGTGAGGTAAAGCGGCGCAGGCTCGGAGATCAGACTTCCGAAGTCTCGAAGACTTCGGAAGTCTAGAGGCGGGAATCTCCTGCGCCGATTTCTATGAGAGTGGGCCTATCTATCACGAGGGAGAATCATGAAGAAAGAGATCACCTTAGGGCTAATCGTCGGCAACCGGGGCTTCTTCCCCAGCCATCTGTGCGAGTCCGGGCGCGAGACCGTGCTGAAGGTGCTCGCCGAGGAGGGCATCAAGGTCGTTGCGCTCGGCGTGCAGGACACCGAATACGGCAGCGTGGAGAGCCTGGGCGACGCGCACAAGTGCGCCGAGCTGTTCCGCGCCCACCGCGACGAGATTGACGGCGTGCTGGTGACGCTGCCCAACTTCGGCGACGAGCGCGGCACCTCCAACACGCTGCGCTTCGCCGACCTGGGCGTGCCGGTGCTCATCCACGCCTTCCCGGACGACCCAACCAAGATGGACCTGCAATGGCGGCGCGACAGCTTCTGCGGCAAGATGTCGCTGTGCAACAACCTGCGCCAGTACGGTATCCCCTTCAGCCTGACGGCGCTGCACACGGTAGACCCTGAGTCGGAGAGCTTCCGCGCCGACCTGCGCCGCTTCGCGGCGGTGTGTCGCGTGGCGCGCGGGATGCGCCGCGCCCGCTTCGGGATGCTCGGCGCGCGCCCGGTGGCCTTCAACACGGTGCGCTTCAGCGAGAAGCTCTTCGAGCATGCCGGCCTCTCGGTCGAGACGCTCGACCTGTCCGAAGCCTACGGGCGCATCGCCCGCCTGGCCGACGACGATGCGCGCGTGACGGCCAAGCTCGATGCGATCAAAGCCTACGCCAGCGTCGCCAGGATTCCGCCGGTGGCCCTGAACAAGATCGCCAAGCTGGGCGTGGTGATGGACGAGTGGATCGCCGCCAATGAATATGACGCGACGGCTGTCCAGTGCTGGACGAGCCTGCAGGAGTTCTTCGGCGTGGTGCCCTGCACGCTGATGAGTATGCTCAGCGAGGGGCTGATGCCCTCCGCCTGCGAGACGGACATCGCCGGGACCGCGGCCATGTACGCCATGGCCCTCGCCTCTGGCAAGCCGAGCGCGCTGGTGGACTGGAACAACAACTACGGTGACGACCCGGACAAGGGCGTGGTCTTCCACTGCTCCAACTTCCCCAAGAGCGTCTTCGTGGATGAAGTCCAGGACATCAACTACCAGGACATCATCGCCGGCACGGTGGGCAAAGACAACACCTGGGGCACGCTGCAGGGGCGCGTCAAGGCCGCGCCGTTCACCTACCTGCGCATCAGCACCGACGACCTGAACGGAAAGATCGTCGCCTACGTGGGCGAGGGTGAGTTCACCACCGACCCGATCAGCACCTTCGGCGGGCACGGCGTGGTGCGCGTGCCCAACTACCAGAAGCTGCTGGCCTACATCTGCGAGAACGGCTACGAGCATCATGTCGCCGTCAACCAGACGCTGGTCGCCGATGCCGTCTACGAGGCGCTGACCAAGTACCTCGGCTGGGGCGTGTACTACCACAAGGGGTAGCGGTGCGCCGGGGCAGATGCGCAGCGCCCCTCCCCCTGGAGGTGCCACGCCCAGCGAAGCAAGTCCCCCTCTCTAGCCGAGCTAGAGAGGGGGATTGAGGGGGTGAGGCATAAAGGCCCCCTCCCCGGCGCCAGATAGTTTCCGCGCATGCTATAATCTCGCCGTTACGCTGCGGCTGAAATTCAGGCCCTTTTCATATTCTCGCCACGTTTCGACTTCATAGAACCGTTCAATCCAGGCTATACTGAAGGCGGACCGTCTGAGGCGCGGGTGCCGCGTTCACGGCAGGCAGTGCCCGCTGTATGGGAGGGTGTGGGTGATGAAACGGACTCATAGGGTCTTTCATAGGGCGGGGCTGCTCTCTGCAACGGTGATCGCCCTGCTGCTGACCGTGTCGCTGGTCGCGGCGGCCCAGATGGAGTCGCCTGAAACCGGCGACTCCCGGGTGTCGGGCCTGGCCCAGGCCACGCCGGTCAAGCCGCCGGTTTCCGGCGCGCAGGCAAGCCCGCTGCGCGTGATGGTGCCCACCGACCAGACCTGGCAGGCACTGCGGGCCGCCGGCCTCAGCGACATCACGCAGCTTTCGCCCTACCTCGACCCGGTCGCCTCGTTCTCGCCCGGCCCGCGCATGGAGCTATTCCCCGCGCCAGGAGGCGCGCCGGGCTTTGAAGCGGCCCCGGCCAACCCCTTCCGCACGCTGGCCATCCTGGTGCAGTTCACCGACAAGCCGGCCCAGGTGGGCGCGGCGTTCTTCGACACGCTGGTCTTTGGGGCGAGCGGCGGGACCGTGCGCGGCTACTACCAGGAAGTGAGCTACGGCCTGCTGGATATTGTCACGCTCAACCTGCCCAGCAGCATGGGCTGGGTGAGCGCTCCGCAGACTTACGCCTACTACACCAACGGTAGCAACTGCACGGGCAGCTACCCGAATAATTGCCAGCGCCTGGCCGAGGATGCGGTGGCGCTGGTCAACCCGGTGGTGAACTTCGCCAACTACGACAATAACAACGACGGCTATGTGGATACCGTCTTCATCATTCACTCCGGCACCGGAGCCGAGCTCAGCGGCGACCCGAACATCATCTGGTCGCACTCGTGGTGGACGGTCAGCGAGCCGCTGGTGGACGGCGTGCGCGTCGGCTCGTACATTACCATGCCAGAGTTGTGGACAACACCCGGCGACATGACGCACGGCGTCTACGTGCACGAGCTGGGCCACGCCTTCGGCCTGCCCGACCTGTACGATATTGACATTGACATTGACAACTCTTCGTGGGGTATCGGCAATTGGAGCCTGATGTCCGGCGGTTCGTGGAATGGCACCCTGGGCAACTCCCCGGCGCACCTGGACGCCTGGTCGCGCGTGTACCTGGAATTCAACCCGGTGGTCAATATCACCGGGCACAACGGGACGATCAGCCTGCCCAATGTGCAGCAGAACCGGATCAACGCCATCTATCGCTACAACTCCGGCAAGGCCAACGAGTACTGGCTGCTCGAAAACCGGCAGCAGATCGGCTCGGACGCGGCGCTGCCGGGCAGCGGCCTGCTGATCTGGCATGTGGACAGCAACCTGTCCGGCAGCAACCGCTACGAGTGCAAGCAGGTCAATAATTACCAGTGCTCGGCGGCCAATCAGCACTTCCGCGTGGCGCTGGAGCAGGCCGACGGTCGCCTGGACCTGGAATACAAACGCAACCAGGGCGACGCCGGCGACCCGTTCCCCGGCTCGACTGGCAAGACATCCTTCAACTTCACCACGAACCCCAACAGCACGTCCTACTACTCGACGACCAACTGGGGCCTGGACGTAAGCAGCATCAGCCCGTCGGCCAGCACCATGACGGCCTATATTGGCGATCCTGACACCCAGACGCCGCCGCTATTGCTCTCGCCGGCCAACGGCACTCCCACCAACGACAACACGCCGACCTTCACCTGGGGGGCGGTGACGGGAGCGACCTCGTACCGCATCCAGGTGAGCAAGAACGCCGCGTTTTCCAGCACGGTGGTCAACTCGACCAAGAGCGGCACGACGCACACGCCGGGAACGGCGCTGGCGGACGGGCTGTACTACTGGCGCGTGCAGGCCAGGAGCGCGAGCGGCATCTGGGGGTCGTGGAGCGCCGTGTGGACGGTGACCGTTGACACGGCCAAGCCCGCCAAGCCGGTGCTGCTCTCGCCGGAGAAGGATGCCCTGGTGACGACCAACCGGCCCAGCTTCGACTGGGGCGATGTGCCGGATGCCGCGCGCTACGACCTACAGGTGGACAACTCCTCGGCGTTCGGCAGCCCGGAGGTGGTGGCTGCGCCCACTGGCTCGGCCTATACGGCGACGGTGCCGCTGGCCGACGGGCGCTACTACTGGCGGGTGCGGGCGGTGGACCTGGCGGGCAACGTAGGGTCCTGGAGCAGCGCCTGGACGGTGTGGGTGGACGTTGATCCCGCTCCGGCCCCGACTCTGCTCACGCCGCCGAATGGCGCACCCACCAACGACAACACGCCGACCTTCACCTGGGGGGCGGTGCCTGGGCTGACCTCGTACCGCATCCAGGTGAGCAAGAACGCCGCGTTTTCCAGCACGGTGATCAACTCGACCAAGAGCGGCACGACGCACACGCCGGGAACGGCGCTGGCGGACGGGCTGTACTACTGGCGGGTGCAGGCTAAGGGGGCGGATGGCATCTGGGGGCTGTGGAGCGCGGTGTGGACGGTGACCGTTGACACGGTCAAGCCCGCCAAGCCGACGCTGCTCTCGCCGGAGAAGGATGCCCTGGTGACGACCAACCAGCCCAGCTTCGACTGGGACGATGTGCCGGATGCCGTGCGCTATGACCTGCAGGTGGACAACTCCTCGGCGTTCGGCAGCCCGGAGGTGGTGGCTGCGCCCACTGGCTCGGCCTATACGGCGACGGTGCCGCTGGCCGACGGGCGCTACTACTGGCGGGTGCGGGCGGTGGACCTGGCGGGCAACGTAGGGTCCTGGAGCAGCGCCTGGACGGTGTGGGTGGACGTTGATCCCGCTCCGGCCCCGACTCTGCTCACGCCGCCGAATGGCGCACCCACCAACGACAACACGCCGACCTTCACCTGGGGGGCGGTGCCTGGGCTGACCTCGTACCGCATCCAGGTGAGCAAGAACGCCGCGTTTTCCAGCACGGTGATCAACTCGACCAAGAGCGGCACGACGCACACGCCGGGAACGGCGCTGGCGGACGGGCTGTACTACTGGCGGGTGCAGGCTAAGGGGGCGGATGGCATCTGGGGGCTGTGGAGCGCGGTGTGGACGGTGACCGTTGACACGGTCAAGCCCGCCAAGCCGACGCTGCTCTCGCCGGAGACGAAAGCGATCCTCAACACGAGCCAGCCCGCGCTCGACTGGAGCGATGTGGCCGATGCGGCGCACTATGAATTGCAGGTGGACAACTCCTCGACCTTCGGCAGCCCTGAGGTGTCCACCAGCGTGACCCCCTCGGCCTACACGGTGTCGCCACCGCTGCCCAATGGCAAGTACTTCTGGCGCGTGCGCACCTACGACCTGGCGGGTAACAGAAGCGGCTGGACATCCGCGCGCAGCTTCACCCTGACCTACGCGCCTGCGCCGCCGGAGATGGCCACGCCTACCCCCACGCTCGCCCTCACGCCCACGCCAGAGACGCCGGTCAGCGGGCCGGGCCTGATCGAGGCGGAGAGCAATTGGGTGGGGCGCAGTGGGGCCTGGACTGCGCACGAGACGGCGGCGGCCAGCGGCGGGGGCTACCTTTACAGCAGCGGCAGCGTCGAAGATGCCCTGACCCTGACTTTCCAGGGCGCGCAGGTGAGCGTGATCTACGTCAAGCACCCGGCGCTGGGCGTGATCGTGGTTGAGATTGACGGGACGCCGGCCCAACTGCTGGACAGCGCGGCCCCGGAGAGCGTCTTCGGCGCGCGGGCAACCTTCGCCCTGGCCGAGGGCCAGCACACGCTGCGCGTCTACCCGATGATGGGCACCATCGCCCTGGACGCCTTCCTGGTCGAGGCCGGGGTGACCCCCACTGTCGTGCCGGAGGCGACCGCCGAAGTGCCCGTCACGCCGGGCGCCGAGCTGACGGCTGAGCCGCCTGTCGAGCTGACGGCTGAGCCGACCGTCGAGCCGACCGCGACACCCCCGCCGCTGCTCACGCCCACGCCGACCGTCACGCCCGACCCGCTGACGATGGTGATCGAGGCGGAGAGCGCGAGCGTGCTGCCCGGCGGCCTGTGGACGCGGGTGGAGAGCCTGGCGGCCAGCGGCGGCGCGTACCTGATGAGCAGCGGCCAGGAAGCCAGGGAGCCGGACGCGCTGACGCTCGTCTTCAGCGGCGCGCGCGTTGAGGTGATCTACGCGACCGGCCCGGCGCTGGGCAAGTTCATCGTCGAGGTGGACGGGACGCCCGTGCAGCTTGTGGATGCGCAGGCAGATCTGCCGGACTTCGCCGCGCGGCTGGCCTTCACGCTGGGGGCGGGGCAGCATACGCTGCGCCTCGTCGTCAGCGAGGGCGTGGTCGCGGTGGATGCGTTCGTGGTGCCGCTGGAAATCACTCTGCCCGCGACGCCCATCCAGCCGCCTACCGAGCCGCCGACTCTGACGCCGACGGCGACACCGCTCCCGACCGAGGAGCCGCCCACGCCGGAGCCGCCGACGGCCACGCCGCTCCCGACCGAGGAGCCGCCCACGCCGGAACCGCCAACGGCCACGCCGGAGCCGCCCACGCTGGAGCCGACCGAGGGCGGTAACGCGCCGGGGTAAGCCTTTCTGACGTGAGCGAGAATCCGCCGTAAAGCAGACTTCCGAAGTCTCCGGGACTTCGGCAGTCTTGTTGTATCAGCCTCGTCCCGCCCAATTTGCGGGCGGCGAGATCTGCATCAGTGAACCGGGCAAAAGTGAGGTCCGTAGGGGCGTATCGCATACGCCCCGTCTACCATGCCCGGATCAGGCGGTTTCCAGCAGGGCGGCCAGGCCCAGCCTGCGCAGGCGCTCCGGTGTGGGCACGCCATCGCTGTCCCAGCCCATGATGCGATAGTACTCGTCGAGCATCGGCTCCAGCTCGACCACGTGCCCCGCCGCCGGGCCGGAGGCCATCGGCTGGCTCAGGTTGCGCGCGGGCAGCGTATCGTGGGCGCGGGCGAAGCCCTCGCGGGCGTTGAACAGGCGGGCCAGCGTCGAAACACGCTCGCCGAGCAGTTGCAGGTCGGCGGCGGTGGGGTAGTCGAAGCCGGTCGCCGCCGCGACAAGCTGCCACAACTCCTTGAGCGTCATGCCATAGCCGGGGAACAGGCACAGGCAGGCGCTGTCCCAGGCGGCGGTGTCGGCCTGCGTGTCGCGGAAAAGCTGCGGCTTGCCCTCGATGATCAGCGGATCGGCGGCGCCGCCGAACAGCTCGCCGAGCGGCGCGCCGCGCAGATGGCACGCCCCCCGTTCGGAGATGGCGTAGGCCAGGGCCGTGCCTTTGGCCGCACTGGGATGGTAGGCGGGCATCTCCAGCTTCTTGGCGTGCATGGCGAACGGTTTCCCCTGCGGGTAGCGTTCGGCGATAGCGGCCACACCCTGGGCCAGCCACACGCCGCAGCCCTCGCCTCTGGCCATCTTCTCGACCAGCGCCTCGGCGGCGACCCCGTCGCCCCAGACGGGCGCGATGCCGTCCAGCTCGGCGGCGGTGATCTGCCCGCGCTGATACAGCTCCATGACGAAGCCGATCACGCCGCCGACGCTGATCGTGTCCATGCCGTATTCGTCGCACCACCAGTTGAGGCGGATGATCGTCTCGCGGCTGCCGATGGCGCAGTTCGGCCCCAGGGCGAAGATCGTCTCGTATTCCGGCCCCTCGATCACCTTGCCATCGTCCAGCGGGATCGTCCACTTGCCGCAGCCGATGGGACAGCCGAAACAGGCGTAGTCCTTCTTCCAGTTGTGGGCGCGGAAGGCCGCGCCGGACACTTCATCGGCCTCGTCGAACTGCCCTTCCTGGAAGTTGCGCGTGGGCAGCGCGCCCATCACGTCAACGATCTCCAGGATGTTGGCCGTGCCTTCGCGGGTCATCAGCGTCGTCTTGCTGGACATGCGCACGGCGCGATAGGCCAGTTGCAGGGCGCGCTCGTACTTTTCCTTGTCGTGGACGTGCACCGGGCGATTGCCGCGCGCCACGATGGCCTTGAGCCGTTTCGACCCCATCACCGCGCCGACGCCGCCGCGCGCCAGGGCGCGCGACTCGTTGAAGATGCCGGCCACGTTGCGCAACTGCTCGCCCGGCGGGCCGATGACCAGCGACTGCCAGTCGTGGCCGAAGTCGGCGCGCAGGCGCTCGCTGGCTTCGGTGATGGTCGTGCCCCACAGATGATCGGCGGGGCGCAGCGCGACTTCGTCGTTGTCAATGACCAGCATCAGCGGCGAGTCCGCCGCACCGGTGATCACCAGCGCGTCGTAGCCGGCGTACTTGAGCATCTGCCCCCAGTAGCCGCCACAGTAGGCGTCGAAGTAGGTGCCGGTGGCCGGGCTGCGCGTGGTGACGCCGAAGCGCCCCGCCGTCGGGGCGGTCGTGCCGGTCAGCGGGCCGTTGTGGAAGATCAGCCTGTTGGCGGGAGAGAGCGGGTCGGTGCCCGGCGCCTGCTCGGTGTAGAGCAGCCACGCGCCCAGCCCTTTGCCGCCCAGCAGCAGCGGCATCATCTCGGCGGGCAGCGGCGTAGTGGTGATCTGGCCGCTGGTCAGGTCTACGCGCAGGATGCGGTCGCAGTATGCCCGTTGGGTGAGGTCCATGCTCGCTCTCTCCTAGTCGGTCAGCGGATCGAACGCTTTGCGCTCGTCAATGAAGATGGCGCCGGTCGGGCAGATGCGCGCGCATTCGGGCGCGCCGCCGCACAGATCGCACACCACCGGGTACCAGGGCAGCTCCAGTTCTGGCGCGGCGGGCGTGCCGTTGCCGACGATGCGCACGCCCTCGTCCGAATGAACGATGACCTGCGTCGGGCAGATCTCGACGCACTTGCCGCAGCTATCGCAGCGCTCGACCAGCAATTCGACGGCACCGCTTTCCGGGTGCCAGCGCAGGGCGTCGGTCGGGCAGACGTCAATACACTTGCGACACAGCGTGCAGAACATGACCTTGAACTGGCTGGCGTCTCTGCCGGGATCAATGCGCAGGCGGGTCAGGTGCGTGCTGTAGCCGCCGCCGTCGTGGCTGGCGACGCAGGCGACGACGCACAGGTTGCAGCCGGTGCACTTGGCCGGGTGCGCCTTGAGCTTGATGAAGTCCCACACCTCGCCACGCAGGGCCTCGTCCACCGTCCAGCCCTGGTGGGCAATACCGCACAACTGCTCGATCATGCGCTGCGGGTTCGGCGACTTGGTGACGTTGCGACCCATCAGGCAGCCCGCCGCGCCCGCTTCCTGCGCTTCGGCGTAGAGTTCCAGCGCATCGCGCTCGTTGTCGGAGCGCGCGCCGCCCAGCACCAGCACGGGCACGTCCGCCGCCTGCACCAGCGCGCGAAAGCTGTCCACGTCGCCGGTGTAAGGGATTTTGAGCGCGTCTGCGCCGATCTCCACCGCTTCGCGTGCGCCCAGGATGAGCAGCTCGACCAGGTTCGCGCCGGTCACCTGCCCGCCGTAGGCGATCGGCTCGATGATGCAGGGCAATCCGGCGCGGCGGCACTCGTTGACGAAGCGGGCGCATTTGTCCACGCCCTCGGCTTCGATGCCGTCGGTGTAGCCGACGAAGAGGTAGATGGTGATCGCCGACGCGCCCAGGGCGACCGCCTGCTCGGCGGTGAGCATCTTATAGTTGCGCAGCAAGCGCTGCGGGACGGCGTTGGCCACGTTCGACGTGCCCAGGCGCGGCATGTTCATCCAGTCGGCGCGGACGATCAGCGCCGGGCCGTCGCGCCCCTGGAAGAGCGGAGCCAGGCGCGTCGCCTGGCCGGGGCTGAGCAGGATGCCGTCCACGCCGCCGCGAATGACCGCTTCCGTCACCGGGCGAAGCTGGACGACGTTGGGCGTCACGTCGCTCATGTAACCATGATCGGCGGCGACGCAGATCGCACGCCCATCACCGTGCCGGTTGAACAGCCGATCCATGCGAGCCTGCAAGCCTGCTTTCATGGCGTCCCCCTACACCGGTTCGGGCACGGAGCCGTGCACGAGCGCCCTGAAAGCTGTCACGAGCGCCGCCGGGTCTGCGCTGGCGAAGACGCGCGCGTCCAGCCAGAGGCCCGTCGCGCCGAGGCTCAGCGCTTCGTTGAGCGCCGCGTCCGCCGGGTCGAGCGTCTCCGCCCGGACCCACACCGGCAGGCCGGCGGCCATCGTCAGGATGGTGCGCAGCGAGTCCGCGCCGGGCCAGGGGATAACCACGCCATCGGCCCCGCACTCGACGCTGTAGGACACGCCCAGCTCAATGGCCTTGCTGTGCAGCACGACGCGCGGGCCGATGGGCTGCACGTCGGCGATCAGCGGCAGGCCGAGCGGCGTGCCCGTCAGGGCAAGCTGCACGATCTCGCGCAGGCAGCCGGCCTCGGTGTCTTCGTCGTGGCCGAGCAGCACATGGGCGACCAGCGCGCTCGCGCCCAGGTCGAGGGCGTCGGCGGGGTCGAGCAGGGGGATGTGGAAGATCGTTTCGGGCGGCAGCACGAAGTCCGCCCCGCGCAGGGCGTTCGTCCAGCCGGCGCGGATGAGCAGGGCCGCGTCCGCGCGGGTGCGCCCGCTCAGGCGGCGGGCCTGTCCGGGGCTGGTGACGAGGCCATCGGCCAGGGGCAGCACCGGCTCCACCGCCGGGGCGAAGCGCTCCAGGCCGGGGGGCGCGCCCAGGATCAGCCCGGCGCTGGTATCCACCACCAGGCTGCGCCCGTCGGCGGGGCGGACGAATTCGTTGATGCGGTACAGCTTGTTATCCATGGCCTCTCCTTTGCGCTCCAGCGGCGGGCTGCCCTGCCCGCGCCCTTCCCATTATACCGTCCCTGGCGGGCCGGTGGGCATGTACAGAGGCGACAAATGGAACGATTTACGGCGCGATTCGGCACTGTTTGCGTGGGGGGTCGCTATGACGAAAGTCAAATCCCGCTACAATGGGAGCCATGATCTCGGTGAGGAGTGAGGAGGCGCGCCGTAATGAGCGTTCCTGATGACATAGAGCTACACGCCTGCATTCCCGTCCCCGTGAATCCCAATCGGCTCAACCCGGATTGTGTGCTGCCCTACGACCTGGAGCCAGAACATGTTCACCGGGCCATGGGGGATTTCATAGATTTCCTGGGGTTCATCAACCAGCAGCTTCACACAAAAGGAATGCCGCGGCTTGAGAGCTTTCTCATGCCAGCCAACTTCAGCAGCATGGTTGGCGAGTTTATGAACATCAGCATTCCGAAGTATTGTCCCACTCTGGTCAAGAACCAGCATCACAACGGGCATCCAGATTTGGTGCCGAAGGGCATGTTTCCTAACGATGCGGTTCAGTATGCGCTGGAAGGTATCGAAGTCAAGGGATCACGTCATGCAGCGGGCTGGCAGGGGCACAACCCCGAATCTGTATGGCTGGTTGTGTTCTATTTTGACAGCAGCACGTCCAACGACAGAGCAAAAGGCATCGCGCCCAGGCCATTCCGGTTCATGGGGGTCTATGCTGCCCGGCTTGGCAAAGAAGACTGGGCTTTTTCGGGACGTTCAGCCACCAGCCGGCGGACCATCACTGCCAGCGTGACACGAAGCGGTGTGGAGAAAATGAAGGCTAATTGGGTCTATCAGGTCTCGGACTCAAGTAAGGGGTAAGCTCAGTTGCGTTTTCTTGATGTATAGCTGGGTCAGTGCAGGAACAGCCTGCTGGCTCATGATATAGTATTCTTCGTGCCGCTCGATTCCAATGCAAGCATACCCTACGGCCTCAGCAGCAGCGACGGTAGAACCAGACCCCATGAAAGGATCAACCACAATCCCTTCGCCAAGAGGGAGAGCAGCATAGACGATCTGGCGCAAGAATGATTGGGGTTTCAGGCTCGGATGGTTGGCTATTCTGCGTTCCCTTTGGGGTGTGCGCTCGCTTTCAATCACGTCTTCGAAGGGGTTGCCATCCGGTTTTCTACGCAACCCGCCTGTTTGGAATTCTTTCAGACATTCTCCGACCGTCATTCCTTCTGGCAAGGGCTTTCGGAAAAGTCCCCAGGGTTCGTAACAGCCTCGTGGCATTGAGCAAATGTCGGGGAACATTTCTTCTGCGTTCTTAGGCCTGTCGCCGCCGCGCATCGTTCTCACTAATCTGATGACTTGTCCGCGAAACTCGAAGCCTGCGTCCGCGATGGCCGCGAAGACTGTTTGCGAAAGGAAGACATTGGACGCCAGGAAAACATGGCCCCCAGGGCGTAACACGTCTAGAACAAGCTTGGCCCACTCGGAGAAATACGCTCGTATTCGTTCTCTTTCTTTGTGACTGAGCGCCGTGAATCGTGGCAAAGGAGATCGCTTGTGACCGTCAAAAGAGGGGGGGATGCGCCATATGCCGCCATTGCCGTTGGTTCGCTTCTCTAGCTGCTCAGGATCGTACTCCTTAACGCCGTATGGGGGATCCGTCACAACGGCATGAATGCTTTCTGGCGGTGCTTTGGCCATCCATTCCAGACAGTCGGCGTGGAGCACGATAGACTTCGTGAACGGATAGGACTCGTAACCAGGCGCGTATAGCTTCTGAAGCTGATCGATCGTCATTGCAGTCACCTGGTAACAATGGCCTCTCTGCGCACTATCAAGAACTCGTCGCTGATCAAATTGCATCATAGAACAACTGTTTTGTCAAGCCGTCAGCAGAGCGCGCAGAGCGCCAAGCGCCGGAGCAATGGCGGGAGCAGATCTCGGTACCCCCCTCGATGCTCATTATTTGTATACCAGGGAGCGCGGCCCCATACCCCGACCGCGCTCCCGGCGCCTTCGCCGCGCCTCACCACCACAGCGGCGTGAACTCGCGACGCATGATCGCCTGCACCCACAGGCTGTAAAGCCGCCCGGCGGTGATAAAGCGTCCCCCCGCGTCGGTGCGCACAGCGGGCAGCGGGTAGCGCACCTCGACCAGGGCCACAGCCAACCCCTCCGCCTCGCTCCCGACCACTGACGCGCTCACCGTCGCGCCGAACTCCTTGGTTAGCACGGCGTCAGGCCGCACGGACAGCCGGAAGTCCGCGATGCGCCCGGCCAGCACGTCGGCAGCAGCCTGAGCGGTCGGCGTGTCGGCGTAGACCAGCGCGATCAGGTGCACCTGGTCGTTCCCTGCCTGGCGGTCAGCCAGGGCGACCAGCGTGTAGGGCGGCAGCGGGTCGAGATTGGCGGCGGGGACCGTCACGCCCGGTGACGCGGGATCGCCGGGGACGGCCCCCAGCGCTGCGCCGTTGAAGAACAACGCCTGGATGAGTAAGCCATCCGGCGCGGTAATCGCCCCGGCCAGCGCGCGGTAGGCCGGAACGTCGGCCAGCGAGGGCAAATCGCCCTGCGCCGCGCCGATGATGCCGTTGATCAGCGGCCAGCTACGCGCGTTGGCCAGCATGTCCGGCAGCAGGGCGATGCGCGCCGCCGCGCCCAGGTGCCCGCCGAAGGGGTCGGCGATGTCGCGATCCGCAACCGAGATGGCCAGGTCGTCGAAACGGTGCCAGACCGTCACCCCGCTCACATCCGCCTGGCTGAAGTCGCGCGCCCCCAGCGCCGCGCCAATCGCCGCCGCGTCGAAGTCACCGTCCAGCAGCAGCCCCATGTCCGGCGGATCGCCGAATTCCAGGCTGCGATCCACGTCGAACAGCCACTCGAAGCCGACCGCAGCGGTCATCTGCCCGGCGCTGGGGTAGAGATAGCTCAGCGCCTCCGGGCCGGCAGCGAGGCGCATCAGTATGCCAGGGAGCGGCACGGCGGTCTTCAGCAGGTCCAGGTTGCCGAAATCACGCAGCTTGGTGATCCCCTCGGATTCGGACAGCGCCGCGTAGTCGGTGTAGCGGACGGCTATCCAGCGGCTGTCGGCGGGGATGGCGCTCTGCGGCACGCCAGCCAGCAGCGTCAGCAGCGGGGAGGGAGGCGAGTCATCCTGGGCGAAGGCGCTCGCGCCGGGCAGGAGCACTAGCAGCAGGGCGAGGAACAGGGATAGTCGGGCGTTCATAGCATCCTCCTTTGGGATGGCATCTAAGCTTACTCCCACCTCCCTGCCGGCAGCAAGTGGCAGAACTGGGGGTCGTGGGTCGAATTCGGTTGAAATGGTGTGGGTGCTGGCTGCCGTGTGCCCCTCATCCCCGGCCCTTCCCCCACGAGGGGGGAAGGGGGAAAAGCGGTGAGCCTGCTCCCCTTCCCTCTGCGCAGCGTGGGGGAAGGGGGGCCATGCCCGTGTGACAGGTTTCAACCGCAAAGGATACGGTACCCAACCGGAGGGCAGGGCCACCGCATCGCATCTCGGCGTGCAGGGCCTGACCTCACCTCCTGGCCTCGCTGCGCTCTGCTGGGCCGAGACACGCCGCCCATCCCCCCGCGCGGTGAATGTGCTATGATCGGGAGCGTAACACATTCGCCGCGCACCCTGCGAAAGCGCTGCCCATGTCCAACACTGCTCCCGCGCTCTCCCGGCTCCACCAGCAGGTCTTCGACGAGCTGCCCGATGGCGTCGTCGTGGCCACGCTGGACGGGAGCGTGCGCGTCGTCAATCCGGCGCTGTGCCGGATGCTCGGCTGCGCCCGCGACGAGCTGATCGGCCTGCCGCTGAGCGCGTTTCTGGCTCTGCCGGGCGAGGATAGTGCTACGCCGGTGCTGGCGATCATCCGCCAGGAGCCGGCGGTGGCGCTCAACCTGGTGCGCAAGGACGGCACGCCCGTCTCCGTCGAGCTGCGCAGCGCGCGCTTCGACGATGACACTGGACCGCACCTGCTGATCACCATGCGCGACGTGACCGAGCAGCTTCAGCGTTACCAGCGGCTCATCCGCAACGAGCACGAGAAGCGCCTCATCGCCGAAGGGCTGCGCGGCATCCTCGATGTGCTCAACTCCGAGCGTCCGGCGGGCGAGATTCTGGACTACATCATGGTCGAGGCGCAGCGCCTGCTCAAGGCGGGCGCGGTGGCCATTTTCCGGCTGCGCGACAACCTGCTCGTCCTGGAGGCAACGCGCGCGCTGCCCCCCGACTACGTGGCGCGGATGCAGGTGCCGCTGGGTGTGGGGGCCATCGGCACGGCGGTCGCCGAGCACCGGCCCATCTATGCGCCGGACATGCGCTCGGTGCTGCCCGCCTACGAGCAACTGGGCGACCGGCTGCGCTATGACCTGCTGCTCAACCTGATGAAGCGTTATCGCGCGGTGCTGGCCGTGCCGCTGTGGATGCGCGACGAGATGTACGGCAGCCTGGTGCTCTACTACGCCGAGCCGCTCGACCTGGCCACCGAAGACATCGAGCTGGCCTCGGCCTTCGGCGACCAGGTGGCGCTGGCCATTGCCAATGCCCGCCTGCGCCAGCAGTCCGAGCAGGCGGCGACTCTGGCCGAGCGGCAGCGGCTGGCGCGCGAGCTGCACGACGCGGTGACGCAGACGCTCTTCTCAGCCAACCTCATCGCCGAGGTGCTGCCGCAGCTTTTGCAGGAGAATCCCGACGAGTTCTACCAGCGCGTAGCCGATCTGCGCCGCCTGACGCGCGGCGCGCTGGCCGAAATGCGCACGCTGCTGCTGGAGCTGCGCCCCAGCGCCCTGCTGGAAACGCCGCTGCGCGACCTGGTGCGCCAGCTTGTCGAGGCGATCACCGGGCGGACGCGCCTGGATGTGCAGTTCACCGCCGAAGGGGGCCAGCACGTCTATCCCGCCGAGATTCAGATGGCGCTCTATCGCATCGCGCAGGAGGCGCTGCACAACGTCGTCAAGCACGCGCGGGCCAGGACGCTGCGCGTGGTCCTGATAACGCAGCCGGCGCTCGTCCGCCTGGTCGTTGAGGATGATGGGCAGGGCTTCGACCCGCAGGACGTGCCGCCGGATCACTTCGGACTGCACATCATGCGCGAGCGGGCGGCGTCCATCGGGGCGGCGCTGGAGATTGCCAGCCAGTGGAACCAGGGCACGCGCGTCGCCGCGCAGTGGGGCGATTCTTCGCTGGAGGAGGGAGCATGAGTCAGCCGCGCACGGTTCGCGTGCTGATAGTGGACGATCACGAGATGGTGCGCACCGGCCTGGCGGCCTTCCTGCTGGTGCACCGCGACCTGGACAACGTGGGCGAAGCGGACAACGGCGAGGAAGCTGTCCGGCTGTGCGAGCGCGCCTGTCCGGACGTGGTGCTGATGGACATGGTCATGCCGGGCATGGATGGCCCCACCGCCATCCGCGCCATTCGCCGCCTGTGCCCGGCCACGCAAATCATTGCCCTGACCAGCTTCAAAGAGCAGGAGCTGGTGCAGGAGGCGATTCAGGCCGGGGCGCTGGGCTTCCTGTACAAGAACGTGTCGTCGGACGAACTGGCCCGCGCCATTCGCGCCGCAGCCGTCGGCCAGCCGACGATGGCCCCGGAGGCGCTGCAAGCCCTGATCCGCACCCGGACAGAGACGGCTCGCGTCGGCCACGACCTCACCGAGCGCGAGCGCGCGGTGCTGGCGCTGATGGTCAAGGGGCTGAACAACGGCGAGATCGCCGACCGGCTGGTGATCAGCCGTTCGACGGTCAAGGTGCATGTGAGCAACATCCTGGCCAAGCTGGGCGCGAGCACCCGCACCGAGGCGGTGGCCCTGGCCGTCGAGCACAAGCTCGTGGCGGTGTGACAACCAGGCTTCCGCAGTCTCCGGGAGTCTCCCGTCTTCTTCCCCTGCGCAGCGCCTGGCATCGGCCATCTGGCCAATGCGAAATCAGGCGGATGGCCAATACCGCCGCGCGTATTCTCCGCTATGATCATCACGATTTGTGCCACAGAGCGCCCACGGGCGGATGTGGCACAACTGTTGATGGCCGCCTGAACGGAGCCATCGGGTGAGGGGGATTAGCGCGCAGGGATGAGGGAGATACACACAATGGAAGAGACCCGCCTGGTTGAGACTGAGGAGCCTCCTGGGCCTGCTGCGGCGACGCCTGTTGCCGAGCCTCCAGCAGGTACGCCGGTCCTGGCCGCCACGCCACGACCGGCCATCTGGACAGATATCCCCGACGAGCAATGGAACGACTGGCGCTGGCAGCTTGCCCACCGCCTGAACACGCTGGACGATCTGGCCCAGATCATCACCCTGACCCCCGAAGAAATCGAAGGGCTGACCGCCGAGAACCGCTTCCGGGTGGACATCACGCCGTACTTCGCCAGCCTGATAGACCCCGCTGATCCGCATTGCCCGGTGCGCCGCCAGGTGATCCCGCTGGGGCGCGAGCTTGAGGCGTTCGAGGGCATGATGGAAGACAGCCTGGCCGAAGACCGTCACAGCCCGGTGCCCGGCCTGGTGCATCGCTACCCGGATCGCGTGCTGATGCTGCTGACGACGCAGTGCGCCAGCTACTGCCGCTATTGCACGCGCAGCCGCATCGTCGGCAACCCCGGCGCCAACTTCAGCCGCGCCGAGTTCGACCTGCAGCTTGACTACCTGCGCCGCACACCGCAGGTGCGCGACGTGCTGCTCAGCGGCGGCGACCCGCTGACGCTGGCCCCCAAAGTGCTGGACTACATCCTGTCCAGCCTGCGGGCCATCGAGCATATCGAGATCATCCGCATCGGCAGCCGCGTGCCGGTCTTCCTGCCGCAGCGCATTACCGACGAGTTCGCCGCGATGCTGGGCCGCTATCACCCGCTGTGGCTGAACATTCACGTCAACCACCCCAAGGAGATCACGCCGGAGCTGAGCCGGGCGCTCGACAGGCTGTCCCGCGCGGGCATCCCCCTGGGCAACCAGAGCGTGCTGCTGGCCGGCATCAACGACAGCGTGAACATCCAGCGCGAGCTGGCGCACAAGCTGGTGCGCAACCGCGTGCGCCCCTACTACCTCTACCAGTGCGATTTGGTGAAGGGTGCCGGGCACTTCCGCACGACGGTGGCCAGGGGCATTGAGATCATCGAGGGGTTGCGCGGGCACACCAGCGGTTACGCCGTCCCGACCTATGTCGTGGACGCGCCGGGCGGCGGTGGCAAGATTCCGGTCATGCCCCAATACCTGATCAGCCAGGCGCCGGGCAAGGTCGTGCTGCGCAACTACGAGGGCTACATCACCACCTACGACGAGCCGCTCGACTACGACCCGCACGCCATTGATCACCTCGACCGCCAGGCCGAGCACCGCTCGGAAGCGGGACAGGTGGGCGTCTTCGGCCTGCTGGACGGGCGGATCAGCGCGCTGAAGCCGGAAGGCTTCGACGAGACTCACCGGCGCGACGGCATCCAGCACCGCCTGAACGCGGACGAGCACAAGTGGCAGCGCTTCCACATGGGCGAGGCGCTGGGCGCAGAGCCGCAGGCCGCCCAGCCCGGCAATGGCCACGCGAACGGCGGCGGGCCGAATGGCAAGCCCAACGGCAACGGTAATGGTAACGGCAAGCGCCGCAACGGCAAGGCGCACCCCAACGGAGGAGCCTAGTCCGATGCGGATCGCAGTCCTGGCTAACCTGAAGAAGAACGCCCCCCGCTGGGAAGGGATGCCCGACGACCAGTGGGACGATCTGGATAGTCCGCGCACCGCCGAGGCCATCGCCGAGGCGCTGCGCAACGGCGGCCACGAAGCCGAGTTCGTCGAAGCGAGCATTCACGCGCCGTATGATGTCATCGAGCGCCTGCGCGCTTACCAGCCGGACTTGTGCTTCAACATCGCCGAGAGTCACTTTGGCGACGGGCGCGAGTCGCAGATTCCGGGCATTCTGGAGATGCTGCGCATCCCTTATACCGGCAGCAAGGTGCTCGCCCTGGCGGTGGCCCTCGACAAGCCGACGACCAAGCGCCTGCTGAAGTATCACGGCCTGCCCACGCCGGAATTCCAGGTCTTCGAGAGGGCTGACGCGCCGCTGGGCGCGGACCTGCTCGACGCGCGCGGCGAGCTGCGCTTCCCGATGTTCGTCAAACCGAGCCGCGAAGGGACGAGCATGGGCATCAGCGCCGAGTGCATCGTGCGCACGGTGGACGAGCTGCGCGCCCAGGTGGACAGGCAGCTCGGCCTCTATCAGCAACCGATCCTGGTCGAGCGTTATATCCAGGGGCGCGAGATCACGGTGGGCATGGTCGGCAACCTCGCGCCGGAAGATCGGCGGGTCGCCGAGGGCGCGCTGGCGGACACGCTGCCCGCGGGCCTGACCTTTCTGCCGCTGATGGAGATTGACCTGACCTACTTCGCCCAGTCCGAAGACCAGCTTTACACCAATCGCATCAAGACGGAATGGGCCGAGACGTTCGAGATTTACCTGTGCCCGGCGCAGGTTGACCCGGCGCTGGAACACCGGCTGAAGGTGCTGGCGGGCAATGCCTTCCGCGTGCTGGACTGCAAGGACGTGTCGCGCGTGGACTTCCGCATTGACGCGGCGGATGGCGAGCCGTACATCCTGGAGATCAACACGCTGCCCGGCCTCAACCCCGACCTGAGCGACCTGTGGCTGCAAGCGCAGGCGGCGGGCTGGAGCTATGACCGGCTGATCAACACCATCGCTGAGCTGGCCGCCGAGCGGGAAGGCGTTGCCTGGCGAGAAGGGTCACGGGCACGGCAGTGACTGGCTTGCTGATGCGGCAGGAGCGGTCGGCCCACGAGTCGGGCAGCTCGCCGGCGCTGGCCAGCATGTCGCGCGTCCTGGTGATCGAGGCTCATCCCGACGTGCGCGACGCGCTGCGCGTGCTGTTGCAACGGCAGCACACCGCGCCGCTGGAAGTGGTGGGCATTCTGGACACGCTGGACAGTCTGCCCGACATCATCGCGCGGCTGCGGCCCGACCTGCTGCTGTTGGACTGGGAGCTGGCGGCGTCGCAGAAAGCCACCCTGGCGACCATTCGCGCGCGCTTTCCTGGCGTGCACATCCTGGCGCTGAGCGTCAAGCCGGAGATGCGCCAGACGGCGTTGAGGGCCGGCGCGGACGCTTTTGTGAGCAAGGGCGAGCCTGCCGACGGCCTGTTGCAGGCGCTTGTTGCGCTCACGTAAGCTGCGAGAGGTCCCGCTGAGTTCCTCTGATCGGAAAACCCTATCTCCGGCTGTTGACAGCGGGCTGCGCGCACAGCCCGCTGTTGTTTGCGCGCCGGGTGGCGGGGTATGCTAACTGCACCTGGTGTATCTGGTGAGGAGAGGCAAACTATGACGCTCGCTGCGGTCGCCCTGGCCCTGGCAATTTTCGGACTGCGCCTGATCAACAACGCCATCAGCACGGTGCGGCTGGTGGTGCTCAACCGCGACCAGCGCCTGCTGGCTACTGTGCTGGCCGTCTTCGAGTCGCTGATTTTCGCCCTCTCGCTCGGCCCCGTGCTGGCCGACCTGGGCAACATCCTCAACCTCTCCGCTTATTGCGGCGGCTACGCCCTGGGCGGCTATCTGGGGCAGGTGATCGAAGCGCGCTACGTCACGTCGTTCATGACGGTCAATATCATCGTGCCTGGCCGTGTACACGCCATCGCCGAGAGCCTGCGCCAGCGCGGGTTTGGCGTCACCGAGACGGTCGGCGAGGGGGCCAGCGGCGTGGTGACGACCCTGCGCAGTGTGGTCAATCGCCAGGACGTGGGCAGCCTGATCAACGTAGTGCGCCACGAGCATCCCGACGCCTTTGTAACGGTCGAAGAGGCGCGCGCCGTGCAGCGCGGCTGGCTGCGCGCGGCCCGCCCGGCGCGCTGAGCGCCTATCTTGGAGTTGGGCGTTGCGCGGTGAAAGAGACTTCCGCAGGCTTCGAAGCCTGCGGAAGTCTGCTGAAGTGCGCGACGATCAGCCGGTGGACTGCATCGAGGCGTTGAACTCCTCGATGGCCTGCTGGGTGAAGGGATGATCGCCCAGGGCCAGGATCAGGTCGAGCGGCAGGGTGATGTGGTGCGCGCCGGCCAGCAGGGTGGCGACGACCTCGTCCATCGTCTTGAGGCTGGCGGCGAGCACCTGCGTCTGCGTGCCGTTGAGGATGCGCACCATGTCGCGCACGATGGCCACGCCGTCGCCAAGCTGCCGGGTGAGTCGGTTGACGTAGGGCGCCACGTACTCGGCGTTCACCTGGGCGGCCAGGTAGGCCTGAGCCGGGCTGGCCACCGCCGTGACCAGGCACTCGACGCCGGCCTCGCTGAGCTGGGCGACCAGCCGCATATTCTCCGTCGTGCCCGGAATCTTGATCACGACCTTGTCCGGGCGCAGCTCGTGCGCTTCCCAGGCCTGGTCGAGCCGCTCAGCCAGCGAGTGGGCGGTCACCTGGTAGAACACCGGGCCGTCCACCAGGTCCACGATCTCGGTCAGCACTTCCAGGCCGGGGCGGCCCGTGCGGGCGATGTGCGTCGGGTTGGTGGTCACTCCCCCGACGAAGCTGAGCTGCAGGGCGCGCTTGATCTCATCAATCTGCGCCGAATCCAGAAAGATGCTCATGGTGTTGACAACCCTCACCGTGTATTGCTGAGAACCTGAGACAGAGTATAGCAAACAATCAGGGCGCAGCAGAGCCACGCCCCGCCCAACGGTATAGCTCGCGCTGGGGGCGAAATGCCTGAACCGCAGCGGCGCAGCGGGCGCGGAGAAGACCTTAAGCGGTCGTAGGGAAAGACCTGCGTCTGCGATTTACCGCACCCCTAAATCCCCTCTCCACACGCAGAGAGGGGACTTGACCGCACAGCGACTCCCCCTCTCTGTAAACGGAGAGGGGGTCGAGAGATGAGGTTTCTGTATGGTCTCTAACGCCTTCTCTCCGCGCTACCTTTTTGCTGCGCTCTCTGCGCCTCCGCGGTGACCGTTCGCCCCGGAAATGAGACATACCCCGCCAACTGCCAAAACTGGCCGGGCTGATCTGGCGCGCCGGCGCGGGCGGCGCCCCCTTAGCCCTTGATCGCGCCGGCGACCAGCCCGCGCGTGATGAAACGCTCCAGCAGCAGGCCCACGATGATCACCGGCAGCACGGCGGTGATGGCCAGCGCCGAGATATACCACCACTCCACACCGCGCTGCGTGTTCTGCCCGGCGATGTACACCGGCAGAGTGATCGCGTTGAAATTGGTCAGCATCAGCGCGTAGAGGTATTCGTTCCACGAGAAGACGAACGAGAAGATGGACACCGAGGCCAGGCCCGGCGCGCTGAGCGGCAGCACAATGCGCATGAAGGCCGTCCAGCGCGAAGCGCCGTCCACGCGGGCGCTCTCCTCCAGGTCTATGGGCAGGCCGTTGAAGAAGTCGCGCATGATCCACACGGCGAAGGGGATGTTGAACATCGTGTAGGCGATGATCAGCCCGATGTGGGTGTCAATCATCCCCAGGTTCGCGTAGGCGATGAGAAACGGCACGACGAACAGCGCCGGTGGCAGAAAGCGTTGCGAGATGATCCAGAAGGCGATGTTATCATTGCGCCAGTTCAGCTTGGGCCAGCGGTAGCGGAAGCGCGACAGCCCATAGCCGGCCATCGCCCCGATGAACACCGCGCCGACAGTGCCGCCCGACGCCGCGATCAGGCTGTTGCGGAAGTGCCGCCAGGTCACGTCGCGGCGCATGTTGAGCAGGTAGTCCCAGTGCTCGGTGGTCGGCTCGAAGTCGTAGAACGGGACGTATTTGGGCAGTCGCAACACGTCCAACTGCCGCTTGAACGACGTGGTGCCCAGCCAGTAAAAAGGGAAGAGCACGATAAAGCACCAGAAGATAACTACTGCGTAGAGCAGAATGGACTGCCCGATGGATCGGCGCGTCATGGCTCTTCCTCCCTAGGCTGCGCGCGGCACGGCGCGGCGCCCCACCGCCAGGAAGGCGGTGGCGAAGATGATGACCAGCACCAGCAGCACGAACGAGATCGCCGCTGCGTAACCATAGTTGCCGAAGGTGAGCGCCGTCTTGTAAATATACATGGTCAGCGACTCGGTGGCCGACCCTGGCCCGCCGCCGGTGGTCACCACGATCACGTCAATGATCTTGAAGATCTCCAGCCCGCGAATCAGGATGACCGTCATAGAGAGCGGCAGCAGGATGGGGAAGGTGATACGCCAGAACATCTGCCACGACGACGCGCCGTCCACCCGCGCCGCCTCGTAAATGTCGTCGGGGATGGACTGCATCCCGGCCAGCAGGATCAGCGTCACGAACGGGATCCACTGCCAACTATCCATCAGGACGATGGAAGCGCGCGCCCAGCGTCCGTCGGTCAGCCAGGGGATGATCGGGTCCAGTTGGGAGCCGATCAGCGGCAGGTCGGCAATCCATTCCACGATATGACGCCACAGATCGGCGATGGGCGAGCGGTAGGAGTCGAACATCATGCGCCCGGCGTAGGCCACCACGACGGGCATGGTCATCATGGGCATCAGAAAGATCACCCGCACCACTTTGCGCCCGATGAAGTCCTGGTTGAGCACCAGCGCCAGGGCCATGCCCAGGATGAACTGCACGGTCACGCCTACAAAAACATAGTACATGGTGTTGCGCGCGGCGGTGTGCAGCCGCTGGTCGTCGAGCAGACGGCCATAGTTGCGCAGCGTGACGCTGAAATCCATCCCCAGGAATCCCCCGCCCGCCGTCTCAGTCATGGCCGCTTCGCGCGCAGTGGTGGAGCCGCCGCGCAGGATGTCGGTGAAGCTGATGCCCAGCGACCAGAAGAGGGGGAAGATCGAGAGCGCGAGCAGGACGATGACCGCCGGAGATAAGAAGACGCGCTTCATGATGCGATCTTCGCGGCTGATGTCCATGATCTCTACCTGCTTGCCATCTTCGGTCGGCTTCTTAGTTTGCTGCAAGGCGCACTCTCCTCTCCATCACTACCCCAACAGGCGAAGTGAGTCTGAAGATTGATGTTGCTGCGCTTATTGTAGCACCAAGTGCCACAGCGAAGGGTAGTGACGTAGCGCCTGGCGGCACCTTACCTGACATACGCCGAGCACCAACGCAGCAATGCTATAGCAGGGTAGGGGCGTATCGCATACGCCCCTACGGAAAACGTCCTGCTTAGCCAGCGAACTGGCCTAGCCCGTCCAGCCTACCGACGCGCGGTACTGGGCCAGCTGGCTTTCGCGGCCATACCGGTTGGTGATCTCTTCCCACTGCGCGGCGGCGTTGTCCAGCGCTTCCTGGGCGCTGATCTCGCCGGCGATGGCGCGGGTGATCTCCACGTCGAGCGTCTGCTGATACTCGGGCGTGCCGACGATGCGCAGGTCGAGCACAGCGTTCGGGTGGGCGATGCCGGTCAGGATGGCGTCCAGGTAGTCCTTGGCGCTTTCCTCGTCGAAGCCGGCGTCAACCCACAGGTCGAGAGCCTCGAACTGGCTGTAGCGGGCCGGGTTGATGCCCGTGCCGCCGGTGACCGCCAGGACCTTGACCAGCTCGGGCCGGGCCATGAAGGCCGCGAAGTCCAGCGCCGCTTCCTTCACGTCGCTGTCCGCCGCCACACCGATGATCCAGCCACCGAAGGCGATGAAGGGGGCCGTGTTCACGCCCTCTTCTGGCGTCACCCACTCGCCGGCCTCGTAGTCCCAGTACTGATCGCCACCAGGCAGCGGAGCGAAGCCCACGTCGCCCTTGACCAGCGACACATTCTCGTCAATAGAGATAGGCCCGACATCGCCCCAGTCAATGTTGAAGACCGACAGGCCAGCCGGGAAGTAGTTGCGGGTGTCGGCCACGTCCCAGTTGATCTGCTCTGGCGGGCCGAGCCTGGTGCTCAGCATGTAGTCTTCGAGCGCCTTGACCCAGCCGGGATTGTTGACCTGCGGGGTCATGTCGTCGCAGCTAAAGAAGAAGCAGGGGTTGCCGGGGACCTTGCCATAGCCGGCAGCGTGCGAGAAGTAGACATAGAAGGCCTGGGTGCCGCGCTTCTGCGCTTCCATCACGCCGAAGATGGGGGCCGCCATGCCAGCGGTCTCGACGGTCTTGCCGTTGAAGAACGCGGCGATGTCGTAGTACTGGCTCCAGCTCTTCGGCTCGGCCAGCGGATAGCCGTACTCGGCCTCGAAGTCAGCCGCGTACTCGCCGCCATCCACCAGGTCCTTGCGGTAGTACAGCATGTGCGAGTCACCGTCGTAGGGCAGGGCGTAGATCGTGTCGCCCCAGGCGATGATCCGCTCGCGGTAGAGCGGGATGACATCGTCCATATCCACCGCGTCCAGGATGTCCTGGGGGATCGGCTCCAGATAGCCGGGGGCCATGTAGTCGCCCGCCCAGGCCGCCGGGAAGACCAGCATGTCATAAGCGCCGGAGCCGGTCGAGAGGGCGGTCACCGTCTTCTCGAACAGGTCGTTCCAGGCGAACTGCTGCAGCTCAACATCGCCGCCGGTCAGCGCTTCCCATTCGGGGGCGTAGTCTTCGATCGGGCCGCCGATGGAACGCCCTTCCTGGGTCACCACGACGACCTTCATGCCTTTGAACGGCTTGTCTTCCTGGGCGACGGCGGTAGGCACGAGTCCCACGACCAGGACCGCGATGATCAGCAGCACGACGAGTCTCTTGCTCATAGTAAAAATTCCTCCGGTGTGCTAACTACAGACTCTGTGAGATTGTGCAACGGATTCAGGCTTGCGTCGGGCAACTTGCGGTGAAGATTTTTGAATGGCGGCCTCCTTTCCGTGGCCTGTGTGACCGCTGAGATGGGTGCGTTGGATGGCAGGTGCGCTGACAAGGGGTGACACTCGCCGCTACAGAGCACCATCACGCGGACGCTGAACGCGCTCTTACTTGACTTCGGCATAGATCAGCGTATACGAAAACCACTTCGCTGTAAAACGGTTTGGGCGTGAAATCGAAGCGCCAGTTTCACGCGCGGGCGCTCAACGGGTGAGCGGACGGACTTTGTTGCGGTAGACCACTCCGCTGCCCCACATCACGCCGGCCAGGTGATTGTCCAGGGCGGCCTGTCGGTCGCCCGGCGTGCGGATGCGCAGCAGCTCGACCTCGAAGCGCGTGCGGTCGCCGCGATGCAGCGCGTGATAGTACTCGATGGGTGTGCCATCGCTCAGGTAGCTCACGCTGTCGAGCATGATCAGCGGCGCGCCTTTCTTTACCTGCAACAGCTCGGCTTCGATCTCGTTGGCGGCCACCGCCTCCACCGTGCGGTGGCCACGCGCAATGACGATGCCGCACGCTTCATCCAGGAAGGCGTACAGCGATCGCCGCGAGAGATCAACGTCCAGCAGGGCCGGGCAGACGGCGTGCGGGATATAGGTGGTCACAAGCTGGATGGGTTCGTCCTGGATGAAGCGCAACCGCTCGATGACGATGATCGGCGTCTCTGCCGCCACACTCAGCCGTTCGGCGACGCGGCGGCTGGCCGGCACCGCCTCCTGGCGCAGAATGCGCGCCGTTGGAGTATAGCCCTGCTCGACCATATCCTGGTAGAAGCCGGTCAGCTTCTGCACCAGGCTCTCGCTGATCTTGGGTGGAGCGGCGAAGGTCCCCTTGCCCTTCAGGCGCGTCACCAGGCCGTGCTGGGCCAGATCGCTGAGCGCCTGGCGGATCACCGGGCGGCTGACGGCGAACATCTGGCACAACTCTGGCTCGCTCGGCAGGCGGTCGCCGGGTTGCCAGGTGCCCGCCTGCAGGTGTTCGCGCAGCGCGTCGCGCACCTGGATGTGGTAGGGAATACCGTTGGTGCGATTAATTGAGAAACTCAATGTCAGCCGCCTGTTATCTTGTCATTACAGGTGCTTGGCTGTATTATAGACTAAACTGATGCGCTCTGCAACTGGTTGCTGGGGCGGCGTGTGAAGGCTGACCGCGACGCGCCGGGCGGGGGTGAGGTCAGCCAGGGCGCTGCTCTGCTGCGCCCCTACCGCCTGACAGGTTTTGCACGCACCCGGTCGCTGGGGCGAGTCTCTGCACCGCTGTTCCGCTGGCCGGGCATGTGACCGTTGTGCCGTGAGGCATCCAGGCTGCCGCGCGCAGCAAAGAGAGGGAGATCGGATGACATTCCGCGTGCTGGTCACCGCGCGATCGTTCTGCACGACGGACGGGCCGCATCATGAGTATCTGAGCGCCAATGGCTGCGCCACCGATCTGCGCCCGCCCGATCACCCGCTGGGCGCGGCGGAGCTGGCCGCGCTCATCCCCGGCTACGATGGCGTGATCCTGGGGCTGGACGCCTGCGACGCCTCGGTCATCGCCGCCGCCGACCGGCTGCGCGTCATCTCGCGCTACGGGGCCGGCTACGACAAGGTGGATGTCGAGGCGGCGACCGCGCGCGGCATCGCCGTCACGACCACGCCCGGCGCCAACCGCATCGCCGTCGCCGAGCTGGCCATCGGGCTGATCTTCAGCCTGGCCCGGCGCATCCCCCAGGTGGCCGCCAACGCCCGCCAGGGCGTCTGGCAGCGGGCGCAGGGCTGGGAGCTGACCGGCAAGACGCTCGGCCTGATCGGGCTGGGGGCGATTGGCCGCGAGGTGGCCCTGCGCGCCGTCGCGCTGGGGATGCGCGTGGTGGCCCACGACCCGTATGTGATGGGTGAAGTGGAGGGCGTCCGCCTGGTGGAGCTTGGCGCGCTGCTGAAGCAGGCGCATATCGTCTCGCTGCACTGCGCGGCGACGCCCGAAACGGAGAACCTGATCAACGCCGAACGCATCGCCCAGATGCGCGATGGGGCGTACCTGGTCAACACGGCGCGCGGCGAGCTGGTGGACGAGACGGCGCTGCACGACGCGCTCGCCTCTGGCAAGCTGGCCGGCGCGGCGAGCGATGTCTTCCGCCACGAGCCGCCCGCCGGCAGCCCGCTGCTGGCGCTGGACAACTTCATCGCCACGCTGCACATGGGCAGCACCACCGCCGAATCTGTCGCGCGCATGGCCTTCATGTCCGCGCAGAACCTGGTCGCCGTGCTCAATGGCGAGCCGTGCGAGTTTGTGCTCAATCCCGCTGTTTTGAAATGAGGAGGTGACTGATGACTGCCTATCTGCCCCCCTTCACGCACCTGGTCAATCTACAGGATGGCACGATCCCCACTGCGCCGCTGGTGCAGCAGCGCCGCCTGTCCGACATGCGCGGGCTGTACGCCGATCCCGCCGCTGAGTACGCGCTGATGGCCGCCAACCCGCTGATCTACGAGGTCTATGAGGCGGCGCAGAATCCGAAGGAAGCCGGGCACCTGCTCTATTCGACGACGGTCATCCGCCCCGGCAAAGTCGGCGACGAGTACTTCATGACCAAGGGGCACTACCACGCCAGGGGGGAGTGCGCCGAGCTGTATTACGGGCTGCTGGGCGAGGGCTATCTGCTGCTCCAGACGCCGGAGGGCGAGGTGAATCTGCAGCGCATCGTGCCCGGCGCGGCGGCCTACGTCCCGCCTTACTGGGGCCATCGCACGATCAACACGGGGGCGGAGAGCTTCGTTTTCCTGGCTGTCTACCCGGCGGACGCGGGCTATGACTACAAGACCATCGCCGAGCGCGGCTTCGCCTCGATCCTGGTCGAGCGCGACGGCGCGCCGGTGCTGGTGCCCAACCCGCGCTACGGGTAGCGGGGAGCGGGGGGACGGAGATCAGACTTCCGAAGTCTCGCAGACTTCGGAAGTCTACAAGGGCGCAGCAGAGCAGCGCCCCTACGTGCACGGTACCTGATCTCACGTGTTGAAGGGAGGGGAATCATGTTCGCAGGCAATGTGCAGGGCTTCCAGCATCTCGGCCTGCCGGTGACCGACATCGCCCGGTCGCGTGCGTTCTACGAACGGCTGGGCTTCCGCGCTGTCTTCGAGACGACGCTCCCGTCGGAAAGCGGCGCGATCCTGGTGGCAATGCTGGACCTGGGCGGGTTCATCCTGGAGCTATACCAGCCGGCCGGCACGGATCGGGCGGAGATCGCGGCGCGCGGCGACGGGCACGTGGATCACCTGGCGCTGAACGTGGCTGACATCGGGCAGGCCTGGGAAGCGGCGCGCACCGCCGGGCTGACCCCGCTCGAAGAAGCGCCGGTCTTCCTGCCGTTCTGGGACAAGGGCTGCAAGTATTTCACCGTGCGCGGGCCGGACGGCGAGAAGGTCGAGTTCAACCAGATTTTGGGCTGATCGGGCAGGCTGCTTGAGAAGGGGATCCCCATGACAAAATACATTATTGCGCATGATCTGGGCACGACGGGCAACAAGGCGACGCTGTACGACGCCGATGGCAGGCTGGTCGGCAGCGCCTTCTATGGGTATAGCACCGAGTTCGCGCACACCGGCTGGGCGGAGCAGAACCCGGAAGACTGGTGGCGCGCCGTCTGCGCGTCCACGCAGGAGCTGCTGCGCCAGACGAAGATTCGCCCGGCGGACGTGGCGGTGGTCACCTTCAGCGGGCAGATGATGGGCGCGGTGCCGCTCGACCGCGCGGCGCGCCCGCTGCGCAACGCCATCATCTGGGCGGATCAGCGCGCCGTGCCGCAGGAACGCTGGCTGGGCGAGCGCATGGACCCGGCGGACGTCTACCGCATCACCGGGCACCGCCTCAGCGCGTCCTATTCGCTGAGCAAGATTCTGTGGCTGCGCGACAACCAGCCGGACGTATACCGCGCGACTTACAAGTTCGTCCACGCCAAAGACGCCATCGTCGCCCGCCTGACCGGCAATTTCGTCACCGAGCCGACCGACGCTTCCGGCATGAACCTCTACGACCTGGACGCCTGGGACTGGTCGGCGCGCATCATTGAAGCGGCGGGGCTGGACGCGGACAAGCTGCCCGCGCTGCGCCGCTCGATTGACGTGGTGGGCGAGGTGCTGCCGCAGGTCGCTGAGGAAGTCGGGCTGCCCGCCGGGACACCGGTGGTCATCGGCGGCGGCGACGGCACGTGCGCGGCGGCGGGCGCGGGCGTGGTGGACGAGGGCGCGGCCTACAACTACGTCGGCTCGTCGTCGTGGATCGCGCTGGCGACGCGCCAGCCCATCTACGACGCGGACTACCGCACCTTCACCTGGGCGCACCTGGTACCGGGTATGTACAGCCCGTGCGGGACGATGCAGATGGCCGGCGGCTCGTACCAGTGGACGCGCGACCAGCTCGCTCCCCAGGAGCGCGAGGCGGCGGGCGCGCTGGGCCTCAGCGCCTACGAGCTGATGAACCTCAGCGCCCAGAAGTCCCCGCCCGGCGCGAACGGCCTGCTCTTCCTGCCCTATCTGCTGGGCGAGCGCAGCCCGCGCTGGAACCCCCGCGCGCGCGGGGCCTTCATCGGCCTGACGGTGCGCCACACGCGCGGCGACATGGTGCGCGCCGTGCTGGAGGGCGTGACCATGAACCTGCGCGTCATCCTGGAGGCGTTCACGGCGCAGGGCGCGCGCATTGACGCCATGCGCATCATCGGCGGCGGGGCGCGCGGGCGCTTCTGGAACCAGCTCATGGCCGACATCTACGGCGTGCCGGTGCAGCGCCTGGCCATCCTCGAAGAGGCGACTTCGATGGGCGCGGCGCTGGCGGGCGGCATCGGCGTGGGGCTGTACAAGGACTTCAGCATGAGTCAGACGATGAACGCCATCGCCGAGACGTTTCAGCCCGACCCGGCGGCGCAGGCGGTCTATGGCAAAGTCTTCCCGATCTTCGAGGCGGCCTATCACGCGCTGCTGCCCATCTACGACCAGATCGCCGAGGCGGGGCTGTGAGCGAATCGCCGCTGATCCAGACGGTGACCGGGCCGCTGCCTGCCGCCGAGGTGGCGCTGGCCGATGGACACGCTCACGCCTGGATTCAGCCGCCGGACGGGGTGACCCCTGGCGCGCGGCTCGACCTGCACGACGAGGCGGCCATCTGCGCCGAGCTAAGCGACTTCCGCGCGGCGGGCGGGACGCTGCTGGTGGACTGTCAGCCCGGCGGAGCGGGGCGCGACGTGCGAGCGCTGGCCCGTCTCTCCACCGCGACGGGCGTGCGCATCACGGCAACGACCGGCGCGCACCAGCGCAGATACTATTCGCCGGACTGCTGGCTGTGGTCGGCTTCCGCTGAGGACGCTGCGGCGTATTTCGTCGAGGAGCTAACCGTCGGGACGCGCGAGTCCGGCGGGACGGTGCGCGCGGCGACGATCAAGATCGGCTACGAGGGCGCCATCGAGGGGCAGACGCGCGTTCTGCTGGAGGCTGCCGCCGCTGCCGCGCGGCAGACGGGCGCGCTGATCCTGTTCCACACCGAGCGGGGGGCCAATGTCGAGGCGCTGCTGCCTTTCTTCACCGACCGGGGCGTGCCGGCGGAGCGGCTGTATCTCTGCCACGTGGATAAGCGGCCCGACCTGGGCCTGCATCGCGAGCTGGCCCAGGCGGGCGCGCTGCTCGGCTACGACACCTTCGCCCGCCCCAAGTACGATCCCGACCGCACGACGTGGCCGCTGCTGGCTGCGCTGGTGGCCGCTGGCCTGGGCGGGCACATCGCCGTCTGCCTGGACATGGCCCTGGCCGAGATGTGGCGGCACTACGGCGGCGGGCCGGGGCTGCTCTTTCTGCCGGAGCAGATCGTGCCGCGCCTGCGCGCGCTGGGTCTGCCCGCTTCTACCATCCGCGACCTCACCGGAGGCAACATCGCCCGGCGGCTCGTCTGGCGTGCGCCGGGCGCAGAGGAGAGTTTATGACTGACCAGGCCCACGCCCTTATCCCGCGCCGCGTGCCGACGATGTACTTCATCGGCGTGACCACGCGCCAGTCATCCATCATGAAGGTGTTCCCCCGCTGGTCGGACGTGCTGGGTCTGGGCGCGCAGATTGACGGCTATGATGCGCCGCTGCACGCCCCGGCGGAGCACTACCGGGCCATTGTCGAGCACATCAAGCACGATCCGCTCTCGATGGGCGCGCTGGTCACGACGCACAAGATTGACCTGCTGGAAGCGACGCGCGACCTGTTCGACTATCTCGACCCCTACGCTGAGCTGTGCGGCGAGATCTCGTGCATTTCCAAGCGCGACGGGGTGCTGCGCGGTCACGCCAAAGACCCGATCACGTCCGGGCTGGCCTGGGAAGCGTTCGTCGAGCCGGGCTATTGGGGGCGCAGCGGCGGGCACGTGCTCTGCCTGGGCGCGGGTGGCTCGGCGGTGGCGATCAGCGTCTACCTGGCCGAGCGCCCCGACGCTGCCGACCGTCCGGCCAGGTTCATCGCCGTCAACCGGGGCGAGTCGCGCCTGACCGAGCTGCGCAGGATTCACGAGCGGCTCCAGAGCGACATCGCCTTCGAGTATGTGGTCAACGAAGACCCGCGCGCCAACGATGCGCTGATGGCCGCGCTGCCGCCCGGCTCGATGGTCATCAACGCGACGGGCATGGGCAAGGATCGCCCCGGCTCGCCGATCACGGATGAGGGGCTGTTCCCGCTGAACGGCATCGCCTGGGAACTGAACTATCGCGGCGAGCTGGACTTCATGCACCAGGCGCTGCGCCAGCGCGAGTCGCGCGGGGTGAAGGTGGAAGACGGCTGGGTGTATTTTCTGCACGGCTGGAGCCAGGTCGTGGCCGAGGTCTTCGACGTGGCGCTGACCCCGGCCCTGTTCGCCGAGCTGGATCGCGCGGCGGCCTCGATCCGTTCCTAGAGCGTGCACTTTCAACCCCTATCCCCCGACTCCTTTCCCCATCAGCGGAGAAAGGGGAACGGCTCGCCCCTCTCCCGCAAGGAGAGAGGGGTTGAAGGCCGGCGCGCTGCTCCCTTCCCCCCTCGTGGGGGAAGGGCCGGGGATGGGGGCCGGGCCGGGCCAGGCTGTATGCTCATTTCTGTTCTGGAGCGACCTGATTCCCCCCTCCACCACGTGGAAAGGGGGCCGAGGGGTGAGGCTGACAAACTTAGCCGCGCCCCATGAGTGAGGAGAGGAAAAGATCATGGCTCGTTTTGATCGCCTGACCGTGCTCAACACGGTCCTGGAAGATGGCCTGGTGCCGCTGTTCTATCACAGCGACCTGGAGACGGCCAGGAAGGTTGCCGGGGCGCTGGCTACCGGCGGCGGGCGTGTGCTGGAGTTCACCAATCGCGGCGACTTCGCTATCGAGGTCTTCAGCCCGCTGGTCAAGTACTGCGCCCAGGCGCACCCGGCGCTGATCATCGGCGTCGGCTCGGTTGAAGACGCCCCGACGGCGGCCATGTACATCGCGCACGGCGCGAACTTCGTCGTCGGGCCGAACTTCAACGAGGAAGTCGCCCGGCTGTGCAACCGGCGCAAGATCGCCTATGTTCCCGGCTGCGGGACGGTCAATGAGATCACCCGCGCCGAGGAGTGGGGCGCGGAGATCGTCAAGGCGTTCCCCGGCACGGCGGTGGGTGGGCCGGGTTTCATCAAGGACGTGCGCGGGCCGCGCCCCTGGTCGCGCATCATGCCGACCGGCGGCGTCAGCCCCGAAGAGGCCAACCTGCGCGGCTGGTTCTCCGCCGGGGCTGCCTGCGTGGGCATGGGCAGCCAACTGGTGCGTAATGAGTGGGTGAAGGCAGGTGACTTCGACGCGATCGCTGAGACCGTCAAGCGCACGCTCGCCTTGATCCGCCAGATTCGTGCAGAGGTATAGCAAAAGGAAAAGGGAGAGGTAACTGATGGCTGATCTGAAACAACTGGTTGAACAGGCCAAGCAGAGCGTGCTGTTCACCGCGCCGCGCCTGGAAGCCGATCTCGCCGCGTTCCTGGCCGAGCAGAGCGGGGCGATCACGGCCCTGGCCGCCGAGGCTGTGGCGGGCGGCGTGAAGCATATCTACTTCGTCGGCAGCGGCGGGTCCTGGGCCAATATGCACTCGGCTGCATACCTGATGGAGCGCTTCACCACCATCCCTGCCGATGCGCTGACCGGCTATGAGCTGGTCTGGCGCGATCCGGCTCGCCTGGGGCCGGACTCGTGGGTGTTTGTCACGAGCTATTCCGGCAACACGGAAGACTCCGTCGCTGCGCTGCGTCACGCCAAGAGCAAGGGCGCGCGCACCATCGGCATCGCCAAGCGCCGCGAGAGCACGATCAATCGCGAGGCTGACGTGCTGATTGACTACGACTCGACGGCCCTGTACATCCTGCCGCTGGCGACGGTGTACCTTTTCGCGCTGGAAGTGGCGCGCTTGCAGGGGAACAAGACGGTCGAGCCGGTCATCGAGGGGCTGCTGACTCTGCCGTCGCTGTTGGGCCGTGTCTATCGCGAGAGCGAGGCGCGCGCCGCCGCCCTCAGCGAGCAGTTCGCCGACTCCTCGCTGCTCTACACGGTCGCTGCCGGGCCGCTCTATGGCCTGGCCTACAAGTTCGCCCTGACCGTGTTCATGGAGAACATCCGCATTCACGGCTCGGTGATCGCCAGCGACGAGTTCCGCCAGGGGCCGGTTGAGGCGCTCGACCGCCAGGGGATGGACCTCGTCTTCCTGCTGGGCACGGACGAGTCGCGGGCCATGACGCAGCGCGTGCTGGACACGGTGCGCAAGCGTCCGAATGTGCGCACCATCGTCTACGACATGGCCGACTACCCGGACGTGCACCCGCTGCTGGCGCCGTTCGTGCTGCTCATCCCGCTGCAATGGTTTGTCGTGTACTCAGCGCTGCGGGCGGGCATCCACGACCTGGACGAGCGCGTGTTCATGGGGCGCGGCGTCCTGGCGACGGGCGGGGCGACCTGGCCGTAGAGAGTGGAGATCGCGGATTGCGAATTGCGATCCACAATTTGCAATTCGCAATCCGCAATTCCTCACGGGCTGACCACGCCGATGGTCAGCAGGATGTTGGCGTAGAGCCGCTGCTCGCCGGTGGCGATGACCAGGCACACGTCGCGGTCGAAGCACTTGTCGTAGAACTGGAAGCGCTCGGTCGCGGTCAGCGCCAGGCCGGGCAGCAGCCGGCGGAAGTCGGCGTAGATGTCCGGCTCCGCCCCGCTGTCGGTGATCATCACGTCGGCAGCCTCGACGGGGATGGCCGTCAGCAGCGTCTCCAGCACATCGGTGACAGTGAGCAGCCCCGGGGCCAGGTTCAGGTAGACGCGCCGCGCCGCCGGGTTGGCCCGCGTGTTGAAGGGGTAGTTGCCGTCGGCGATGAGCACCTTGCCGCCGTGACCGCTCCCGCCGAGCACTCCCAGAATCTCCGGGTGCAGCAGTCTGGACTTGAGCATGAGCCTTCCTCCTGGGCGGGGCTACGCGCCGTCGCGCTTGCGCGTGTAGCGCGCGATGAAGTTGTACGGCGAGGGCAGCCCGATGGCGCTGGCCTCGTCGAGCCGGGCCAGCTCTTCGAGGGTCAGCCGCCAGCCGACGCAGCCCAGGTTCTGCTCAAGCTGCTGCGGCGTGCGCGCGCCGAAGATGGGCGCGGTGACGCCCGGCTGGCACAGCACCCAGTTGAGCGCGATCTGGGCGGGAGTCTTGCCGCGCGCCTCGGCGATGGCCCACAGCGCGTCAATGATCTGCCAGGTGCGCTCGGTCTCGCGCTGTTCGGGCAGGTCGTCCCAGCGGTCGGCGCGCCCCACGCGGCTGTCGGCGGGCGGGGCGGCGTCGCGGCGATATTTGCCGGACAGCCAGCCGCCGCCCAGCGGTGACCAGGCGATGAAGCCGACGCCCTGCTCGCGGCACAGCGGCAGCAGCTCCCATTCGGGGCTGCGCACCAGCAGACTGTACTCCGGTTGCAGGCAGTCGAAGCGCGCCCAGCCGCGCATCTCGCTGAGCATGAGCGCGCGCATGAGCTGTGAGGGGGTGTAGTTCGACGCGCCGAGATAGCGCACTTTGCCGGCGCGCACCAGGTCGTCGAGCGCGCGCAGCGTCTCGTCGAGCGGGGTAGAGGCGTCCCAGCAGTGCATCTGGTAGAGGTCAATATAGTCGGTCTTCAGGCGGCGCAGGCTGCCCTCGACCTGGGTGAGGATGTGCTTGCGCGTCAGGCCGGTGTCGTTGGGGCCGTCGCCCACCGGGAAGAAGACCTTGCTGGCGATGACCAGCCGCGAGCGATCCGGCTGCTGGCTGAGCCAGTTGCCCAGCATGGTTTCGGACTGGCCCTCGTTGTAGATGTTCGAGGTGTCGAGGAAGTTGCCGCCGGCGTCCACGAACATGCTGGCCATGCGGTGCGCTGTCGGCTCGTCAGCGCCCCAGCCAAAGGTCTGCGTGCCCATGCATAGCTCGGACACTTTCAGGCCGGTCCGTCCCAAGAAGTGATAGTCCATACCCTTCCCTCCTCAAAGCTCTTGCAGACTGCATGTCGCGCGTGTTGACGGGTGATTATACCCGCAGCCGGACGACCAGACACCTGCCGATAGGGGTGCGCGCAAAGATTGTCAGCGGCTCGCTGGGCGCGGGGTATTGCTCACTCCCGCTCGACGCTGGCCCGTCTCGCCGCCCCTCTCCACACGCGGCTAATCGTTCCCCACATCTTGGATCGGGTCTGCCCCGTCATCTCCGGCCTTTCTTCCGCGGAGGATACTGTTGGCGAAATGCGTCCGTGGGGGCGTATGGCCATATACCCCTACGAGGGCGCAGCAGAGCAGCGCTTCTACGGGAGGCGACCAGAGGGAGGGGCCTTCTGCCGCGGCAGACTTCCGAAGTCTCATCGCCGAGCGCCCCTGTGACACCAAGACCTGTCCGTTGAAACGGGGCAAGATCACCCCCAGCCTGTTCCCACACCAAGGGGCAAAAAGCCGGGGGCAGGGGGTATCCCTGTGTGACGAGTTTCAACCGGCAAGAATATACTCTCGTAGCGACGCAAGTTGTACTACCACGCGAGCATGTGATATAAACTTCTTAGGGGCTACGATCGGCGGAGTGCGCCACGCGCCATGGGGCCTGCCGGCCGTAGGTTTGCCGTCTCCTGCATCCAACATCACGCAACCGATTTGATTGGGAGCGACTTTGGGGAGGTCTCATGTCTCATCTTGTAGCACGTTTTGCGCGTACGCCATTGCAACGGGTACTGGTACTGGCAGCCTGGGTTCTCGCGCTGACGGGCGCGTTGCTCGGCGGGCAGCCCGCACAGGCTGCGACCGATACCTTTGCCAACCTGACCGCCATCATCGCAGGCCCACCCGCCGGGCCGGGCAGCCTCTATCCCTCGCAGATTGTCGTGGCGGGGCTGGCGGGCAATATCCTGGATGTCAACGTCACCCTGCACGGCATCAGCCACAACCGCCCGGATGACCTGGATGTGCTGCTGGTAGGCCCCCTGGGTCAGACCGTCATCCTGATGTCGGACTCCTGCGGCGACATGAATCCCGGCGGCGCCGATTTCACCTTCGACGACGAGGCGGCTGCGCCCCTGCCGGACACTGATGGGGGCACTGCGTGCGTGACGGGCACCTACCAGCCGTGGAATTACGCCGGGTTGGGCACGGACGACTACAGCGCACCGGCACCGGCCGGCCCCTATGGCACGACGCTCTCGGTCTTCGATGGCACGGTCGCCAACGGGACGTGGAGTCTGTACATCATGGATGACCGCAACTCTTATGGCGGGTTCATCGGCGGGTGGAGCCTGACCATCGAGTCCGAGGATGTGCCGGTGGAGCCAGGCGAGCCGGCCCTGCCGATCATCACTGCGGAAGATGTGCTGCGCTCGCAGGCGGCCTACTGCGCCAACCTGACCGGGGAAACCAACCCGATCGTGCGGGCGGACATCCCCAGCGGCACCGTGACGAACGGCGGCGTGTACTGCCGCGTCATCGCCGAGAACGGCGCGTTCGTGGCCATGCACAATGGCGCGGCGGCCATCGGCAACGCGGACGTGCTCGCTCAGGGCGTCATCCACGCGGTGGACGTGTTCGGGATGGCCGGTGGGACGGGCTTCGTCGCCTTCAACAACCCGATTGAGGTCTGCCTGCAGGGCAGCGGGCGCTTCCTGTTCCTGAACGCGGCCACCTCACCGCGCGCGCTGAGCCAGCTCCCGGCGTACAGCCAGGGCGGTTACACCTGCGCCAGCGTGCCGGGTGCGGGGACCGTGGTGCTGGTGCCGTAAGCGCCTCACAGCGTTCGATGAGCACAGGCCAGCGGCGGGGGGTGCGCCTCCCGCCGCTGGTTTTTTGCTGGAGAGCGGCGACCGGCGGGGCCGGCGTCTGCTGCAAAAAACAGACTTCCGAAGTCTGCGCAGACTACGGAAGTCTGAGGGGCACGCACGCTTCCCCGCTTCCCCGCTCACTGCGCCCCTGGCGGCGGCACCGTCGGCGGGAGGCCCGGCACTTCGCCGGGCGCGAGACCGTGCGTCAGCGTACCGAAGCACACGTCCTGGCTGCAATCGCCGGGACGGTTGAGCTGAGCCGCCCACTGCGCCACATTCCCAAAGCGAGAGAACTGCGAGTAGTAGTGGTAGGCCAGCTCCAGCGCCGAGTCGTGCTTCCACTCGGTGTCGCTGTCCACGATGATCGCGTCAATGGCTCGCTCGATAGACCCCCGCCCGGCGACCAGCGGCGTGGTGTGTGTCTTGCCCCTGAAGTCTACAAATGTGTAGTCGGGGATGTCGGTCAGGTCAATATTGTCGTAGCACGAGCGGTCGCCGCGCCGCAGCAGCAGCTCGCACTGCTGGATGGCGTTGCCCAGGTGCACCTGCGGGTAATTCTGGTACTCGCCGTTGTAGCGCGGGATGTTGCAGGCTTCCCGGCGGCGGGCGTCTTCGGGGATGATGCCGTTTTCGGTGATCTGCGACTTGACCGGCGGCCAGTCTTCATACTGCTGTTCGCCGCCCATCAGGTCGCACGCGCTGCTGGAGTGGTACTCGACACGGTAACCGTTCATGCGGTCGAGTGCCAGCCGGTTGGCGTGCTCGTAGGCTTCTGCCGGGGTGAAGAGCGCATCCTGCCCGCCGTTGATCTGCGGCGGGAAGCGGTGCGCCAGCAGCACGTCGGACCGATCCCACAAGTAGTCGGCGACAGCCGCCAGCGTCGCCGTCGCCGCCGCGCCCCAATTGCTCTGGCTGTTTTCGGCAGTGTACGACACCACGTAGTAGGGATTCTTGACCAGCCAGTTCTGGAACAGCGCCTTGCAGTCGCCGGTGCCGATGGTTAGGTCATCATAGCGGGTGCTCAGCGGCCCGCGGCAAAGCTGGCCCTGCCAATAGTCCTCGATCAGATCGGCGCTGGCGACCAGCTCTGGCGTGCCCCAGCCGAAGTTGAGCCGGCACTGCTGCTCGTTCAGCGAGATGGTCAGCACCTCGCTCATGATCCGTTCCAGGATGACCTTGACTTCCTCGGCGTAGTGCGTCTCGCCGGTGAGGTGGTAGGCCAGCGCCCTGGCGTAGAGCCGCTTGACCCCGCGCTCGCTGTGAATCCAGGCCGGGTTGGTCGAGCTGCTGCACGATTCGTTGGTGTCGAGCTTGTAATCCCACTCGCGGTCTGCCCAGTTGAGCACGTCAGCAACCGCGCTCTTGTACGGCTCCAGCCCTGCTTCCGCTTTTGCGGCGATGGCGCGCAGCTCGTCGGGCGTGGTCTGGTACCCGCGCGAGGTGCCCGGCGCGGGCTGCTGAGCGTTCAGCCGGGTCGCTGGGATCGCGCTCAGCAGCAGTATGGCGATCCCTGGCAGGATGACGAGACGTGTGATGAAAAAGCGCATGGTCAATGCTCGCAAGAGTGATCGTTGCCGGTTATCAGGTGTCGGTGGGCTGACGGTTTGTGCCCTCAGCGCAGCGAGAACAGCGCGCGCAGCGTAGGTGCGTCGCGCTCCGCAATGGACCGCATCAGCAGGCGCACATACGGCCCCTGCGCCAGCCGGGCCGGGTCGAGCAGAGTGGACTGCTTGAGCGCGCGGTGCATCCAACACGTATAGTATAGCGGCTCTATGAGCTGAGTCGGTACCTGAACCTGCGCGCAGTACGCCCGCGTCACCTCAACCACCAGATGGCCCAGCGCCGACTCCGCGAAGAGATAGCGGGCGAGGCCCGTCTCGCGGTCGGCAAAGCCCTCGGCACGCGCGGCATTGACCGCGTAGGAGCGCAGGAAGTAGAACAGGTCCCACAGCGGCACGCCCCGCGGCTCGGCGGATTCCCAGTCCAGCAGGGCAACCCGCCCGTCGGGAGTCACCAGCATGTTCCAGGGGCCGGGATCGCCATGCTGAAAGACGAGCGGGAAATCCCCGGCGGCCTCGCCCAGCCGCGCGATCTGCCCGGCCAGGAAATCGCGCTCGGCGGCAGGCAGGGTGTAGACGGCCTGGAAGCGCGCGAACAGCGTCTCCAGCACGCCGGCAGCGGCAGCGGGGGTCACCGGGCGCGGGTCGGCTGTGGTCGCGCCCAACGCCGTCAGCCAGTCAATGGCGGCCCCGGCCAGGGGGCAGTCGGCGCGCAGCGTTGTGCGCTGCAGGAACGGCGTACCCTCGATGATCGTTTGCCCCACCAGCGCCAGCCCGCCCGCGTGCCCGGCGAAAACCACCTGGGGCAGCGAATAGTCGCGCGAGAAGGTCAGCGCCTGCAGCAGGGTGAGGGCGCGCGCTTCGTTTTCCAGGCGCGCGTTGAAGGTCGCGTCGCGCACCATCTTGACCAGGTAGCGCGGCGAGGGGTTGTCGCCCTCGAACAGGAAGAACAACAGCTTGCGCGAGCTGTACTGCCCGCCCGCCCACAGTCCCCAACGGTAGCCGTCCAGGTTGAGGCCCGCCTCGTGTGCCAGGGCGCGCAGATAGGCGGGGGGGCCATCGCCGAGCCTGTCAGCGGACGCAGCGAGCAGCGTTCCGATACGCTGCACGCCCCAGGCGCGTTGCAGCAGCCGCCCTTCGGTGGTGGCCAGGGCGTGCAGTGCGCGCGCGCTGACCCGGCGCAGCAGCCCGCCGCCGCTGCCGCTCAGACGCACATCGTTCGAGCTTGGCTCCGGCGCGCCGGCGCTTTCCCTCTCGGATCGCTGGCGCATTCGCCGGGACATGCGTTTCAGGCTGTGTACGGTGATCGCCGGGCTGAACAGGGCGCGCTGCACGAAGGTGCGCCGGGTGATGCGGTCTTCGGCGGGCACTGCCGTGTGCATTGTGCCGACCAGCGGCGTCAGCCAGAAGCGCCCCGCCACGTGCAGCGTCTTGAGGATCGGGCGCGCGGGCTGGCCGCGCCTCAGCGTCCACGTCTCGTAATAGACGGCGCCGTTGGGGGCCAGCACACGCGCGATCTCCGCCTGAAGCGCGGCGCTCGCCCCGACCCGCTGGCGCATCTGGCGCCCGGCCAGGATCACCAGGCCGGCGCTGGCGTCGGGGCAGGGGAGGGTCTCTCCGCTGGCGAACGGGGCGAAGCTGACCGCCGCGCTGTTTTCGACCCGCGCGAGGGCATCCAGCGCCGCGTGATCGCCGCACACGGTCACCCGCCCGGCCAGCGCGATCACCGTGCGCAGCGCGCCGGGCGCTGGCGTCCCCAGCCAGAGGACTGTGCCCAGGGCCAGGTCTGGCAGCAGGAAGGCCCAGTTGGCCCCGGCAACCGCGCCGTGCTGGTTGCTGCCGGGCACAAAATCTGTGGACAGCGTGTGCTCTAGCATCGGCTGCCTTCGTTCACGCGCCGAAGAGCCACCGCACGCCTGGAACGCGCAGCAGCTCCGGGAACATGGTGTCCAGGTTGAGCAGGGTGCGGTTGAGGCGCAGCACCAGCAGCGACATCAGCGCGGCAATGACGATGCCCATCACCGCCGGGGGGTTGACCAGCACCTCCAGCACCAGCAGGCCCACCGCGCCCAGGATGATGACCAGGTACATGCGCAGGTAGCGGGGGTCGAGAACGCGGATGCCGGTGTTGAACAGCAGCCCGGCCTGCTTGAGGATGTTGTACACGATCATCGTGCCCATCGTGCCCACCGCCGCGCCGACTGCGCCATAGCGCGGGATGAGGATCAGGTTCACGACGAGGTTGATCACGGCGGCGAAAATGTCCACGCTGACCACGTAGCGCAGCTTGCCGAGCACCTTCAGCGTCAGGCCGTTCTGCCCGGTCGCAGCGTTGAAGTAGTAGCCCAGCGAGAGCATGGCCATGATCAGCGCCGAATCCTGGTAGCGCGACCCGTAGAGCAGGACGGTGATCGGCCCGGCCAGCGAGAAGGTGAGCGCGAACAGCGGAAAGGAGATGATGGCCATCCAGGCGGCGTTCTGCCAGTACAGGGCGTTGATGCCCTCGCGATCGTTGCGGGCGAAGAGCCGCGCCGCCGCCGGGGTGAACAGCAGGGCGAAGGTCTGCAGCACGATCTGGTTCAGGCGCGCCGTCGGCTGCACGGCGCGGAAGGCGGCCACGTCCACTGTGCCGCCGCTGCGCTCCAGCAGCACAGCGTCCACGGTGTTCATGATCACATAGACGAGGTCGGTCGCCAGCAGCGGCACGGTGAACATGAGCACCTCGCGCGCCGGAATCCGCACCGTGCGCCGGCTGAAGCGGGCGAGCACGCCCTGCTCGCGCAGCACGCGCCACAGCACCACCGAGAAGATGGTCACGCCCAGCACGCCCGCGCCCAGATAGCCCCAGGCCAGGAAGATCACCCCGCTGTCGCCCAGGATGAGCAGGGTCACGATGAGAATCTTCAGGCAGGGACTCAGCACGTACTTGCGGAAGAAGATGGCGCGCGGGCGCGAGAACACGGCGAACAGGCCGTTGAGCGTGTTGTCGAGCGCCTGCACCGGCGACAGCGCGATCAGGATGACCAGCAGCTCGACGGCGCGCCGGTCGCTGATCAGCGTCTCGGAAACCATGTCCTGCAGCACGACCATGCCCACGATCAACGCGACGCCCAGCCCGAGGATCGTGCCCAGCACCATCAGCAGCGTGCCGAACATGCGCGGGTAGTCGTCGCGCTCCTGGTAGATCGGGATATAGCGCGACACCGCCCGATCCAGGCCCATCGTGACGACCGTCTCGCCCAGCGCGACGATGGACAGCGCGTAGGCGAACGCGCCGTAGTCGGACTTGCTCAGGTAGCGCACGGTGAGCACCTGCACCACGAAATTGACCACCATGGCGATCAGGCGGCCCACCAGCAGCAGGCCAGAGCCGCGAATCTGGCGGCGCGTCGCGGTCGCTGCGCCAGGCTCGGCTGGCGCGGGGCTGCCCCCCGCCAGCGCAGGAGTCAGCGGGAGCGCGCCGGGCGTGGCATCCGTGAGGTTTGGGTTCATAGCGACTCGTTCCTCGTGGCCGGTTCAGTGCTCTGGGGCAGCGGGACAGTGTGCGCCTGCCCGGCGCGCCGCCGTTCTTCGATGTGGATGGCTGCCCCGGCCAGCGCGAGCAGGAACCAGTAGTAGCGCGCATACGACAGATGCAGAAACACAGCAGTCACCAGGTAGGTGAAGATGCTCAGCAGCAGGCCGGACGCCAGGAAGAACGTCGCCCGGTCGCGGCCAAAAGCGCGGCGGCGCACCCCGACGAGCCGCGCCATGGTCAGCGCCACGATGCTGCCGAACAGGGCAAAGCCCACCACGCCGGTGTCGGCCAGCTCTTCCAGGTACAGGTTGTGCGCGCGGCGGCTGGGATCGAGCAGCTTGAAGCCCACCCCGCGCCCGTAGTCACGGATGAAACGCGGCGTCTGCCCCGGCCCGACACCCAGCAGCGGGTGATCGACGAAGATGAGCAGCGTGGCCAGGTTCTCGGTGGCGCGCCCCTGGACAGAAGTGTCCGCCTCGGATGTGTCGCCGCTGAACAGGCCGCTCACATTCCCCAGCGTAGACAGGCGGTAGACGTAGCCGGGGGCCAGGGTGAGAATCAGCGCGACGGCCAGCCCGCCCGCCAGGATCGCCGTGCGCGGGCGGATCATGCGCAGCGGCAGCAGGGCCAGCGCCATCATCACGACGGCCACGCCCGCCCCGCGCGAGAAGGTGTACAGCGCCCCGCCCAGGATGAGCAGGGCCAGCGCCCCCGCGGCCAGGCGCAGCGCCCAGCGTCGTTCCGACAGGGCCAGCGCTGTCGCCAGCGGCAGCAGCACGACGAGAATCTGGGCGAAGCGGTTCTTTTCGCCGATTGGCCCGGCGAAGCGCCGCGTCACCGGCTTGTTGCCCATGTAGTCTTCCTGGCCGACGCTGACTTCGGACTCGGTGATCTGGGCGAAGCCACCGAAATCGTTGTCGAACGTCTGGGTGATGCCCTGGTAGAGCGTCACCCCGCCCATCAGCGCGCCCGCCAGCAGGATCACCCACAGGCTCCGGCGCAGCATTTCCGGCTGCCGCACCACGTTGATCACCAGGAAATAGAGCACCAGCCCTTCCAGCGCGTAGTCCTGAATGCGCTTGAAGGTGAGATCGGGGCGGTCCGACACGGCGGCAGAGAGCAGCAGCACCGCCAGGTAGCCGATCATCAGGATCATGTTCGGCGTGATGATGATCCGCTGGCGGCGGGTGATCAGGATGTGGAACAGGGGCAGGCCCAGCAGCAGGAAGAAGCTCCCGGCAAGCTGGGACGGCACCCCGCTGCGGATGACGACGACGGTGATATTGGAGTAGAGCACGAAGAAGACCACCAGCGTCGCCCGCTCTGGGTTGGACAGGATGCCGAGCGCGACGGCGGCGATCAGCAGCCCGGCGAACCCGAACAGCGGGTTGACCGTCGCCAGCAGCAGCCCGATCGCCGTGCTGCCCAGCGCGGCCAGCGCAGCCAGGATCAGCAGGGGCCGGCGGCTGGGGGAGTGGCGTTCTGCGTGCTGTGCCCAGGTAGACATGTGCTCTCGCTCGCCTGGTGGGTGCGGGCGCTACTGCGCCGCCTGGCGCTGCGGCGTCCAGTGGGTGATGCGCTGGCCGCGCAGCAGGTTCCAGGTGGCGACCAGCGCCGCCGCATAGACCACGCAGAAATAGAACGGGATGGTGAGCGGCTTCAGCCGCCCGATGCGCGTGCCGCGCAGCAGCAGCCCCAGCAGCGCGCTGCCATAGAAGGCAAGCTGGGCCAGCAGCGCCAGCCGGTAGAACCAGCCCGCGTCCCACAGCGGGATCGTCGCCAGGAACAGGACGATCAGCGGAAGGAACATCAGCCGGCGCAGCAGCTTGTGAGTGAACAGTTGCAGCGCGTAGAAGCCGTGCCGGAACGGGTTGAGCAACTCGCGCATGACCAGCACGCCGCGCAGCCCGCGCGTGATCACCCGTACCTTGCGCCCGAACTCGACTTCGCTGGACCGGGCGACCGGCTCGTAGGCGACCGCGTCCGGGGCGAAGACCAGCCGGCGGCCCTGGGCGATCACCCGCGTGGAGGTCACGAAGTCGTCGGTCACGCCTTCCGGCACAGGCAGGAAGAGCGAGCGACGGATGGCGTAGATGGCCCCCGTCGCCGAGATGGTGTTGCCGGCCCGGCTTTGCGTGCGCTTGAGCAGCCGGTCGAAACTCCAATAGCTCCGCTCGCCCGCGCCGGTCATGCTGGCCTCGCCGCCGCTCAGGTAACGCTGGTTGCCGGCCACGCCGCCCACCGACGGATCGGCGAAGGGTCGCACCAGCGCGCGAATCGCGTCCGGCGCGTACATGCTGTTGGCGTCCGAGAAGACCAGAATCTCGCCGGTCGCGGCGCGCACGGCGTCGTTCAGCGCGCCCGCCTTGCCCTGGCGGGGCAGGGCCAGCACCCTGATCCGCTCATCCGCGTAGCGCGAAGCAACCTCCACCGTGCCGTCGGTCGAGCCGTCAGACGCGATCACCACCTGCAAGCGTTCCGGCGGGTAGTCGAGCGCCAGCAGATTCTCGATCTTGGCGGCGATGCTGTCCGCTTCGTTATAGGCGGCGATGATCAGGCTGACGCGCGGCTCGATGTCGGCGGCGTGCACTGGCCTGCGCCAGAGAAGCCCGCGCACAGCCAGGATCAGCGGGAAGAGGGCGTAGGTGTAGGCGAGAAGGGCGATCGCGCCCCAGAACAGGATCAGGCTGATGCTCATGGCTGCACGCTCTTTCGGAAGCGCTCCACCAGCCGGGCGGCGTTGGCCGCCAGGTCGAACTCGCGCAGGACTTTGGCCCGCCCGTCGCGCCCCAGCCGCGCGCGCAGCGCCGGGTCATGGGCCAGCCGCTCCAGCGCGGCAGCAATGGCCGCCGGGTCGCCGGGCGGGACGAGCAGCCCGCTCACCTCGTGCTCGACCAGCTCCGGGATGCCCGACAGGTCGCTGGCGACGACCGGCACGCCGGCGCCCATCGCCTCCATCAGCACGACGGGGATGCCCTCGCGCCGGTTGTCACGCGAGGGGACGCTCGGCGCAACGACGACATCGGCCTCGCTCAGCAGGGCGATCACTTCCTGGCGCGTCTTGCGCCCGGCGAACTGAACCGCCCCGTTGAGCCGGGCGTGCGCCGCCTGCCCGGCCAGGGTGGGGCCGTCTGGCCCGTCGCCGACGAAGCGGCACACGAAATCCAGCCCTCGCCCAGCCAGCAGGCGGCAGGCTTCGATCAGGTGCGCCTGCCCCTTGACTTCGTGCAGCGTGCCAATGCACAGGATTTGCAGCGGCCCGCCGCGCCTTGCCGCGCCGTCATCCGGCTGGAAGGCGCTGCTGTCCACGCCGCAGTGCAGCACCTCGACTTTGGCGCGGGCCGTCTCGCCGCACTCGGCGACGAAGATGCGCCGGTTGAACTCGGAGATGGTCACCACGAAGGCAGCCTCGGCGGTCTTGGCGCAGAGCATGTGCTTGTCGCGGTGCAGGTCGGAGCCGTGCGCCGTGAAGCTGTAGGGGATGCCCGTCAGCCGGTGAATGACGAACGCCGCCGCCGCCGGGTGGCTGGCGAAATGGGCGTGGATGTGCTCGATCCCGGCGGCTTCCATCATCCGGGCGAAGCGCACCGCCTTCGGAAAGAAGGCCAGCGCCCCGAAGAAATAGCGCCGGCTGCCCCAGGTGCCGCGCAGCAGGTCGCGCAGGGCGGCGAAGTAGGCGCGCGGCTTGCGGCGGAGGTAGTGCAGGTGCGCGCGCAGAATTGTCAGCGAGAGCAGCGGCTGGTAGTGCGCTGCCGCGACGAGCGGAGCCGCCTCCGGGTGCATGACCGAGGTGCGCTCGCGCTGCAAGGGGTATAGCTCAACGGGCACGCCCTGCGCCTGCACCGCCAGAATCTCGTAGAGGATGAAAGTCTCGGTCAGCTTGGGGAAGCGCGAGACCAGGTAGGCCACGCGCGGGGTGCGCGTGGGCGCGCTTGGGGGAGGCGTGCCGGTCATCGCCGCCATCAATGGTTTCCTTTCCTGCCGTTGCTGCGGGCCACGCACACTTCCCAGATGGCCGCGCTCGCCTGCTGGCGCGACTCGCCCGCCGCGCCGCCCGTCTCGACGATGCGCGCCTGGGGCAATTTCCCGGCCAGCGCGCGGTACGCCTGGCGCTGCGCGCCCAGAATCTCCAGCGAATGCTCGCCCTTGCGCGCCCACAATGTCTCGGCGGGCGCATCGAGCACCAGCACCAGGTCGGGTGGCGGACAGGCCCGCGCCAGAATCCAGCGCCGCGCCCGCTTGAGCGCGTTCTGTCGCGGCGGCGCATTGAGCAGCGCGTCGTAAGAATAGCGGTCGAACAGCACCAGGTGCCCGCGCGCCCCGGCCAGGCGCGCGCGCAGAACGCGCCGCCACTGCGTCAGCAGCAGCCGGGCGAAGCGCACGCCGGGCAGCCGGTCGAGCGCCGAGGGGCGGCGCGCACCCTGCTGGTAGAGGCCCATATACACGGTGGTCACAGGCTGGCAGAAGCCCTCGCTCAGCCCCATCACCAGCGTGGACTTGCCCGCGCCGTCCGGCCCCAGCAGGGCCACCGAGGGCAGCGGCGGGCGCAACAGCCCTCCCAGCCGCCCGACAATGCGCGCTGCGCGGCGCTGAAGATGGCCCAGGCGGGCGGCGGGAGCGCGGCGACTCAGGTGAGCGATCACGGCGGGCCGCTCGGCCAGCAGCGCGTCCCACTGCTCCCCCGCGATCTGCGCGCTCACACGCTCCCAGGTGGCGCCGGGCGCCCAGGAGTGGGTCAGCAATGCTGTCATGCGCGCCGGATCGCTGATCTGCTGGCGCAGGGCCAGCAGGCGCTGCTGGCGGTGCGGCGCGAAGTGCCCCTTGTCGAGCGCGGCGTGCAGCAGCAGCGTCACCAGCTCTTCCTCTGGCGCGGGCGCGTAGACTGCGCCCAGGCGACGGCGGCGGCTGAGACACGCCTCGCCCAGATCGGTCGGGATCGTGCGCGGGGGTCGTCCGAAGGCGATCTGCGTGACGACATCGAGCTTGAGCCAGGCGTCGCCTGCCCGGTCGTAGGCGATGAAGAAATGATGCGGCGCGCTGCCGGGCGCGGGCAGGGGGACAAAGCCTTCCTCGGCCAGCGTCCGGCGCAGCGCGGCAAGCTGATCGGCTGGCACGAGCAGGTCCACCTCGCCGCCGCGCGCCGCGATCTCTTCAAGCCGATCGGCGTCGCGCAGCAGGCAGGCGGTGATGCCCGCCCGCTCCAATGCGCCAAAGGCGTGCGCCAGTGCGGTCTCCATGGGGCTTATGACTCCGCCGTCTTGCTGGATGCGCGGCGCTTGGCCGGGGTGATCTGAGCGCGGGCGGACTGTGCGGAGGCGCGCGCTCGCCGCATAGGAGGCCAGCGACGACGCAGGCTGCGCGCGCGCTTCGCCAGGACGATGCCGGCGACCTGCGCGTCCACTTCGCCCAGGCTGTCAACGGCCTCGCGCACCTGCTGGCGATGGCTGTGCCCGCTGCGGGCCACTATAACGGTTCGGTCGGCGCGGGCGGCGAGCACCGTCGCCGCCGTGATCGCGCCCAGCGGCGGCGCGGCGATCACCACAATGTCGGCCAGATCATCCAGGCTGGTCAGCGCGCTGGCGAAGCGCGGCGAGGCGACGATGGCGAAGAAATCGGGCGTGTGCATCCCGGCTGGCAGGATGGCCAACCCCTCAACGTCGGTGGGCAGCAGCAGGTCGGCGATGGCGCTGTCCGAGCTGTGCCATTCGGCCAGGCCGAGCTTGTTGGCCACGCCGAACATGCGCGAAGCTGTCCGGCTCTGGATGTTGGCGTCGAGCAGCAGGACGTTGTCGCCAAGCTGGGCGAGCACGACGGCCAGGTTGGCGGCAACTTCGCCCCCGCTCCCGTCCCCGTGCAGATCGCTGACCAGCAGGCGGTTCAGGGCCAGGGCGCGCTCCGCGAAGCGGAACTTCATCGCCAGGCGGCGGTAGCCCTCTGTGGTGGATGAGCCAGCGTGAGTCAGCACGACAGGCGCGGCGCGATCGGGCGCCGAGCGCGTGACCACGCCGCCCAGATATGGCGCACCCGTCACCCCGCGCAGGTCGTCCGCGCTGCGGACGGTGTCGCTGGCGTATTCGGCGCCCAACACCAGCGCGCCGCCCGCGATCAGCCCGGCCAGCAAGCCGAGCGTCGTCTTGAGCGATACCTGGCGTTCAATGGGCCGGCCACGAACGGCTGGCTCCACGATGGTGATGCGGTTGTTGGGCGTGGTTTGCAGCGCCGAGTAGAGCGAGATGAGCAGTTTCTCCGCTTCGGCCTTGTAGGCGCGCTCCTGCCGAATCTGCTCGGAGATGAGCGCGCGCTGCTCGGCGGTTGTGGCGCGGTTCAACTCTTCGCCCAGGCGCTGTAACGTCTCTTCGGCGCTGGCGATGGTGCCTTCCACGCGCGCGATCTGCCCCTGAAGCTGATCCCAGGCGGTGACGTTCTGCGCGTTGCTGGCCGGGCTTTGCGCCACCAATTGCCCGGCGATGGCGTTGGCGATCAGGGTGGCCTGGTTGCGGTTGTCCTGGTCCACGCGCACGGTCAGAATCTGGGTGGTCGTGTCGGTGGTCAGGGTGATGTCGCTCTCAAGCTCGCCCGGACTGGTGTCCAATCCCAGGTTGGTGATGATGGTCTCCAGGAAGGGGCGCATGGTCGGCAGCACAGCGTAGATTTCCATCAACTGGGCCGCCGCGCGCAGGTCGTTCACTTCGGGGTTGAGGCTGTCCACTGCCGGGCCGACCAGCAGCTTGGCCCTGGCCGTGAAGCGTATCGGCTCGCGGCTGCTCAGCGCATAGCTGCCCGCCCCGGCGAGCAGAGTGGTGAGCGCCAGCAGCCAGAGCCAGCGGCGGAGAACATCATAGTAACTGCGGATCATGCGTGTCCCTGCTTTCTGCTTCTTGCTGTCTGTTTTGGCGTCTGCACGGCATCTGTATCATGGCAAAAGCGCCGGCTGCACCAGCCAACGCTTACAGGAACGGGCTGCCGCTCCTGTGAGTGATGGGCGGTGGGCTGGCGCGGCGGGGTGCGATGAGGGGTCAGTGCAGCCGCCCAGCGCGCCGGTCTAGCGCGCGCCGTTGGTGAACTTGAGCACGGTGCGCAGCAGGATTTCCAGATCGAGCGAGAAGCTCATTTTCTCGATGTACTTGATATCCCAGATCAGGCGCTTGTCGAAGTCGGTGTCGCCCCGGTCATAGATCTGCCACAGGCCGGTGATGCCCGGCTTGACGCTCAGGCGCTGGGTCTGCAACAGCGAATATTTGTCCACGCCGAACGAGGTTGGGCGCGGCCCCACCAGGCTCATGTCGCCGACGAGCACATTGTAAAGCTGGGGCAGCTCGTCCAGGCTGGTCTTGCGCAGGATTTTGCCCAGGCGCGTGATGCGCGGGTCGTTTTCCAGCTTGTTGCCGTGCTCGTCAACGGTTTCGCCGCGCTCGTTGACGCGCACGCCAAGCTCGGCCATGCGCTGGTCGGCGTGGGGGATCATCGAGCGGAACTTGAGCATCCTGAACTTGTGCCCGCCCAGGCCGATGCGGTTCTGAACGTAGATCGGCGAGGCGCGATCCTCCAGCCAGATGAGCGAAGCCAGCCCCAGCCCCAGCGGCAGCGTCAGCGGCAGGGTGAGCAGCACCGCCGCCAGGTCTATCAGGCGCTTGACCCGGAAATAGACGCGGCGCGTATGGGTGCCCTGGTAGGGCAGGCGATTGATCCAGAAGTCGGGGTCGTAATAAGGCATCTCCGAGCGGATCGCCGTTTGCGCGTGCGACAGGAATGGCTGCACCAGATCGTCCCAACTGGCGAGCGCTCCCAGCCCCAGCGAGTAGAGCACGCGCGTGAGGGGTGGCTGGCGCAGGGCCAGCGTGCCATTGCCGCCGCCCAGCGAAAAGCGCGCCAGCTCGACGGGCAGCTCGCGCGCCGGGCTGCTTTCCTCGCGGGAGGGCAGGCGTCCCGCAGCCGGCGCGGGGGCGCGCATGTCGGCCCCCTGAACAAGCTGATGTCCGGCGGCGGCCACCAGGTCCGCGTAGATCAGCCCGTCGTCGGGGAAGGCGGCAACACCGATAGGCAGCCGGATGTTGAGCGACATGCTCACCAGGTGGTGAATCTGCTCGGCCAACTGCTCAGCTTCGTCGCAGTTGGTCTCCGGCAGGCACAGCACCAGGTTGTCGCCCTGCCAGGTCAGCGGGTCGGTGCGGTAGACCATCGACTCGACGAGCTGGCTGATGCGCGCGCGCAGATAGCTGCGCTGGAGCGCCGCGTGAAAGTCGAAACGATCGGTGAGCGCGCCGCGCAGTTGCGGGATGTCGGCCAGGCGCAGCAGCAGGAAGGCGACGGGCCGGTTGAAGCGCCGCGCGCGGAACAGCTCATCGTTGGCGGCCTGCTCACCGTCGGCGGCGGGCAGGATGCGCGACGTATTGGCGTCAATGACGACGCTTTCCATGATCTGCTCCAGCTTGGCGATGACCAGCGAGGTCGTGCTCGCCAGAAACTGGGTGATGAGCAGCACGATGATCTCAATCGGCGTCTCCGGCCAGGCCAGGACACTGTGCCCCAGCGCGCCGGCGGCCCCCAGGCCACTGTAGATGAGCAGGCCGGGGATTGTGACGGCGGCCCAGTGTCGCGCGCCGATGTCCGGCAGGAAGAAGGTGACCAGGACGATGGCCAGCACCAGGACGTAGAGAGCCGGCGAGAGATCCATGCCCACCAGGTCTGGGCGGGCCAGACCGAAAAGAAAGATCAGCCATAGGGCTGCTGCGACAATAAGAATGCGTAGCTGAGACATGGTGCCACCTCGATATAAGTGCTGTGATACAGTCGCGAGCGAGGGCGGGCGTATCAAGCAATTTCGCGTCCCCACAGAAGGCTTGTTGGAGATTGTACTGCCGGGGAAGAGATATTTGAAATAATTTTATAGAACTTTTATAAGATTTATGGGTTTGTTGACATACAATAGTAGAGACACAGACTTTCGGGGGGACAAAGATAGAAGTGTCAATATGACAATCGCTGATAGAAGCGCCACATCCTCCAGGCGCACGACGAGATGGCCCGCCATTCAGTGATCGTTTGAAAAGCCCTGGGCGGAGAAGGGCTTAGGGGGTTCTCAAACGGCTGCTCACCTGGCTCGCTGCGCGGCGCGCCCCGCACCGCTCGCGCCAATTGTAACTGAAAATATTTATAATCTTCCCCTGCCAATTAAATAAATCAACTAGTATAATACTATAGGCGCTTCCGGGATTGAAGTCAATAACTCTCTTTGACATGGAGAAAATCGGGTTGTGCGCGGACCAGCGGCGCGTCGCCGGCGGCGCGCCGCATCACAGGACGGGACTCGGCATGGCAAGCTCTCAGCGGACGGTAGACTTCAACCTGCACGACCTGGTCGGGATTCGCCTGCACGATCCCCGTCCCGGCGACGTGCGCGCGCTGGCCCGCCAGCTTGGCCCCATCCAGCGCCCGCTGAGCGGCCCGCCGGACATAGCCATCCATTTTGTCGCCCAACTGCCGGTGAACGGGCCGCTGCGCACGCTCGGTCTGCACGAAGCCGCCTTCAGCGACGACGCTTTCCTCATCCTGCGCAGCAAGCACAAGGCCCAGGCGCGCGTGCGCGTGGACTTTCAGCAGATCGGCGCAGGGCCGTGCGAGATCGTCTGCGAGAGCGGACTGCCCGCCGTCCCGCTGCTGATCCCGATCATCAACCTGATCATGCTCAGCAAGGGGGTGCTGCCGCTGCACGCAGCGGCCTTCACCTACAACGGCGCGGGCGTGGTGACCACCGGCTGGTCGAAGGGCGGCAAGACCGAGGCGCTGCTGGCCTTTGCGGCGCGCGGCGCGGCCTACGTGGGCGATGAATGGCTGTACCTGACCGGCGACGGACGCCATGCCTTTGGCATCCCGGAACCGATCCGCGTCTGGGACTGGTACCTGCGCCAGCTTCCTGATGTGGCGGCGCGTGTCGGGCGCGGCGACCGGCTGCGCCTGGCGGCTCTACGCGGGATCGCCGCGCTGCACCAGCGCGCGCCGCGTATCGTGCCGGGGCGCGCCGCGCGCTTCCTGGAGCGGCAGCGTTTCGCCGACCTGCACCCGCGCGAGCTGTTTCCGGCGGAGCGCCTGGCCCTGGCGGGCGCGCCGGACATCGTGGTGTGGGTGGTCAGCCACGACGCGGACGAGATCACCGTTGCGCCTATCGCGGCGGGCGAGGTCGCGCGGCGCATGGTGCACTCGCTGCACTACGAGTGGCTGCCGTTCCTGGCCTGGTACCAGATGTACCGGTTCGCCTTCCCCGGCGCGCGCAACGAGCTGATCGAGAGCCTGGAAGCGCGTCTGGCCGCCCTGCTCAGCCAGGTGTTGGCGGACAAGCCGGCCTATGTGGTCGCTCACCCCTACCCGGTGGACCTGGTCGCCCTGTTCGAGGCGATGCGCCCGCTGGTCGAGGTGGGCGAGCGCGGAGAGACGAGCCTATGAGCGCGTCCACGCCCGAAGTCGTGACCGGCCCGGTGGCGAATGCAGCGACCGCGCTGCTGCCCGCCGACCTGCGCCAGGCCATTCGCCGCCTTGACTGGCGCTTCCTGCTGCCCGATCCGGCGCTGGGCCGCGTGGCCTGCCTGGGGCGGGTGCAGGGCAGCCTGGCCGAAGCCCTGCGCGCGACCGGCGCCGCCCCGACGTTCATCGCCGGGCCGCTGACCGACGCGCATCGCGCGGCCTTCGATACCGTCGTCGCGGTGAACCCGGCGCCCGAATCGCTGGCCGCCGCCGCTGACCTGCTGCGACCGGGCGGCTGGCTCTACGCCGAGTTCACGGGCGGCGCGGCCCGCGCCGGGCGGATGGCGCGGCTGGCGCACGGCATGGGCTTCGGCGAGGTGCAGCGCCACTGGCATTGGCCGGATTTCGAGCGCGGCACGCGCATCCTGCCGCTCGACGATGGCGGCGCGCTGGTCTACGCCCTGCTCAAGGGGCGGCGCGGCGCGACGGGGGCGGCGCTGGCGGCGCTGCTGCGTGGCGTACAGCGGGCGGGCGCGCTGCGCTGGGCGGCGCGGCACGTCAGCCTGACGGCGCGACGGGAGGGGCCATGAACACGGCGCTGGCCTTCCTGCGCGAGCACCGCGCGCGGCTGGCCCTCGATCAATGGGGCGTGCCGGAGCGGTTGACCAGCGTCGTGCTGACGCCGCGCTTCGCCGCGTCGCGCCATGTGATCGTGCTGCTGCTGCCCGCCGGGCGCGCCGAGCCGGTGCTGGTCGCCAAGCTGCCCCGCCTGGCCGGGGATGGCGCGGCCCTGGCGCACGAAGCGGACGTGCTGCGTATGCTCCAGGCGGGGCGGCCCGGCGGCCTGGACTCCGTGCCCGCCGTGATCGCTTTCGAAGAGGTGGGCGGCTACCCGCTGCTGGTCGAGACGGCCCTGGTCGGCCCGCCGCTGGACCGGGCCGCCGTGCGCCGCGACCCGGCCCGCGCCTGCGCGCTGGGTGTGGAGTGGCTGGCGGACGTGGCGGCGCCTTCGCGCGGGACGCTGGACGAGGCGGCCTTCGCCCGGCTGATCAGCGGGCCTCTGGCGGCGTTCGCCGCCGATTTTCCGCTGGGGCGCGAGGACGAGACGCTGCTGACCGCGACGCAGGCGGCGGCGGAGTGGCTGCGCGGGGCCGGCCTGCCGCTGGTGCTGGAGCACGGCGACCTGAGCCATCCTAACCTGATCCTGCGCGCGGGCGGCGGTCTGGGCGTGGTGGACTGGGAACTGGCCCAGCTCGCCGGGCTGCCGGCGCACGATCTGTTCTTCTTCCTGACCTACGTCGCCTTCGCCCGCCAGGGCGCGCGCGCGACGGTGGCGCAGGTGAGGGCGTTTCGCGGCGCATTCTTCGGGCGCGACGCCTGGGCGCGGCCCCATGCGCTGGAGTACGCCGCGCGGCTGGGGCTGGCCAGCGAGTGGCTGGGGCCGCTGTTCGTGCTGTGCTGGGCGCGCTACGCGACTCAGCTTTGGGCGCGAGTCAGCGCGGCGGAGGGCGCGCCTGCTGCCAACGGCGAGCGGGCCGCCTGGCTGCGCGATAACCGTTACTATGTCCTGTGGCAGGTCGCCGCCCGGCACCTGGGCGACCTGGCCTGGCTGTGAGCGAAACGAGACTGTCGGCGATGCGCGTGCTCTACCTGACCAACGGCTTTCCGTACCCGCTGACCAGCGGCTATCTGCGCCACTATTTTCTGATCCGCGAGCTGGCGCAGTGGCACGCGATCACGCTGCTGGCGGTGGTCGGGCCGTCCTTCCGCGTGGAGCACGCCGAGGCGCTGGCCCCGCTCACTGTGCGCATCCAGACCTTCCGCTCGGCGGGGCGCGGGCGCTCGCGAGCGGGCAAGGCGCTGGCCTGGACGCAAGGGGCGCTGCTGGGGCGCGGGGCGGTGCAGGACATGCGCGCGGCGATCCGGCGGCTGCTGGCTGAGGAGCGCTTTGACGCGGTGCTGTTCAGCGGCAAGGAGACGCTGGCCGCCATTGACGGGCTGAGCACGCCGCCGATCATCGCCGATTTCACCGACGCGGCGTCGCTGCGCCTGCACGGGCAGATAGCGGTATCACACGGGGTCAGGCGGCTGGCGCTGCGTCTCAAATACGTCCAGATGCGCCGCGTGGAGCGCCGCATCCTGGCGCGGGCGGTGCACGGGCTGTTCGCCTCCGCCCGCGACCGTGACGCAGTGGCCGGCGGGCCGCGCCCCACCATGACCGTCGTGCCCAACGGCGTGGACGTGGCCTACTGGCAGCGCCAGACGCCCACGCTGGGCGCGGAAACGCTGATCTTCACCGGGGCGATGAACTACGCGCCCAACGCCGACGCCGCGCTGCGCCTGGTGCGCGACATCCTGCCGCGCGTGCAGAGCGAGTTCCCGCAGGCGCGCGCGCTGATCGTCGGGCACAGCCCGCGCCCCGCGCTCGCCGCCGAGCGCGAGCGCCCCGGCGTCACGGTGACCGGCTGGGTGGACGATGTGCGCCCCTACCTGGAGCAGGCGACGCTTTTCGTCGCACCGCTGCGCTTTGGGGCGGGCATCCAGAACAAGCTGCTGGAAGCGATGGCCATGCAGGTGCCGGTCATCGCCTCGCCGCTGGCGGCGGACGGCCTGCGCACCGAGGACGGGGCAGCGCCGCCGGTGCGCGTGGCGGAGACGGCGGAAGAGTTCGCGGCGGCCATCGCCGAAGAGCTGCGGGCGCGGGCCGCGATCCCTGCGCCCGACGCGGACGCGCGCCGCTTCGTGGCCGCGCACTTCGACTGGCGGGTGAGCGCCTGGCGCGTGCATCGCGTTCTGGAGACGGTCGCGGCGGGGTGAGGAGAGGGGTGGTGATTGGGGGTTGGGGGTTGGTGCAAGGGCAGGCGCGCGACTTCTCAGGTGAGGTTTGTGCAGGGTCTCTCACCATCAACTACCAATCACCGACCACCGTCGAAAGGCTAAACGTATGCGAATGTTCTCGGTCGCTGTGGTAGGGCCAGACGGCTCCGGCAAGACGACGATCTGCCGGCGGCTCGGCGAGTCGTTGCCGCTGCCTACCCGCTATGTATATATGGGCGTCAGCCCGGATTCGAGCAACCTGATGCTGCCCACCACACGCCTGCTGCGCGCGGTCAAGCGGCGGCTTGGCGCGCCACCCGACACGCACGGCCCGCGCGACCCGCGCTCGCTGCGCGCCGCGCCGCGCCACCCGCTCCGGCGCGCGCTGTGGACGGGCAAGTCGCTGCTGGCGCTGACCAACCGCGCCGCCGAAGAATGGTTCCGCCAGGGCGTGACGTGGTACTACCAGTGGCGCGGGCATGTGGTGCTCTTCGACCGGCACTACTTCCCGGACTACTACAGCTACGACATCGCGCCGACCGCCGAGCCGAAGCCGCTCGCCCGCCGTCTGCACGGGGCCATGCTGCGCCATGTCTTCCCCAAGCCGGGGCTGATGATCTACCTCGACGCGCCGGCGGAGGTGCTGCTGGCGCGCAAGGGCGAGGGCACGGCGGAGGTCCTGGAGGAGCGCCGCCGCGCTTACCTGGAGATGGGCCAGATGGTGCCGCATTTCGCCGTGATTGATGCGACTCAGCCCGAAGACAAGGTGCTGGCCGACGCCCAGGCGCTGATCCTGGACTTTCACGCGCGGCGCGCGCCTTCACGAAGGACGACAGCATGAAGCCATCCACGTCTCAGCGGCCTGCCGTGCTGGTCACTGATGCCGAGCGGGGCAGCGCCCTGGCCATCATCCGCTCGCTGGGGCGGCGCGGCTGGCGCGTGATCGCCGCCTCTGCCGTGCCGGACGCGCCGGGCTTCCGCTCGCGCTACGCGGCAGCGCGCCTGGTGTACCCGCCGCCGACGGACGATCCGCGTGGGACGGTGATGGCGCTGCTCGGCGCGGTCCGCGAGCACGGCGCAGACCTGCTGATCCCGGTCACCGACGACGTGGGGCTGCCGCTGGCGGCGGCGCGCGCCCAGTTCGCGGACGTCTGCCGTGTGGCCCTGGCCGATGACGAGCAGATCGCCCTGGTGACGGACAAGCAGCGCACGCTGGCTCTCGCTGGCGAGCTGGGCGTGCCCGTGCCGCTGACGCGCCAGGTGCGCACCGCCGCCGAAGCCGACGCAGTCGCCGGAGAGTTCGGCTGGCCGGTCGTGATCAAGCCGCAGGTGTCGCGGCTGGTGAACGAGGGCAGCGGCGTGGATGTGCTCGAAGTGGCCTATGCGGCGGATCGCGTCGGCCTGCTGCGCATCGTCGGGGAGTTCGAGGGGCGCTGCCCCGTGCTGCTGCAGGAATACTGCCCCGGCGAGGGGCATGGCGTGGAATTGCTGGCTTACGAGGGGCAGCCGTTGGCCGCCTTCCAGCACCGGCGTCTGCACGAGGTGCCGATCACCGGCGGGGCCAGCGCCCTGCGCCAGAGCGTCGCCCTCGACCCGCAGCTTTACGAGTATTCGCGGCGGCTGGTCGCGGCGCTGAAGTGGACGGGGCTGATCATGGTCGAGTTCAAGCTGGGCGCGCGCGGGCCGCGCCTGATGGAGATCAATGGGCGCATCTGGGGGTCGCTGCCGCTGGCCGTCTTCAGCGGGATGGACTTCCCGGCGCGGCTGGCCGACCTGCTGCTGAGCGCCCCACCGCCCCTTCCCGCTGCGCCGGACACGGACTATCGGATCGGCGTGAAGGCGCGCAACCTGGAGAAGGACCTGGTGTGGCTGCTGGCCGTGCTGACCGGGCGGCGGCGTCACGCATTCCTGCCCACGCCGGGGCGATTGGCGGCGCTGGCCGCGCTGCCGGGCCTGCTCGATCCGCGCACGCATACCGACAGCTTCGCCTGGGACGATCCGCGTCCGGCGCTGGCCGAATTGCCGCAGATCGTGCGCAAGCTGTTGGGCAAGCGGGGCAAAATTGCGCGAGATTCTCGGTCTGTAGGGGGGTATCGCAATATGCCCCTACAGACTTCGCTCGCCAGTGGTGCCGACGGGCATGCGCCCGCTGTTGCCGAGCCTGAGCAGGAGGTGAGATCATGATCCGGCGAGCAGCGGTTGCGCTGGCCAACAGCGCGGCCTTTGCGGGGGCCGTGGGGCTGTTGGAGCGGCTCGACGGGCGGCGATCTGGCACGCTCGCCGTGCTGACCTATCACCGCGTGGACGAGCCGGGCGCGCGCCCGCACCTCAGCCCGGCGCAGCTCAGCGCGACGCCCGCCACCTTCGCCGCGCAGATGCGCGCCCTGGCTGCGCGCTGGCACGTTGTCTCTGCGCAGGACGTGCTCGATGCGGTGCACGGCAGTGGGCCGCTGCCGCCGCGCGCCGTGCTGATCACGTTTGACGATGCCTATACGGACTTCGCCGAGCACGCCTGGCCGCTGCTGCGCCAGCTTGGGCTGCCGGTGACGCTCTTCGTGCCGACCGCCTACCCGGATCACCCGGCGCGCGTCTTCTGGTGGGACCGGCTCTACGCCGCTCTCAGCGACCCGGCGCGAGAGGCGCTCGACACGCCGGGGGGCCGCATCGCCCTGGGGACGCCCACCGAGCGGCGGCGCGCTTTCAAGCGGCTGCGCGAGCACGTCAAGGCGCTCGATCACGACGCGGCGATGGCCTGGGTGGAGGATGTGTGCGGCGAGGCCGGCGCGCCCGCCCAGCCCACCGTGCTCGGCTGGGACGCGCTGCGCGACCTGGCCGCCCAGGGGGTGACGCTGGGCGCGCACACGCAGACGCACCCGCTGATCAACCGCGTCTCGCTGGCGCGGGCGCGGGCCGAAGCGCTCGGCTCGCTGGACGATCTGCGCCGCGCGGTGGGCGATGTGCCGCCCATCTTCGCCTATCCGAGCGGCGGCGTCAGCGCAGAAGTCGCCGCCGAATTGGGCCGGGCCGGGTTCGCCCTGGCCTTCACCACCGAGCGCGGCATCAACGACCTGCACCGGGCTGATCCGCTGCGACTGCGCCGCATCAACGTGGGGGCGGGGACGCCGCTGGCCGCGCTGCGCGCGCAGATGCTGCCGGCGACGGCGTCGCTGGCCGGGGCGCTGCGGCGCTGAGGAGCACGGTGGGGACTGGAAAGCGGGCAGTCGGGAATCACGAAAAACCGTAAACCAATGACCAGCAACCGAAGTCCCAGACTGGCCTCACCATCTGCTGAATACGTCTGGCAAAGCGAAAAGGAAAGCTCATGATCCGTCGTCATCCTGGGTATCTGCTGCAATTTATCGCGGTCGCTGCCTTGCTGCTGGGCGCGGCGGCGACCGCGTCGCGCCTGCAGGCCGGGCCGCCGCTGCAGGACGTGCCGCGCCTGGACGGGGTGCGCATCTACTTCAGCGAGGGCAACAAAGAAGCCAGCCCGTTTGATCGTTCCGGCGACGGGCTGTCCCGGTGGGGCGGGCTGCTGGCCAGCCTGGGGGCGGAGATCGAGGTGCTCGACTGGCGGCGCGACATCCCCGCCGACGCCGATCTGGTGGTCATCGCCGGGCCGACCAAAGACCTGGACGACTACCAGAGCGCGCGCCTGTGGTCATATTTGAAAGGGGGTGGCGCGCTGCTGGTGCTGGCCGATCCGCTGGTGTTCTCTATCGCCGAGGACGGCTCGACCCTCGTCGAAGCGAACAAGGCGTTGCAGGCCGCGCGCGGGCTGTTCATCCTCACCTGGGCGGACTATGGCCTCCGCGCCCGCGACGATGTCGTCGTCATGCCCTCCGGCGAGGGCGACCTGGCGCTGGACGTGATCGCCCGCGGCGCGCGGGCCGATCACCCGGTGACCGCCGGGCTGACGGGTGACCTGGCTTTCTTCGGGGCGCGCTCGGTGGATTTCGACGCCTCTGTCCAGGCCTTCAGCGCGACGCCGCTCATTTTCGGCGGTGGGACGCTGTACGGCGAGACGGCTTATGTCGCCTATGTCGAGGTCGGTGAGGCGGCCTACACCGCCAACCAGGACACTGCGCCGGACGCCCTGGCCCTGGCAGTGGCGGCGGAGGAATCCACGAGCGGCAGCCGGGTGCTGGTCATCGGCGACCGCGACTTCGCCACCAACGCCGGTGGACTGCGCACGTCACCGCCCAACACGGCGGCCTTTGTCTATCCGGCTAATGTTGAGTTCCTGCTGCGGGCGGTGGCCTGGCTGGCTGGGGTGGACGAGACGGCGACCATCCCGTTGAGCTTCCCCACGCCCGCACCGACTCCGGCAGCCGGAACAGAATAGCCAGGGCGGACGTATGCGCATCCTACAGTGGACGATGGCGGGGATGGTGCTGGTGGCGCTGCTGGCGACCGGCGCGGGCGTGGGGCAGGCGCAGACCGGCGGGCGGCCCCTGGTGGTGATCGTCGAGGGGCGGCGACCGCTGAACACCGCGGCGATGACCAACGTCGGCCCGGCGGGGATCAGCCAGCTTGCGGACGTATTCCGGGGCTTGGGGGCGCGCGTGCAGTTCGTCCGGCTGGATGCGCCGCTGCCCGCAGAGGCGCGCGTGGTGGTCATCGCGCGGCCTCTGCGCAGTATGCCGCTGCTTCAGACGGCGTATCTGTGGTGGCATCTGGAGCGCGGCGGGAACCTGCTGCTGGCGCTCGACCCGGAGGAGTTCTTCCTCGATGGGAGCAACGTCCGCCCGCGCTTCAACCGGGGCGGGCTGGCCCCGCTGATCAGGCAGGATTTCGGCATCACGGTCAGCGATACCTTCCTGGCCGAGCCGCTGGCTTCGGCTGACTCGATCGAGGCGCTGGAGAGTACGTATGCCCTGACGTTCGCCGAGCTGGAAGGCGAGCCGATCACCGCGCCGCTGGCTCGCTATGGCGTGCCGGTGTGGGTGTGGGGCGCGCGCAGCATGGTGGTGGACCCGTTGGGCATGGGCAGCGAGGCCGCCCCCCTGCTGGCGACGAGCACGGCCTTCGGCGAGACGGATCCCGGCGTCTTTCGCACATCCAGCGTATCAGCCGCGGCTGCGCTGGAGTTCAACGCCGGGCTGGACGTGCCCGTCAGCCTGCTCACTGTTGGCGCGCGGGCGCTCAGCACGCCGTCGGGCGCGCGGATTGTTATCCTGGGCGATTCCGAGCTGCTCCAGAACGGCTATGGCCTGGTGCGCGACGGCGCTGTGCCGCGCCATCCGGGAAATCTGCTGTTCGTCCAGCGAGCTGCCGCCTGGCTGCTGAATCTGCCAGAGGAGTCGTGGCCGGGGCTGCCGGCGGGGTGGACGTGGCTGGCGCTGGACGGCGACCCCGCCGACTGGGAAGGGCGCGGCCTGCGGCTCGTCTCTGACGGCGAGGATGTCGTCGGGGCCGGGCACGACCTGACGGAGGTGGCAGCCTTCGCCGACGACCGCTACCTCTACGTCTTGCTGCGCACGCGCGACGCGCCCTCAGCGCCAGTCTGGGTGGAACTGGCGCTTCCTGGCGGGCGGACGCTGCGCGCCGGGCCGGATGATGTCGCCGTGACAGAAGTGGACGGCACGCGGACGCCCATCTCCGACGCGGCGCTGGCGGTGGGCGCGGCGCTGGAGCTGCGCGTGCCGCTGCGCGTGGTGGGGTCGGCGCGCGCTCTGGCGGGGGTGTGTCTGGGCGCGGAGCCTGGCGCGGACGCCCGTCCGGTAGACTGCCTGGAGACGCCGCTGGCCGTGCGCGTCGTCTCGACACGCGCACCTTTCGACTACGCGCTGAGAGAGGCAACGCTCGTCTCCGTGCGCTCGGCCAATGGCCTGAATCTGCGGGCCGGGCCGGGCCTCAGCGCGACGATTCTCACCAGGCTGGACAGCGGCGTGACGCTGGCGGCGTGGGGCCAAAGCGCGGACGGAGACTGGGTGTGGGTGCAGGACGCGCGCCACGCAGGGTGGGTGGCGGCGTACCTGGTGACGCCCAACGCCGATCTCTCGCGGCTGCCGGTGCTGCCGTCACCGGGGTAAGAACACGGGCGCACGATGGGGCGAAAAGGCGTGATCGGACTGAACGCTGATGTACAAAGGAGCCTGCTATGCTACACAACCGACTCTTGACAGGAATAGCTGTCATCGCTCTGACCGCGCTGGCCGTGATCATTGTCGTTTTGCTCGCCTCTGATTTCTCGCCTTCCGCAGCGAAATCAACGGCGACCGCGACCGCCCAGCCGGCGGCAGAAGACTCCGACGAGACGGGGGACGTGCTCGTCGCGCACAAGGATGCCATCCGGCGAGTGATCGCAGAGGTGTACAACGCCGGCGATGTGGCGGTGCTGGAGACGCTGTATTCGAACGAATACGTCGCGCATCTGCCGCCCAGCGAAGTGAACCGCGCGGAGCTGTCCCGCGACGATCTGTATGAGATCGTGCTGTTGCTGCGCGGGTCCCTGCCAGACCTGATGGTGTCGTCCGAGCATATGATCGCCGAAGGGGACTATGTGGCGGTCCAGGCCCGGCTGCAAGGCACTTTTGCCAGCGAGTTCTATGACTTCCCACCGACTGGCAAGCCGGTGGATATGACCTTCTTCGTGCTCTATCGTTTCGACGCGGCGGGGGCCATCGCGGAGGCGTGGGTGAGCTACGATACGCTGGCTCTGCGCCAGCAGTTCGGCCTGGGGACGGGCGAATAGCGCCCGCCCCCAGAGGCCACTTGATGAAGTGAACCCCTCTCCCACAAGGAGGGGCTGAGCGACTGCGCTTTCCTCCCTTCCCCCCTCGTGGGGGAAGGGCCGGGGATGGGGGGCAACGGCAGGCTGCTTTCCCCTTTCCCTGGCCTGGCAGGGAGAAGGGACCAGGAGACAGGGGCCTTCTGAATAATTGCCGGACAGCTTTGCACGTGCTCTCAGGCGTGCGCTGTATGGGGTCGCAGGGAGACGGCGCGCCTGTTAAGGACATCTTCCAAATTTTAACAGGTTTTTATCACGATTATGTGGTATAGTATCAAAATGTGCATTGATCAGACTCTAATTTTCCCGCCGACATCATTCTTAACTTCAAGTTTTTACTCCAATCCGCGACGACTGGTCTAGCCTGTTGTGAGGAAGTGTCCAGTGAGTGTTCCAAACCGCTTCCGAACTCTGTTCTTCAGCCACTTGCTCAAAGCGGGCGTCATCGCTGTCGCGGTGTTCCTGCTCGCCAGCGGCGGCCTGGCCCTCCAGCCACCCGCTACCGTGCTGGCCCAGGCGGGCGACGTTGGCTATGTGGATTTCAGCTATGGCTCGTCGGCGACCTCCTCCCCAACTGGCGAAAAACCGCAAAGCAAGCTGTGGTGGAATGACGGCGTCTGGTGGGGCATTCTGTACAGCGCGTCCGCAGGCGAATACCGCATCTACCGGCTGGACTGGGCGACGCAAACCTGGTCGAACACGGGCACGCCCGCCGACGACCGCAAATCTTCCAAGGCAGATGCGCTGTGGGATGCGAGCGCGCAGAAGCTCTACGTTGTCTCGAACGTTTTCACCACCAGCGCGTCGGCGACCACGCAGTCCAGTTGGGGGCGGCTCTACCGCTACAGCTACAACAGCGCCACCCAGCAGTACAGCCTCGACGCCGGCTTCCCCGTCACGGTGACGCAGGGCAAGTGCGAGGCGCTGACCATCGCCAAAGACTCGACCGGGACGCTGTGGGTGGCCTATGTTGAGAGCCGCAAGGTGCTGGTCAACCATAGCCTGGGCGATGACGCCACCTGGGGCACGCCCTTCGTGCTGCCCGCGCCTGGCGCGTCGAACGTGTCCAGCGACGACATCGCCACGATTATCGCCTTCCAGGGCAACAAGATCGCCGTGCTGTGGAGCAACCAGATCACGGACGCCATGGTCGCGGCCATTCACAACGACGGCGCGGCGGACACCGCCTGGCAGCAGGAAATACTCGTCCAGGGCAGCGGGCAGGCCGACGATCACCTGAACGCTGCTACGGACAGCCAGGGTCGCCTGTTCCTGGCGGCCAAGACCAGCCTGACCGGCGACAACCCGATGATCGTGCTCTATGTCCGCGCGGCGGCGGGCGGCTGGACGCGCTATACCTTCGGCACCGGCACGGACAACCACACGCGCCCGATTGTGGTGCTCGACGAAGAACATGGGGTGGTGCACATGTTCGCCACCTCCGGGCAGAGCGGCGGGACGGTCTATCACAAGCAGAGCGACATCAACGCCATCGCTTTTCCGCCGGGCAAGGGCGACGCTTTCATCAGCAAGTCCACCACATCCAAGACCAACGATCCGTCTTCAACCAAGCAGACGGTGAACAGCGCCACCGGCCTGGTGGTCATCGCCAGCAACAGCTCCACGCGCTTCTACTATCACAATTTCCTCGACCTGTCGGGCGGGGGACCGCCGCCGACGGCGACGCCGACCAATACGCCGACTGAGACGCTGACGCCTTCCATCACGCCAACGCCGACTGAGACGCTGACGCCTTCCATCACGCCAACGCCGACCGAGACGCTGACGCCTTCCATCACGCCGACGCCTTCTGACACCCCGACGCCTTCTGACACCCCGACACCTTCTGACACGCCCACGCCGTCGGATACACCCACAGACACGCCGACGTTCACACCGACGTTCACGCCGACGGACACGCCAACGCCGACCAACACGCCCATCCCGCCGTCGCTGTTGAGCTTCACGCCCAGCGGCGATGCGCGCGTGCTGTCGCGCAACCCGGACAGCAACTACGGCTCCGCAGCAGAGCTTCGCCTGCGGCTGCACAGCACGGAAATCTATCGCAGCTACCTCAAGTTCACGGTGAGCGGGGTGTCGGGCACGGTGACGCGGGCCACGCTGCGCCTGTTCACCTATGACGGCGGCCCCGACGGGGGGACCGTCTACGCCGTGTCGAACGATTACGCGGCGGGGGGCGAGTGGAGCGAGTTGGGCATCACCTGGAACAATGCCCCGGCCCTGGGCGGGACAGCCCTGGCCTCGGCGGGCGCGGTGACCGATAACACGTGGGTCGAGCTGGACGTGACGGCGGCCATCGCTGGCAACGGCACCTACAGCTTCGGGCTGGAGAGCGCCTCGTCCAACAGCGTCTACTACTACAGCAAAGAAGCGGGCATCAATCCGCCGGAGCTGGTGATCGAGGTGGATACGGGGATACCCCCGACACCCACAGAGACGCCAACGCCTACGTTCACGCCGACCGAGACGCTGACGCCGACCGAGACGCTGACGCCGACCGAGACGCTGACGCCGACCGAGACGCTGA
>JAHDWP010000005.1:79833-147065 GCA_023382715.1 Anaerolineae bacterium
ACGCCGACCGAGACGCTGACGCCGACCGAGACGCTGACGCCGACCGAGACGCTGACGCCAACTGAGACACCGACGCCGTCGGACACGCCCACGCCGTCGGATACACCCACAGACACGCCGACGTTCACACCGACGTTCACGCCGACGGACACGCCAACGCCGACCAACACGCCCATCCCGCCGTCGCTGTTGAGCTTCACGCCCAGCGGCGATGCGCGCGTGCTGTCGCGCAACCCGGACAGCAACTACGGCTCCGCAGCAGAGCTTCGCCTGCGGCTGCACAGCACGGAAATCTATCGCAGCTACCTCAAGTTCACGGTGAGCGGGGTGTCGGGCACGGTGACGCGGGCCACGCTGCGCCTGTTCACCTATGACGGCGGCCCCGACGGGGGGACCGTCTACGCCGTGTCGAACGATTACGCGGCGGGGGGCGAGTGGAGCGAGTTGGGCATCACCTGGAACAATGCCCCGGCCCTGGGCGGGACAGCCCTGGCCTCGGCGGGCGCGGTGACCGATAACACGTGGGTCGAGCTGGACGTGACGGCGGCCATCGCTGGCAACGGCACCTACAGCTTCGGGCTGGAGAGCGCCTCGTCCAACAGCGTCTACTACAACAGCAAAGAAGCGGGCATCAACCCGCCGGAGCTGGTGATCGAGGTGGATACCGGTGCGCCTCTGGCGCCAGCGAGCGCACCAGTATTCCCGGCCACGATTGACCCGACCAATGGCCGCATCACGGGCGACACGCTCAACGTGGAGCCGAGCGCGACGTCGGTCGTCGCGCCGACGCCGCTGCCCACGCCCACGCCAACCCTCGCAGCCACGCCTACCGTCACGCTCGCCCCGCCGCCAACGGCGCTCCCCGCGCTGGTTCTGGTGGAGGCGGAGAGCAGCCACGTTCAGCAGGCCGGCAGTTGGACGGCCTATGCGAGCACTGCGGCCAGCGGCGGAGCCTACGTCTTCAGCAGCGGCAGCCCTGCCGACGGGCTGACCCTGACCTTCAGCGGGCCGCGCCTGGACGTGATCTACGTCGGGCATCCCGCGCTGGGCGTGCTGGGCATCGAGGTGGACGGCGTGCTGCTGGAGACGCGCGATACGGCGACGGCGGACAGCGCCTTTGGGCTGATGACCTCGCTGAGCGGCCTGGGCGAAGGCCTGCATACGGCGCACCTCTTCGCCGTGAGCGGCACGGTGGCGGTGGACGCCTTCGCCGTCCTGGAGGTTGCCGCGCCGCCGGCGGCGACGCCGCTCCCGCCGACCGAAGCCGTGCCGACCGATAGCGCGCCAGCCGAGAGCACGCCGACCGAGGCCGTGCCGACCGACATTGCGCCGCCCACGCCAGAGATCAGCCCGACGGCTCCGCTGGCGACGCTGCCCGCCCTCACGCCGACGGCGACTCCGCTTGCGCTGCTGCTGCCCTGGGTTGAGACGTTCGACACAGGCGCAGGCTGGGTGGTGGACGGCGCGTGGCGGCACGACGCGCAGACCGCCTACCAGGGCGCGGCGTGGTTCGCCGATAGCCAGGAGCGCGGGCAGCGCAGCACCCTGACCGCCGAAACCTGGCTCGACCTGCGCTGGGCGGCGCAGCCCGTCCTGACCTTCTGGGCGCGCGAGATGCTCAGCAGCGGCGATACGCTGGCCGTTGATCTGACCATCGCCGGCAGCGGGACCTGGATCGCGCTGGCTGAGCGCACGGGGGCGGTGCGCGACTGGACGCAGCACACGCTTGACCTGACGCCCTACCGAGGGCTGGTCATCGGGCTGCGCTTCCGCCTGGAGACGGCCGGCTCCCTGACCAACAGCGAGACGACACTGGGAGTCTGGATTGACGAGCTGCGCGTCGAAGACCTGGCGCTGGCGCTGCCGCCGACGGCGACGCTGCCGCCCCCTGCTCCGGCCCCGACCAGCACGCCGCCGCCAACGGTGACGCCAACGCCGATCCCGGCGCCAACGGTGACGCCTTCGCCCAGCGCGACGCCGCTGCCGGAGCCGACCGCAGTGCCCAGCCCGGTGCCGACCGCGACGGAGGAGCCGCCGTCGCCCGTTCCGCCCGATCCCACCGAACAGGAACCGGCCCCTACGCCGGGGCCTTAGCCTCCCACCCCAACTCCCTTCCCCACAGGGAGGGGCTTAGCTGGCGCGCTTCTCCCTTCCCCCCTCGTGGGGGAAGGGCCGGGGATGGGGGCAAAGGCGGGCGCGCGACTTCTCGAATGGCCTCTTAACTCGACTTTGCACATCTTAAGAATCGCATCTTCGGGCGTTCTTCGGTGAGCGGAAACTGACCCAGTGACTTTTCAAATGTCATAAGCTGACCTCGATGTTAGAAAAGTCTGATGGGTTTTGACGGCCTTCTCTAGCCGAAGGGCCATAAGCAAGGATTGGCATGTGCAAAGTCGAGCTTAATTCTAGTCTGGCTGTTCTTTTGAGGGATGTCCACGCGAGCGATCTCCGGCTGGTCGGGCCAACGCCCGGCCAGTCTTTTACTAATTTCATGATGCCTCAAGAATCCCGATAACTCTATACTCTTTCTACTATTATCAAAACACCAAAACCGTGTTATGATGAATGTGAAGATAAGCGCAATCCTGAGAGCCAGAGTTGCCGGGTCTTCGCACAGACAGGTACCGTGAGCTTTTTCGTCCGTCAAGCCAAGCCCATGCCGGACGGAGCCGACAGCGCCTGAGCGCCTCACACGACGTACCAAAGGGATCATGACGGCCCGCCAGCGGGTGCTGTGCCGCCTCCCCGCGGTTCGTCGCATCGCAGCCCACATCGCAGCCCAGTGCCATGTCACAGCGCGTCGTTGATTGACCGCTCCGCCTGCAAGGTGTGTTTCGCAGCGGGTCATCCGGTCTGACACGCGCCAGCTTGCTTCACCACTTATCGAAAAGCTCATAGGGGAAGGGTGTGCTGCGCAGCGGGCGCGCAGCATCGTTTGCAGTATCTCATCCCCCTGATCTCAGAGTGCTCAACATCGGCTCCGGGCATCAGGTTAGTGTGGGGAGGTTGAGAGATGATGCAAGCGCAGGTAGTGGTCTCTGCCGTCCAGGCAGACCGGCGGCTTTATTTTCTGTGCAAGCGGACGGTGGACATTGCCCTGGCCTGTTTCCTCTTGCTGAGCCTCTCCCCCCTGCTGGTCCTCATCGCTGTCCTGATCAGGCTGGATACTCCCGGCTCAGTCTTCTTCGTGCAGGAGCGAGTCGGCAGCCGCCGGCGCACGGTCGGCGGGCGGACGGTCTGGGAGATCGGCAGCTTCCGCATGATCAAGTTCCGCTCGATGATCTGCGGTGCTGATCCGACGCTGCACGAGCAGTACATCCACGCCTATACATCGGGCGTGGCGGACACCACAGAAGTGAGCGGAGCGGCAGTCTACAAGCTGGTGAACGATCCGCGCGTGACGCGCGTGGGCCGCGTCCTGCGCCGCGCCAGCCTGGACGAGCTGCCGCAGTTGTTCAACGTCCTGCGCGGCGAGATGAGCATCGTCGGGCCGCGTCCCATCCCGCACTACGAGTTCAAAGACTACAAGGACTGGCATAAGGAGCGCCTGGCCGCCACGCCAGGGCTGACCGGGCTGTGGCAGGTCTCCGGGCGCTGCGAGAATTCGTTCGACGAACAGATGGAGCTGGACATCGCGTATGTCCGCCACCAATCGCCATGGCTCGATATCACGATCCTGCTGCGGACCCCGCTGGCGGTGCTGTCGGGGCGAGGTGCCGGGTGAGGGTGCTTAGGGCTTTGTGTAGAGTCAACGAGGTGTGTTATGGCTGAGCAAATGGGACTTCTGATCGTGGGGTGCGGGTATTGGGGGGTGAACTACGTTCGCAACTTCACCGAGATGCCCGAAACGCGCGTGGTGGCTCTGTGCGACCAGCGCGTCGAGCGTCTGAACGAGCTGCGGCGGCGCTTCCCGGAGCCTGTGCTGACGACCGACCTGGAGGAGGCGCTGCGCCTCCCCGGCGTGGACGCGGTGGTGGTTTGCACCAATGCCACTGCGCACTATGATGTGGCGCGTCACTGCCTGGAGGCCGGCAAGCACGTGCTGATTGAGAAGCCGATGGCGACCTCGACCGAGCGCGCGCAGCGGCTGGTGGACCTGGCTGCGGCCCGCCGCCTCACGCTGATGGTGGGGCACATCTTCCTCTACAACGGCGCTGTCCGCAAGATTAAATCGTACATTGACGAGGGGGCGCTGGGCGAGTTGTATTACCTGTACGCGCGCCGGACAAATCTTGGCCCCGTCCGCTTCGATGTGAACGCCCTGTGGGACCTGGCTCCGCACGATATATCCATCTTCAACTATATGCTCGGCGCGCGCCCTGAATGGGTCAGCGCAGTGGGCACGCAGGTGCTGCACAACTGCCGCGAAGACGTGGGCTTCATCGTGCTGGGCTATCCCAACAAGACGCTTGGCCATGTGCATGTGAGCTGGGCGGACCCCCTCAAAGTGCGCGAAGTGGTGGTGGTTGGCAGCGACAAGCGCATCGTCTTCGACGATCTCAACCCCCTGGAGCGGGTGCGCATCTTTGACAAAGGCATCGCGGCGTCGCCGGTCGGCCCAGAGCCGACCACCTTCGAGGAGTATCACTTCTCCATCCGCGATGGCGAGATCAGCAGCCCGAACATTGACTTTGGCGAGCCGCTCAAGACGCAGTGTCTGCACTTTGTGGAGTGCGTGAGCCAGGGATGCCCACCGCTCAGCGACGGCCACGAAGGTCTGAATGTCGTGCGGGTGATGGAAGCGGTAGGACGCTCGATTGCGCAGCGTGGCGCGCCGGTCGAGCTTGAGTGGGAAGAGGCCGAGGACAAGCCGGCCCGAGCCGTCATGGAGAGCAGTTATGAGCGCCGAACCAGTACGGGTGCCGTTCATTGATCTGACCGCCCAGCGCCTGCCGTTCGCGCAGGAGATTGACGAGGCGCTGGCCAGGGTGATGCGCTCGAACAGCTACATCCTCGGCGAAGAGGTGGGGCTGTTCGAGCAGGAGTTCGCCGCGTACTGCGAGGTGGCGCACGCGGTGGGGGTGGATTCGGGAACTTCGGCGTTGGAGCTGATCCTGCGCGCCTATGGCATCGGCCCCGGCGACGAAGTGATCACGGCGGCCAATACCTTCGTCGCCACGACCTTCGCCATCAGCTATACGGGCGCGCGCCCGGTGCTGGTGGACGTAGACCCCTACACCTACACGCTCGACATCTTCCAGCTTCAGGAGGCGATCACGCCGCGCACACGGGCGATCATTCCGGTGCATCTTTACGGTCAGCCCGCCGACATGGAGCCGATCCTGGCCCTGGCGCAGCAGCACAACCTGATCGTCGTCGAAGACGCCTGCCAGGCGCACGGCTCGCGCTATAAGGGACGGCGCGTCGGCTCGCTGGGCCACGCCGCTGCTTTCAGCTTCTACCCGGCCAAGAACCTGGGCGCGTTCGGCGACGGGGGCATCGTTGTGACCAATGACCCGGACATCGCCGACACGGTGAGCAAGCTGCGCAACTATGGCCAGAGCGCGAAGTACTATCACGACCTGCTGGGCTACAACCGGCGGCTGGATACGCTGCAAGCCGCCATTCTGCGCATCAAGCTGCGGCACCTGGACGAATGGAACGCCGCGCGGCGCGCTCATGCCCGGCTGTATCAGCAACTGCTGGGCGGCAATGGCATCCGCCTGCCGGTAGAGGCCAACTATGCCGAGGCGGTGTGGCACCTGTTCGTCATCCGCACGGTCGCCCGCGACGAGCTGCAGGCCTACCTGAAGGAGCAGAACATCGGCACGGGCATCCACTACCCGGTGCCCATCCATCTGCAGGGCGCGCACCACGACCTGGGCTACGGCGTGGGCGATTTCCCGGTGACCGAGCACAGCGCCGGGGAACTGCTGTCGCTGCCGATGTACGCTGAGCTGACGCCCGCGCAGATCGTCTATGTCGCCGACGCAATCAAGACGTTTCTGGCGGAGCATATCCGGCTGCACGCGGTCGGCTGATCGTGGAATTGCGGATTGCGGATTGCGGATTGCGGATCGGAAAGCCTCTCTTGACGCACGGCTATGCGTTACCCATAAACGCCCCCCGCCCGCCGGCCCCTTCCCCCGTGCTGCGCGGAGGGAAGGGGGGCGGTCCTGCCGCTTTTCTCCCTTCCCCCCCTCGTGGGAGAAGGGCCGGGGATGGGGGGAAGCAGAGGCAAGCACGGAGCCGCTCACCAGTCTTTCGGGGGCGGCGATTCGCCGGGCGGCGGCAGGCTGCCACACGAGGTTGGCGATGTCCATCATCACTGTAGACCCGCGCACCGACGCGCGCTGGCAGGCGCTGGTGCACCAATATCCCAGCAGCGTCTTTCACTCGGCGGAGTGGATGCGGGTGCTCACCGATACCTATGGCTTCGACATCCAGGCGCACCTGGTGGTGGACGCAGAGGGAGCGCCGCAGGCGGGCCTGCCGTTCTGCCGCATCTCCGATCTGCGCGGCGAGCGGATCGTGTCGCTGCCGTTCTGCGATTATCTCGACCCGCTGGTGGAAAATGCAGAGCAGTGGAAGCTGCTCCTCGATCCGCTCGTCGCCGAAGGCCTGCCGGTCATCTTGCGCTGCCTGCACAACCCGGTGCCGCTGGCGAGCGGGCGTCTGCACGAGTTCAAGCGGGCCAGGTGGCACGGCATTGACCTGCGGCCCGATCTCGACGCGCTGTGGATGAGCCTGAACGGGGCCGCGCGCCGCGCGATCAAGAAAGCGGAGCAGAACCAGTTGCGGATCGTGGTGGCCGAGGACCCGTCCATGATGCGCGCGTTCTTTGAGATGCATCTGCGCGTGCGCAAGTACAAGTACCGGTTGGTCGCCCAGCCCTACCGCTTTTTCGAGAGCATCTGGCAGCATTTCATGGAGCCTCAGAAGGGGATGGTGCTGCTGGCCCTGCAGGGGGACGAAGCGGTGGCGGGCATCGTCTTTCTGCGCTGGCGGGATACGCTCTTCTACAAGTTCAACGCCTCGACCCTGGGCAATCTCAGCTATCGGCCCAACGATCTGCTCGTCTGGACGGGCATTCAGCAGGCCAAAGCCCAGGGGTTGCAGCGCTTTGACTTCGGCCTGAGCGACTGGGATCAGGCCGGGCTGCTGCAATACAAGCGCAAGTTCGCCAGCGAAGAACGCACGATCCACTTCCTGGAGTATGATCCAGACAGCAGCGCTGCGCCCTATGCCCGGCAAGCACGGACGCTGCTGCCACAGCTTACCGACCTGTTCACGGACGAGACAGTGCCGGATGACATCACCGAAAAGGCCGGAGACGCGCTCTACCGGTTTTTCGCCTGACAGCGCTGCTGCGCTTCCAAAGGGATACGCCGCCCAACGGCTGCCGGAGTGCCGCTCATGATGGATACGCCACCAGTATGCGATTACGAGGGGTCGGATTACCGCGACCGTTTCTGGGAGAGCAAACCCCGCAGCTATGAGGATCGGACGGAACACCTCGCGCTGCGCCGCCTGCTCCCACCGCGTGGGCGGAGAGTGGTTCACCTGGGCGCTGGCTTCGGGCGGATGACCCACGAGCTGGACGGCTATGACCAGGTCATCGTGCTGGACTACTCGCGCACGATGCTGCGCGATGCCCAGGCGCGCCTGGGGAGAGATGGCCGGTATGTCTATGTGGCGGCGGACATCTACCGCCTGCCCCTGGCCGACGGAAGCTGCGACGCCGCCGTGATGGAGCGCGTGATTCACCACATGGCCGACGTGTGCGCTGCATTACGGCAGGTTCGCGCTGTGCTGGCCCCTGGCGCGCCGTTCGTGCTGGAATACGCCAGCAAGCGCCATCTCAAGTCCACCTTGCGCTACCTGGTCAGACGCCAGGACTGGAATCCCTTCGAGCGCGAGCCGGTCGCCTTTGACGCGCTCTACTTCAATTTCCACCCCGACTACATGGCGGCCTGCCTGCGGGAATGCGGCTTTGTGACCCGGCGCAAGCTGGCCGTCTCCTATTTTCGTGTTGGTGTGCTAAAACGCCTAATCCCTCTCAGCGTGCTGGTGACCCTGGATCGGCTGATGCAACCCACCGGGCAGATCGCACTCTACTCGCCGAGCGTGTTCACGCTGAACTTTGCCACGGGGAGCACGCCCCCCGCTGCCCCGGACGGCCCGCTGTTCAAATGCCCGCTGTGCGGCGCTCATTTGTATGAAGAAGGCGACGAACTGATCTGCCCCACAGGGGACGGGCGCTGGGCAGTGCGGGATGGCATCTACGATTTCAAGGAGAACCTGGCTGCTGAAGGGGGCAAAGCGGCGGCTCAATGACCAGGAGCATAAGCCCCAGACCTGTTCTGCGCTGACCGCCGGTTCCGCGGTCGGATAGCTCGCCTGGATCGGGTTGGCGGTGTGCTTCGCGGATGCACCAGGAAGGTGACACGCGGTGGAACTGTCAGGCTATCTGCAAATTCTGAAACGGCGCAAGCTGGTGGTCATCGTCACGCTGGTCGCTGCCCTGGTGGTGGCGGTGGCGATCAGCTCGCAGTTGCCCGCCACGTACAGGGCGACGGCGACGCTGCGCATGCTCACTTCCACGAGCGGTTCCGCGGATTACCTTCAGTACGACGTGCGCTATGCCGAACGGCTGATGAACACCTACGCCAACCTGGCGACGAGCCAGCCCGTGCTGGACGAGCTTGCGCAGCAGCTCAACCTCGCTGAAGCGCCCAAAGCAACCGTCTCGATGATCACCAATACCGAATTGCTTGAAATCGCCGTCGAAGATAGCGATCCGGAGCTGGCCCGTGATGCGGCCAATACGCTGAGCGCCATTCTGATCGCCGAGGCCAGGGCGCGCTATGAAGAGCTGAGCAAAGCGACCAGCGACACGCTCAGCGTAGAGCTGGCCCAGAGCCAGACCGATCTGGAGCAGACGCGCCAGGACTACGAAACAGCCCTCGGCGCGGACTATCCAGATGCTGAGCAGATTCAGATTCTGCGCGACCTGCTCACGCTCCGAGAAGGGCGCTACACCACCTTGCTGGCGCAATATGAGCGGATTCGCGCGCTGGTCGAGTTGCAGGCCCCGTCCATCTCGGTCGTCGAGCCGGCGCGCACGCCCCGGACTCCTTCTCAACCCCAGAAGCCGCTGATCCTCGGGCTGGCGGGCCTGCTGGGCCTGTCTGGCGGGCTGGGCCTGGCTTTTCTGCTGGAAGCGCTCGACACGCGCATTTACTCCAAGAGCCAGATTGTATCCTTGAGCGGCTCCCCTATCCTGGGCGAGATTCCCGCGCTGTCCAGGCAGCGGCGTGCCGGTTTCTTCAGCGACTTTTCCATTCAGCAAGAGGCCGTCCACCGCCTGAGCGTCAGCCTGTTCCCGCCAGAGGCCATCCGCAATCGCCGGTCTGCGCGACAGGTGCTTCTTGTCACCAGCGCCACGCTGGGCGATGGCAAGTCCACCGTCACCGCCAACCTCGGGGTGGCTGTAGCGCGTTCGGGCTACAAGACGCTGCTGATTGACGCGGATGCGCGCCGGCCAGCCCTGCACCGGGTCTTCGGCCTGCCCAACGAGAGCGGCCTCAGCACCATTCTGGCAGGGGAGACAGAAGCCAGGCTGGGGGAGACGATCCATCCCAGCGCGTATAAGCGGCTGCACGTGCTCACCAGCGGCCCCTGGACGCCCGACTTTTTCGCGCTCCTGGGATCGGCGGCGATGGCCGATCTGCGCCGCACCCTGCTCGAACATTTCGATGTCATCCTGATTGACAGCCCGGCATTCCTGGCGGTGGCCGACGGAGCTATCCTCGCTTCCCTGGTGGACAGCGTGCTGCTGGTCTTGCGCCTGGGCCATGTGCGCCGCGATACCCTGCTGGCCCTGCTTGAGCAGTTGGCGAACCTGGACATCGCGTCAATTGACATCGTGCTGAACTGCACCCCAGGCGGCGATGCTCACCGCGATTATCGCCAGAAGACGAAGGCGTCGCCGCGAAGCGTCCAGCGTAAGAAGACAGGCCCTGCTGAGCGGCCCGACGCACAAGACGCAGCCCACCAGGCGGCGGATGCGCCTGCAGAGGAGTAGCAATGCCCGACCTATCCGTTGTCCTGATCGCCCGGAACCAGGCGTGGAACGTGGCCCGGCTGGTCGAGTCCGTCCTCGAACAAACTGCCAGTTGCGCCTCGCGCGAGATCGTGCTGGTCGACTCGGCCTCGGACGACGGCACGGCTAGCCAGGCGGCCCGTTACCCGATCCGGGTGTATCGCCTCCGCGCGGGGCAACGGCTCACTGCGGCTGCCGGTCGCTATGTGGGGCTGAACAGGACAGCAGGCGACCTGGTCCTGTTCCTCGATGGCGATATGGAGCTGTGCCAGGGGTGGCTGGAAAAAGCGGTGGAAGTCTGCGGGCAGCGGCCAGATGTCGCCGTGGTGACCGGGCTGGTGATTGACCGGCCTCTGCACACAGCGCGCAGCGAGGCGTTTGTGGTGGAGCAGGCCGAGACCCCTGTCCCCCTGGTGGACGTGAAGCACGGTGGCGGCGCGGCCCTTTACCGGCGCGCGGTGCTCGACGAAGTGGGGGCCTTCAACCCGCATTTCTACTCCGACGAGGAGCCGGAGCTTTGCGTGCGCATTCGCCGGCGCGGCTATCGTATCGTCGAGCTGGCCTGCCCGGCGGTGTGCCACTACACCGAGCCACACGAGGCGATCTCCACGCTGTTCGCCCGCTGGAAGCGCCGGCTGTACTTCGGCCCTGGCCAGATTCTCCGCTATCACCTGGGCAGCGGAGTCTTCTGGAGCTACCTTGCCGAGCGCGGCTTTGGCTGTCTGCCTGCCCTGGGCCTGGCGGTTGGTGTCTTGAGCCTGCTGCTGTCCCTGCTGACCGGGCAATGGGCGTGGCTTGGGTTGTGGGCGCTTGCCCTGGTCGCCGTGGTTTTGCTGATGCTGTACCGCAAGCGCAGCGTTCACCAGGCGCTTTACACGCTGGTGCGCCGCGCACTGATGATGGCGGGGATGTGGCGCGGATTCCTCATGCGACCCCTGGCCCCGGACGCCTATCCGGCCCTGGTTGATGAGATCGGGCGCGAAGAGTAGAGAGAGGGTCATGGAAACTCGCCTTGCCGTCCCCCTGCGCCTTCACAAGCACCTCGCTGCCGCGCATTGGCGGGATCACAGGCTGCTTGGGCCTGATCCAGGGCTGCGCCTGAACTCGCGCGTATTCCGCTTCGTCAAGAGCGCCCTGAGCTGGCTGCCCTGGTCGGACGATGTGTGCTTCATCCAGGCGCAGGCCTATTGGGTGCTGGACAACTGGGCCTTGCTTGAGTTGACCGGCGAGGAACGATACGGCGAGATCGCCCGCGCGTGCTCGGACTCGATCATGGCGCAGCAGCGCCCGGACGGGGGGTGGGATTACCCGGTGCGCGCCTGGAAGGGGCGCACGGCCACTGTCGAGGGCATCTGGGGGGCCACTGGCCTGCTGGCGAGCTTCCGCCACAGCGGGGAGACGAAATACCTGGATGCCGCGCTGAAGTGGCACAGCTACCTGGAAGATCAGATCGGCTACCTGGAAGAGGGCGATCAGATCGCGGTCAACTACTTTGCGAACGATCGCCGGGCGCGCGTCCCGAATAATTCTGCCCTGCTGCTGCGCTTTCTGGCGGACCTGGCCCAGACGACCGGCGACGCGACCTATCTGGCGCGGTGTCCGGGCCTGGTGGCCTTTATGCGCGCCGTCCAGATGCCCAGCGGCGAGATTCCCTACGCGGTCAGCGGCCTTGAGAAGGAGGAGCGCATCCACTTCCAGTGCTACCAGTACAATGCGTTCCAGGCGTTGCACATCATGCACTATTATGACTTCACGTCCGACCCTGCGGCGCTGGCGATCATCCGCTCAATTGTCGGCTTTGTCGCCAGCGGCCTCGCCGAGGACGGGCGCGCGTACTACGACTGCTCGCATTCCCGGCGCACAGTGATCTACCACACCGCTGCCCTGGCTGCCATGTTCGCCAGGGCGGGGCAGATGGGCCTGGGCGACTATGCGCCGCTGGCAGAGCGGGCGCTGGCCTATGTGCTGCGCGCGCAGCGGCCCGCTGGCAGTTTCCCCCATTCACGGGGGGATTACGGCTTCCTGCGCGACGATCGGTCCTATCCGCGCTATCTGGCGATGATCCTGTATCACCTGCTCGCGATCATGGCCCCGCCGCCAGCGGCACCCGCGCGGGCAGAGGTCGCCGGGCAGGGCGAGCGCCGGGAGGGGGAACGCTGATGCGCGTGCTGATGGTCACGCTGCCGCTGCCCACCTCGGCGGCGCCGAACTCGATGTCTCCGCTGCTGCACCAGATCAACTCTCTGCGCGCCCTGGGGATCGAGATCGGTGTGTGCGAGGTTGTGGGGACGCGCAAGCTCAAGTACGCGCTGGCCGCGCCGGGTTTCCGGGCGAAAGCGCCCGCCTACGATCTGATCCACGCCCATTTTGGCCACTGTGGCTGGCTGGCCCGCAGCCAGTTTCGGCGGCCTGTCGTGGTGTCCTTCATGGGATCGGATCTGCTGGGAACACCGCGGGCAGGAGGGCACGTCCCCTGGCTCAGCAGGCTGGTCGTGCGGGCCAATAAGCGGCTGGCCCGCCTGGTGCAGGGGGTGATCGTCAAGTCGGAGGAGATGGCGCGAGTGGTGGCTTCTGTGCAGGCCCACGTGATCCCGAACGGCGTGGACTTGCAGCTATTCCAGCCGATGGACCCGGCAGAAGCCAGGGCGGCCCTCGGCTTTGACCCGCACAAGCGCTACGTGCTGTTCCCAGGCCACCCGCTGAACCCGCGCAAGGCGTTTCCGGTGGCCCAGGCCGCCGTTGCGATCGCCGCGCAGCGCGCAGGAGAAGACATCGAGCTGGTGACGCTTTACCCGACGCCGCCGGACAAAGTGCCGCTGGTGATGAACGCCTGCGATGTCGAGCTGCTCACCTCCTACATCGAAGGATCGCCGAACGTTGTCAAGGAGGCGATGGCCTGCAACCTCCCGGTGGTCACGGTCAACACGGGGGATGTGGCGGAGCTGCTGGCCGGCGTCGAGGGGTGTCGTATCTGCCCGCGCACACCCGAGGCGCTGGCCGAGGGCGTGCTCGCGCTGCTGGCCGAGGGCGGGCGCAGCAACGGGCGTGAAATGCTGCAACGCAAGCGGCTGGACCTGGCAAGTGTGGCCGAGCGTATTCGCGGAGTCTATGAGGGTGTGCTGAATGGGCGCTAGATGAGGGAGCAAGCGCCATGCTGAATGGCGGAGTGCGAATTGCGACTTGTCAAAACTGCGATCCGAAGTCTGCAATTCGCAATCGCTTAGCGGGCCGAAGCCTCAGAGAGTGTGTGGTAAGCTCCCCCTCATCCCCCGACCCCTTCTCCCTCCAGGGGGAGAAGGGGAGCAAAGCGCGGGATTTCCCCTCCCCCGCAAGGAGGAAGGGACTTGGCGGGGATGCTTTTCTCCCTTCCCCCGCAAGGAGGAAGGGACTTAGCGGGATGCTCTTCTCCCCTCCCCCGCAAGGAGGAAGGGACTTAGCGGGGATGCTCTTCTCCCTTCCCCCCTCGTGGGGGAAGGGCCGGGGATGGGGGGCAAAGGCAGGCGCACGACTCCTCAAACGGTCTCTTATGGAACTGGCCTTATGACGAACCCGGCTGATCTCAAAGTATGCATGATCGTCCACCAGTACTACTACTACGATGGGCGTGTCCGAGCTTATGCCGAGGCCCTGGTGAAAGCGGGCGCTAAGGTGGACGTGCTGTGCGTCAGCGCCCCCCGGCACGCTGCTGCCCCACCCCTGGAAGGCTTGCGAGTGTTCACGATCCCGGTGAGCCGGGCCTACAGCGGGCCGGGCAGCTACGTGGTGGAATATGCACTGGCCCTCCTTTTCTACACCATCCGGCTGCTGGCTCTTTACACACGCCAGCGCTACCCGATCATTCACGTGCACAACATGCCGGACTTTCTGATCTTCGCGGCGCTGATTCCCCGGCTGCTGGGCGCGAAGCTGGTGCTGGACATCCATGACCCAACGCCGGAATTCACCATGTCCAAATACTCAAAGCCGGCGACTTCCAGGCTGGTGCGCGCGATGTGCTGGCAGGAACGCCTGTCGGCGCGGCTGGCCCACGCCATCATTACCGCCAACCCCATTTTCAAGGAGCGCCTGGTGAGCCGGGGGCTACCCCCCAGCGCGATCACCGTGATTGGCAATGAGGTGGACACGAAGATATTCGACCGCCAGCGGTACGAGCACGAGCGCCTCCTGCGCGATCGGCGTTTTGTGCTGATCTACGCCGGGACGATTGCGCCCCGCTACGGCCTTGATGTGGCGGTCAGCGCGCTGCCGCTCCTCGTCGAGCGGATTCCTGGGATACGGCTCCAGATCATCGGCAAGCAGACCACCTACTCCGAGGAGCTGTCTGCGCGCGCCGGACAGCTTGGGGTTTTGAGCCATCTGGAGCTGGTGCCGGCCATCCCCCTGGACGCGGTGCCGCGCCGCCTGGCCCAGGCGGACATTGGCATCTACACGGCCATCTCGGACCCGCACATGGACGTGGCGGTGCCCACCAAGGTGCTCGAATACGCCTTCATGGGGCTGCCGGTCGTGGCCTCCCGGCTGCGCGTGCTTGAGGAAGGCTTTTCCCCGAAGGCGCTGCTGCTCTTCGAGCCGGGCCGCGCCGAGGAGTTCGCACAGCACATTCTCGCGCTGTACGAGCACCCCGCCCGCCGCACTCAGCTCGTCCAGGAGATGGATCGGACGTTTGTCGAGGCTCAGCGCCGGCAGCAGCAGCAGCAGAGCTACTTCGCCTTGCTGAACACCCTGCTCAGCGCACAGGAGACCCGGCTGCCCGTTGCGGTGGGGGATCGGGTAGACGATGCACACAGGAGAGCACTTGATGATTGAGGCGCGAGTCGGCAGCAAGGCCGCTCAGCGGGTGGTGATCCTGGTTGTGGCGCTGGCCGTGATGGGCCTGGGGGTTGCAGGAGGCTCTGACCACGCTGCGGGGTCTGCCTCCTCTCCGTTTGGAGCGATCAGCGGGCACCCTCGCCTGTTCTTCACCGCTGGGGACCTCCCGGCCCTGCGAGCGCGGGCGCTCACCACCCACGAGAGCATCTGGGCACCGATTCGGGCCTTTGCAGACAAGCAGCTTGGCACCCAGCCCCCCGCCGCCAGCCCACCGGACGAAGGTCTGCGGTTCTACCGCAACTCCGGCAACGGGCTGGTCGCGCTGGCGTTCGTCTGTGCGATTACTGCGGAAGACCCGTACTGCGATCTCGCCAAGACCTATCTCCTCACCTATGCCGGCTGGGAGCAATGGGGCGAGCGGAATCAGCGAGACCTGAGTCTGGCCCACATGCTGTATGGCAGCGCGCTGGCCTACGACTGGCTGTATGACCGCCTGTCTCCCGACGAGCAGGCCGTCGTCCGCGAAAGCCTGGCCAAATGGGCGCAGCGCATGTACGAGGCGAGCACGCAGCGCAACGAGTTTGGCTGGCGCAACTGGTGGCACAAGTCGTATCTGCAAAATCACTACTGGGTGAACAACAGCGCGCTGGGCATGGCCGGGCTGGCTTTGGTCAACGATGGTTTCCTGGTGGCCAAATGTACCATCTTCCCCGCCGGTGATACGGCGGTGAATATCCGGGCCTGGAGCAGCACGACATCTGACGTCACGGGGACGCTTGCGCCCGGACAAGCTGCAGAGGCTATCGGGCAGGTGGAGGGCGCGGATGAGCGCGTCTGGTGGCACCTGGCCGAAGGGGGGTGGGTGCGGGCGGATGTGGTTCGCGGGGCCGAAGATTGTCAGGCTGGCCCGCTGGATCCGCAATTATGGATCAGGCAGGCCCAGGACCGGCTGGCAATAGGCCAGTTGTTTCTGGAGGGCATTGCGGACGGAAGCTGGCACGAAGGGTTCAACTACCAGGGTTACCTGCTGACCATGTCGCTGCCGTTCTGGATCGCCATGAGAGACCTGGCGGGCATTGACCTGCTGCCGCATACATACCTGCGCAACTACACCTACTGGTGGCTGTACAATTATCTCCCTGAGGCCTCAGGGGTTCTCCTGTCCTTTGGCAACCTGGACGCGGGCTGGGTCAACAATCGCCCGCTCTACAGCGTGCTGCGCTTCAACGCCCAGGAATATGGCGACGGCCACGCCGAATGGCTGGCCGGGCAGCTCATCACCACATTGGGCCGGGACAGCAATGTCTATACCGCTCCCTGGTACGTCTTTGAGTACCTGACCTACGACCCCACGATCGCGCCTCAGCCCCCCGCCGATCTGCCCGGTTCTCGCACATTCCCCGATCTCTCTGCTGTCATCTGGCGCACGGGCTGGGCCGCCGACGACCTGATCTTCGGGCTGAAAACGGGCGCGCATGGCGGGCAGTTCGCTTTCAGCACGTTTATCGAGGGAGAAGATCCCTGGGAGACCCCCTGCAAGGAGACACACTGCCAGCTCAATGTTGGGCATGATCACGATGACACCAACAGCTTCTACATCTACCAGAATGGCTGGCTGGCCCCAGAGGACTCCGAAGTAGGCCGCCACGATACTCCTTATCACAACACGCTGCTGATTGATGGCGAGGGGCAGTATCGCCCGCCATCCGACCGTAGCTGGCGCTTCCCGGAAGATTTCGCTGACTCGGCGGGGTTCCTGGAAGCGACCGCCGACGCAACACACTTCAATTTCCTGGCCGCCGATGCGACGCAGCGTTACAGCGAAATCGAGGGGCTGCGGAACGTAACCAGATACGTGCTGTTCATCCGCCCCGACTACCTGGTGCTGTTCGACCGCGTTGAGGCCGATGCCCCGCACCAGGTGGACTGGGTCGCGCATCTGCCGGGCGGCGCTTCGGTGGAAGAGGCGTGGATACGGGGCAACGGAGAGGACGGCCAGGTGCTCGGCATTGGGTTTGCGGCACCGCAGCCTTTCGTGGCGACCACCGGGGCCGACGCCATCCCCTACGTCCAGGTTCGCCCTGAGTCGCCTTCAGATTCAGTTCTTTTCGCCAGTGTTCTGTACCCTACAGACAGCGAGGGGTGGGATGACCGCCCGGCGTTCACGCTGCTGGACAGAACGCCTGAGGCAGCCGTCCTGCGCCTGCTGCCCCAGGATGCCAGCCAGCGGGTCATAGACGTAGTGCTGGCTTTCGACCAGCCCCAGTCGCCCATTGAGATTGGCCCCTACCGCTTCGACGGGCGCACTGCGGTTGTCACCTGGGGGCCAGGCAATACGCTGGAGAAGCTGTTTATCTATGGCGGCACGTCCCTGATGGACACCACTGCCGGCGAGCGGACGCTGATCGAGGGCCTGGACGCGGGCACTGTCTTTGAAGCGATCTTCGGCGGCAGCGCGGTTTCAGTGTCTGGCGACCTGTCTGGAGAAGTGACGCTTTTCGCCCCCGCAGCGCAGGAAGTGACGCTGAACGGACGTCCGCATTCGTTCTCCAGATCGGGGTCTGACATTGTTTTCTGATCGGCGTGGGGCGCGCTCTTTGGGGCGGCGAGCGCTGAAACGCCGCTGGATTTGGGCGGAGGAAAGGTGGACAGCATGAGAACCAGCGCGGTTGAGATCGAAGAGAGACGCCTGGCGGGCATTGAGAGCGTCGAGCAGTACCCCAGCTTTCACGAGCGACACAGAGTCTTCCCGGCCATCTTCGAGGAGCGCGCCCACCGGCGCATCATTGACCTGTCTGCGGGGGTGGGCCTGGTGGGTCAGCGGATCAAGGATGGCTATCCGGCGGAGATCATCTGCAACGACATCACCCCCACCTGCCTGAAGATTCTCCAGAAGATGGGACTCCAGACGGTCTCCTTCGACCTGGACGATGAGCAGACGCCGTATCCGATCGAGGATGGTGCCTTCGATGCCGCCATCTCCCTGGCGACGATTGAGCATCTGCTGCACCCCGATTACTTTCTGCGCCAGGTGCAGCGCATCCTGCGCGATGACGGCTACCTGTACATCTCGACGCCCAACTATGCGTCCATCCTGTATCTGCCGCGCCTGGTGCTCAAGGGGGAGACTTTCCATAACCCGCTGTCTCGTAACGAGCGCACTCGTTATGAGTTCTACGGCCATGTCCGCTACTTCACCTACAAGACTCTGCTGGAGTTCGTCAGCTCGTTTGGCTTCTCCCCGCGCGCCGTGTACATGCCGCTGCCTGCCGAGAGCGCCCATTACAAGCAGCGTCTCGCCCGCTCCCGGCCCAAAGCGCTGGCGTACCGCTACGCCATGACGTTCATGTACCGCTTCCTGTCGCCGCGATGGGCGCCAGAGCCTGTGCTGTGCTTCCAGAAGTCGGTGGATGGAGGCGGCAGATTTCGTAAAGTCCTGCTCTGAAAGCGGCTGAAATCGCCAGAGGATACCATGCAACCGGCAATCGTTGTGTCCAGTCATACGATGGGTTTGGGTGTGATCCGCGCGCTTGGGCAGATGGGCGTGCCGAGCGTCGTCTTCTATCATGAGAAGCGCGACATGGGCTACACGTCCAGGTACGTCCGGGAGCGCCACCTTGTCCCGCACCCCGTGCAGGATCAGGAAGCCTTCATCAGCGCCCTGCTGGACCTGGCCCCTCGGTTCGAGGGATGCCCGATGTTCCCCACTTCGGACGCGGCGCTATCGGCGGTGTCCCGGCATATAGACGCCCTTAAGCCGCACTACAAGCCGGGCTTCACGGAATGGGCGATCACCGGGCTGTTCGTGGACAAGAAGCATACCTATGCCCTGGCAGATGCCAACGGCGTGCCGGCCCCCAGGACCATAATCCCGCAGTCTGTGGCCGAAGCAGAGCAGTTCGCCCGGCAGATCGAGTTCCCCTGCCTGGTGAAGCCGTGCCAGAGCCATCTCTACTATGCCGTGTTCAAGCAGAAGATGGTGCAGGCAGAGACGGCTCAGCAGATGATAGCGGTTTATCAGGAGGCGGCGCGGGCCGGGCTGGACGTGATGCTCCAGGAGATCATCCCCGGGGGCGATGACTGCGGTGTCAACTACAACGCTTATTTCTGGGACGGTGAGCCGCTGGTGGAGTTCACGGCGCAGAAAATCCGCAGCGCGCCGCCGAAATTCGGCTCTCCCCGCGTGGTGCTGAGCAAAGTGATTCCAGAAGTGCTGGAGCCTGGGCGCAAAATCCTGCGGGCGATGGGCTTTTATGGATATGCCTGCACCGAGTTCAAGAGAGACCCGCGCGATGGGGTCTATAAGCTCATGGAGGTGAACGGCCGGCACAATCTCTCCACGCTGCTGGCCGTGAAGTGCGGGATCAACTTTCCCTGGCTCCATTACCAGCACCTGGTCTCTGGCACGGCACCCCAGGCCAGTGAGTATCGGACGGGCGTGTACTGGATTGATGAGCTGCGCGACATCGGTTACAGCATCAAGAGCTATCGCCAGGAGCGTTACCGGTGGTCCCAGTACCTACGGCCCTGTGTCCAGCCGCATGTGTTCGCTATCTTGAGCCTGCGCGACCCAAAGCCGTTTGCCAAGCGCCTGCTCGATGCGGTGTGGCACAGAGGGCGCTAGAGCGTGCCATGCGCTTCTCAACCCCTGTCCCCCGGCCCCTTTCCCCGCAAGCAAGGGGAGGGAGATGCCGGGGAGGATGCTGCGCATAGTGCCCAACCGGCGCTGAGGTCGAGCGCGGCCTGAGATAAGGCCCGCCCCTGGAGGTGAAGAGATCATGACCGCACCAATACAGACGGTGCAGTGCCATAGGGGGGACAGGGACCCGGCATGGGATGCGTTTGTCGAGCGCGCGCCGGGCGGTCAGCACGTTCAGACCAGCCTGTGGGCGCAGGTCAAGCGCACCCTGGGGTGGCGGGCGGCGCGCATCATCTTGAGCGAGGGGGGCGAGATCATCGCGGGGGCGCAGGTGCTATACCGGCGTCTGACCCCTCTGCTGCACGTGGGCTATGTCACCAACGGGCCGCTGGCCAGAGACGGCGCACGCGAACACCTGGAGCGGGTCGCGCTTGAATTGTGTCGCTTCAGTTGCCGCCAGCGCGTAGTTATGCTGGCGGTGCAGCCACCCAAGCAGGATGCAGCGTTGGTTGACCACCTGCTCGCCCTGGGGTTCCGGCCTGGGCGGGTGGCTGTTGCGCCGACGGCCAGCGTGGTGCTTGATCTGAGGGACGGCCTGGAACGCATCATGTCCGCCATGCAGGCCACGACGCGCCAGGGCATCCGGCGCGGCATTCGCAGGGGCGTGACAGTGCGTCAGGGGACCGGCGAGGACCTCCCGCTGTTCTGGGCGCTTCATGCTGTTTCCAGCCGACGGCACGGTTTTGCGCCCTATCCGCTGGAGTATTTCACGACGCTGTGGCGCGTGCTGGGCGCACAGGGCCATGTCCGGTTATTTATTGCGCGGGTCAGGGGCGAGGATGTATCGGCGGTGCTGGTTGTGCCGTTTGCCGACACGGTGATCAGCAAGACGATTGGCTGGTCGGGCGCGCACGGTGATTGCCAGCCCAACAGAGTCCTGGACTGGGCGACCATCGAATGGGCGGCTGGCGCGGGGTACAGCTTCTTTGACATGGAAGGCATTAACCCGGACGTGGCACGCCTGATTGTGGAGGGTCATCCCCTGCCAGCGCCATATCACCAGACTCCAACCGCCTATAAGCTGGGTTTTGGCGGGAAGATTGAGCTGTACCCGGAGTCATACGACTATCTGTACAGCCCCTTGCTGCGCTGGGCCTATGACCGCACAGCAGGCCGGATGGCCCACTGGCCGCTTGTGAAACAGGTTGTTGACCGCTTCCAGGGCCGGCGGGCACTCAGCGACGATGATACTGCGAGACCATTTGAGAAGCTGTTTCCCCCCCAAAAACCCCTCCCCCACAAGGAGGGAGGGGCTTAGGGCCGGCGCGCTTCTCCCTTCCCCCCTCGTGGGGGAAGAGCCGGAGATGGGGGGCAAAGGCAGGCGCACGACTTCTCGAACGGCCTCTGAAGCAGAGTGAGGGTCGGGGCGGGATCAGTGGGGCGCTTCTGAGCCAAGATAGTTTGCATTGCGCGCGCAGGCCGGGCATTCTGCTGTATAGTGAGGGGGATTGTTACCGGCTACGCAAGAGCGATTTGGGTATCGCGCTGAGAGGGAGATTGACATGCACCGAATGAGGCTGTTCCTGCAAACATGGCTTCTGGTGCTGCTTCTGCTGGGGGGCGTTGCAGGTTTCGGGCTGCCGGCGTCTGCGGATGTCTGCTGCCAGCAGGAAGTAAATCGTCTCGATGGGTACTCCATTTACTTCTCCCAGGACGATCGCGAAGCCCACCCTCATGATCGCTCAGACGAAGGCGCGTCGCGCTTCGCCGGCTTGCTCAGCAGCCTGGGCGCAAGAATCCTGACATTGAACTGGCGCGAAGGTATCCCCGAAGAGGCGGATCTCGTCGTGATGGCCGGGCCGATCAGGTACGTGGGGGTGGCGGAGTGGGCACGGTTGTGGCACTACTTGGGCAATGGGGGCGCGCTGCTGATGTTCGCCGACCCCTTGCTGGTCACAGTGGATGGAAGTGGTAATCCGGTCACTGACATCAATCGTTCTATTCCCGCCGAGTTCTTTGACCTGACCTGGCAGGATTTTGGCAGCCGGGCGCGCGGTGACGTGGTGGTGGTTGAAGCGGGCACATCTGGCTTGAATGCTGACATCCTCGCCTCGGACATCAATCTCAGCCATCCGATCACCGCCGGCCTGCGCGATCCCCTGGCTTTCTTCACGGCCCGCTCCATCGCCTATGACGCTTCGATTCAGTCCTTCCGCGCAACGCCGCTGGTTTTTACGAGCGACGATTATTATGGCGAAGCGAGTTTCGCGGCCTACCTGCTGGAAGGCACCGCCGCGTTCAACATCGGGATTGACACGCCACGCGGCCCCCTGGCGCTGGCGGTCGCGTCCGAGAACCTGTTAACGGGGGCGCGCATAGTCATTGTCGGCGACCGCGACTTCGTCACGAACGGCAAGGGGCTGCAAACCGCACCGGCCAACACAGCGGGCTTCCTGCATCCGGGCAATGCGTATTTCCTGGTGAATGCAGTCGGGTGGCTGGTCGGGGCCGATACGGCCTCGACCGAACAGCTTGCCTTCCCAACTCCTGGGCCGACAGCTACTCCTACGCCTGTGCCGACGATAACGCCGCCCCCGGCTGCTACAGCCCCCTCATGAGAGAGAGCTGCGTCAGCCTGTGGCGTCCGGTGGCAGGGCCTTGTGGGAATTGGATAGTGAGCGCGGCGCTGCTGGCTTGATGAAAGAATGATCCCAATGACCAGGTTGCTCTCTCTAGCGATAGTCCTGCTCATCACGGCGAGCCTGTTCGGCGGGACCTCCCTGAGCCACGCTCAGCCGGAGTCTCCCCCCCTGGTGGTCTTTGTGCAGGGCCTGCTGGTCGAGTCGGCGGAGATGACGGATACCGGGCCAACGGGCGTCAGCGAGCTGGCCGCTGTCTTCCGGGGCCTGGGGGCCAGGGTCGAGTACATTGATCTGGGCACTCCCATCCCCCAGCAGGCGAAAGTGGTGGTGCTCGCCGGCCCCTTTCGCAGCCCTGGCCTGGCCCAGGTGCTCTATCTCTGGCTGCATCTCGCGCGCGGCAATAACGCCCTGTTTGCCTTCGATCCCGAAGGCGCTTATGACGGCACCCGAAATGTCAGGACGCGGCTCTCTGCCAGTGGCCTGAGCGCCTTGCTGGACTGGGACTATGGGGTGTCGGTCTATGATACGTTCCTGGCTGAACCCTGGTTCTCGGTGGACACCGTTTCAGACCTGTACAAGACCGCCATGTTGGCACATCCCGACGTGGTTAGCGATCCTATCACCGCTCCACTCAAAGAATATGGAGTGCCTGTGTGGGTGTGGGGCGCGCGTCACTTGGCCATTGAGCGGTATGGGATCGGGAGCATGGGCGCGCCGCTGCTGTTCTGCGAGTCAGCGTTCGGCGAGACGGCCCCGGCCATTTTCAGGACGCAGGGAGGCAACCCCGCAGATCGCCTGGAGCCGAATATAGGCGCGGACGCTTTGGGCCGACTCACTATCGCAGCCCAGGCAGAGCGCGCCGCAACTGGCTCGAAGGTGGTACTGCTCGGTGATTCTGAGCTGCTGAAGAATGGATTCGGCTTGGCGCGCGTCGCGTCCGCCCCGCTCTACGCCGGCAACTGGATTCTGATCCAGCGTATGGCCGCCTGGCTGCTCGATCTGCCCGCCGAGCAGTGGCCCGCTTTGCCGCAGGGCTTCACCTGGATCGCCATTGATGGCCAGCAGGCGGACTGGCAGCAATTCGCCGGCAATGCGGTGGCCGATGACCGGGGGGACGCCCTGGACCCTGCGCTTGACATCACGCGGGCACAGGCGTTTTCTGATGACGATTACCTGTATATCTTGGTGGAAACCGCAGAAACGTCCGTCGCCAGCGCGCGCGTTGCGCTGACTCTCAGCGCGGACACTGAGGGGGTTGCTGACGTGTTGCTTGTGGCCGGGCAGTCCGGCGTGTATCGCGTGGAGAGCGGCAGCGCAGAAACCCTGATCGCGGATGGAGACGCAGCCACCGGGAGCGCGCTCGAGCTGCGCGTGCCGCTCCGCGAGGTGGCAGGAGGGCAGCGCATTGACCGGCTTTGCGTGGGGGTGGGCGATGCGGTTCCCGGCGCTGCCGATGACTGCCTCGATCAGGCGCTCGATCCCCTGGTCGTCGACTCGCGCGCGCCTTTCGACTTCGCGCTGGTGGGTCACCTGTTGGTCACTGTCACCAGGGATAGGGTCAACGTGCGCAGTGCTCCTGAAACAGAGTCGGAACAGGTGGGTACAGCCACCAATCGTATGGTGTTCGCCGCCGTTGGGCGCAACGACGACGCCAGTTGGGTTCGCGTGCGGAACGCGCGCTTTGAGGGGTGGATCGCGGCGCACCTGCTGATGCCGAGCGGCGATCTGAGATGGCTGCCGGTTCTTGAGACGGGCAGCCCCCGCTAACCTCACCAGGCTCGCCCTGGGATATGAGACGATGGCCACGAGCAGTGTGGACCGGCACGACGTGATGCCAGGGAGGCTGTACCAGCGAGCGGATGGCTCGCTGGGCAGGCGCTTCATGGCGCTCGTCGCGCACGGGCGGCTTGACTCGCTGTGGAGTGTGCTGGCCGCCGCCGGGTTTGGCGTTCTGCTGGGCACCTATGCGGTGGGCGTCACCTACCTTTCCAGGACGTGGGCCACGCTTTTCACCGCCGGGCTGCTGGCGCTGTTCGTCGCCATGATCGTGAGAAATGTGCGGAAGCTGCTGCTGGCCATCCTCATCCTGGACATCCCGCTGCAACTGGACATCAATCTCTACTATCGTCAGGATGCCGCTGACCAGGGTTCGCTGGGCGGGCTGACCGTCTCATTGACGTCCCTCGCTCTGGTTGGACTTTACAGCCTGTGGCTGAGCGGCTCGGCCGCCAAGAGAGAAGAGCCGGCTGCGAAATGGTTTTCCCTGACTCTTCCCGCGGGCCTGTATGTTTTCTTTGTGGGCCTGTCGCTGCTGGCCGCGCATGATAAGACGCTGGCGCTCTTTGAGCTTGCGCTGGTGGTACAGCTTCTGCTGATCTACATTTACATCCTGGGCACCGTCCGCACTCGCGAAGACCTGCTGTACATCGTCGTCCTTCTGCTGATTGCGCTGTTCTTCGAAAGCCTGATCATCATCGCCCTGCGCTTTGCGGGGAGCACGATCAAGATCGCTGGCATTACGGGCCGGGTTGATGACGCGCGAGTGTCCGGCACGGTTGGCTCGCCCAACAATGCCGGCGCGTTCATAGTCCTTTCTCTCGGCGCGGCCATTGGCTTGCTGATGGCCCGGATCAGCAAGGTCTACAACTGGCTGGCTGTATTCGCTTTTGGGAGTGGGGCCATTGCCCTGGTCTTCACCCTGTCGCGTGGGGGGTGGCTGGCCTCTGCTGTGTTCATGAGCCTGCTCAGCGTTTTGGCCCTTCGTCGTGGCTGGCTGTCGGCGAGAGTGGTGGTAGTGGTGGTGCTGGTCGGCCTGATCCTGATCCTGGCGCTGCACGATGTGGTCATCGAGCGCCTGACGGCGGACGACCGGGGCGCCGCAGAATCCAGGATACCGCTGATGCGGCTGGCCTTTCGGATGATCCGGGACTACCCGATTCTTGGGGTTGGCGTCAACAACAGCCCGATCTTCATGTCATCTTACATCACGCCCGACATGGGCTACGTCTGGCTCAATGGGGTGCACAACAAGTACCTGGCTGTTTGGTCTGAGACCGGAGCGGGGGGAATCCTGGCCTACCTGCTATTCCTGGGGGCGACACTGCGGCGGGGGTGGAGCTGCTTCAGGGTGGGGGATCGGCTGCTGGCGCCTTTAGCCCTCGGCCTGGCAGCCGCTGTATTTGGCCACATGATCCACATGATGTTCGATACGTTTCGCGACCGGCCCAACACGCAATTGCTGTGGCTGTGCGCGGCATTGCTGGCCGTCATGCAGATCATGAGTCGCCAGGGTGATATGCAGCAGGGTGACGAGAGAACGCGCGGCGAAGGTCCGGCAAAAAGGGACGGCACTCTGTGATGCGCAGCCTGCCCAGCAGAAAACTGTTCAAGCGATTCCTGAAGCAGTCCTTCTGGCTCTATGGGGGTATGGGAATCGCGCAGGTAGCCGGTGTGATAGACCTGGCCGCGCTCGCTCGCTCGCTCACGCTGGTTGAGTTCGGCCAGCTTGCGCTGATCATCAGTTATGGTTCGATGGTCAGCGCCCTGATTGATTTCCGGGTCTGGGAAGCCATTCTCAAGTTCTTCAACGAGCATTTCGCGGCCCACGATTTTGGCAGGGCGCTGGCCGTATTGCGCCTGTGCCTGGCGATTGACGTAGGGACAGGGGTGGTGGCGACCGTCGTCTTGACCCTGACGGCCAAACCTGCCGCCCGTTTTCTTCTGGATGATCCCGCTCTGGCAGACGAGATTGTGCTGTATGGCCTGATGCTGTTTTTCACAACTTCGGAAACGACTGCCACCGGGCTGTTCCGCGTTTACCGGCGGTTTGATCTTCTGGGGCTGAAAGACGGCCTGGGGAGCGTCATCCGGCGCTCACTCAGCATTGCGGCTGCCCTCAGTTTCGGGTCGCTCCATGCTGTGATGCTGGCCCTCGTGCTGGGCGGGCTGATCGAGGCGCTGATCTTCAACGGCCTGGCGTTCTATCTCACACGGCGTCAACTGGGCAGGGTGACCGGCCACACTCCCCTGGACTCTGGGGAGCGCCGGCGAATCCTGAGCTTCATCCTGGGCACGAACGTGCTGGGCACGCTCAAACTGCTGACAGAGCACTGGGATATGCTGCTCCTCGGTTGGTTCGGAGGCCCCAGCGTGACGGGGGTGTACAAGGTGGCTCTGAGCGCCACCCAGCTACATTACAAGCTGAAGCTACCCATCACCACCATCGCCTATCCGGAGATTGTGCGGGCGCGGCAAGCGGGGCCAGCTCACCTGCGTTCGACCATAGCCGTGCTCGTGTCTGTCAGCGCACTGGTGACTCTGCCCTCTGCTTTGGTCCTGGCTGTTTTCGCTGAGCCGCTGGTCCGTCTCGTCAGCGGCAGTGCGCAATACCTGGTTGCAGCCGACTACTTTCGGATCATGCTGCTGGGCAACATTGTAAGCGGACTGCTCTTCTGGGCAGGCTTCCTGCTTATGGCCAATGAGCGGGTCTGGCTGGTGAATCGCATCCATCTAGCGCGTTCTCTCTCTGCTGTTGTTGCGCTGGCGATTGTCATCCCCACCTGGGGGGCGCTTGGGGCAAGCTGGCTCTTTGTGTTCAATCAGAGCATCGTCAGCATTGTCGAGTTTGTCGCCTGTCTGCGGCTGGACTATCTGTTCCTCAAACACCGTTTCCCGCTAGCACCGGCTGGGAAGAGCTGAGCGATCTGCTGCGGCCTTGCCTGGCGAACGCCCCCCGTTGCAGGAGCGCGCAGCGCATCCCTCGCGCGGGCGGAGACACAGCGCGGGAGCAGCCCACCCCCGACCGCTCCCGCGCCCGATCTCTGTGGTGGCTCAGCCGGTCAGCGCCTGGCCGACCGGCACATCCCCGCACAGATGAACGCGCAGGCCCATCGCCTGGAGCATGGCCGCTTTGGCTGCCAGCGCCTTGTCCGCTTCCTGCGCCGATGGCGCGTAGACAACCTGAATGTGATTGGCCTGGTGACGGGCCATCATCTGGTCGCGGCTGACGCCGTGCAGCACGGCGTGCATGATCGGCCACTGCGGGCTGGTGAGCCGCCAGCGGCGCTCGGTTTCGGCATCCGGCAGCCTGACCACGTGCGCGCGCCCGATGTCCGCATGGAGCGCGCCGCCCCGCACATAGACACGGCTCCAGACGATCTCGCCCGGCCTGCTGACCCCCTTGAGCGTGCCGCCGCCCAGCCGGAAGTACATCGGCGGCTGCCGCTCGCTGGACGCGCCCGCATAGCCGCCGATGAAGTGCGAGGCCGGGGCCGCGCCGGAAATGAGAAAGACCCACACGTAATCGTCCACGCCGTCGCCGCGGAAATGCTCACCCCACCGAAGGTCGTGCAGGGTGGTGGCCGGGTCGAAGCCCAGCGCCCGCCAGACACGGTTGGTCACCAGCGCGTCGAGGGCCGCGCCCTCGTCCACCTCGTTGAAGTGTGGCAGCGCCTGGCCGGGATACAGCTCCGCGCCCGTCTGCGCGTGGTAGACCGGCGGACGCTCGACATTGTTGAGCAGGCCCTCCACCAGGTCGGAGGCGGGGGCCATGTCCTTCAGCCCCTGCTGGTACTGGATGCCGATGGCGTCGCAGCCAAAATCGTGGGCGATGCGCACGGCGGCGATGTACATCTTGCACTGTTCGAGAATCTGGCGGTCGGTCAGGTCGGTTTCGTCGTTGGGGCCGGTGACGAAGGTCACGCCGCGCGCGTCGAGCCAGTCGCGCACTTGCTGCGCTTCGGCGTCGCTCACCAGGCGCATCGCCGCCACCAGCGCCGACTGGCTGAGCCGCTCCTTGTAGACGCCCGCCGGGTTGAGCAGCTCGTCATCAATGATGGCGTTGTACATGCCCATGCAGCCCTCGTCGAAGACGCCGAGGATGGCTTTCTCGCGCTGGAGCTGCGCCGCCAGCACCTCGCCCAATTGACGTTCGGGGGCGGGCAGGCGGGCCGGGTCGAGGGCACGCACATGGCTGGTGTCGTGATCGATCCTGCCCTCGCGGATCCACTGGCGGATGCCACGCCGGAAGAACTCGTCGGTGAAGTCTTCGCTCCAGATCGTGCTGTAGGCGACGCCCATCTTGGTCAGCGAGCCGTTGAGGTTGAGCATCCCCACCAGGCCCGGCCACTGCCCGCTCCAGTTGGCGACAGTGAGGATCGGGCCGCGATGAGCGCGCAGCCCGGCCAGCACGTGGTGGCTGTATTGCCACACCGCCTCGGCGACGATCAGGCGGGCGTCGGGATCGATCTGCCTGAAGACATCCATGCCCACGCGCTGGCTGGCGATGAAGCCGTGCTTCTCCACCGGGTCGTAAGGATGGCCGCGCCTGACGGTGATGCCCTCTTCGGCGAAAGCGGTGATGATCGCCTGCTCCATCGCCTCCTGGGCGGGCCAGCAGGTCTGATTGGCGGCCAGGCGCAGATCACCGCTGGCGACGAGAATCGCCTCGTTCGGACCGGCTTTGGGCGGGTGGGTCAGTTGAGGCAAGGCATATCCGCTCATGAACTATCTCCTTGAAACTGTTTGGGCGGGGAAGCCCCGCAAATCACCTGCGCAATGGGGGACAGGCACGCATCCCTGCCCGCCCCTATGATACTACAGACTGACGGGTCTCCGCGTATTCCCCGCATTCTGCCGGGCGGGGAGCTATCAGGCGAGGCGGCAGCCGGGGCGATGATGTGGCTCATAGCCCCTGCCAACCGGGGGTGCGGCAGAGCAGCGCCCCCCCCTTGACCTCACCCCCGCTCGGCGCCGATGCGCGGCGATTATCCTGCCTGTTGGCGAAAACGGGCAAGCCAACTATAATGACAAGTAAGCTCAGCATACCGCGATGGGGGACGACGCTCGCGGCGTGGCTCGTGCCGCAGGTTGATGATCGAGCCTTTGGCGAGCAATAACAACGCTGGTTTGGCCCTGGCCCAAGAAAATACCTTAGACAATGAGATATCTCCCTTGTCGCTCGCTGTCCGTGCCTTCACTCTGGAGACCCCACTTCTCAGCCGGTGTGTCTGTCTACCTGCGCACGGGCAGCGGGTAATCCGCGTGGCGTTGTTGCCGGCGTGTGAGCGGCACGGCGCAAAGCCGTGTGTCTCAATAGAAAGACAGAGTATCGCTGACCGTCTTAGTTACCAAAGGAGTTGACAGATGAGTGTTCGTCGCTTAATCCCCGTCTTGCTGATCGCCGCCTTGCTGCTGGCCCTGGTGCCCGCAACAGCGGCCCAGGAAACCGTGACCATCCGCGCACGTTGCCGCGCCGGGGCGACCGAAGAGTGGCGCTGCAACAACTTCGCCGAAGTCGAGGCCCAGGTCGAGGCCGCGCTGGGCATTGACATCCAGCTTGAGCTGATCCAGGACAACCTGGATTGGGGTCCGTACAAGCAGGAGTTCCAGCTTTCGTCCGAGGCCGGCGAAGCGGTGGACATCATCCTGTCGGGCCATGAGGACATCGGGGCCTGGTCGGTCGCCGGCTTCGTCATCCCGCTGGATGACCTGATCCCGAACTATCCTGAGTTCGCCGATGTGGTGCCCAGCCTGTGGGACTCAATGAAAGCCCCGGATGGCCTGATCTACGGCATCCCGCAGGACGCCGAGGCCCGCCCGCTCTACTTCAGCAAGCCCCTGCTGAGCGATCTCGGCTGGAGCGATGAAGAGATCGCGTCCCTGTCGGACAGGATCATGGCCGGCGAGTTCACCTTCGAGGATATGCTCGACACCGCGCAGGAAGCGGTTGAGCTGGGCGTGGTCGAAGCAGGGAACGGTTACTGGCATCGCCCCGTCAACGGCCCGGACCTGCTGTACTTCTACTACGGCATGGGCGGCAGCGTGCTCGATGACGAAGGCAACATGGTCTTCGACAAGCAGGCGGCGCTCGATGTCTACACCCAGTTCGCCGATGCCCGCGAGCGCGGCGTGATGAACGGCTCGCACCTTGGCATCGCCTGGGTGGACTGGCACACGGCGGTAGCTCCCGGCGAGAAGGTCCTCTTTGCCAGCGGTGGCACCTGGTTCTGGTTCGACTGGGCGCTGAACTACGTCGGCGACCGGGGCGGCGAGGACTACCTGTGGGAGAACATCGGCGTGGCGCTGATCCCGGCCATGAAGACCGGCAAGCCGATCACGCTGACTCACCCGCTGGCCTACATGGTCAGCAGCAGCAGCAAGAACGTGGACGTGGCCATGGCCCTGCTGGCGGCGATCACCACGCCGGAGGCCAACAACCGCCACGCCATCGGCAGCGCGCACCTGGGCATCCTCAACGCGCAGCTTGAGTCTGAGGAATACAAGGACGCCCGCTTCTTGAGCCTGGCCCACTCGATGCTCGACTACACGACCTTCATCCCCAACCATCCGAACTGGGGTGCCTGGTCGGAAGCATACTGGGCTGGCATCCAGAGCGTGGAGAGCGGCGAGTTGTCGCCTGAGGCGGCGCTGGATGTGGTGGTGAGCCGGCTGCAGAACGAGATTCCGGACATCATCATCCGCTAGCCGCAGCGGTCCGCGCAGCATGGTTTTCCGTTCGCTGTTCACCAGCCGGGGGTTTGCGCGTGCGCGGCCTCCGGCTGGTTGGTTATGCCGGTGAGCGGTGTTCGCCTGGGGCGGGCAGCGCGGAGTGGAGGTTGATCATGGCCTACGCGACACAGATGGCGCCAGCCGGCGCGCGCAGCCGCAGCCAGGCGGCCCGCGCCCGGCTGACCGCTTATGGGTTCCTGGCGCCGGCGGGGGTGCTCGTCCTGTTCTTTTTCTTCATCCCGATGATCCTCATTCTGTTCCTGAGCATCACCAACCTGGCCACCACCAATTTCACCACCGACGTGCTGAAGATGGCCACGTCGCAAGACCCACGCTACATCGTCTGGGGCGACAACTTCGAGCGCATGTTCGCCGACGCCTACGCGCCCAAGATTCTCTTCAACACCTTCTTCTACGTGCTGTCCACGCTGCTGTTGTTCAACGTGGGGCTGGGGCTGATCATCTCGCTGCTGACGACGCACATCAACCGCCGCGCCGGATTTTTCTTTCGCGCGCTGTGGATTCTGCCGCGCATCACTTCGCCGGCGGTGTACATCCTGATGTGGAAGCGCATCGTCGCCTCGTCGCCGTTCGGCATCCTCAACCAGTTCAACGAGCTGCTGGGCCGCCCGGAAGCCAACTATTTCCAGGGAGACCCCTGGGTGTTCATCGTCATGCTCAACGGCTTCATCGGCGCGTCGTTCGGCATGATCATCTTCACCTCGGCCATCGAGTCGATCCCCAAAGACCTGCTCAACGCCTCGCTGGTGGATGGGTCGTCGCTGTTGCAGCGCGTGCGCCATGTGATCCTGCCCCTGCTGCGCTGGCCGCTGCTGTTTGTGATCACCTACCAGACGCTGTCGCTGCTGACCTCGTTCGAATATATCCTGCTCTTCAACCAGGGTGGGGCCGCCTCGAACAACGAGGTGTGGTCGCTGGCGGCGTACAACCGCGCGCTGAACACCTATTTCGCCAACGCGCAGTGGGGTTATGGCTCGGCCTTCGCCGTCGTGCTGGTGATCATCGGCGTGGTCATGGCGACGGTCTACATGCGCGTTTTCCGCTTTGGCGAGCTGGTCGCCGAGCCGAAGATTGAGGTGCTGTGATGGCTGCTTCCGCGCACACTTCACAGATGAGATCGCTGAACGTCGAGGAGCTGGAATATCAGCGCGCCGCGACGGGCGAGCTGGTCGGCCAGGCGGTGTTCTCGGCGCTGCTCGTGCTGCTGTTCTTCCAGTTGGGCGTGATCCTGTTCAAGGTGCTGGAGCCGCTGATCCGTTCCGCGCCGGGCGTATTGGGTTCCGGGCTGAAAGTCGAGGAAACGCTGACCCGCGCCATCGCCAGCGCCCTGACACTGCTGGCGCCGTTCGCTGCGTATGGCGCGTGCGGCGCCAGGCTGCGCGGGCTGGCCGCCTTCGACCGGCGGCGGGCGCTGCGCGTGGCGCTGCTGGCGGGAGCCGTGGTTTACGCCATCACCGCGATGGGCCAGTGGGTGTTCCAGGTGGGGCCGTTCGCCGAAAAGCCGTCGCTGGAGATGTCCTTCGAGCAGACGGCAGACGGCGTGCTGATCACCGGGATCGTCGCGGGCGGCACGGCGGACAAGGCTGGGCTGAAGGTCGGCGACCTGATCATCGCCATTGGCCGCGCGCCGACGGACCTGGCCGGGCTGAAGGAGAAGATCGCTCTGTCCGCCTTCGAGAGCAAGATCGGGCTGCGCATCGCGCGCGACGGCGAAGAGGAGCTGGTGCCGGTCGAAGTCGTGCCCGTCGTGGAAATCGGCCTGGCCCCCCTGGTTGGCGGGCTGCTGTTGGCGCTGTTCATTGCGGTGGCGGCGGTCGTCTGGCCGGGCGGGCTGACACCCTACGTGCTGATGATCCTCATCATGGTGCCGCTGCTCATCGGCTACCTGTGGCTGGTTGTCGCTTCGTTCTCGTACCGGACGGAAGGACTGCTGCCGGTGAACGCGGCGGGCGAATTCGGCGGCTTCACCCTGGGCAACTGGGAGTTCCTCACCCGCGCGGGCACCAGCTCGAACCCCAGCATCTGGACGATCACGCTGAATACGCTCGTCATCGCCAGCCTGATGATGGTGCTGGTGCTGCTGGTGTCGTCTATGGCGGGCTATGCCCTGTCGCGCATGAACTTCCCTGGGCGCAGGTCCTTTCTCTCGCTGACGCTGATCCTGCACGGCTTCCCGGCGGTGACGCTGCTGATCGCCATCTTCTTCGTGCTGCGCAACGTGGGCAAGGTGCCCATCGTCGGCGACTACTTCGGCTTCAACACGCGCGGCGGGATCGCGCTGGTGATGGTCGCCTTCGAGCTGCCGCTGGGGGTGTGGCTGATGAAGGGCTTCTTCGACAACATCCCCTGGGACATGGAACGCTCGGCGCTGATTGACGGGGCGTCGCGCTGGCGCACCTTCTGGCAGATTTTGCTGCCGCAGATTCGCCCCGGCATCCTGGCTCTGGGCATCTTCGCCTTCATTTCCGGCTGGGGGGCGTACCTGATCCCGCAGACGTACAGCATCGGCACCAAGACGGCAACGCTGGCCGTGTTCATCAGCCAGCGCACCAGCGAAACCGCTCCGACGAACTGGAACGAGCTGGCCGCCATTGGCTTGTACCAGATGCTCCCGGTCTTCATCATCTTTGTTTTCGCCCAGGAATACCTGCTCAACATTTACGCGGGCGGCACGAAGGGCAGCTCGTGAGGGGGATGACGCGATGAGAATCATGCTTGAGAACCTGACCAAGCGATTCGGCACCGTCGTTGGGGTGGACGACATCACCCTGGCGGTAGAGGACGGCGAATTCGTCGCTTTCCTGGGGCCGTCGGGCTGCGGCAAGACGACCACGCTGCTGATGGTCGCCGGCATCTATAAGCCGACAGCGGGCATCATCCGCTTCGGCGAGCGCGTCGTCAACCAGGTGCCGCCCAAAGACCGCAACATCGGCATGGTCTTCCAGAGCTACGCCCTTTACCCGCACATGACCGTCTTCGGCAACATGAGTTACCCGCTCAAGCTGAAGAAGGTGTCGAAGGAAGAGCAGATGCTGCGCGTGCAGGAAGTGGCCGACAAGATGGGCATCGGCGATCTGCTCGACCGGCGGCCCGGCCAGCTTTCGGGCGGGCAGCAGCAGCGCGTAGCCCTGGGCCGCGCCCTGGTCAAGCAGCCGGACGTGCTGCTCTTCGACGAGCCACTCTCCAACCTGGACGCGCGCCTGCGCCTTTCGATGCGCGGCGAGATCAAGCACCTGCAGAAGGAGCTGGGCATCACCGCCATCTACGTGACGCACGACCAGGTGGAAGCGCTGACGATGGCCGACCGCATCGCCGTGATGAACCGCGGCCGGCTGGAAGCGTTCGACGCCCCTGACGACCTCTACGACCGGCCCAAGACGCTCTTCATCGCCGGCTTCGTCGGCAACCCGCCGATGAACTTCCTGGAAGTCGAGGTTTGCCAGGAGAACGGCGCGTTCTACGCGGTCAACCAGGGGCTGCGCGCACAGGTGCCGCCGGAGCGCGGCGAGCCGGCGGCGCGGCGCGGCGGGCGCGTGATTCTAGGCGTCCGCCCGGAGGATGTCACGCTCGCCGACGCCGGAGAGGTGCGGGGCAGCGTCTTCCTGGTGGAGCCGCTGGGCCGCGACGACCTGCTCGATGTGCACCTGGACGCGGCCAACCGCCTGAACGTGCTGGCCGACCCGGCGGCGCATATCCGCGCAGGCGATACGGTCACCCTGAGCCTGAATATGCAGCGGGCGCAGTTCTTCGACCCGCAGACAGAGCAATCGCTGCTCTGGCGCTGACGGGCGAAAGAGCGCGAATCGCAGAGGCGCAGAGGTCGCAGAGAAGGAATGAGGGGAGACTTCCGAAGTCTCCGAAGACTTCGGAAGTCTGTTTTCTCGGCTCTTTCCCTGTGTCCTCGCGCTTCTGCGATGATGTTTTTCCCTGATCCCTGCTTTCGCTGAACGAGGAGGCAATACACGCCTGTGACCAACTGGATGGCCGCGTTGGCGGCTCATTGCAAGCGCGCACGCCAGCAGCATCCTGGCGACCGGCTGCTGGTCGTCTTCGATGCGGACGGCGCGCTGATTGACCGGCGGCGCTCGTTTGGCGCGGCGCTGCGCCCGTACTCTGGCGCATTGGAGACGGTGCGCTGGCTGGAGACAGGATTGGACTGCGCGGTAGGGCTGGTTTCGGCACGGCCAGAGTCAGCGCGCGCGGAGGTGCTGGCCGCGCTCAACGCGCTGGGTGTGGCGCGCCGCGTCGTATTCGAAGACGCGCGGCTGCGGCTGCGACCGGATGGCGGGGCGGGCGATGAGTCAGCGGCCAGGGCAGCGGGCGTGCGCGCGTTCCAGGCGGCGGGCTGGCGCGTCGTCGCCGTGCTGGACAGCGCACCGGAGGCGCTGGCGGCGGTTGCGGCGCAGGATGAGGCGGGCGAGATGCTGCTTCTGCACGCGGCGCTCGACGGCGCAGCGCGTGCGGGCGCGCTCCCACCGCGCGCCCTGTCCGGCGGCGCCTACCGCCTGGCCGACCTGATCGCCGAGCGCGACCTGCCGCCGGACGTGGGGCTGGTCTGGCACGGGCTGAACGACGAGCCGAACGTGCGGCAATTTCTGGCGTCGGACATTGTGTGGGGCGAGTGCGACGTTCACCTCGACCCGCGCAGCGACCGACTGGTGCTGCACCACGACCGGCTGGACGATGCGCCGACGGAGGACGTGGCCGCGCTGCTGACGCTCGATGACCTGCTGGCGCGGATGCGCGAGCGGGGCAAAGCGGTCAAGCTCGACCTGAAGGGCGGCGGGCCGCTCATTGGGCGGGCGCTGGCCCTGATCGAGCGGCACGGCTTCGACGACGATCACCTGTGGCTCAACGGCTATCTGCGCTTTCTGGGCGAGGCGGGCGTGCGCCAACTGGCCGAAGCGCGGCCAGGGGCCATCCTGCAAGCGCCGGTGGACTTCATGGGCGCGCTGGCGGTCAGCCTGCCCGATCACACGCAAGCCATTCTCGCCACGCTGCGCGGCTGGGGCATGAATCGTTTCTCGCTCGACTTCATGAGCGCGGAGCGTCCGCAGTTCTATGACCTGATGCTGCGCTGGGGCTTCGAGGTCAACCTGTACGGCGTGGTGGACCTGGAGACGTTCCTGGCGGCGGTGCTGCTGCATCCCCGCTCGGTGACGACCGACTTCAACTTTCCGCAGTGGCACTACTATGGGCGCGGCTCCGGGCAGGGCGGGCGCTATTACGAGTACGAGCAGCGCGCGCCGTGAGAGCGGCGCTGTTCCATGTCACGCGATGTAGAGTTGTCCCAACCGGACGCGCTATAGGGTTATACCGAGCCGACGCGGGAGGCGAGCGGATTTACCTCATCCCCGGCCCCTTCCCACGCGCGGAGAGGGGGTGGGCTGCTGGGGTTCCGTCCCCTCTCTGGCCGTCCCTCGTAGGGGCGTATTGCAATGCGCCCCTACGGGAGCATTTCGCCAACAGCTTCCCTTGTGGGCGAAGAGTCGCAGATGGCGGCGGGGCAGACACGATCCGGGATATGGGTAACGATTAGCCTGGGTGAGCGAGGGGGGTGACTGGGCGCAGGAGCGCCGAGATGGTGATCTTCTACTCTCAAGAAGGGGTACACCCGCGCATATCGCCGGATAGATTCTCGGCTATAATCGGGATGAGATGGGCGCTTGGTAGTGCGTCAGCGTATTGCCCCTGAAAAGCACGCGACAAAGAACATATCTTCTGTATCAGCCTGGTAAATCGCTGCCGCCTCTAGGATTAAGTCCGACATGATAAACATCGCAGCCCTCACCAAACGCATGAGCCGCTTGAAGTACTTCCGTAGTCTGTCGCTGACAGACATAACCGGGATCGTGGCTTCTGGCTCTATCAAGACGATGAAAGCTGGGTCGGTCATCGTGATGGAGGAGTCGCCCTGCGCGGGGCTGTTTGTGCTGTTGTCTGGGCGGGTGCACCTGTTCCGGCTGGGGCCGAACGGGCAGGAAGTGCTCATTGATACCCTGGATTCCATCACCATGTTCAACGAGGTGTCCATCCTCGACGGCGGCCCCAATCCGTTCACCGTCATCGCGGCCCAGGACTGCATCATCTGGAACGCCGATTATCAGACGTTGCAGGGCCTGGCCGACCGCTATCCGCAGGTGGCGCTGGGGTTTCTGCCTGTGCTGGCGGCCCGCACTCGCGTGCTGATCGCGATGGTCGCCGATGTATGCTTTCGTTCGGTGCGCGGGCGCACGGCCAAGCTGATCCTTGACCTGTCCGATCATGGCGAGTGGCCTATCTCCCGCCAGGAACACTCGATTCACATGCTGGCTGCGCAGATCTCCACCGCCCCGGAAGCCGTCAGCCGCGCGCTGAGCTTCTTCCGCAACGAAGGATACATCAGCACGTCGCGCTCCACGATCAAGGTGTGCGATGCCAAAGGGCTGGCAGAGTTCGCTCAAATCGAAGGCATGCCATGCCCACGCCCGCCAGACCAGCCTTCTCGAATGAGTTGGTACTGCTGACTCTGGGGCAGCAGGCGCGGTGAGCGGCAGCCGCTTTTTCTGCTCTACTTGACGAAAATCAAATACATCTCAAAGCGCTTGTGATATGATGAACAAAAGGCCCGCTCTGAGAGCAGGCGGGTTTCTCGTGGCTTGGCAAAAACAGGCTGACGAAGTGTTCTGCAAGGCGCGTTCGGGGGATGGAGCGCGAGCGATGAGTGCCGAGGCGGGAAGGACAACCCCCATGCCCAGGCCTCCGGACTTCCAGGCTCGTCATCCGCAGTGGGCGCGCACCATGGTTGGGCTTCCCCGGTTAGGAGAAGAGAATTGATGCAAGCCATTCGGTCTCGTTTCACGTTCCTGTTCCGCTCCACCAAGGGGCTGGTGCTGGTCGCCATCGCCGCGATCGCGCTCGTGACCGCGATCTTCGGCATGTTGTCCGGCCCGATGGTGGAGTGGGGAGTCAAGGATGTGGTCGTGCGCCTGCTGGACCTGGACCTGGTCCCGGCGGAGCGTGAAGGCCGCATCATCATGCTCTACCACGCGATAGCCATGGCTGTTGTGGCCATTGCCGTGTATCTCATCACGGCGGTCGTGCCCATGAAGCCGCACGAACAGGCCACCATCAACGCCACAGTGACCGCCGGCTACATCTTGTCCATGATCTGCGGCCTGGCGTTCGCCTATCTCGGCCACGAATGGATCTTTCATGGGCTGTGGCTGTTCGGCCTGTCGCTGGTGTTCTTCGCGGGCATCCTGCTGGCTGCCGCGTTGTGGCCCTGGCGACGCGACTACCAGATCAAAGACACTGCTTACGCCCATTGGGGCCGGATCGATCTGGAGCGTGCCGCCTTCTTCACGATGGCCGTCGCCACCCTCGGCTCGGCGATGTTCGGGGCGGTCACCGGCTCGTACTGGGGCAACGGGCACGAGACTTTCCTGGCCGAAGACCTGATCCGCGAGCCGCACAAGACCAACCTGGAATATTCGATCATCGGCCATCTGCACATCATGTTGACGCTGATCGCGGTGGCTGTGGCGCTCATTGTGGGGCGGCGCTTTGACTTCAAAGGCCCGCTGCACAAGATCAGTATGCCGATCATGATTATTGGCACCATCGTGATCACCATCGGCGCGTGGACCGTTGTGCCCATACCGCCCATCGCCCACATGATCATCTACTTCGGCTCGGTGCCCGTCCTGCTGGCGGCCCTGTTCATGGTCATCTTCGGCTTCCGCAAGCTGATCCAGGAAGGGCTGGCCAAGAGCGGGGGCAGGGGTTTCGGAGCGAGCCTCAAAGCCCTGGTGCACGATCCGCTGCGCTTCGGCATGTTGTGGCAGATGGTCTTCATGAACTTCACGGTCAGTTTCATCGGCATCTTCGTCGCCGTCAAGCTGGACGAGATCTTCCGCGTGTGGCCGGCCCGCGACGAGCGGCTGATCCTGACCGGGCACTGGCACGTCCTGTCCGGCATCGTCGCCACGATCATCCTGTTCTACTACGCGGATATGGTGGGGCTGAAGGGCAAGGTGCGCCAGTGGTTCGGCTGGCTGGTGATTGTCGGCTCGGATGTCGCCTTTGCTTCGGTGACGATCTTCGAAGTCAAGCGGCTGTTTGTCTCAGAGGCCGACCAGCAGCCGGTGGTCAACTGGACGATGGCCCTGGCCGACATCGGGCTGATCGTCGTGCTGGTGATGCTGGCCGGGCTGATGGTCTGGCGTCTGGTGGATTTGTTCAAGCGCGATGGACAGTGGCGGACGGAGCTGCGCCACGATCCTCACGTGGGCATCGCGCAGGGTGATGCTCCCGAATCGCTGGCGGCTGCGCAGGAGTTGTCGAAATGAAGCGCATAGGCTTGATCTTTGTTCTGATAGTGGCGAGTGGGCTGCTGGCCGCCTGTGGTGGCAAGGCCACGGCAGAGCCGCCGATCATTGACACCGGCGTAGACCCGGAGTCCTGGGCGGTCGTCCCGGCGGGCGAGTTCCTGGAAGGTCAGCACGAGCACCCGACCCTGGTGGACTACGACTACGAGATCATGGTGACGGACGTGACCAATGCCCAGTACGCGCGCTACCTGAACGAGGCGCTGGCGGCGGGGGCGGTCAAGCTGGTCGCCGAAGATCAGCAGATCGTTGGCTATTACCCTGGCGATGAGTTTCGCGGGGCCAAGCACGAAGAACGGATTGACGAAGGCGACTGGCTGCACATTGACCTGAACGAAAAAGGCCTGCGGCTGAGCTTCGACGGCACAACCTTCACGCCCCTGCCGGGTTATGAGAATCACCCGATGGTGGAAGTGACGTGGTTCGGCGCGCGCGCCTACTGCGAGTACTACGGCGGGCGACTGCCTAGCGAGGTGGAGTGGGAGAAAGCTGCGCGCGGCACGGACAATCGTCCCTTCCCCTGGGGCGACGCGATCGAGCGCAACAACGCCAATTTCTACAGCAGCCACGATCTGTATCAGAAGATCACGGACAGCCGCGGGGGCACTACGCCGGTCGGCTTCTACAATGGCAAGACCTACGACGGCTACAAGACGCTCGACTCGCCCAGCCCCTACGGCCTGTACGATATGGGCGGCAATGTGTGGCAGTGGACGGGAAACGTGTACGAAGAGCAGCACTACCGCTATATGCGCGGCGGCAGCAAGATGGAGTACGAGCAGTGGCTGCGCGTCTGGGCGCGCAACAACGCCCACCCGAAGTACTTCGGCCCCAGCGTGGGCTTCCGCTGCGCGCGTGATATCGCAACGACTGAGTAATACCGGAGCAGAGAAGTGACGGCGACATCCCTTCCCTCACAGCAACAGCCGTTGAGCCTGGGCGCGCGCGTGCACGCCTACTGGCAGCTTATCAAGAGCCTGCAAACAGGGCTGCTGCTGGTCACGGCAGTGGCCGGCTTTATGAGCGTGTGCTGCCCGATCAAAGGGTGGCAGACGCTGATAGGCCTGGTGCTGACCATGTTCTGCGCAATCAGCGGTAGTACAGTGCTCAACATGGCGTACGACCGCGACATTGACGCCAAGATGGCGCGCACGGCCCGCCGCCCGCTGCCGTCCGGCAGGATCAGCGCAGCAGAAGCGCTGTGGGTTGGGCTGGCTCTGTGCGCGGTGGGGGTAGGCGGCGCGCTGGCACTCGATCCGCTCTATGGCCTGGTTGTGTTCGCGGGCGCGTTCTTCGACGTGGTCATCTACACGGTCTGGCTCAAACGGCGCACGCCCTGGTCTATCCTGTGGGGCGGCATCTCCGGCGGCATGCCCGTGCTGGCCGGGCGCACGTTGGGCATGGGCCAGGTGGAGACGGTGGGCCTGCTGCTGGCGTTGGCCGTGTTGCTGTGGATTCCCACGCACATCATGACCTTTAGCATCAAGTACGCGGCGGACTACAAGCGGGCGGGTGTGCCGGTCTTCGCCAACACACACGGCGAGCGGATCACGCGCCTGATCATCAGCGTGTCTACCGCCCTGGCAGTGATCGTCATGACCCTGGCTGTGTGGCAGATCGAGCTGCACGTCAAGTGTGTGTACGCGAATATCAGCCTGGGCGCGGCGCTGATGTTCTTCACGCTCATCAGCCTGGCGTTCCCATCCCCCAAGCTGAACTTCGGCCTGTTCAAGTTCGCATCGCTGTACATGCTCGCTTCGATGATGCTGATCATGTTAGGCGCTTAGACGGACTACATCCCGCGCACGGCAGACAGACTTTCGAGGTCCGCGCAGACTTCGGAAGTCTGTCTGCGTTTCACGCCTGTGAGCGCCCTGTCGCGGCGGCTGGCGCGCGTTATGAACTCCACACGCCCGGCGCGTAATGTGCAGGGCGCATGGGCAGCGCCTTGACCCCACCCTGTGGCTTCTCCTGCTGGCGAGGGGGACGGGTTTCGCCCCTTTCCCTGTGCGGGGAAAGAGGCCGGGGGAGAGGGGTTCAAGCGGGCATGACGCGCTCTGGCTCTGCATGGCGAGAGGGCAAATCTGGGGAAGGGGTGCCTACAAAGAAAGACTTCCGAAGTCTCCGAAGACTTCGGAAGTCTCTATCCGGCACCTATGTACAGGCGGGGTGGCTGCTAGGGCCGTAGCTCATTGGCGAGGACAGTTGACTCCGGCTGACGGATGACGGTGGCCGCCGCCTTCAGGAAGACGCCCAGGCCGCCCGCCGCGAACGCCAGCCCGACGATGCTTAGGCCGGGCTGGAGCACACCCGTCCAGTCCGTCCCTTCGTAGGTGTGCGAAGACCCCACCCACAGCGGCATGGTCAGCATCATGACGCCGACGAGCAGGGCGGCCATGCCCCCGGCGGCGGTGGCTTCTTTCTTGCCGCGCGGCTTCGAGAACGAGATGCCGCCCCGGATAGAAGGCAGCCCCATGATCAGGAACAAGACCAGTGTGAACAGGTTGATGTAGAACTTGATATTGGCCGGGACCATCTTGCCGCGCAGCACCAGCGACGAGCGCGCGTGCAGCTCGCCCATCACCGCGCCCACGATCAGCACCAGCAAAGCGTTGCGATAAGCGTGAGAGCCGCCGCGAAACAACCCAAAAGTGGCCGACACGCCAGCGATCCCGATGGCGATGGTGATCAGCATCATGCGCTGGTAGAGCCACTGGTGATCTTTGAGGACCAGCATCGGCGGGAAGTTGTCGGTCAGAAAGGCCGCGCAGACCGTGCCGATCCCACCGAACAGATTCATCGCCGCCGTCATGCCCATCGCGACGACCGCAACGATCCACAGGATTTGGGCAGATTTGACAGTCATGAGACGCTTCTCCAACTACTCTCGACTCTGAAAGAAACGAGGTTGAGGCCGCCCGGCTATTTGAACTTCCCAGGGAGCACCTCAACGTGGCAGCCACTGCGATTGCAACTCACCTCGCTCGTCAGCGCGTGCGAGAGATACGGGAATAGCTCCTGACCTTCGCCACCCGCGAAAGTCACCCACAGCCCGTCGCGCGCCTCGTCGGCGCCCACAGCCATCTCGCTGGAGTCATGGCAGGCGACGCAGTGGACAATCGCGTGATCGGTGTCGTGCCCAGGCGTCTCCTTAAGCGTCTCATGGCAGCCGGAGGCGCCGCAGGACGCTGTCAGGGCGTGCGAGTCGTGGCAATCAGTGCATTCCAGGCCAGCGTCGGCGTGCGCCCCGCTCACCACAACATCGGCGTGCCCCTCGGTTTCGGCCCCGCTGTGGCAGTTCTGGCAGAGCTGGCTGTTCGAAGAGACCTTCGCATACTGCTCGATGGCGGGCGCTTCAAGCCAGCGCACATCGGCCTGGACAATGCCGTTGCGGTCTACCTGGTGGCAGACCTTGCAATCCACCGAGTGAGCGTTGGCCGGCTCGATCAGGGGCGGCGGCGGCTTGACCTCAAATTTGCAGACCGTGCAGCTGGCCGGCATATCATCCATCGAAGGGATGTAGTTAAGCGGGTCGTGGCACTGGTTGCAGGTGCTGTTGGTGCCATCGGCGGCCACCACATAGGTATCTGCGTGCTGCCCGGCCAGCCACCTGTCGAGGGGCGCGTCGGGCAATGCCTCGCCCGTGCTCCCGGTCGTGCCGCCCTGGCCCACCATCTGCGAGGCTGCGCCGCCCGTATTCTTGACGATGCTGACCGGCTCGGTGTTGCCCGCTTCGATCTGGTAGGCCGCGACGATCGCCACGGCGGCGGCGATCAGCAGCACGGCGATGACTGTGTCGCGCACCCTGCTCAATGGAGAGGGTTGTGTATGTTTGGTATTGCTGGGCTTCATCATGTCCCCGCTATGTGAACAGTCTGGTTGAGAGGGGTGTTCTCGCTTTCTCACCAGACCCATTGGTTAGGGAGTGGCTCGCGGTGCGCGGAGTTGATGCGGGCGCACCGCGAGCCAGGCTATTTTATTACGGGGCCGTGCCGTCTGCGTTCAGGACAGCCAGTCCCCATTCGTTGTCGGCGTAGTGGCAGCGGTCGCAAGTGACTTGCCACTGCACGCTGTGCGACACGATAGCCGTGATGGTTGACTCACCGCCGCGGCTGACGCTCTTCTCCAGCGTCGTCCAGACGCCGCCCATCGCTTCGTCGGGGTGCGGGCCTACCGCAGCGCCAGAGGCGTCATGGCAGGCGAGGCACTGCACCTTCTCGAGGTGGATGGCGTTCATGCCCTTGATGTGCGTGTCCAGCTCGGCCACGTTGCTGTGGCAGTCAACGCAGGCCATCGGCTGCTGGGTGTGCGGATTGTGGCAGTCGGAGCACTGGTCGGGGCGGTGTCCGCCGATGGTCGCGGCCCAGTTGCGGTGGGCGCTGCCACCCAGGATGATCTCGTGATCCACGCCACGCCCACCGGTCTCGGAGACGCCCGTCGAGTTGGTGTGGCATTTGCCGCACAGCTCGTTGGTGGTCGCCACTGGCTCGTATTCCCCGGCGATCGGGTTGAGCCACGCATTCGACGAGGCATTGATCAGGTCACCTTCGACCACGTGGCAGGTCGAGCAGGCAATGCCCACCCAGTCTTCGCGGCTAACGAAGTCCATCGTGGGAGCGATGCGCAGCTCGGGATCGAAGGGGAACTTGCACGTCACGCAGTTGGGCGGCGCAGACGGGCGCGCGGCGGGGTCCCAGTTCTGCGGTGAGTGACAGCGGGAGCAATAGGTGTTGGGGCCTTTGCCCTCATCATAGGTGTTGCCGTGCGGGCTGCCTTCCCACGCCTGAATGACGTCGGGATAGTCAGCGAGCGGCTTCATCTCGTCGGCGTCCTGAGCCTGGGCCGAGCGGATCGAGCCGACCGCCAACGCTATCGCCAACACGACGCAGGCACAGGCGAGCAACCTGAGCCAACTGGAAAATCCTCTCAACGTTTGCATGTGCATCTCCTCAAAGTCCTTGTGTGTTCTCCGCGCAAAATCAAGCAAACACAGCGTCGCCTGAACCAGTGAGAACGATGCCCGGCAGTGGGCCGGGAGAGCAGGGTGAGATGGCGGCCAGGAGAACGCTCAACGCAGCGGGCGAACACATTACTGATAGTTCGCCCCCCTTTTGTGTATCATATCACAAAGAATGAGGGGGTGTCTTTGACTTTTGTCAAATAGGAGCATGGTGCGATCGGCGAAGATTGAGAGGATATTGATGGGTAGCGGATAGCTTCATGCACGGAGAGAGAGCCGGTCGAACGCAGTGAGGCTAGGGGGTGAGATCAAGGCCCCGCGCCCAGCGAACCGCTGATAACCCTGGCAGGCACCCCTTCGCGCGCTTGTTGTAATCGCATCCCGTTCGCGTTACGATGATGCTCGCAACATTCGTGGCCGCTCATTATGACTCATGGAGGATACCAGTGGCCGAACTGCTCTGCACCCTCATTCGTCGCGCCGGCTGGCGATGGTCTGCCGCTCGCCAGGCCGCACTCGCCCGCTCCCTGGCGCTGGCACTGCTGCTCAGTTTGCTGGGAGCGCTGCTGGCCGCGTGTGGATCGGACAAGAAGGAGAGCGCGAAGACGGGGCTGGCGGTGGGCGACGCGGCCCCCGCCTTCGCGCTGCCCGCGTCCGACGGCAGCAACGTCTCCCTGGACGCATACCGGGGCCAGCCGGTGCTGCTCTTCTTCCACATGGCCGATGGCTGACCGCCCTGCAACCAACAGATCGTTGATCTGGAAAAGGACCCCGCCTTTCAGGCGCTGAACGTGGCGATTCTCAGCATCGCCTTCGATACGGCAGCACAACAGGCAGCCGTCAAGCAGGAATATGGCATCGCCGCGCCGATGCTGGTGGACGCGGACAAACGGGTTTCCACGCAGTACGATGTCTTGCAGTGGGCCGCTGCCAGCGGCGAGCCGGGCCATACGTTTGTGCTGGTGGACGGCGCAGGGAAGATCGCCTGGATTCGCGATTACGGCGCGCCGGAGAATGGCGGCACGATGTATGTGCCGGTGAACGAATTGACCCAGCAGATCGCAGCGGCACTGCCATCCTGACCCCCCGGTAAGGAGCTTTCGGAGGCCGTTCGAGAAGTCGCGCGTCTGCCTTTGTCTCCCCTATCCCCGACCCTTCCCCCTACGAGGGGGAAGGGAAAAAAGCGCGCTCGCTAAGCCCCTCCCTCCTTGTGGGGGAGGTGAACAGATGCCCCTGCGCCCACCTGAACCCCACCCTGTGATCCCTCCCCGCTGGCGGGGAGGGACGCTGCTCCCTTTCTCCCCACGCTGCGGGAGAAGGGGCCGGGGGTTGAGGGCGGAAAAGCGCATGATGCGCGCTAGGGCAGGCCGTTGAGCGTATCCACGACGCGGAACAGATCGCCGAGAGCGTAGAAATCAACGGCGATGAAATTGGGCTTGTGGCCGCGCTCCTTGGTGCAGGCAAGGGCGCGCTCCAGCAGAAAATCGTACTGGTTGACGGAAGCAGCGTCCACCCGGCCAGGGGCGCGCCGCGCGATCCAATGGTTGAGCAGGAACAACGGCTTGTCGGTGCCGCCCCGGTTCGGCGCGCAGGTGAAGTCTTCCGGGCGGCGGTAGTTGTAGGGCGTTTCCTCGGTGTAGTCCCACAGGTGCAGATACCAGTCGGGCGGCGGCCCGCCGCGCTCGGCGAAGACGACCAGCCGCGTATTGGCCTCGATCATCTCGCGCAACGTGGGCCATTCGCCGTCGGGGTTGGGGGTGTAAACGTAGCGAATCAACCCGCTTTCTTCAAAGACGGCAGCGGTGTCCTGTGGGCTGACTTCGTCCTGCAGGATCAGCACGACCACTTCGTTCCGATTGCGGTCGAGGAAGGTGCGAATGCTGGTGAAGGTGGTTTCGAGCGGAGTTGCGCCCAGCGCGCACAGGTTGTGGCAGACGAAAAGGTTGTTGGAATCGCGGGTCTGCGGATCGGCGGCGTTGACGATTCGCTCGATGAGCGACCGGCTGGCGCTGGGGAAGGTGGCCAGGTAGCGGGCGATATCGTCCTGCGAGTCGCCATAGTGCGTGTCGAGCAGAAAAGCGCGCACGCCCGCCTTGAGCTGAATGGACAGGCCGCCGTCGTGGTGCGGCCAGACCCAGCCGAGGTTGGAGGCTGACATGGCGTTGTGCGCCGCCGGGAACACGACTTCGTTGAAGCGGCGACCACACAGCGCCTCGTGCCCATTGCAGACCAGCGCGCTGGAGCGCGCGGTGCGCTGCGGCGTGAGCGCCCAGTCCAGCAGGACCGGCAGCCCGACCAGCGTGATGATCGCCAGGGCCAGGGCCAGGCGCGGGCGCGCGGCGAGCGGTCGCAGCAGACGGGTCAGCCAGCGCACGACCTTCGGCGAGGCCCACGCGCCCAGCAGGATCGCGCCCAGCAGCAGAGCCACCGCCGCCCGCTGGCGGACCGAGTCGCCCACGCCGCTCTGCAGCGAGGTGAGCACGTCGGTCAGCATCGCGCGCAGCGAGCGGGGCAGCCCAGCGCCGTTGAGGGCGGAATCCGTGAATCGCTCGAAAGGCAGGCTCACGCGCGCCTCGATCAGCGCCCAGGCCCCGACGGCACTGGCTCCGGCCAGCACCAGCATCAGCCCCAGCAGGCCGAACGCCCGGCGCGTGCGCGTGCCTTGCAGCGCGGCCAGCCCGCTCAACGACAGCACCAGCACCAGGATGATCGCGGGCTTCAGGTCGTTACGAAAGAAGAGAGCCAGCTCGCGCGTGTCGTTCATCTCGTGGATGATGTTGTTGGTCGTCTTGTCGGCGAGCCGGGCGAAGGCATCTATACCGCCGATGGTGCCCGTCTTCATCTCGCTTTGCAGGTTGCGCGCGGCTTCTTCGACCTGCACTGCCAGCAGCTCGCCCGACGCGATGACGATGGCGCTGGCCAGGTCGTTATCGGCCAGGGCTACCTCCACCTGCAGGCGCGTTGCTTCCGTCACCCGCACGCCTGCCGGCGCCAGCAGAATCCGGGCGATCTCATGTTTCTGCGCTTCGGACAGGCCCCGGATGGAAAGGTTGGTGATGTCAAAAGGCAGCACCCCCAGGCGGCCTTCGGACAGGGCGCGCACGTAGTCTTCAATCTGGCTGTAGAGCGTCTCCGGTGTCAGCGCGGACACGCTCAACTCGCCCTCGCCGATCAAGCGATTCTGCCTGGCCCGCGCGATCAGCTCCGTCTGGATGGTTTGTGCCGCCGCGATAATCTTCTGCTGAAGCTCCGGGTCATTGATCGCCCTGGACAGGTGGATGTTGGAGCGCAGGCGTTCGCGCTTGCCGGAGAGGTAGGCGGTCAGCTCGATGAAAACTCGGTTGGTGGCGCTGCGCAGCACGTCCGGGGGCAGCACCAGGCGCAAAGCCGAGACCGCGTGGCTGTAGGTTTCCTGAGAATAATATCCTTCGATGCGCAGATCGCCGAGCAGGCGCACGGTGACGTCGCGCAACGCCGGGTCGGCCAGCAGATCGGTGTAGACGCGGTCGTAAATGCGGTTGCGTTCCAGGGCGCGGGTGTAAAAGCGCGCGTTGAGCAGGTCTTCGGTCACCACCTGGACGCTCAGATAGGTGAGGAAAGAGGCGATGAAGGCGACCATCAGGAGAATGGTCAGCAGGCGTTCGAGCCAGGGGTACGATGTTCGCAGCATAGAATGGAAGGCGCTCTCTGGCGGCCTGGTGGTGTATGATGTCTGGCGCTCATCTCAGATCATACGTCAAATGCGTTTTGTCTGCGGGTGATCATGTCGTGAATTGGGGAAGGATTGTATGATAGAAGCTGTCGCGCCGTTGCGCTCAGTGCGCGGGCGAGGTTCCCGCGCTCATTCAGAGGCCGTTCGAGAAGTCGCGCGCCTGCCTGTGCCCCCCATCCCCGGCCCTTCCCCCGCGAGGGGGGAAGGGAGCAGAGCGCCGGCCCCAAGCCCCTCCCTCTTTGTGGGGAAGGGGCTTGGGGTGGGGGGAAACAGCTTCTCAAAACGGTCTCTCAGATTGCCGGTAGGGTGTCCTTTGCTTTTTGAGGAGAGAACAACGATGACCGCTTTTCCGCCAGGGACGACCGTCCGCGTCCTGCAAGAGGACTGGGCACCGTTCTACAACCTGCCCAACAGCGCCCAGCGCTTCGCTGCTCAGACCGGCGTGCGCGTCGAGGTCACGCTCAGCCACATCCCGGAATTCTGGGAGCTGATGGATCGCGCCTTCAACGAGGACGATCCGCCCTTCGACCTGGTAGGCTGCGACGAGCTGCTGCTGCTGCAATACGCCCGCAAGGGGCGCGTCGAGCCGCTTGACGGGTATGTGGCCGCCGACCAGTATGCCCTGGACGACTTCGAGCCGGCGGCGCTAGAAGCGGTCAGCCTGCGCGGCGCGCTCTATGGCCTGCCCTACTGCGACGTGTCGAGCGTGCTCATCTACCGCGCCGACCTGTTCGACCGCTACGGCATCCCCGTGCCGCAGACGATGGAGCAGCTCAGCGAGGCGGCGCTGGCCGTGCAGGCCGCCGCCCGCGCCGACGGTCACGCCGATTTTTACGGGATCACCCTGCGCGGCGCGCCAAGCTGCGGCCTCAACTTCTGGCTGCTCGGCTCGACCTGGGCGCCGTCGTGGGGCGTGCGCTGGTACGACGAGGACGGGCAGCCCGCCTTCAACACGCCGCAGCATCGCGCCGCCCTGGAGCACTACGTGGGCCTGTTGCGCCGCGCCGGGCCGCCGGAGTCGGCGACAATGGGCTTCGAGGAGTGCATGGCAGCCTACCGCGCCGGGCGGGCGGCGATGGTCATCGAGCCGGCCAACGAAGCGTCCATCGTCTACGAGACGGGCGGGCCGGTCGCCGATGGCACGCTGACCACACTGGTCCCTGCCGGGCCGCTCGGCACGCGCCACGCCGGGCTGTACTGCCCGCCCTACGCCATCCCCGCCCGGTCGAAAGCCAGGCGGGCGGCATGGGAGCTGGCCAAGTTCCTGTGCGCGCCGGAGCAGCTTGTAGAAGATGCGCAGCGCAGCGGCTTCGTGGAGGTTTCGCGGCGGTCGGTGCTGGACGATCCGCGCTTTGTCGCGCGCTTCCGCCCCGACCTGGTGGCGACGACGCGGGCGACGCGCGCTTTTGCGCGCGGCGAGCGCCCGGTGACGCGCCACTCGTTCGAGTTCGGCGACATCCTGGGCGAGGAGTCCGCCCGCGCTCTGACCGGCGAGCAGACCGTCCAGCAGGCGCTGGATCGCGCTGAGGAGCGCGTGCGGGCGCTCGGCGCGCCGGAGTAGGGGGACGCTGCGAGAAAGAGAGACTTCCGAAGTCTGCGCAGACTTCGGAAGTCTTGGTCAGGATACCATCCTCGCGCCTGGGACGTGATTGGTGGGCAGCCCGCCAGCGGGGATACTGCTATTCAAGGGTGGGGAGACTTCCCACGTCTCCCGTCGTGGAGACCAGGAAGGCGGCGACCCAGCCTTCCACGCCCCCGACGGTGACGGCCAGCCAGCTGCTATCGGCGTTGCGGCCCCTGAGCGCGATCTGTGTTCCGGGAGCCGCGACAGTCACAACGTTGAAATTCGCGCCGGGGCCGCTGCGGATGTTGACGTTCGAGCTGCCCGCGATCGTGCCAGGAAGCGGGCTGCTCTCCAGAATCGCCTTCCCGCTGCCTACGCCCAGGCTGAAGTCGCCCGTTGACGCTTCATTGAAGGCATAGACAACAGCCGTGAGTTCCTGGTCGCCGGGAAGCGGGCCGCTGTGGGCGCCGAGGGTGGATGCGCTGCCATCGTCGTTGAAAGCGATCACGCTGCCCTCGCCGTCATAGACGACGAGCACCGGGTCTAGCGCGCTACCTTCAGCCGGGATGACCTGGAGGCTGATCTGCTCCTGATCCCCTGGCACTATGGTGAACGCAACAGCGGGAGTTTCCGCGCTGATCGTCGCCGTCACCTCGTCGCCGGCGGTGACCGCCGCGATCGGCTCAGGCCGGGGCAGGCTGGCCAGCGACCCGATGGCCTGGCACGCCGGACAGGTGTTGTCGGCGCGGATGATGGCCAGACCCCCGAAGTAGCCCTCGTCTCCGCTGGGGCGAGAGACATAGCTCACGATAAGCAGGGCTACACGGCCATCGTCCCTGGCGACGAGGATTGCATCGCGCAGCCATTTCGCCTGCTCGGTAACGCTTGTATCCTTGCCCCAGGGTAAGTAGGCTGGCCAGGACGCTTCATAGCCTTCGGCAGAGAGATACCCCATTCCCGTGAAGCACAGCGGGATGTCCTGCCCCTCAAAAGGGGCCGCCATGCGCTCGATCATCGTCGGGAAGTAGCGGGTTGCATAATCACCTCTGGGATCGCCTCCTGTCTGAGCAGGGCTGACGGCCCCTTCGGTGTAGTGCACCCCAATGCAGTCCGCGAAGTCAGCGGCTCCGGCTTCGGCCATCTGTTGGGCGTACACGTCATCGTTGCAGCCCTGGTCGGTGCAGCTTGCCGCGCCGAAGAAGCCGGTTGGGTTCAGCGCGCCGGTGATCACCAGCGTGCCAGGGTTGGCCGCCTTGATGGCGTTGTAGGCCTCGGCCAGCAGCCGCACGTAGCTAGCCCCGTTGACCTGGCCAGCGGGCCATACGCGGTCAATGTTCATCTGATTCCAGACCTCAATGCCATCAGCGCCCAGCGCGGCAACCTCGCCCAGGAACGCGGCAAACGCCGCGTAATACTCGTCCCCCGAAGCGTCCATGTCTGCGGAGCTGCCGGTGATGTTCAGCAAAACCTTGAAACCGGCCTGGTGCCCTTCCTTGATGAAGTCGCTGATGGCCGCCAGATCGGCGCCGGCGTAGAAATGAAACATCTGTTTGACCCAGGTCATTCCGGCGGCGTGCATTGCGCTGACCGTGTCCGCGTCGAAAGCGAATACGTGGCCGCCCACAGGCAGCGGCAGGTCTGTGTCGCCCAGGCCGGCGTCGCCCTGCGCGGAAACAAGAGAGGCGCTCAGAAAAAGCAGGCAGAGACAGGTGAGAAGTAACCTATGTGTCATTCTTCATCTCCCATACTATTGGAAAGCGATTAAGCCTATTCTATCATAAGAGAAACCCCCGAAGGCACGCCAGCCTCCGGGGGTGTATTCTGCAGGGCGGAGCGAAGCGTGCCCGCTACGCAATCGGGTAAGCGCGATACTCCCGGACCGCTTCGTAGAGCGCCACCAGGTTCTCCTGCGGGACGCGCGACTGCACGTTGTGGATCGGGTTGAAGACAAAGCCGCCGCCCGGCCCGAAGATGCGCATCCGCTCGTGCACCTGGGCGCGAATCTGCTCCGGCGTGCCGAAGGGCAGCGTCTTCTGCGTGTCGATCCCGCCGCCCCAGAAGACGATCCGGTCGCCGAACTCTGCCTTGAGCCGCGCCGGGTCCATCTCCGCTGCGCCGGTCTGCACGGGGTTGAGCACGTCGAAGCCGGCATCAATGAAATCGGGCAGCAACCGGTAGATCGAGCCGCACGAGTGGATCAGGGACTTCCAACTCGTGTTCTGGTGAATCCAGTCGTTGACTATTTTGTGGAAGGGCTTGAACAGGTTGCGGTAGGCGTGCGGCGAGATAAAGGGGCCGTTCTGCGCGCCGAAGTCGGTGCCGGTGACGAACGCCGCGGCCACGCGGTCGCCGACGATAGCGTGAATCTTCGCCAGGTTCTCCAGCGCGATCTCGCACTGGCGCTCGAAGATCTGGTAGACGTAATCGCGCCGCGAGACGGTGCTGACGTACCACTCCTCGATGTCGCGGATGCCCTTGGGGTGCTTCAGCCAGGGCGCGGGCACCAGGGCGATGTCGCCGAAGCCGGTGCCGCCGAAGTTGGCCAGGATCGCCTTGTCGGTTTCCTCGTAGAGTCGTTTGGCCTCGGTCTCGTAATAGGTCAGATCCGCCTGCGTGATCGGCCCGAATTCTTCCAGGTTGTCTTCGATGTTGAGGTTGTCGTCGTCAAAGGGGGGCTGGCGCACGATGGTGTCGAAATAGTAGCCGCCTTTGGGCATATGCCCGCAGGGTGGCGCGGACTTGTCGCCCTCTGGGTATTGCAGGATGTCGCCGTTCGGCTCCGGCTCGGTGTTGAAGCCGCCGGGGACGAGCATGGGGGTGCCGTCGTGTAACGTCCAGGGCTTCCAGTCGCGGCGGTGATAGCCGAAGAATGTTCTGGTGGATTCCAGCGGCACCACGTCGGCGCCGATCGCCTCGATCAGGTCCATGCCGATCTCGCCGAGCATTTGGAAGGGATCAATCAGCTTGACGGGCGTATCGGGCGCGCCCAGGCCGAGCGCCCGGCGCAACAGGTATACAGAACTGACCTGCATCCCACTGGTGACACATCCGCCCAGGTCCAGGGGTACCATGTCGGCTTCTTGGTGGTTCAGGGCGCGCATGACGCGCTCGCGTGATGTTAACATTTTTCCCTCGCAAAGAGATGCTCATCGGTCAATACGATTGCGTGCGGGCCAGGTGTGGAGCGCTCGTGCTGATGATCCTTATCATAATCCATTGCGCCGTACATAGCCAGTCATGATCGGCGGGGCGGCGCGCGCCGGTCCTCACACGGCGCTCTCTGGCGCGGGTGGGCTTCGAAGCCCGCCCCTGCGGCTGGCTGGCGCTTCTACGCCACCGCGACGGCGGGTCGCCCTGCACGACGGTTGGCGGCGAGGATGGCCCCCGTGGCCACGATGAGGAAGGCGACCACCACGCCGTAGGCGCTCTTGAGAGTCAGCGCGTCGGCCAGCGCGCCGAGAATCTGCGGCGCGATCAGGATGGCCAGCCCCGACGCCAGTGTCACCCGGCTGCTGGCGACGTCAGCCTGCTCGCGGGTGACGATGTTGCTGGCTGCGGAGAGCGTCAGCGGGAACAGGTTGGCGATGCCCAACCCGGCCACGAACAGCCCGGCAATGTTGAGCGGGGTGGCGCTCGCCAGCCAGAAAGGGAGGAATCCGGCGACGGCTATCAGCGCGGCGGTCAGCAACAGTGCCCCGACGGGCACTCGCCGTGCCAGGCGGCTGCCCGCCGCGCGCCCCAGCAGATGCGCCGCGAAGAAGACGCTCATCAGCGTGGAGGCGTCCACCTTGCGCAGCCCGACGCTCGTCTCCAGAAAGTCCGCGCCCCAGAAGATGACGCTCCACTCGATCGCTACGCAGAGGAAGACGACCAGCCAGTACGCCCAGAAGGCGGCGGGCAGGCGCGCCGCGCGCCCCGTCACAAGCGGGCGCGGTGTGTGGGGCGGGATGGGCACGGCGTGGCCTCGCCAGGCGAGCGCTCCCCAGCCCAGCACGCCCAGAATCAGCGCGCCCCGCCAGCCGATGCCGGCGCGTTCCAGGTTGCCGATCAGCAGCGGGGCCAACCCTGCGGCAAGGCTGGCCGCGACGTTGGACTCGGTGAGGGCGATGGCGCGCTGCGCGCCGTGCCGGTCGGAGAGCGTCGCCTGCACCTCGATCAGCAGCAACGTGCCGGGCGCGCCCATCAGCAGGGCGCTGGCGATGGTCAGCGCCGGGTGATGCCCGGCCACGAACAGCAGCGATCCCAGGGCCAGGCCCGCCCCGCCGCCCCAGAACACGCGCCGCCGGCCCCAGCGCTGTACCAGCGCGTCCCCCAGCAGGCCCGCCAGGACCATGCCCAGGGCGAAGGCGCTGAGGTGCAGCCCGCCGACGGTATAGCTGAGATGCAGCTCATCGCGCAGGAAAGGCATCAGCGGGCCGAGCGCGGCTTGCTGGTAGGCGAAGTAAGCCAGCATCAGGTAGGCGAGCCAGGTGAACCGGTCGCGCGCGAAGCGGGGGACGGGTGCGGCGTCTGTCATGGTGTGGCGGGACGACCGCCGGACTGCCTCAGGCGAGGGGCGGCGCGTTGTCGCCGGCGGGGACGGCGGGCTTGCCGGTCGGGGCCACCAGGTAGGCCAGTCCCAGCACGACGATCCCGATGCCGGTGAACATCATGCCCTGGCCGCTGCGTTGCTCCGCCTTGTCCCGATTGCGCCGCTGCAGGGCCAGCAGCAGCAGGTCCGTCTGGCTGGCATCGCGCAGGTCGGGCTGCATCACGCCATCAACTTCGGCGGTGGGGAAGGCGGCGAGAATCTCGTCCTTCTTGTCGTCGGCGCGCTGAATCTCGCGCCGGGCGTCCACGTAGGTATAGGCTCCGTAGGCCACCACCAGCAGTCCAACCGCGCCCACCACCCACATGGCGGTGCGGCGCTGCTGGCGGCTGGCCCAGAAGCTTCGAAGGGCGGCGATCAGGCGTTGGATGGTCGGCATAGCGTCTGTGTCCGTATGGCGTGCCCTGTCCAGTTTACGCCGTTAGTATAGTGCGCGGCTCCGCCGCCCGCCACATTGCCCGTATCTGTTAAGGTGGTATATAATGACGGGCGATAGGCACTGTTTTGATGGCCCCTGCTTCAGCGCTCGAATCCCTGCCGTTAGCGCCCTTATTAGAGGAGGATAGAGAGAACGTAAAGACTACACGGTTTACCCGCTTGACTTTTTTCGGGCACTTAGCCTAGAATGTGCTTTAGTTGGTTGGTGCAACAAATAAACGGGGGCTTGGTTCCAGCGGTCCTCTGCGAGCGAAAGGAGGTTGCCGGGCGCGCGAGGAAAACAGCCCACTCCACTCTGGACTGGTGGCGCCGTCGTGAGGCGTGCGCCGCAAGGCATGGCCTAGTACGTTAGCTAACGAGTGTTTTCTAAGGAGCTGAGAACATGTCCAAGAAGCGGACGCTGGTAATTCTGATTCTGGTGGTTGGCATTCTGCTGTCGCTGGTTGGCGGCGCAGCGGCCCGCCAGGAAAAACCCAAGTTCTTCCTGATCGCGCACGGCGGCCCCGGCAATGTCTTCTGGGTGACGGTCATGAAGGGTATGGCCGACGCCGCTGCTTTCCTCGATGTGGACGCGACCTGGCTGGGCGCGGACACCGCTTCCAACGAGGCGATGGTGGGCTTCTGGGATGACGCCCTGGCTGCCGATCCCGATGGCATCGGTACGACCGAGCCGGTCCCGGCCCTGATCGAGGACGCGGTCAAGCGTGCGGCTGCGGCGGGCATCCCCGTCATCGCTTTCAACACCCAGGACACCCGTCCTGAGGGCGAGCGCCTGCCGCACTGGTTCTACATCGGCACCAGCGAGTTCATCGCTGGCCAGGCGGTGGCTCGTGGCCTGCTGGCCGCTAAGCCCGACATTGCCACTGTGCTGTGCCCGATCCAGGAAGTGGGGCACATCGGTCTTGAGGCGCGCTGCAATGGCGTCGAGAGCATCATGGCCGAGCAGGGCATCCCCGTGGTGCGCTTCACGATCACCTACAACCTGTCGGAGTCGGCGGGCCTCATCGGGGACGCCTTCGCGGCCAACCCGGATGCCAATGCCATCGTGACGCTTGGCCCCGGCCCGGCGGAGTCGTTCTACGCCTATGCGTCTGAGAACAACGTGACGCCCGACCAGGTGATCCATGCCACGTTCGACACCAGCCCGGCGATCTTCGCGGCTATCGCGGATGGGCGGAGCCTGCTGTGCGTTGACCAGCAGCCCTACGTCCAGGGCTTTGAGACAGTCGTCTGGCTCTTCCTGGGCAGCCAATACCTGCTCAAGCCGGCCAACGACATCTTCACCGGTCCGAACATTGTGGACGCCAGCAATGTGGGCCGCGTGATTGAGCTGAATCAGGCGGGCTACCGCTAAACGTTCAGCGTCGAACTACCCACATGGGAGGGGCCTGCGCTCCTCCCATGTGCTGATCCTGCTCGTCATGGGGGCACCAAAACACTATTGCCCGCCCGCTCTGGGCCGTGAGTCCTGAGTCAGGAGTCAGGAGCCTGTTCCAGGCTCATGACTCGCGACTCAAAACTCACCCCTCTGATGAGGCGGACTGGAAGAATCTGGTTTCTTCATAAGTTCATAAGGGGACGATACGCTTTGGCCAGAGAAGTGAGTTTGACGCAGCGGAAAGGCGGCAGCCGGCTCCTGGCCTACTGGGAACACGGGCGCGAATCATGGAGTCGCTTCCCAGAATCGGGAGCGGTTTTCGGTTTTGTATCCGTCCTGCTTTTTTTCATCGTGGCCACCTGGGCCAACACGGGCTGGCCGCCGCAGATCATTGACGGGCGCTCCATTGCCTCTGTGGTCACCAATGCCGCGTCGCAGGGCATCATCGCCGTTGGCGTGACCATGCTCATGATCTCCGGCGAGTTCGACCTGTCAGTCGGCTCGACGCTGGGCTTGAGCGCGCTCATGTTCATCATCGCGGCGAGCAACGGCCCAGCGGGACTGGTAGAGCTGATTCCCTTCGGCATTGGCGACCAGTTGGTGGACAACCTCGGCATCTCGCGCGCTGGCATGAGCGGCCTGGCCTCTATTGCCGTCGCTCTGCTTACGGGGGCCACTCTCGGCTTGGTCAACGGGCTGCTGCTGGTATCAACGCGCATCCCGTCCTTCATCGTCACGCTGGGCACGCTGTACATCTACCGCTCGATCATGCTCAGCATCATCCCCGGCGGCACCATCGCCCGCTACACGCGCGAGGAGATGGTGTGGAGCTTCTCCCCGCTGGTCATCATCGGGCTGGCTGTCCTGGTGGGGGTGCTGCTGTTGATCCTGCTGTGGCCGGCGCTGCGCCGCGCCTATTTCCGCGTGCAGCAGGACGGGGGGATGGGCAAGATCGGCCCCGCACTGCACCTGATCATTGTGGCAGCGGCGATGGCCGCCGTCATAGTCGTCGGCGCGCTGATCATCAGTGCCTATGGCGGCAAGGACGGCCCGGTCAAAGCGCCTTTCTTCGACATCATCAACGGTAACCTGTCGTTCGTCAAACACAATTTCCGCGCGGCTATCATCTGGTGGGGCGTGATCGCCGTCATCTTCACCGTCGTGCTGACCAGCACGCGCTATGGCAACGCTGTTTTCGCGGCGGGCGGCAATCCCGAGGCAGCGCGCGCGCAGGGCGTCAACGTGCGGCGAGTCAAGGTGACCAACTTCGTCATCTCCGGCACGCTGGCTGCTGTGGCCGGCATCACCGAGGTGGGGCGCTTCAAGGTCGTCGAGCCGCTGCGCGGCACGGGCTACGAGCTGGACGTGATCGCCGCGACGGTCATCGGCGGCACCTTGCTGACCGGCGGCTACGGCAGCATCATCGGCACCGTGCTCGGCATCCTGATCGCCTTCATGCTCAAGACTGGCCTGGTGCTGATCGGCGTCCAGGCGGACTGGTTCCGCGGCGTGCTGGGCATCATCATGATCGCCGCGGTGGTCCTCAATACGAATATTAGAAGGCAAAGATGAACATGGCTGGCAACGGGAACGGAACCCCCCTGGTCTATATGGAGCGCATCACCCGGCGCTTCGGCCTGATCGCTGCGCTGGAAAATGTTTATTTCACGGTGGATCGCGGCGAGATTGTCGGGTTGCTGGGCGACAACGGGGCCGGCAAGTCCACGCTGATCAAAGTGCTGACCGGCGTGCACCCGCCCACTGATGGGCAGATCTACTTCGACGGCCAGCCGGTGCGCATCACCTCGCCCAAAGTAGCGCGCGCCATGGGCATCGAGACGGTTTACCAGGACCTGGCCCTGGTTAACCTGATGAGCATTGCGCGCAACTTCTTCCTGGGGCGCGAGCCAACGCGCCGCCTGGGGCCGTTCACCCTCCTCGACAAAGAGGATATGGACGAGCAGACAGTGCACGCCCTGGGCGACATCGGCATCGAGATCCGCCGCCCGGAGGAGGAAGTGCTGCGCATGTCGGGTGGCGAGCGACAGTCGGTCGCCATTGGTCGCGCCAAGCATTTTGGCTCCAAGGTGCTCATCCTCGACGAGCCGACTTCGGCCCTCTCGGTCGGCGAGACGCGCAAGGTGCTCGGCTATACGCAGGAAGCTAAGAAGGCCGACCTGGGCGTGATCTTCATTACCCACAACATCGGCCATGTCTACCAGGTCGCTGACCGTTTCACGATCATCAGTCATGGGCACAAGGTCGGCGACTTCATGAAGGATGAGGTCTCGCAGGAAGAGATCTCCAACATGATCATGGGCGGCCCCATCCCGGAGCGGCTGAGGGAGATCGTCGCCGAGCGCGAGGCTGCGTTGCAGCGCCTGCACGACCAGATCGCTCACCGCGCCGCGCCGCTAGCCGTTGCCCGGCAGGCGCGCGTCCGCCGCCGCAACTGGGCCATCGTCGCCGTGGCGCTGGCGGCCATCCTGGTCATCGCCGGCCTGCTGGTGAGCGGCGGCGCGTTCAGCGGCCCCGAGCCGACGCCGACGGTCACGCCCGTGCCGACGGTGGATATGGCCGCTCTGCCCCAGCCAGTCACCGACGCCATCAACCAGCTTCAGAACGATCCCGATCCGGGCAAACGAGCGATTGCGGCCAAGATGCTGGGCGCGGATCGCTTTCGTGAGTACTCGCTGGCGGCGGTCGAGCCACTGATTGCGGCGCTGCAGGACGGAGCGTTTGAGGTGCGCGCTGCTGCGGCCTGGGCCTTGGGCAAGATCGGCGACCCGCGCGCCATTGAGCCGCTGCAAGTGCTGCTGCGCGACAATTACTCGCCCGTGCGCGACGCGGCAGCCGAGGCGCTGATGGTCGGTTTCGATATGTATTGCTCGGACGCCGAAGGCTGCAAGCCCAAGGGCGCGCTGCACTGAGCGGGGTGTTGCTTACGGAGAATCGGAAACGGGGCTGAACGCCCCGTTTTCTTGTCCCGGCGTTCCCGCTCTTCGCGGGCGGGTCTTGTCTCGCCAGGGGAAAGTTTCGAAGCCTTCCCCTACGTGAAATGCGCCTCTTGAGGTTTAGCCCCCGCCCACTGGCGGGATGAGCATCACGCTGTCGGTCGGCTGGATGGGCGTTTCCAGCCCGCCCAGGAAGTCAATGTGCCGCCCGTTGATCAACACCTGGGTGCCCTGGCTCAGGTCCTGCTGCGAGTCGAGCAGCCGATCGGCCAGCGCCGGGTTACCCGCGCTGATGGCGTGCAGCAGCGCCCGCACCGTCGTATCCGGCGCGCAGGGCACGGCCATTTCCTTGGTCCCAGCAGCAGCTCGCAGGCTGGCCGAGAAGCGAACGGTCACTGTCGGGTGGTGTGGGGCTGTGCTCATCCGGGCGATCTCCGTGCGGGGCTACCGGCTCTTGTGCGATTCTAGCGCGTCGGCCAGCGTTTCGGCCATTCAGGGGGAGAGAAGGGCTGGAAGGGCCGCAGCCCCGCCGCTTCTCTCCCCGGCGCCGAACAGTGAGACGGTTACGAGCCGCCCTGCGCGCACTTGATCAGGTCCAGAGCCGGATCGCGCATCTGGCCGAGCGACAGCGGCACCTGGTCGCGTATAATGAACTCAACCGCGTCCAGCTCAGCATCGTAGCCACAGCCCGCGGCGGCGAGCAGTCTGCCCTCCCTGACAAAAAAGGCGATGAATTTCCTCTGTTCGGGTGTGCCGCCCCAGTAGATGATCTCATCCCACTGCGCGGCGTGCCCTACATAGTTCAGCCTCAGCGCCCACTGCATCGTCCAGAAAAACGGCACCCGGTGCTCGATAATCTGGTTTTCGCCGAGCATGTTGCGCGCGGCAACCATGCCCTGCTGCTGGGCGACTCGCCAGTGCTCGATGCGCACGCCCCGGTCGCTGCCATCGTCCCACGCGGCGATATCGCCCGCCGCGAAGACATCGGCGGAACTGGTCTGCAAGTGGCGATTCACCCGCACCGCGTGATCCCGCTCATGCAGCGCCAGACCCGAACCGAGCAGAAAGTCTGTCGCGGGCACAACGCCGATGCCAACGACCACAAAGTCGGCATCCAGGCTCTGGCCATTCCCAAGCTCAACCCGCTTAACCTGCCCATCCTGGCCCGCGAAGCCGACAACGCTCTCGCCCAGGCAGAAGCGAACCCCGTTTTGCTCGTGCACCTGCTGGATCATGCGGCCAATATCGTCGCCAAGCGTGTGGCCGAACGGCACCGGGTCCGGGGCGACCACGGTCACCGCCACGCCGCGCCCGCCAGCCAGCGAAGCGGCCACTTCCATGCCAATGAAGCTGGCGCCCACGATGACGGCTCGTTTGCCGTGGGCTGCTGCCTGGACGATCTGGCCGGCATCTTGCAGAGTCCGCAGGTAGTAAATGCCGCTCAAGTCCGCGCCAGGGACGCCCTTGAGCCGTCGCGGAGTCCCACCCGTTGCCAGGAGCAGTTTGTCGTAATGGATGGGCGCTCCCTGGCCGGTGTGGACGTTGCGCGCTTCCAGGTCGATGCGGGTGACGGGCGTATCGAGGAGCAGCGCGATGTCTCGCCCGGCATACCAGTCGCGGCCTCGCAGGGGCATCCATTCCGGCTTGGCGTGCCCATCGAGGTAATCTTTCGACAGGTTGGGTCTGTCCACCGGAACATCCGGCGCGGCGCTGAGCAGCGTGATCCGGCCCACGAAGCCCGCGCGGCGGAGTTCTTCGGCGGCGGCGCTCCCTGCCGCGCCCCCGCCGACGATGACGAAATGGCGGGGATCAGCCGGATCGGCCTTTCCCTGAGGCTGTACCTTGTTATCGTGAGGGACGGTGACGGTCACCATGCCGTCTTCGATATGGACGGGGTAGTGGGGCAAATCGTTGAGGGCCGGCGGCTCCAGCCGCTCGCCGCTGCGAATATCGAAGCAGGCGTGATGCCAGGGGCAGATCAGCGTATGACCTTTGAGGACTCCTTTGTCAAGGGGCGCTCCGTAATGGGTGCACTTGGCACCGAAGGCGTAATACTCACCCTGCGCGCGCGCCAGGACGACCCGCGTGCCTTCTAAGTCAATCCGCAGCATTTCGCCGTCCTGCAAAAGATTCTCCGCTCGCCCGACCTGGTGTACAGCCATCTCTCCCACTCCGTTCATTATGATAGTAGTTGCAACAGCTATTATATGAATGTCGGACAGACTTTGGGAAATGCCCAGACTCTGCGGGGTGCGGGCAAAGGGGAGCGGCGACTCGGTGAGTGTGGGGCATTGACCTCACCCCCGCCCCGCGACGTCCGACTTGCTCCCTCTCTGGCTTGGGGTGAGGCCACACCTGCGCCAAGCCCCACTGTGCAAATGGTGCGCGAGGGGTAGAATACTGGTCATGGGCTTTTCGCTCATGTGCCTTGTCAACGCAGAAGCAAGACCTGGCTGGAGAGGCGTTTTTCGCCCAGGAATCCCGTCGCCAGCGCCGAGCGGCGTCCGCGTCCGGGCGAATCTCAGGGGCAGACACACCAGAAAGGGGAACATCGTGGACATCCATCTCGATTACGGCAAAACCGGCCTGACTGTCACCCTGCCCGGCGACGCAGACATCACCATTGTCAGCCCGCGCTTCATTAGCCCGCTGCCCGACCCGGCGACGGCGCTGCGCCGCGCGCTGGCGGAGCCAATCGCCTCGCCGCCGCTGCGCGACCTGGTGAAGCCCCGTGATACGGTGGCCATCGTCTTCAGCGACATCACCCGGCCCACGCCCAACCACCTGATGCTGCCCGCTGTGCTGGAAGCGCTGGACCACGTGCCCGCCGAAAACATCGTGCTGTGCAACGCCCTGGGCACGCATCGCCCCAACACGCCCGCCGAGCTGGAGCAGATGCTCGGCGCGGAGATCGCCCGGCGCTACCGCATCGAGCAGAACAACTGCTTCGACCCGTCCACGCAGGTCTACCTGGGCGAGAGCAGCAACGGCCACCCGATCTGGCTCAACCGCGCCTACCTGGAAGCCGATGTCAAAATCCTGACCGGCTTCATCGAGCCGCATTTCTTCGCGGGCTTTTCGGGCGGGGGCAAGGCGGCGATGCCGGGCATGGCCGGGCAGGTGACCGTGCTGGGCAATCACGACGCGGGCATGGTCGGCAATCCGCATGCCACGTGGGGGGTGACAGCGGGCAACCCGATCTTTGAAGAGGCGCGCGAAGTGGCGCTGCGCACGAAGCCGACGTTCCTGCTCAATGTGACGCTCAATCGCGCCAAGCAGATCACGCAGGTCTTCGCCGGCGACCTGGTGGCGGCGCACGACGCGGGCATCGCTTTCGCCCGCCAGACGACGATGGTGCCGGTGGCGGAGCCGTTCGACATCGTGATCACGACCAATTCCGGCTACCCGCTGGACATGAATCTCTACCAGTGCGGCAAGGGCATGAGCGCTGCCGAACAGATCGTCCGATCCGGCGGGGCGATCATCATGGTCGCCGAGTGCAGCGAAGGCATCCCCGATCATGGGCTGTTCGGCGAAATGCTGCGCGCGGCGAGCAGCCCGCAGGAGATGTACGACGCGGTGCTGAGCGCGCCAGAGACGCGCCAGGATCAGTGGGCGGCGCAGATTCAGGCGCGCATCCAGTTGAAAGCCGACGTATACCTGTATTCGGACTACTTCGACGACGAAGCCACGCGCGAGGTCCTGCTGACTCCGTGCAACGACATCGCCGAGACGGTCGCGGCGCTGCGCGAGATCTACGGGCGCGCTGCGCGCATCTGCGTGCTGCCGGAAGGCCCACAGACGATCCCCTATGTGGCTGAGTCCGTGCTGGCCTAGAGCGTGAGGTGCATTTTCCTCTCACCCCCCGGTCCCTTCGTCCCGCTCACGCGGGAGAGGGGATTGAGGGGTGGGGGGAAGACACTGCGCAAAGCTCATAACCGCCTCTAGAGCGGGGGCGGACAGTTGCCCCCGGCCTTGCGGGCGCGCAAAATCCTGCCGGGGAGAGGCGTTGTCCTGCGGCATCCTGGCCTGACTTCAGACTTCCGAAGTTTTCGAAAACTTCGGAAGTTTATCGTTGGGGTTGTTTGTCGGGCGTCCGCTTGTCATGTACAATGGGCGCGCTCCCCCGGACAGTAAAGCTATTCAGAACCCGCTGAGCACAGAGTTGCTGGAAGGCAACCATGAGCTTCTTCGCCGGTATTTTCAAAGTCCAGCAGCCTGCTCAGCGTACTTTCGGCTGGGCCGACGTGGTGGTGATCGCCCTCGTCATCTTGCTCATCTATACGGGCGTGCGCCTGTCGTTTGGCGCGCCGGCGACTGTCACCGGCCCGTCCATCTCGCTCAAGCCCGAAGTTCTGCCCTACTACGCCATCCGCTCGGTCGGGCGCATGGCGGCGGCCTATGTGCTCTCGCTGCTCTTCGCCCTGGTCTATGGGCGAGCGGCGGCCTATCACCGCCGGGCCGAGCAGGTGTTGATGCCGCTGCTCGACGTGCTGCAGAGCGTACCTATCCTGTCGTTCCTGCCGGTGGTGCTGCTGGGCCTGAGCACCGTGCTCCCTCAGGCGATCGCCGTTGAGCTGGCGGCTATCGTGCTCATTTTCACCAGCCAGGTCTGGAACCTGGTCTTCGTCTGGTACCAATCGCTGACCACCATCCCCGGCGAACTGAACGAAGCCTCGACCATTTTCCGCTTCAACACCTGGCTGCGTTTCCGAGCGGTGGAGCTGCCCTTTGCCGCGATTGGCCTGATCTGGAACAGCATGATGAGCTGGGCGGGCGGGTGGTTTTTCCTGATGGCCGCAGAGATTTTCACGGTCGGCGACCGCGACTTCCGTCTGCTGGGCCTGGGGGCCTATCTGCATGAAGCGGCCAGCCAGGAAGATTACGGCGCGATTGCCGGGGGCATTGCCGCGCTGGTGCTGGTCATCGTCCTGCTCGATCAGTTTGTGTGGCGGCCTCTGCTGGCCTGGTCGAATCGCTTCACCCTGGAGATGGTGGAGGATGACAACCCGCCCACCTCGTGGTTCTACGCGCTTTTGCAGCGGGCGCATATCTCCCGCTGGCTGGATCATCACCTGCGCCAGGCGCTGCTGAACGGCGTAGACGCGCTGTTGGTTCGCCCGGCAGCCGCGCGGCCCGCCCCCGCCGAAGAGCGGGCCAGGCGGCCCTGGGCGCTCTACGCTTTGCTGGTGCTGGTGGGCACAGTTGTCCTTTATGGGCTGGAGCAGGCTGGCGAGATGCTGGTGCAGGTGCCCGCCGCCCAGTGGAGCGAGATCGCGACGGGCCTGGCGGCCACCCTCGCGCGCGTGCTGATCGCCCTGCTGGTGGCCCTGGCCTGGACGATCCCGGTCGGTGTGCTCATCGGCACCAATGCCCGCGCGGCCACGGTGCTCCAACCGCTGGTGCAGATCGCGGCTTCCATCCCGGCGACGGCGCTTTTCCCCGTGTTGCTGCTGGTGCTGCTCGACCTGCCGGGCGGGTTGAATCTCGCCGCCGTGCTGCTGATGTTGATGGGCACCCAATGGTACCTGCTGTTCAACATCATCGCGGGCGCGGCGGCCATCCCCGAAGACCTGAAGTTCACCAGCAGGCTGCTCAAGCTGAGCCGGCGCGAGCGCTGGCGCACGCTCATCCTGCCGGCGTTGTTCCCTTACATCATCACTGGCGCGATCACGGCCAGCGGCGGCGCGTGGAACGCCAGCGTCGTCGCCGAGTACTTCCAGCTAGGCGGCCAGGCGCACCAGGTGACGGGCGTAGGCGCGCTCATCGCCGCGGCGACGGCGAGCGGCGACTTTCATCTGTTGCTGGCGGCCACGCTGGGCATGATCCTGACGGTGGTGCTGATCAACCGCCTGTTTTGGCGGCGGCTCTATCGCCGGGCCGAAGAACAGTTTCGCATGGAGTAGCGCGCGATGGCACATCTGCTCGAATTGCAGGGCATCACTCAGAAGTACGGACGCGGCGACCGTCGCTTTACGGCGGTGGACAACGTGAACCTGGCTATTGACGAAGGCGAATTCGTGGCGCTGCTGGGGCCGTCCGGCTGCGGCAAGAGCACGTTGCTGCGCATCATCACCGGCCTCAACCAGCCAGCGGAAGGGCAGGTGCTCTATGAGGGGCAGCCCTTGCGCGGCGTGAACCCGCACGCGACTATCGTCTTCCAGACATTCGCCCTCTTTCCCTGGCTGACGGTGCAGCAGAACGTCGAAGTCGCGCTGAAGGCGCGCGGTATCCCGCCCAGTCTGCGAACGGTGCGCGCCATTGACCTGCTGGATATGGTCGGCCTGGACGGCTTCGAGACGGCTTTCCCGCGCGAGCTGTCGGGCGGGATGCGCCAGAAGGTGGGCTTTGCGCGGGCGATGGCCGTTGAGCCGGAGCTGCTGTGCCTGGACGAAGCGTTTTCGGCGCTCGACGTGCTCAGCGCCGAATCGCTGCGCGGGGAGCTGCTCGAACTGTGGATGAGCGGCTCCATCCCCACCAAAGCGATCCTGATGGTCACGCACAACATCGAAGAGGCGGTGTTCATGGCCGACCGCGTGATCGTGATGGACAAGCAGCCGGGGCGTATCGTCGCCGATCGGGCGATCGATCTGCCGCACCCGCGCCAGCGCAAAGACCCGCGCTTCCTGGAAGTGCTGGATCGCGTCTATGCGACGCTGGCCGGGCAAACGCAGCCGGAGCACATCGAGCTAGGAGCAGCGCCGGGCGAAGCCGGCGTGACGCGCGCGCTGCCTTTCGTCTCCATCGGGGAGCTTTCGGGCCTGCTGGAATTCCTGGACGAGATGCCGAACGATCGGACCGATGTCTACCGGCTGGAGCAGGAACTCAACCTGGGCACTGACCCGGTGCTGCAACTGACCGAGGCGGCGGAGCTTCTGGGGTTCGCCACCATCGCCAAAGGCGACATCACCCTGACTTCGCTGGGCGAAACCTTCGCCGAAGCCAGCATCCTGGCTCGCAAAGAGATCTTCGCCACGCGCATCCGGCGGCTGCCCACCATCAAATGGCTGCTGGCCATGCTCAAGGCGGCGGACAAGGGGCGGCTGGATCGCGATGTGGTGCGGCTGGCGCTGGAACTGGAGTTTTCGCCCGAAGACGCGGCCCGCCAGGTGGAGATCGCCATCCAGTGGGGCCGCTATGCCGAATTGCTGGCCTACGACGACAGCACGGAGACGCTCTACCAGGAGACGGCTGTCTCTGTGCCCGCCTGATGCCTTCTCACCCTTCTTTGTCGGAGTCGTCGAGCAGGCGGCGCAACTCCTCTTCCCACACGTCGGCCAGCGGGTCGAACGGCGTCTCGGCGAATTCCTCAGCCAGCCGGACGAAATACTCGTGCAGGCCGCTCTGGGGTGAGGCGCTGTCCAGTTCCTTCACTTTCGCGTCCACCAGCCGGGTGAGCTGCGCGCTCCGGCGCTGAAGATCGGCCAGGTCGAAGCTGGTCTTCAGCAGGTGGTTGACCCGGCGCATGACATCATGCCAGGCGGTGAAGTCGTTCTCCAACTGGATGGTGTTGGTGATGTGCGGGAACTGGGCGAAGTCATAGGTTGGCACGAAGGCGTACAGCCCGGTGAACTCCTGGCTCGCTTCTCCGGCACGGCGGCACAGGTAGGAGCTGAGGCTCGCCCCGCCATGATAGTCGGAGAACTGCACGGCCAGGCGGCTCAGCTCGTGCCGCATCCGGGGCAGGCTGTAGATGCAGGAGATCAGGCGCGCTTTGTTATAGGGAAGCTCGCCATAGACACCGCCCAGGCTGACGATGCGCGTCACGCCGAGCGACTGGGCCGCTTCCAGGAAAAGGGCGGCGTAGCGCTCGATGTCCAGGTGCGGCTCGTCGCCCAGGAAGATGACCACCCCCAGCGACTCGTCACCGGTGTAGAAGAATTCATTGCGCTGCGTGTCCAGCGCCGCCGGAAGCCCTTCTTCGAAGCGCACGATAGGCCGCACCAGGTCGTGCGTGCCCGGTATCTGGAACAGGTAGAATCCTTCCGGGCGGATGGTGCCGATGCGCCGGGCATCGCTGCGCTGGATGAGATACTGGGGCAGGCCCGACGAGACGGCCCCGGCGTCGGCCCACTGTCGCCAGCCGGCGATCATGACCAGATCGCCGGCCTGCGGTCGCTCGGTGAACTCTAGCGCGTCAGCCATCGGTGGGATCTCCTCTGCGAGCAGCTATCAGCCGTTAGCTATCAGTCAGGGCAGCGCCGTCTCCATGCGATCCTGAGAAGCTCGCGTCCCCCCGGATGCCGGGCCAGGGCGGATTCCTGCTCGCCGAACTGTCTGGTGCAGAGTATACCGCATTCTGCGCAGTGATTAGGGGGACTGGGGCGCGTGCAAGGGTTGGCGGCGACTCGCTGGTTGACCTCACCCCCAGCCGCGCTACGCTTGGCTTGCCCGGCGGTGAGGCGCGTCAGCGCCGCGCGGGGGTGAGGTCAGCCAGGGCGCAGCAGAGCTTTACCTCACCCCCAGCCGCGCTACGCTCGGCTTGCCCGGCGGTGAGGCGCGTCAGCGCCGAGCGGAGGTGAGGTCAGCCAGGGCGCGGCAGAGCATTGACTGTGGTGCGGTCGAATTTCTGGACACAACCAGAAGAGAGTATAGTAGAGGTTGT
>JAHDWP010000006.1 GCA_023382715.1 Anaerolineae bacterium
GCTCCCCTTCTCCCCCTGGAGGGAGAAGGGGTTGGGGGATGAGGGGGAGCTGACCAGACACCCTCTCAAGCCCGGCTGGAGAGGGGAGGAGGCGCGGGCGCTCAATGACAGACGGCCGAAGGTTAGGGCAGCGCCAGGCTCCTGGCCCTGGCCCTCTGCCCGGTAGTGTATGGGGCAGCGCGCGCTACCGACAACCAATAACCCGCCACCCACAACCCGCTTGACAGCGGGCGCGTTGTATGCTACACTATTCATGTAATTGCGCAATCGTGCAATAAAGCAATTCAGTAATGGAGTGACCGATGCGCGCCCAGACCTCCCTCTCAGCACTGTCCTATCGTCTCGCTCCCGCTATCGCCTGCCCGCCCCAGGTGCTGGTCATTGACCGTCCCGATGGTCCGGCCAGCGTTCTCCTGGATACGCTCAGCCTGCTGCTCGACGGCGCGATTTCTGTGACGGCTGTTGAGGATCATGACGACGCATTGCGCGCGCTGGATTACTATGACTTTGGCCTGATCGCCGTCGGCGTGGACCAGCGACGTCCGACGCAAATCGCCCTGCTGCCGCACCTGGCGACGCGCGCCGCCGGTCGCCTGATCGTCGTGATAGGCCGCGACATGCCGTCCAGCGCGCTGCAACGCGCGCGGCGCTTCGGCGCGCAGGACGTCCTCTTCCTGCCGGATCGCGCGGCGGACTTGCGGGCGCTGCTGGCGCGTCTCAACGAGAGCTATCTATGCGCGGCCTGAAGCGCCGCCGGCGTGGGGTCGGGGAGTGTGCCAGGGTCTCGTAGGGGCGCGCTCCTACAGAGGTGCGGCAGAGCGGCATCCCTTGACAGTCCCCGCCAACGCCCGTACCATGATGCACAAACAGTCACGCGGCGGCTTGCACTGACCCGCCCAAAAAAGGTGCCCATCCATGCCTCTCGAAGTCATTGAATTCACCGACCCGCTCACCAGCCTGATCCGCTTTGAGACCTCGCCGGTCTTCGAGATGCTGCTCAGCCTGCGCGCCCTGCTCACGCCCGACGTGCGGACGGAGTGGAGCGCCCAGACGCGCGCGGCGCTCTCGCCCAGGCTGCTGCAGGAGCTGGAGGCGGTGTGCGGGCCGTACTGGAACGGGTTCTTCTTCCTCGAGCTGGCGGTGGACTGCCCCGATCACCAGGATGTCCCCGGCTTCATCCGTTATGTGCGCACCATGACGCCCGACCGTTTCGTGTTCTACCTGGTTGGGCGCATGATCCCGCCAGAGGCCATTGCCGCGATTGGCGATGATGCGGACGCGCTGGATGCGCTGCTGGAAACGACGCAGTTCGAGCCAGGCTGCATGTACCGCGAGGTGCCCATGCGCAATATCCTGGCCGATGTGCCCGCTTTTCAGCGGCGGCTGACCGACCTGTGGCAAGGGTTTTGGGACGAGTTCTTCCACACGCAGCCGCCGCTGCTGCGCCCGCACTGGGAACACGGCCTCGACGACAAGCGCGCCGTGCTGGATCGCCAGGGAGGCACGGCGCTCTACGAGTATGTCACCGGGCGTAGCGAGCAGGTGCCCACCCTGCCGCCCGATTACCCGGTGCGCGATATTGTCTTCATCCCGATCTACCTGACCGGGACGCCGGTGCTCGTGTTTTATGGCTATGGCAATGTGACGATTCTCTTCGACAGCGAGCGCACCGGTCCGCGCGCGGCGCAGATCGAGGAGAGCAAGGCGCGCGCGCTGAGTGTCCTGAAGGCGTTGGGCGATGGCTCGCGCCTGGATATTCTGCGCCAGATCGCGGGGCACGAGGGCCGGATGAACGGCAAGCGCATCGCCGAGAAGCTCAATCTGTCGGCGTCCGCCGTGTCGCGCCACCTGACCCAGCTCAAGGAAGCCGGGCTGATCCTCGAAGAAACCCAGGACAACCGCGCCATCACCTACCGGCTCCAGCGCGAGGCGATCACGGGCCTGCCCGACCGCGTGCTGGATTATCTGCTGCACTGAGCCAGGCGAAGCTCGATCCCACATCGGCCCGCGCGCGTCCCCCTTACGCGGGCATTTTGCTTCTCGTCCCATGCCGGGCGCGCAGTATTGTGGCGCGGGCGGCGATGCGGATTCTCAGGCGCGCTGTGCTGAAGGAGACTTCCCAAGTTTCCGAAACTTGGGAAATCTGGCGGGGGCGTATGGCGATGCGCTCCTAGCGCGCGCCACCGCTGGCCGCTTCCAGCGCGATCATCAGCTCCGCTTCCAGGCGGCGCAGGTCTTCCGAGAGCAGCGAGATCGTCTGGCGCGGGCGCGGCAGGTCTACGCGCAGTTCCTTGACGATGCGCCCCGGTCGCGCGCTGAAGACCAGCACGCGGTCGGCCAGGTAGACCGCCTCCTCTACGTCGTGGGTGATGAACAGGATCGTCTTGCGGAAGCGTTCCCACACGCCGAGCAGCCAGCGCTGAAGCTCGCGGCGGGTCAGCGCGTCCAGCGCGCCGAACGGCTCGTCGAGCAGCAGCACCTCGCGGTCGGTCAGGAAAGTGCGCAGCAGGGCCGCCCGCTGGCGCATCCCGCCGGAGAGCGCATCCGGGAAAGCGTCAGCGAATCCGTCCAGGCCGAAGAGCGGCAGCAGCTCGCGGGCGCGGCGGCGCGCTTCGCGGCGCGAGCGCCCGTCCAGTTCCGGGCCGAGGATGACGTTGTTGAGCACGGTGCGCCAGGGCAGCAGCAGGTCGCGCTGGGGCATGTAGCCGACGCGCCCAGCCCGGTCGCGCGCGACATCGCAGGCCAGGACGATCTCGCCGGCGTCCGGCTCGGCCAGGCCGGTGATCACGTTGAACAGCGTGCTCTTGCCGCTGCCGCTCGGCCCGATGATGGTGATGAACTCGCCCGGCCAGGCGGCGAAACTGACGTCTTCCAGCGCGCGCACGGTCTGCCCGCCATCGCGAAAGGTCTTGCTGATCCCGCGCACTTCCAGGCAGGGAGTGCCCGCCGGGGCGCTCACTCACTCACCTCGCCCGGCAGAAAAGCGTTGCTGAAGGCCGCCTCTGCGTCAATGCCTTCGGCCAGGATGCCGTGCGCCACCAGGAAGTCGCTGAAGCCCTGCCACGTCGCGCGCGACTGCTGCCCCCAGCGCGGCGCGTCGGCCTGGTAGTGCGGGGCGAGCCACTCGGCGCTGGCGCGGATCAGATTGGCGTCCACTTCGGGCGCTGCCGCGCTGAGGATGTCCGCCGCCTGCGCCGGGCTGCTGATGGCGTAGGCGAAGCCGCGCGCCGTCGCCTGGACAAACGCTGCGACCACGTCCGGCTGTTCCTCGATCATCGCCCGGCTGGTGATCAGGATCGGCGTGTAGTAGTCGGGAAGGCAGTCGAAGTGATCCATGAGCATGAGCGTGTCCAGGTCCAGGCCGCGCAGCTCGCCTTCGATACCTGCCCAGCCGTAATACATCCAGGCGAAGTCAATGCGCTCGCGGGCCATCAGCTCGAAGGGGTCTACATAGCCCACGTCCAGGTACTCGAAGGTGTCCGGCTCGGCGCCGTCGCAGATCAGCAGCGTGTTGATGATCGCCGTCTCCAGGTCCGACTGGCCGAAGCCGCCATAGCGCAGTCCGCTCAGGTCAGCGGGGCGGCTGATCGGGTCCTGCTCGTGCAGGGTGACAAAGCCCGACGTGTTGTGCTGGATGATGGCCGCCACCGACACCAGCGGCAGCCCGTCGGCCAGGGCGTAGGTGAAAAACTCCTGGTACCCGACACCGAACTGCGCCGCCCCGCTGTTCACCACCGCCTCGACCAACAGATCGGTTGGCTCCTGGATGGTCACGTCCAGATTGGCCTCGTCGAAGTAGCCGAGCGCCTGGGCCACGTAGAAGCCGGTGTGGTTGGTGTTCGGCGTCCAGTCGAGCATCAGCGTGACGGCGGCCCGCTCGCCGGCGCGGGCGAACTCGCTCGCCCCGCCGAGCGGATCGGGCGTGGGGGTGCTGTCCTGAGCCAACGCGGGCGGCAGCAGCAGGGCCAGCGCCCACACGAGACTCAGCGTGATAAGCGTGTATTTACGGTTCATCGTGTCACTCTCCCTACTGTGCTAGCGATCAGCTTTCAGCGGTCGGCGAGAGCACAAGCATCTGCGTCACCGTCCTTGCTGATTGCTGACGGCTGACGGCTGACCGCTCAGTAAATCCCCGGCCCGCGCCACGACGCCCGCCGCGATGTGTAGTACCAGCGCAGCGCCAGCCGCTCCACCAGGTTGACCAGCAGCACCAGCAGCAGGCTCAGCGCGGCGGTGAGCAGGATGGCCAGGTACGCCTGGTCGAGCCGGAAGCTGCTGTACGACCGTTTGAGAAAGACGCCCAGCCCGCGCTGCGCGGTGATGTACTCGCCGAAAATGGCCCCCACCACGCTGTACGTCGCCGCGATGCGCAGCCCGGCGAAGAACGACGGCATGGCCGCCGGCAGCCGCGCTTTTGTCCATACCTGGCGGGCGCTGGCACCCATCGCCCGCAGCAGCGAGAGCAGCTCCGGGTCGGCGGATTGCAGACCGCTGAAGGTGTTGAGCGCCACCGGGAAGAAGCAGAACAGCACCACGACCGTGATCTTGGGGCCGCTGCCGAAGCCGAAGATCAGGATGAGCAGGATGGCGATCGCGAAGATGGGAATCGTCTGCGAGACGACCAGCAGCGGGTAAAGCAGCCAGCGCAGCACCCGCGAGAAGTCCATCAGCGCGGCGATGGTCACGCCGAGCACGGTCGCCATCGCCAGGCCAGCCAGCGTCTCCCACAGCGTTTCGGGGATGTGCTCCTCCAGCAGACGATCCCGATGCGCCTCCCACGCGCCGCGCACCGCGCTCACCGAAGGGAAGATCGTGTCCAGCGCCAGGTTCTCCTGGGCGCGCACTTCAATGGCCAGTTGCAGCACGCCGGATGCGAAAAAGGCCAGCACAACAACGGCGACGGCGGTGAGGATCACGGCCCGCGCCACGTCTGTGAGGAGTCGCGCGCTGGCGCGGCGCGGGCGTGCGTTTGCCTGTCCCACGATTAGCTCCTGGTGATCGGTGTCTGTCTTTAGCGAGCGATGGTCAGTTTTCAGCGAGAACTGCTACAAGGGGCTGCGCCCTCGCTGAGAGCTGATTGCCGACAACTGATCGCTCCCTCACGCTCTGCCCGGCGTGTGCACCACGACCAGCATCCCCGCGACGAGGGCCACTCGCGCCCCCGCCGCCGCGATGACGTTGCTGACGCCGCGCGCCGGGCCGAAGCGCAGCGCCTCATCGCGCAGGGGGTAGCGCAGCCCCTCCGTGCGCACGCCGCGCGCGTCGCCGCCCAGGGGGATGAGCGAGATCGTGTCGCCCGGCTCCCCGTCCAGGGCGTGCTCGCCGGGGCCGATCAGCCACAGCGTCTGCCACCCGGCGACCAGGCGCACGTCGCGCCCGGCCAGCGCGCCAAGCGTCAGCAGCAGGACGTTGGCCAACGCCTGGTCGAGCCGCCCGCCCGCCGCGCCCAGCACGCGCACCCAGCTCGCGCCGCGCTGCGCCGCCGCCAGCAGCGCCAGCTCGAGGTCGGTCTCGTCCTTTTCCGCCGCCACGCGCCGAAGGGTTGCCCCGCGCGCGCGCAGATCGGCCAATTCCTCTCCGCTCAGGGAGTCCATATCGCCGACGACCAGGTGCGGAATCAGGTCGCAGGCCAGGGCCAGCCGCGCCCCGCCATCTGCCGCAATGACCAGCGCACCGGCCCCCTCGCGCAGCGCCCGCCGCACAGCGGGGCCGTCGTACAGGTCGCCATTGGCGAAGACCAGCGCCCGCGCCGGCGCAGACCCGTGCTCGCCCATCAAAAAAAGCCGCTCCTTCGGCGGGAAGGGAGCGGCCTGGCAGCGCCTTGAGTCGTGCGTGGCTCCCTCCGCCGGCATTACCCGGATCAGGTTCGTAGGGTCGGCGTCGCAGAACGGACGCGCCTCTCAGCCTGGCTGCCCCAGGCTCCCCCGGCAGAAAATGGGCTTGGTAAGCTTATCTCGACTATAGCAGGAAGACGCCGCGCTGCCAATGGGCGCAGGTGCGGCCCAGGTGTGAGACAGAATTCCTGAACCGCAGAGACGCAGAGGGCGCGGAGAAGGATCAGGAGTGTTTCTTGCTTTTCCTCTGCGATCCCTGCGCCCCGGCGGTGTTGCTTTCCAGTCCCGGCGCTCATTGCAGCGCGAGCGCCAGTTCCAGCTCGTCGCGCAGGGGGATGCCCTCCAGCCCCGTCGCCGGTATCTCCGGCTTGAGGCGGCGCGCCTCGTCCACCGCGCCCGCGTGAACCGCCACCAGCCGGAAGCCGCGCTTCTGCCAGAAGCGCAGCGCGGGCAGGTTGTCGTTGGTCGTGACCAGCCATAATCGCCGGCACCCCGCCGCCCGCGCCGCCTCTTGCGCCGCTGCGGCCAGCGCCGACCCCACGCCGACGCCCTCAACCAGGCTGTCGAGCGAGACGATCTCGCAGGAATCTCCCGCCAGGTGGTAGGTCAGCAGGCCGGCGCGCTCGCCCGCGCGCCAGGCGACCAGCCCCGGCAGGCGCGTCAGGTCGTGCAGCACCCCCCGCGTGACCATCCGCGTGGAACCCCATCGCCCGGCGAGCAGGCGATAGGCCCAGGCGCGATCCGCTTCTTCCAGCGGGCGAACCTGCGCCCCCATCCCCGCGCTCACGGCCAATCCCTCGCTGCTGCTACGCCTCTTCCTTGACGACGACGCGGGCCATGTACGTCACGCCGAGGAGCAGGATGGCGACCGCGCCGGCCACCACGATCAGCAGGCTGTAACCCCGGCTGTCGTCCGGCTCCTGAGAAGTCTCGTTTTGCGCCCAGGTAGCCAGGTACGCTTCCAGATCGGTGAGCTGCGCGTCGCTCAGCGGGCCGCCCTGCGCCGCGCCGAAAGCGGGCATGAAGGGGCTTTCGTGACCCTGGCGCGCCACGCTGGCGATCTGCGCCGCCTCGCCTGCTAGCTTGGGGAAGGCGGGCGCTCCACGCCCTGCGCCGCTCGCACCATGACAGCCAGCGCAAAACCGGGCATACACCGCCGCGCCCGCCGCCGGATCGCCGGCGAAGCCTTCGACGGACTCCGGCAGAGGCCCGATGTTCGGCTCTGGCAGCGGGGGAGTCTCGCCAGTCGTCCAGGTGCCGAGATAGGCGAGCAGATCGTCCACCTGCGCGCCGCTCAGCACGTCGCCGTAGGGCGGCATCGCCGCGCCGGAGTCGGCAGAACCGGCTCCTTCGAGAATCGCCTGGCGCGCGCCGCCCCCTGCCAGCGCTGCCGCGTCAATGGCCGCGAACGCTGCGCCTGTCCCCAACGCTTCGCCCTGCGGCCCGTGACACGCCTGGCAGAACTCGGCGTAGACCGCCGCCCCGCGCAGTGGCGCGAGATCCGCGTCGCCGGAATCGCCCTCATGACCGTCCTGCGCCAGGATGGGCGGTGCCGCTCCCAGCGCCAGCAGCGCCAGCAGTGTGCCAAGCGCCAGAGTCAGGATCGCCATCCACCGTTTCATGCCCATCACCTCCTCAACGGTCCGTCCGGCTTGCTATTATACAGCGGACGCGCCACCAATGTAACCGTGTGGAAGCAGAGACGGGGAGTTCGGATTGTGGATTGGGGAAGCGCGACTGCGCGGGGCGATGGCTCCGCCCCTGTTGGTTGCGCGCCAGGGCGCTATTCGCCCGGCGGGATGGCGTCGAAGGGGGCGGCGCGAGCGATCACCAGGCGTTGCAGCACGTCCAGGGCATGCCGCGCCGCCGTGCGCGTCGCCTCGTCGAGCGGCAGCACGGCGAACTCGTCCTCGTCCAGCACGGTGATCGCCCCGTCCGGCGCGACGAACACATCGAGCGCCAGGTCGTCGGCGTAGATAGCGTCCCTCTCCAGGCGGGCCGGGCGCGTGATGTTGCAGTACCAGCCGGTGAAGTGATCGTCGTCCACGTCGTACATGGCGAAGATGTTGTACCAGCGATCGGCGAAGAACCATTCCACGAAGCGGTCGCCGCGCCGGAAGGTGTGGTAGGGCGTCGGCACGTCGTGCGGGCGGTTGAAGCGCGCTTCCAACTGCACCCATGTCGCGCCGCGCGCCAGGACGCGGCCCGTGTAGCGCCACACCTCGCGGCCCGCGTGGTCGTTCTTGACCACGGTGATCGCGGTCTCACTCACCGATCTGCTCTCCCGCCCGGCGGCAGCGCGACCATCGCCCCAAGCGCCTGGAACTCGGCGCAGGCCGGAGTCGGGAAAGGGGCTGCGCCCAGATCGAAGTAGATGCCTCCCGCCGGGCCTGACATCTCATCGCCATCTGCTGCCAGGACTTCCAGCCGCAGCCGCAGCGTCCCTTCCTGAAGGGGCGTCACGCGGAAGCGCACGGGGCCGCCCGGCGCGTCCGGGGGGATGGTGACGGGCTGCTCGGCGGGGGATATGTCGCAGTCGGGCGCGCGCAGGCGCAGGATGACCGGCACTGCCTCGCCGAATGGCGGCTGGCCGCGATCGGGCGGGTCGAAGCCAGCGCGCAGCAAAGCGGGCGCGCCCACCGCCAGCTCGCACGGCGCGAAGACCGACAGCCGCCGGGCATAGCCGGGCGCGGGCGCAGCTTCAGCGGGCCGCAACGCCTGCGCTGCCTCCTGGCCGAGCACCGTCAGCGCGTAGATGCCCGGCGCGGTCATGACCACGTAGCGCACCGTGACCAGCCGCCGAAGGCCCTTGCCCAGGCCAATCGCGCTCAGCCCGACGCCGTCCATGATCGCGTCGGCAGAAGCGGTGCCTTCCTCGCGCGCCGCCAGAAAGCGCAACACGTCGAGCGCCTGTGGCGGCAGTCTTTGCAGATCGGGCGGAATGGACATCATGGCACGCACCTCTCCACGCTACAGCATCCGCTATCTCGCCTAGTGCATATTGGCGGAAGTCCGCCAGTAGTTGCCCGCTGTTTCCCCCCACCCCAGACCCCTCCCCCGCAAGGAGGGAGGGGCATAGTGGGTGTGCTCTGCTCCCTTCCCCTCTGGTGGGGGAAGGGCCGGGGACGGGGGGCTGGACCAGGCCAAACCGTATCCCTATTTCCGCCTCGATGCACTAGTGTACACCACACCGGGCCGCGCCCGCAGAGGAAAAAGGTCACGGGGTGGGCGGCAGGTAGACCACGCGGAAACGCTCGCAGACCAGCGGCATATCCTCGGCAGGCGTCCGTCCGAGATCGGCACATTCGCGCGTGAAGAAGCGCCAGTGTGCTGTGCGCCAGTAGGCCAGCGAGCGATCACCTTCGCCCTCGTCATAGGCGAACCGGGCGTCTACCTTGTCGTAGGGCCGGATCGTCACCTCGGTCGTCTCGATGATGCACAGCGGGCGGCCTTCCCAGTCGGTGATGATGCTCCGGTCGCCGGGTTCGGGCACGCGCTCGTTCTCGGCTTCGTAGAGCCACAGCAGGCTGCACGTCGCCGTCTTGATCCCCCGCCGCACCAGATCGCCCAACTCGTCGGCGTCCGCCTGATTATCGCAGAAATACCACGCTGCGGGCGGCATCGCGGGCGGGCGCGCCTCTGGCGGGAGCGTAGCGCGATAGGCATCCCAAAAAGCGAGCACTGCGGCTGGATCGCTCATTGGTGATCTTCCTCTTCTCCGATATCGTTCCGGGATGATCCCTCACTTGAGCGCCGGGGTGGGCGTGCGCGTATAGCGCGGCGGCAGGAAAGGTGTCGCCGTCGGGGTGAAGGTGGGCGTCAGCGACCAGGTGGGCGAGGGCGTCGGCGTCGGCGTGAGCGTCCTGGTTGGCGACGCAGTCCATGTCGGCGACGGCGTCCGGGTCAGCGTGAACGTGGGAGTCGCCGTCGCGCTGGGCGATGGCGTGCGCGTCGCGGTGGCGCTGGCTGTCGCTGTCGGCGTCGCGGTGGCACTGGGCGTAGGCGTCGCTGTCGCGCTGGCGGTCGCAGTGGGCGTGACGGTGAAGGTCGGCGTGTGCGTCATCGTCGGCGAAGCCGTCACGCTGGGCGCGGGAGTCTGCGTCAGAGTCGGCGTGGGCGTCCACGTTGGCGTGAGGGTGGCGCTGGGCAGCGGCGTGACTGTCGGCGTGAGCGTCGGCGGCAGCGGCGTGGGGGTGAGCGTGAACAGCGGCGGCTGCGGTGTATTTGTCGGCTGCGGAGAGGCGTCGGGCAGCGGCGTGAGCGTGATCGAGTCGAGCACGCTGAAGTCGCCGGGGTCGAGCGGCAGCGTCGGCGTAGGAGCGGGCGGAGCGCCCGGCGTATCCGTAAACAAGAGCGTCGCCACAGGGGGCGACGCGGTCAGCAGGGCGGCGAGGGCATCGGGCGTGGGCGAGAGGCCGCTGACCGCGTCATCGCCGCTGTTGTCCGGCGGCGCGGGCGGCTCGGCGCCGGCCAGGGTGAACGTGTACTCAAATAACTCGCCGCGCGCGCCCAGCACCCCCTGCGGCTGATTATTGACCGTCAGCCGCAGCCCGGCAGCGTTGTTGGCGCGCACGCCAACGCTCTGCTGCCCGGTGAAATTGAGAATCTCGCCGGCGCGCGCCAACCCCTCGTACCGCACGACGCCATCCGTGGTGATGCTCACCCAACCGGGCTGGACAACCTCGATGAGCACGGTGATGCTCGTGCCGATGAGCGTGGGCGGGGTGAATGGCTCTGCGAGCGCGAGGGCCGGCGTGGCCTCTTCCGGCGTGGCTTCGCTCTCAGCGCCGGGGGTAGTCGCGTTCTCCGGCGCAGATGTCTCGCCCGGCGATGGGGTGGGCGGCGCGGGCAGCGGCTCAGTGTCTGCCGGGGCGGACTGCGTCTGCGATTCCACCAGGCTGTCAATCAGGCGGGTGATGCCCAGCACGCCTCCCGCGACGATAATCCCGGAGACCACCACGATCAGCGCGTTGCTGAGGAAGCCCCGTCGCGCGCGGTGCGGACGCACCCGGGACGGCGTGGCAGGCGCCGGCGTGAGAGTCCCGCTGAGCGAGCGCAGCACGGGCGCGACGGCGGTGCCCTCGCCAGGAGAGGCGGCCTGGCGACCTGGCAGGCGCAGCCCTTTGCGCGCCCGGCGAGGAGCTTGCCCGCTCTCCATCTCGCGCAGCAACAGCTCCAGATCCAGCCCCAGGAAGCGCGCGTAGTTGCGCAGGAAGCCCTGCGCCTGGACGGGCGTCATGCTGGCGTAGTCGCCCTGTTCCAGCGCCTCCAGGTACTTGAGGCGAATGCGAGTCCCCTGCTCGACATCAGCCAGGGACAGTTCTTTGGCTTCGCGGGCCTCGCGCAGATGCCGACCCAGAGCTTGTGCGTCGCTCACGCCTGCACACATCCAGACACATGAGAAAAATCGCACCGCCGACTATAACAAAAAGCGGGTGATCGTCAAATTCACCCGCCCGTGTTTTTCTCTGAAAACAGCGCGCTCAGCTCCCGGCCAGCAGATCGATCATGTCCCCTCCGAACTGCTTGAGGAACGCCCGCCACTCGATCATATCTCGTGCTGAGAGCGGCGGCAGGGACGGGCCATGCGGGCCGTCCAGCCGGCGGTAAGGTGGCTCGTCGTAGGCGGTGATCACGCGCTGCGCGCTGCACGACGGGCAGGTCGCCACCAGCGACCATTCGTCGTGCTCATGCTGGGTCACCTGCACATCAGGGGGCGCGTAGGCAGAATGGCATTGTGCACAGGCCAGATGGCGTGTCACAAAACCGATCAGATCGATGGCAGTGTCAGCACTTGATTCGTCAGCGCGCATTCAATGCGACCGTACAGACACGGTCTACTCAGCCGACTCGCCCGGTTGCTCAACCTCACCTGCTGGCTCGAGCGCGGCAGCCTGGGCCGGCGGCTCAGGCTCGCCCATCTTGTCCGCTTCGACGGTTTCTTCCTCTTCGACCGCCGCGAAGGCCTGTTCCCCGGCCAGGGTGGGGACCTGCTGGCCCGCCTGGTACGCAGGGACTTCTTCTTCGCGGATGACGACGATGCGCAGCATCGGCGAGACATGAGCGGCGATGCGCACCGGGACTTCGTGCACGCCAAGCTCGCGCAGCGGGCGCTCGCTGATGCGCCGGCGGTTGATGTCCACACCGGTCTTGTCCAGCAAAGCCTGGGCGATGTCACGGGTCGTGATCGAGCCATACAGCTTACGGTTCTTGCCCGCCTTGACGCCGAAGACCAGCTCCACGCCGTGAATCTTCTGCGCGGCTTCGTGTTCCATACTGCGCAGTTCTTCGCGGCGCTGAGCCGACTGCTTGATCAGATGCTGGTTGGCGCGCAGCGCGCCCGGCGTCGCTTTGATCGCCAGGCCACGGGGGATCAGGTAGTTGCGGGCGAATCCATCGGCCACAGTCACCACGTCGCCGGCGACCCCGTGCTTGTAGACGTACTCTTTGAGTATGACTTTCATCGTCTGCTTCCTCGAACGCTCAATGGTTGCAGGGGGGCGCGTCCTGAGTCTCAGGCGGGCTTCGGTTTGGCAGAGGCGGGTTTCGAGGCCCGTCCCTACGAAATCTCTATACTCCGCAATCCGGCGTGCGCCCTGGTGCAAGGCGGTTATGATACCGCAATCGCGCAGCGAAATCTAGGGTCTGTTGGCCGCCGTCATCCTGCCAGAGCGCCCGTTCTTCACCGCGATGATCTCGGCCATGATGCTCAGCGCGATCTCTTCCGCCGACTTGCCGCCCAGGTCCAGCCCCACCGGCGTGTGAATGGGGGGGAGCTGCGCCAGGTCCAGCCCGGCGGCCTGGGCGCGCTCGGCGCGCTCGGTGGCGCGCTGCGGCTTGCCAATGGCTCCCAGATAGGCGAGCGGGTGCCCGGCCAGCGCGCGCAGCATGGCGTCCTCAAAGCGCGGCTCGTGGTTGAGCGAGACGGCATACGTCCGCCGGTTCACGCCGACACGCGCCACGACTTCTTCCGGCCAGAGGGCCAGCACTTCGTCCGCGTCGGGGTGCTTTGCGCGGGTGGCGAAGGCCGGGCGCGCGTCCGTCACCACCGTGCGCAAGCCCATCAGCCGGGCGAAACGCACCAGCGGCACGGCCACATGATCGCCGCCGAAGATGAGCAGCGTGGGCGGCGGCAGCACCGGCTCCAGCAGGGCGATGCGCCCTTCCGCGTAAGCAGCGGTCTGCGGCAGGTCGGACTCCAGCGCGGCCAGCGCGTCGCGCAGCACCGGCTCTGGCAGAGGGACGGAGGCGGTGCCATCCGGCAGGACGTGGGCATGAGCAGGGCGCGGATGCAGCGGCTCGTTGGGCGTGCACAGGGTGACGAGAGTGCGCGTCGGCGGCGCGCTGAGCAGGTCGAACAGGGGGCGATCCAGCCGTTCGACCAGCACATCAATCTGCCCGTCGCAGTTCAGCCCGATCTCGACCAGCGAATTCTCCACGCGCTTGTAGTGCAGCATCAGCGGGCCGTCGCCGTCCAGCACGGCACAGGCGGCTTCGTACACGTCGGTTTCCACGCAGCCGCCGCTGACCGCCCCGACGAAACGGTTATCGCCGGTCATGATCATACGCGCACCGAGCGGTTGCGCCGACGATCCGCGAATGCGCACGATGGTCGCCAGGGCGACCGCTTCGCCGGCGTCTAGCCAGGCGGCTGCTTGCTGGGTGAGGTCGTTGTCCATAGGTGGTTGGTGGTTGGTGGTTGGTGGCGGTTGGTTAACTGGTTATTGGCGGTTGGTGGCTGGGCGCGATCGCTTGCCCGTTTAGCGGGCGATCAGGCCGGGCGCTTCCCTCGCTTGGCGGTGCGCAGCATCGCTGGCGGCCATGACTGACAACCGACCACCAATCACCAACAACTACATCAATTAACCAATAACCCTCTCATTGCTCCAGGTTAAATTGCACGCGCTCGCTCGCCGTCAGATCGCGGACGCGGCAGCAGGCGTTGGCATAAGCGACCAGATCGGCGGTCGTCTGCCAGGCCATCCAGATGCGCGCGCTGCGATCGCTGCTGGCGGTGACGCTGTGCGTCCCGTCCGGCGACCAGGCGACGCCGCGCAGACCGTCGCCATGCCCGCCCAGCACCAGCAGCTCGTTGCCGGTTGTCGCGTCCCACAGGCGCGCCGTGCGATCCTCGCTGGCGGTGAGGATGCGCGATCCATCCGGCGACCAGGCCCCCGCGGTGACGGCATCGGTGTGCCCGGCCAGCGTCACCCGCAGCGCGCCCGTCGCCGCGTCCCAGACTTTCGCTGTGCCGTCCTCGCCGACGGTCAGCAGGGCCGCCCCGTCCGGCGAAGAGAAGACGCCCGTCACCGCGCCGTCGTGCGCCGCCAGCACCATGATCTCGCCGCCCGTCGCCGCATCCCACAGGCGCACGGTGCCGTCGCGCGCGGCGGTGATCAGGCGTGCCCCGTCCGCTGCCCAGGCCGCGAACTCGACTGTGCCGGTGTGCCCGCTCAGCAACAGCACCTCTTCCGGCACGGCGCCGCTGATGTTCCACAGGCGGGCCGAGCGGCGCGCAGCGATGAGCAGATGCGTCTCGTCCGGCGACCAGGCGGCGCTGGTGATGTCGGTGACCAGGTCGGTCACGGCCAACACCTGCGCCCCGCTCGCCGCATCCCAGACGCGCGCCTGGCTGTCGCTCGCCCAGGTGAGCACGCGCGTCCCGCTGGCGTTCCAGCGCGCGCCGTTAACCCGCCCCTGGTGCGTCAGGGTGAACAGGAGCGCGCCGCTCTGCGCGTCCCACAGGCGCGCGGTGTTGTCCCACGACCAGGTGAGCAGGCGCGTCTCGTCAGGACTCCACGCCGCGCCGCTGACCCAGCCGCTGTGCCCGCTCAGCGTCAGCAGGAGCGCGCCGCTCTGTGCGTCCCACAGGCGCGCCGTGCCGTCGCGCGACCAGGTGAGGACGCGCGCTCCGTTCGCGCTCCACGCCGCGCCGTTGACCCAGTCCCCATGAGGCAGTGTGTGCAGCGCCGCGCCGGGCGAGGCATCCCACAGGCGGGCAGTTGCGTCAGCGGCGGCGGTGAGCAGGCGCGCACCGTCCGGCGCCCAGGCGACATCGTTCACATCGTCGGCGTGCCCGCTGACAGCATACAGGCGCTCGCCGCTGGCGGCGTCCCACACGTAGACCGCGCGGTCGCGCCCGGCGGTGGCCACCCGCGTTCCGTCCGGCGACCAGGCCACCGCCATCACCGCGCTGATGTGCCCGGTCAGCACAGCGATCGGCGCGCCCGCCGTCGGATCCCAGACGATGGCTGTCTCATCGTTGCTCGCGCTGGCCAGGCGCGTCCCATCCGGCGACCAGGCCACGCGGTTGATGGCGTCGCTGTGCCCTTCCAGCACGGCCAGCGCCTCGCCGCTGGCGGCATCCCACAGGCGCACGGCTCCGTCGTGGCTCCCGCTGGCGATCTGCGTCCCGTCCGGCGACCAGGCGATGCCATTGACCCAGGCCGTGTGCCCGCTCAGGATGCGCAGCAGCGCGCCGCTGGCCGCGTCCCATACGCGCACGGAGTTGTCGGCGCTGGCGGTGGCGATCTGCGCCCCATCCGGCGACCAGGCGACGTCAATCACCCAGTCGGTGTGCCCCACCAGCACGAGCAGCGGGTTGCCGGTCGCGGCGTCCCAGACGCGGGCCGTGCGATCCCAACTGCCTGTGGCGAGGCGCGCCCCGTCCGGCGACCAGGCGACGCTGGAGACGGACCCCGTGTGCCCGACCAGCCGCCTGATGGGCTGCGGACTGCTCGCCGCTTCCCACAGGGCGACGCTGTTATCGGCGCTGGCGGTGGCGATCTGCGCCCCGTCCGGCGACCAGGCCGCGCGCAGCACCGCCCCGTTGTGCGCCGTCAGGATGCGCCGCGCCCGGCTGGCCTGCACCGCCGTGCCCAGCGCGCGGTCGGCCTGCCACACATACGGCAGCCGGTTCAGCGCTTCGAGGGCCAGCAGCACGCCGCGCTCTGGAAAGGCCCCGAACAGCTCAAGCTGAGCCTGCGCGGCCAGGCCGATGGCCTGCGACCTGTTGCGCGCTTCCTCGGCGGACAGGCGAGCCTGAACGGCTGCCTCAGCGTTGGCGCTGGCCTGCTGGCGGGCGTCCTCGGCGCGCACGAACAGGATCAGCGAGAGCACCAGCAGGGCGACGATCACGCTGACCACGGCGGTGATGATGGCGTTGCGCTGCTGGCGGCGCTTGTGGACGTGGCGGCTGCGCGCGATGTACTCGATGTGCAGGGGGGTGGGTTTGTTGCGCTCTTTGGCCAGGCCCTGGGTCAGCCACGCCTCGGCTTCCTTCAGGTCGTTGCCGCCCAGCAGCAGGCTGCGATCGTGCTGGCGATCTTCCCAGTTGCGGGCGCGCACCAGCAGACGGGTGTGCTCGCGCGTGTAGGCCAGGTCGGTGTCCAGCGCGTCGAGCAGTGCGCCAAAAGCCGTGTCGAAGTCGTCTTCATCGCGGATGAAGATCCAGTTATGGGCGTTGACTGTGGGATGCAGCCGCTTCTCGTCGGCCTCGTCGGTGATCTCGCGGCGCAGCACCGGCATGATGCGCTTGTGGTGCTCGGTGGCGTAGTCAATTTCCTTGAAGCAGGTCACCGAGCGCGCCGAATCCGGGCTGATGGCGAAGACGAAGGCGTTGGCCCCTTCGATGCCGCTGCAAATCTCGCGCCACCAGTCCGCCGAGAGGGGGATGTCTTCCCAGTCCACCCAGGCGTCGCGTCCGTGCGCAGCCAACGCCTGGTGCAGCCGGCGCACGAACGCCCTATCCTCGCGTGCGTAGGAAATGAACACGTCGCCCGGCATGGCCGCCTCCTTCCCTGCGCCGCTCGCAAGCGGGCGGCGGGGTGTGCGCCGCATCACGGCGTACCCTATATTTTGCCCGCTGCGGGCACCTGGCTGCAAATATGCGCCAAGAGGCACAAGGGGCACAAGGGGCATAGGCAGCAAGAGGCCCTTTGAGAAGTCGGGCGCCTGTCTTTGCCCCCCATCCCCGACCCTTCCCCCACGCGGGGGGCAGGGAGAAGATGCCGCGCCCGGAGTTCCCGCGCAGAGCGTGTATAATAGGCGCAGAAAGTCTTCTGAGCTTAGGGTAAGCGCATGCTGATCGCGCTCTCGCACACAGTTGAGGCTTCATGAGACTCCTCTTCGTCGCTGCGCTGCACCACCCCGCCGAGCTTGAGAGAGCCAGGCGTGACGCCCCGCCCGGCCAGGACCCGCTCTTCCCGCCGTCGCAGGCGCAGCACTTCTGGGTGCGCGCCCTGCGCAGGCTCGGCCACGAGTGCGCCGTGTTCTGGCGATCGGAGAGCGCGTGGCCCTGGGCGCGGAGCGGCCAGCTACGCATGACGCAGCGCCTGACGGCGAGCCGGGCGCTGGGCGCGCTGGCGGCCCGCTTCCCCTATGCCAACCCCGACTTCCGCCTGCGCAACCGCCGCCTGCTCCGCTTCGCTGCGCGCTTCGGGCCGGACGCGATCATCCTGCCCGGCGACAACGGCGTGATCCTGCCGGAGACGCTGGCCCGGCTGCGGCGCGAGCACGGCGCGACGCTGGTCTACGGCTGCGGCACGTCGCCGGTGGTCTTCTCGCGCCCGGTGGAGCGGGCCGCCGCGCCGCTGTACGACCTGGTGGTGGCCAACGACTTCTACCACGCGGTGCAGTGGCGCGAGCTTGGCGCGCCGCGCGCCGAAGTGCTGCCGATGGCGGCCATTGACCCGGCCTTCCACTATCCGTATGATCTCAGCGACGACGAGCGCGCGCGCTACGCCTGCGAGGTGGCCGTCGTGGGGACGCTCGTCCCGGCGCGGCTGTACAGCGAGCGCGTGGCTGCCCTGGAAGCGCTGCGCGACTTCGAGCTGGGCATCTGGAGCGTGCACGAAGTGCCGCCATCGCTGCGCCCGTTCTACCGGGGGCCGGCACTCGGCGAGCAGATGCTGCGCATCACCCGCGCGGCGAAGATCACGGTCAACCCGCACGGCGATTTCATGCGCTGGGGTGGCAACATGCGCCTCTTCGAGGCGTGCGGCGTGGGCGCGTTCCAGATCGCCGACGACCGGCCCGGCATTCGCGAGTGGTTCAGCGTGGGCGAGCACCTGGTCACCTACCGCGACCCCGCGCACCTGCGCGAGCTGGTCGCCCACTACCTGGCCCACGACGATGAGCGCGCGCGCATCGCCGAGGCGGGCTGGGCGCACGCCCACGCTCACCACACCTACGAGCAGCGCATGGCGCGCCTGCTGGCGCTGGTAAGGGAGATTCGAGCGGGCGGGAAGGGGAGCGCGTAGGATCGCTGCTCTGCCGCCCCTACACACACGCGCACACGTCCAATCCGCAGCGAAATGAGCCGCTATGAGCGACGATCTGTACGACCGCACGCGCCAATCGTGGGAAGACATCTGGGCCGGGGCCAGCGTTCAGGCCGAGCTGGAGGTGATGAGCCAGCGCCGCACCTGGGAGACGCTCGGCCTGTACCCGCGCTACCTGCCCCGCGAGGGGATCATCCTGGAAGCGGGCTGCGGGCTGGGTACGGTGATCATGAAGCTGCGCGAGATGGGCTTCCGCACCATCGGCCTGGACTACGCCGAGCGCGCCCTGCGCACTGCCCGCGCCTATGACCCGGCGCTCAGCTTGCAGGCGGGCGACGTGCACGCTCTGCCCTACCGCGCCAGCTCGCTGGGCGGCTACCTGTCTTTCGGCGTGCTGGAGCACTTCGCGCACGGCGTCGGCCCGGCCCTGCGCGAGGCGAATCGCGTGCTGATGCCCGGCGGGACGCTTGTGCTGACCATCCCCTACCCAAACGTGGTGCATCGCCTGGTGCGCGGCAAACGCCGCCTGCTGCGCCAGCCCGCCCTGACCGACGCCGACTTCTACGAGAGCGCCTACACCCAGCACCAGTTGAGCGCGGCGCTGCAAGAGGCGGGCTTCGAGATCGTGCTGGTGCGGCCCACCAGCCACAGCTTCACCCTGTGGGGGCTGGGCTGGCCGTTCCGGGGCAAGGGCTACTACCGCACCACGCGCCTGGCCGATGCCCTCGGCGCGCTGCTGCGCCGCGTCGCGCCCTGGCCGTTCAACTTCACCACGCTGCTGATCGCCCGCAAGGCGCGCGACCTGGGCGAATGAGCGCAGCGCGGCTGGGGGTGAGGTCAATCGGCGCGTCGCTGCTAACCTTTGCTGCACCCAGGTTGCCCCAAAACAAGGGAGAAGGGCAAGAGCCTGGTATAATCGGGGCTGGCGTTGGCGGCACGAAAGCGCTCTGCGCCGCGCTGTATCGCTGAGAACAGGGAGGAATGCTCATGATCATCCTGATACTCAATGTGCTGGCGATCGCCGGGCTGGCGATTGCTGGCTTCGGCGTATTCATGATTGCGCAGGCGGTCTCGCGCAACGATCCCGCGCGCGCCGGCGTCACGCTGACGATTGTCGGCGTGGTGATTGCCGCTGTATTCTTCATTCTGGGGTCGGGCGTGGTGGAGATTCAGCCACAGGAAGTCGGCGTGGTTTTCAACGTGCTCAGCGGTAATCTGGCCGATACGCCGCTGGGGCCGGGCTTGCACATCGTCATCCCCGGCATCCAGCAGGTGACCATCTACTCGACCGCCCAGCAGGAATACACGGTGGCCGGGCTGATCAGCGAAGGCACAGCGCGCGGCGATGAAGCCGTCGTCGCCCTGACACAGGACGGCCAGGAAGTCAGCCTGGACGTGACGATGCTCTTCAGCATTGACCCGGCTAAAGCCAACATCATTCATCGCCGCTGGCAGGAACGGTACATCGGCGGACTCATTCGCCCCACGCTGCGCAGCGAGGCGCGTGCTTCGCTCACCGAGTTCCGCGTGGAGGAGATTTACGGCGGTGACCGCACGTTGCTCGTTCAGTCTATCGAAGACAGCATTCGCGCGCTGCTCGAGCCGGAAGGTTTCCAGCTCACCAACATCCTCATCCGTTACATCCGCTTCTCGCCGGAATACGTGGCCTCCATCGAGCGCAAACAGGTCGCCCAGCAGGAAGCGCTGGAGGCTGAGTTCCGCGTGCAGCAGAGGCGTCAGGAAGCCGAGCAGGTGCGCGAGCTGGCGCGCGGTGATGCCGATGCCGCCGTGACGCGCGCGACGGGCGAGGCCGAGGCGCTGCGCCTGATTAACGAGCAGCTTGCTCAGAATCCGCTGCTGCTGCAATGGCGCTATGTGGACAAGCTTGGCGACGACATCCAGATCATCGTCATCCCATCCAACAGCCCGTTTCTCTTCGACCTGGAGTCCATGATCGCGGCGGCGAGCACGTCAGGAGCAGCCTCGCCATCCGCGCCGACCATGAGGACTGAGTCGGACACGAGCGGCGACTAGCGCGCGGCCTGAGGGGCCGCGCCGGCCTTTGCTCCCCATCCCCGGCCCTTCCTCTACGAGAGGGGAAGGGAGAAATGCGCACTCGCTAAGCCCCTCCCTCCTTGTGGGGAGGGGTTTGGGGTGGGGGGTGGGTCAGCGCGCGCCGGCCTTTGCTCCCTATCCCCGGCTGACCTTCCCCTACGTGTGGAGTGAGCGCCTCTCAACCTGCAATCTCTCACCCCCTAGCCGCGCTCGTAAGTGGCCCGCAGGTAGGTATCCAACAGGTATTCCGGGTAGCCGATTGTGCGCAGGTTTTCGTTGCACTCTTCCAGCGTGGCGCCGTGGTCGCGCCAGTGGGGGACGCGCTTGATCAGCGTTTCCACGCGCTCGCGGGGGGTGATGATCCAGGTGTCTTTGGGCACGTGCCCGAAGAAAATCACGTCCATTTCCTCGATCACGTTCTTGGTCTTGAGGAACGGCGCGATCAGCACAATCTTGCGCGCCTTGCGCTCCTCTACCAGGTATTGCCCGACAAAGCGCGCCGTGCCGCCCAGGTCCACCAGGTCTTCGACGACGCCGACGACGCGCCCCTCAACCTCGATGGACAGCGGGTGAATGATGCGCGGCTGGTCGAGCGGCTGGCCCGGCCCGGCGTAGTAGCGCACGCCGAGCGTGCCGAACTCGATCGGCGGGATGTTCTTGTTGAGCGTCCAGGCCAGGTGATCGTGCAGCATCACGCCGGGCAGCAGGCCGCCCATCGTGATCATCACCGCGTGGGTGATCTGCTCTTTGGTGCGGATGTTGTCTATCTGATAGCGATAGACCTTGTGGGCCAGCACCGAGGTGATGTAGGCCGACACGTGATCGGGGATGAACAGGAACTTCAGCGTGTCGTGGGAAACCTCGACCCCGTAGGGGTCCTTCCAGAAATCCGGGTCAATGCGGTAATCGTGACACTTGATCTGCTCGTCGTAGGCAGACATGCGCTTCTTCCTGACAGAACTGGACCCCGACTGCGCTGCTTTCGCTGACCTGGTGGACATCGCACGCCTTTGCAGTGGATGGGCGGGCCGATGCAGGCTTGGAAAGGCCGGTCGGGAGTCCATCCTGCACGCATGGCCCAGGACCCCTGACTCACGACTCCCCACTCAGCCGCAGCGCTGATGCCGCGCCCCTCGGACGGTTGCCGGCCACCGCAAGCACGTTAGCGGCTGGTGGACATGGGCATGATCACGTGCACGAAGTCATCGCGCCCGGCGGGGCGCACCACGCCCGGCGATGTCGGCCCGCTCGTCTCCAGTACGACCTGGTCTTCGCGGATCACGCCCAGCACGTCAATCAGGTAGCGGATGTTGAACGAGATCTCGACCGCCTGCCCGTCAATGCTGGCATCCAGCGGAGCCTCAGCGTCACCCTTCTCCTGCGAGCGCCCGGCGACGGTCACGCGGCCCGGCACGCCAGCCATGCCGCTCGGCTCGACCAGCACGCGGGCGGTGTTCGCCGAATCCTTGGCGAAGACCTCAGAGCTGCGACAGGCCGCCAGCAGCTCGTCGGTATAAGCGAGCACCTGCGTCTGGAAGCCGCGCGGGATGATCGCCTCGTAGTCGGGGAACTTGCCCTCGATAAGTTGCGAGACGACGACCACGTTCTTCAGGCTGAACATAATCTGTCCGCGCCCTTCGGGCAAGCCGATCAGCACTTCGTCGTCCTCGTCGCTGATGATGCGCGCCAGCTCGGACAGCGTGCGCGCCGGGACGATCAGCGGTTCGGGCGCGCGGTCGCCCGCGCTGAATTCCAGCGTCGTGGTGCGCACGGCCAGCCGGTACCCATCCGCCGCCGCCAGCGTGAGCTGGTCGTCATCGAGGCGCATCTGCACCCCGGTCAGGATGGGGCGATTGTCCTCTTTGGCGGTGGCGAAGGCGACCTGCTCGATCATCTCGCGGAAGACGCCGGCCTTGATCGGGATGGCCCGTGTCGGGTCGAACTCCGGCATGAGCGGATATTCGGCGGCGTCCATGCCCTTGATGTTGGCCGATTTGGCCCCACAGCGCAGGTGCAGCGTCAGCGTGCGCGGGTCCAGCTCCATATCCACACGCTCCGGGGGAAGCGTGCTCACCAGCTCTTGCAGCGTGCGGGCGGGCACGGTGATCGAGCCGGGATGTTCCACTTTGGCGCCGATCCAGTGCGTGATGCCCAGCTCCAGATTGGTGGCGGAAAGCTGCAAGCGCGCATCGTCCGTCGCGATCATCACATTGGACAGAATGGGCAGCGTGGGCCGGCTTTGAATGGCGCGGCCTACAATGGACAACCCTTTGTGCAGGTTCTCTTGCAGGATAGAAACACGCATACAACCTCTCCTACAGATCGGCGCAGCCAAGTCGGTACGGTGATTGGCCCCATTATACCCTATTCCGTCGTGCCAAGCTGATCGCGCATCGCGGGTGCGCGCGGGGTGCGCGCGGGGGGGCGGCGTCGCGTTTGGCGGGCCAGGCTCCCCTCTCTGGCTCGGCTGAAGAGGCGGGGAGGGGCGATTGGCCAGGTTGGAGGCGGGGGAACACGAATTAACAAAGAAAATCTGTTATTTATGGGCAATATTGCGTATAATAAGCGGCAGGGGGCTTTGGCACTGCCCGCGCGTGATAATACGTCACCCCCGCACTCTTCGCGCCACTCTGGTGACGGCTCCACAAGACTTGCCTGTGCGGGTTTCCGGCGGACGGATCGTGCGCGCGCCCCAATCAGACAGGGTGTTGGCGAGTCCGGTTGCTTCATGGCGTTTGCGCCAGGATAGGCAGGCATGAAACGAAACATTCATCTTCATTGGCTGGGGCTGGCCCTGGTTGCTGCCACGCTGTGGCTGGCGCTGGCCCTCCCCGCCCAGGTCGGCGCGCATGGCCCCGCCGATGGCGGCGCGTCGCGCTCCGACATCAACGACCTGTTCTCTGTCATTTTCTGGATCTCTGTCCCCATCTTTCTGCTGGTCGAAGGGCTGATCCTCTTCGCGATCGTCCGCTATCGGCGGCGACACCGCCACGAAATGCCGGATCAGGTGGAGGGCAACCACACCCTGGAAGTCACCTGGACGGTGCTCTCGTTCGTCATCATCGGTGTGGTCTTCGCCCTGACCACCCGCTTCATGATGACTCGCTACGAGGCGGAAGCCAACAACGGCAGCACCACGCCCGACCTGACCGTCCACGTCACCGGCTACATGTTCAACTGGGATTACGAGTATTTCCTGGGCGCGGGCGAGGAAACCGGCATCAAAACAACGCGCAAGCTGACCGTCCCGGCCAACCGCAACGTGCTGCTGGAGATCACCTCGACCGACGTCCAGCACAGCTTCTGGCTGCCTTCGCTGGCCGGCAAGATAGACGCTGTCCCCGGCTACACCAACACCATGTGGCTGAACATCAAAGAGCCGGGGCAGTACACCGGCAACTGCGCTGAATACTGCGGCACGCTGCATTACGACATGCTGATCGAGGTCGAGGCGCTCGAACCCGCCACCTTCGACACCTGGCTGGCCGGGCGCATGACTTCTACTGAGCAGTTCGTATCCATCGGCACCGATCTGGACACGCCGCTGCCCCAGGGCGACGCGGCGCGCGGCGCGCAGGTCTTCAGCGAGCTGGGCTGCGCCGGCTGTCACGGGGCCGCGCCGGGCGCCGGGCCTGCCCTGGCGCAGATAGCCAGCGATGCGACCAGCCACGCAGGAGCTTCGGCAGAAGCCTTCCTCCGCGAGTCAATCTTGCTGCCGTGCGCCGAGCAGGCGTCCGGCTACAACTGCCAGATCATGCCGTCCAACTACGGTGAGAAGCTGGATGCACAGGGCCTGGCCGATATCATCGCTTACCTGCTAGCCAACTAGCGGCGACCTGGTGCACGGGACGAGTAGGAGTTAGCACACATGGCGACCATCGCAAGCGTACATCCCACAGGCTATCAGCCGCGCGGGCTGATGGCCTGGCTGACCACAGTTGATCACAAGAAGATCGGCATCATGTACGTCCTGACCACGTTCACCTTCTTCGTGATCGGGGTCATTCTGGCGCAGGTCATCCGCGCCGAGCTGACGGTGCCCGGCGGGCAGTTTGTCTCCGCCGAGGAGTACAGCCAGCTCTTCTCCATTCACGGCTCGACGATGATCTTCCTCTTCGTCATCCCCATGCTGGCCGGGCTGGGCAACTACTTCGTGCCGCTGATGATCGGCGCGCGCGACATGGCCTTCCCGCGCCTCAATGCGCTGAGCTTCTGGCTGCTGTTCTTCGGCGGGCTGACCATGTACGGCGGCTTTCTGGCTCCGGGTGGGGCGGCGTCCAACGGCTGGACATCCTACGTCCCGCTGGCGGGCAGGGACTACTCGCCGGGGCGCGGCACCGACCTGTGGCTGATGGCGGTGGCTCTGGTGGGCACCTCGTCGCTCATCGGCGGTTTCAACTTTATCGTGACCATCCTCAAGCTGCGCGCGCCGGGCATGACGCTGATGAAGATGCCGCTCTTCGTCTGGACGGTGCTGGTCATGGCCTTCATGATCGTGGCTGCCACGCCCGTGCTGACGGTGAACGGCCTGCTGCTGCTGCTCGACCGCAACCTGGGCACGCAGTTCTTCAACCCGGCGGCGGGCGGTGATGCCGTTTTGTGGCAGCAGTTGTTCTGGTTCTACTCGCACCCGGCGGTGTACATCATCGTCCTGCCAGCGATGGGCGTCATCTCCGAGGTGATCCCCGTCTTCTCGCGCAAGCCGATCTTCGGTTATACGGCCATGGTCATTTCGACGATGCTGATCGGCTTCCAGGGTTTCTGGACGTGGGCGCACCATATGTATACCGTCGGCCTGCCGCCGAAGATCGAGGTCTTCTTCGTGCTGATGACCATGATCATCGCTGTGCCGACCGGGGTGAAGATGTTCAACTGGGTTTTCACCATGATTGGCGGCTCGCTGCGCTTCGACACGCCCATGCTCTACAGCATTGGCTTCCTCACCACCTTTCTGATCGGCGGTATCACCGGCGTCATGCAGGCCGTGCTGCCCATTGACGAGGTGGTGGCCGACTCGATGTGGCTGGTCGCCCACCTGCACTACACGGTCTTTGGCGGGGGCGGCTTCGGCATCTTCGCCGGGCTGTACTACTGGTGGCCGAAGATGTTTGGCTACAAGCTGGACGAGCGGCTGGGCAAGATTCAGTTCTGGACGCTCTACATCGGCTTCCACATCACCTACTTCCCGCTGCACATCCTGGGCCTGATGGGTATGCCGCGCCGTGTCTACGACTACCCGGAGGAGCGCGGCTGGGCGGCGCTCAACCATCTCTCGACCGTCGGCGGGGTGATCATGGGTATCTCGGTGGCCATCCTGGTCTACAACATGATTCGCAGCGCCCGTCATCACCAGCCGGCGGGCAACGATCCCTGGGAGGGCGACACGCTGGAGTGGACGACGACATCGCCCCCGCCGGAATACAACTTCGAGCAGACGCCGGTGGTGCACAGCCGTCGCCCGGCGCGTGACCTGCGCCTGGGCCTGACCGCGAAGGGGGAAGAAGCATGAGCACCGCGCAACTGACCGCGCCTGAGACAATGCACGAAGTAGAAGACTCGCTCGCTGAGGGGCGCGCGCCCGGCTCCAACGGGCACGAACGCGACGAGATTCACCTGCCGCCGCCCAGCATCGCCCCGCTGATCGTGGGTGTGGGGGCGACGCTGTCCGTCCTCGGCCTGATCGCGCCCGTCTCGCTGATCGCGGGCATTCCGCTGGTGCTGTTCGGGCTGCTGCGCATGGCGCACTTCCCGGAGATCGAGATGCACGGGCGGTTCCTGGCGTATCTCGATCCGCGCAAGCTGGGCATGTGGGCGTTCCTGGCCTCGGAGATCATGTTCTTCGGCGCGCTGATCGGCACCTTCATTGCCTTCAAGGTCGATCACCCCGAAGCGTTCAGGGCGGCGCACGAAGTGCTCAGCCTGCCGCTGGCGACGCTCGGCACGTCGGTGCTGATCGTCAGCAGCTTCGCCGTGGTGATGGGCCTGGAAGCCATGCAGTCCGACGACCGCCGCGTGTTCTTCAACTGGATGCGGCTGACGCTGCTCTTCGGCGTGACTTTTCTGAGCATTCAGGCGTTCGAGTGGTACGAGTTGATGCACGAGGGCATCAAGGCTGGTAATATCTTCGGCACGGTGTTCTTCGTGACAACGGGCTTTCACGGGCTGCACGTGCTCATCGGCGTGGCCTGGCTCGGCCTGCTGGTGCTGCGCGCAACGCGCGGCGTCTATTCGTCATCCAATAACCTGGGCATCGAGCTGTTCGGGCTGTACTGGCACTTCGTGGACGTGGTGTGGATCGTGCTGTTCACGGTCATCTACCTGATCGAGTAAGGGAGAACGAGGAGCGACGATGGACTCCGACACTGTCTTGCTGGCGACCCTCTGGGTGACCGCCGGGGTGTTTGTGGGCGGCGTGGTGACGCCGCTGATCGTCGCGCGCAAGCGCGTCAACGAGTGGCTGGCGACGCTCGCCGGCGTCGTGCTGGGCGGCGTGGGGGGCGTGTTCCTGCTCGTGCCGCTGTGGTTATTGCTGCGCCTGCGCCCCGACCGCGAAGACAGCGGCCCGGCCTGGCAGCGCGATGCGATCTCTCTGGGAGAGGCGCTGGCGGAGACGGGCAGCGGCAGCCCGGCGGGCGCGCTGGCCGCGCTGCGCGCCAATTTCTGGCCGCGCGCGCGCAGCAAAGGCCATTCGCACCGCCTGACCTATCTCGGCGTCTTCCTGGCCCTGGCCGTCATCACCGGGGTCGAGGTGCTGCTGACGGTGGTGGACGTCCCCTTCGCCGTGACGGGGCCGCTGGTCGGGCTGTCAACGGGCAAGGTGATGCTGGTGGCGCTGTACTTCATGCATCTGCGCTACGACAGCCGCTGGTACGCGGCGGTGTTCGCCTCGGCGCTGCCCTTCGCCCTGCTGGCCTCGGTGATCCTGGCCCTGTCCTGATCGCGCCGCGCGCGCTATACTCCCGATGACCTTTGCGCCCCTCGCCGTCTCAGTGAGGGGCGCTGTGTTCAGAGCAGAAAGCGCAGCGCCATGAGCCAGCCTTCCGATCCGCCCGTTCCCCGTGCTGTGTGGGTGCGCCCCGGCGCGCTGCTCGCCGGGCCTTACCCCGCCCCTCGCGACGACGCAAGGGCGCGCACCTGGCTGCGCGCCCTGCTGGCCGCCGGCATCATCATCTTCGTGGACCTGACCGAAGAGGGCGAGCGCCCGCCCTACCTGGAGATGCTGCGCGACGAGGCCGCGCGCGGCGGCTGGGGGGCGACCCACTACCGGCTGGCCATCCCCGACTTCGGCGTGCCAGACGAGGCGCACATGGTGGCCATCCTGGATACGATTGACGGGGCTGTTGCGGCGGGTCAGCCGGTCTACGTGCACTGTCTGGGCGGCGTGGGGCGGACGGGCACCGTCGTCGGCTGCCACCTGGCGCGGCATGGTGCGGACGGCGAAGAGGCGCTGCGCCGGGTCGCGGCGCTGCTCGGCGAGGGATCGCCCGAGACAGAAGCGCAGCGGCTGTTCGTGCGCCGCTGGGCGAAAGGGCGTTAGCACGACCGCCCGTCAGCCATCCAGCACGAGCGCCAGGCCCTCGTTCACATCGTCCACCAGGTGATCGGCGACGGCAGACAGGGCCGCGCGCTTGTCCGCGTTGGGCGAGACGCCAACGCCCACGACGCTCACTTCCAGCCCGGCGCGCTGGAGCAGGCTCGCCGCGCCGCGCACCGCCCGGATGCCGCCCGCCGCGTCCTCGCAGACGATCACGCGCGTCGAGCCTTCGCGCAGCCCGGTCAGCGGCCCACTGATCTCGCCATGCTCGACCAGCGCCGCCGCCGCGTGCAGCGCATCCGTCTCGGCCCCGGTCAGCGCGGCCCCCATCGCCGTCAGCGCCTGCACCGGCGACGGCTTGAGGTAGTCGGCGGCGGCGCGCCCGTTGCGCCAGGCCAGCCAGCCGACGCGCCCCTGCCCGATCAGCGGCAGCTTCCCCGCCAGCCCGACCAGCTCGACGGCCAGCTCTGCTTCGGGGGGGAAGCCGCTGGGCGGATCGCCTGACGGCTCGCCGGGCGGCAGGTCGGCGGGCGGGCCGCTGGGTCGCGCGGTGAAGATGGTCGCGCCGTGTCCGGGCAGAGAGGCCCAGCCTAGCAGCCGCTCTCGTGTTGGCGCGTTGAGCAGGGCGATGTCGTAAGTGGCCAGGTAGCTTTCGCAGGCGAAGGCGGCGGGCTGGTTGTAGGTTGCGCTGAAGCGCGCGCTGCCCAGCGCGAGCGTCTGGAAGGCGCGCGTGGTCAGCGTCTCGCGCACGGCGTAGACGTTGCCCAGCAGCGCGCGCAGCAGCGGCAGATTGGCGGGGTCGGTGCGCGCGGACAGCAGCTCCAGGTAGCGCACGGCGGGATAGCGCCCATCGGTCTCGTGGCGAGCGATAGCGCGCGCCTCGGCGGTGAAATCCGGGCGCGCCAGGACGAGGCCCGCCGCGCCGATGGCGTCGAAGGTCGCTTCCAGCGTGTCGCGGCGCAGCGCGGGCGCGCGTTCGAGCGCAGCCAGCAGCAGCGCGCCCACGCACATCGCGCCGGAGTCCCACTCGTTGGTGAGGCCGCACGCCTCAAAGACGGCGATCTCATCTTCAGTGGGGCCGAGCGGCGGCTGGCCCAGGCGGGCCGCCAGGCGATTGACCAGCGTGCGCAGCGCGGTTTTGTAGCCGGCGGGATGGACGAGCACACCATCCACGTCGAGCAGGATCAGAGTGCGCGAGGGGATGTTCACCTGCGTCGCTCAGCTTTGATCCGTGCGCGGAGCCTGCGCAGCCAGATACGCCTCGTAGTCCTCGCGCTCGACCAGCTCGCCGCCGGTCACGTCGGCGCTGACGAAATGCCGGTTCTTATCGAAGTGAAAATGGGTCTCGATGCGCTCAAAACTCTTCTGGCCGACGATCACCTTGCGCGCGAAATAGCCGCCCAGATCCTCGGTCAGCGACAGATCATTGCTGCGGTTCAGGCGCACGCGGATCACTTCGCCAGTCTTGGCGGCGCGAACGTAGAAGTACAGCCCTTCCGGGTCGCCCGACTTGCCGCCACCACCCAATAGCCTTTTCAGAAAACTCACGGGACACCCCTCCTCGGTACGTGTGGCCGTTAGCATACCACAGACTCGCCCCAGAGACGATGGGCGCGCGCAGCGGGAGCGTTTCATTGCCGGGGCAAAGGATCACCGCTGAGACGCAGAGAGCGCAGAGAAAAGAGAGTAAGGAGAGGATTCCAGTTTCTCTCTGCATCCTCTGCGCCTCGGTGGTTCAGGACTCCGTCCCTATTGTGAGTACATCTTTCGTGCCGGATCGCCAACCCGCCGCCGCAGCTTTCGGGTATAATGACAGCAGGCGGAATCCGAACGTCAATCTTGTCAGCGTGCCTCAACGATGCTATAATGCGCGCATCATGGGCGCGTAGCTCAGTCGGTTAGAGCGCACGGTTCACATCCGTGAGGTCAGGGGTTCGAGTCCCTTCGCGCCCACTCGCATACAGATGCCGCCGGACTGATTCGGCGGCGTTTTGATTTCTCGGTGACACGATCCAGTGAACAATCCTTCTCGTCCTTCATTGTTGGCGCGCCGCCTGGACAAAGCCCTGTTCTGGCTGCGCTGGCCCCTGCTGATCGGCGTGGCGCTGCTCGGCCCGCTGGCCGGCGACGCTCTGCCCGCTACGCCCGCCTATCGCGCCGAGGGCGTGCTGGCCGGGCTGCTCGCCGGGGCCGCAGCGACTATGCTGCTGGGGCTGCTGGCGCTCAGCCGGCTTGCGGGAAATCGCCCGCTGGGCGTGCTGAGCGCGCTGCTGGACAGCGTAGTGACAGCGATCTTCCTCTGGGCCTATGGTGGTGCAACACCGCCGCTGCTCGTCCTGGGCGCGCTGACCGTTCTGGCGGCATCCTTGCGCTTCGGCTGGCAGGGGACGGCGCTCAGCGTGATTCTGCTGGCGCTGACCGGCCTGCCGGCCCTCGCCCTGCTCGATACGCTCTCAAGCGCTCTGCTGATCAACTGGGCGCTCAGCCTGGCTCTACTGGCCGTCCTGGGCGCGCTGGGCGCTGCTGTGCGCGGGCGCGGCGAGGCCCCCTGGAAGGAACGGCTGGACGAAGCTCAGCGCCTGCGCGCCGCCCGCGAGCGCGCGCGCGCCATCTATGAGATGGCCAACGCCCTCAGCGCCACGCTCGACCATCGCCGCGTGCTCGAAGCGGCCCAGGGTATCGGCACGCTGGCTCTTCGCGAAGAGCTGGGGCCAGAGGTGCGCCTGATCAGCGCCGTGCTGCTCTTCCAGGGCGAAGATAACCTGCTGCGCGTGATCACCGCGCGCGGCCTGACGCGCGCCGACGAAGCGGTCGCCGTGCCGGGGCGACAGGGCGTGCTCGGCCTGGCGCTCAAGAGCAGCGGGCCGATCTTCGCCAATGAAGGCAACCTTGACCCGGAGCTGCGCTACTTTGTCGCCTTCCAGGGCGCTAAATCCATCCTGGCCATTCCGCTGCGCGCGGGATTTGACGTGTATGGAGCGGTGGTCTTTGGCGCGGATCAGGCCAACGCCTTCTCCGATGAGCACGTCGAACTGATGACGGCCATCGGCACGCAGTCCACGCTGGCGCTGCAAAACGCCGTGCTGTACCAGAATCTGCTGGGCGAGAAAGAGCGCATTGTGGAGGTGGAAGAAGACGCCCGCAAGAAGCTCTCGCGCGATCTGCACGACGGCCCCACGCAGACGGTGGCAGCCATCGCCATGCGTGTCAACTACATCCGTCGCCTGGTGCAGCAGCAGCCCCAGCAAGCCCTCGAAGAGCTGTGGCGTATCGAAGACCTGGCGCGCCGCACGACGAAAGAGATCCGTCACATGCTCTTCACGCTGCGCCCGCTCGTGCTCGAAAGCCGGGGTTTGCTGGCCGCGCTGGAACAACTCGCCGAGAAGATGCGCGACACCTACGACACCGCCGTGCTGGTCGAGGGCGCGCCCGATGTCGAGCGGCTGCTCGACCCGAACGCGCAGGGCGTGCTGTTCTACATCGTCGAGGAAGCGGTCAACAATGCGCGCAAGCACGCCAGGTCCAGCGCCATCTGGGTGCGCCTCTTCACCCAGAACGGGCTGGTGATCGTAGAGATCGAGGACAACGGCGTGGGCTTCGATGTGGAGGCGGTCGGCGCGGGCTACGAACAGCGCGGCAGCCTGGGCATGATCAACATGCGCGAGCGGGCAGAACTCATTGAAGGCACGCTGCGCATTGACAGCGCGCCCGGCCAGGGCGCGCGCATCCGCGTGCTGATCCCGCTGCGCGCGGCGGCTGACTCGGCGGCACAAGAGGGGGAGCCTGCGCCGCCGTTGCACCTGCAGAGCCAGCGGGCGACTTCGCGCCCGCCGGACTCGGCGCAGAGCGCACCGCCAGCGCCGCCTGAGGCCAGGACGCCGACAGGCTCGCTCAAGCCCTCCCCTGTGCAGCGCACCCCCACCGGCCCGCTCAAGCCGCTGCCCGCGCGCTCGCGGGCGAAGCGGGCGTCTCCGCCCCCCTCTGACGAGTTGGACGCCAGGCATTGATCTCATCCCCCAACTCTCTCCGTAAACGAAGAGAGGAAGTCGCTATGCGGTCAAGTCCTCTCTCCACACGCGGAGAGGGAGCTTAGGGGTGAGATAAATCTGTCAGTCAGGGTTTCTCAAGCGGCCCCTGAGCATAGTCCCCGTTGCGGTCAGGCCACAGAAGCATGGCAATATACCATTGCGGGGCGCAGGCGGCTCAGATGAAGAAGGACAGCACGATCAGCACGGCCATGAACGCAGCGGCGAGCATCCCCATGTGCTTCAGGTCAGAGACCACGTAGGCATATTCGCGGCGCAGGTCAACCGGGCCGCGCGCCTTGCTGGCCGGGGCCGCCTGGACGACGGGGGAGGGGGCACTGGGCGCTTCGCTGCGCAGCGCGGGCTGCTCCGGCAGTTCGCCGCTGTGCTGCAATTCGCGGCGGGCACGTTCCAGCGTTTCGCTCGGCAGGTTGGGTCTGCGGATTTTCTTAGCCATCGGCGTTGTCCGGTCTCCTCACAGGAAAGTCTCATCTCAGCGAGCGTGTACAAAGCTCGTCAGCGACTCGCTTGACGCAACGCGAAGCAAGTTCCCGTAGGGGCGTATTGCAATACGCCCCTACGAAGAGCGCTCTACCTGACACGTTTGCACGCCCCTTCTTGCAGCGCCCAAGTGTACCACATCCTGGCGCTAACGTCCGCTGCTGACCAGCTTGCCGAAGACGATCATGCGCTGGGTGTCCACGCGGTAGGGGTGGCAGGTGATCAGCGTGACGACGGGGGTGCTGCCCGGCTCCAGCACCCAGACATCGGTCGGCGCAACCACCTGCTTGTCGAAGACGACGTAGGTGTGCCAGCGCCCGTTGTTGGCCTGCACGCGAATCTCGTCGCCCGGTTCCAGGTACTGGATGTCGCGGAAGATCTCGCCGTAGATGTCGTTGTGCGCGGTGAGCACCATGTTGGCGTCTTCGCCGGGGTTGGCGCTGCCCAGGTAGTGTCCGACGCCCTTGACCAGGTTGTACCAGTCATCGCCGCCGTAGATCGAAGCGTCTACCTGCACCTGGGCCGTCTCAATGGCGATGCGCACCGGGCTGCTGGCCTGCGGCGCGAAACGTTCGGCCTGTGGCGCGACCAACTGGGCCATCGCCACCGGGCGGATGCTGGACGGCAGCTCGTCCAGATTAAAGGCGCCCTCGCCGCCGGTTACTTCCGGCGAGTAGTGACCGCCGGGCAGCACGTAGTCGGCCAGGCGGACGCTCAGCTCTGGCAGGGGTGTCGGCGTGGCGCGCATGGCGTCGGCCTCGCGCTGCACTTCCGCCGACTTCTGCTCCAGCGCCTCGATCCGGTCCTGCTCGATGATCAACTGGTAAGCGCCCACGACCAGCACCGTGAGCACGCCGATCACCGCTGCAACCTCGATCAGCAGCAGCGGCTTGTCCCAGGCAGCGCGCCGACGCGAGACGTGGCGCGCGGGCGCGCCTGTCGCCGGTTCTGGGGCGGGCGGCGGACGGCGGGCGGGCGCGCGCTCCTCTTCCAGCTCGTCTTCGAAGCGCGGCACATCGTCGGTGAGGTCGTAGGTGACGGGTGGCTCTGGCGGCGAGAGATCTTCCGCCGCTTCGTGCTGTTGGGGAGGCGGCGCGGGCAGTTCTGGCGGCGCATCGAGGGGGGCGGCCAGCGGCGCCACGCGGCGGCCCTGCGCCTGCAAGCGCTGCAGGCGTTCCTGGCGCGCCTCGCGCTTGCGGACGGCGAGGATGCGCTCCAATTCCTCGATGGATAGCTCGTCAACGGCTCGCTTGTCGCGCATACCGCTAAATCCTGGGTTGGTGATTGGTTGATGACTGCCGGTGATCGCTCAGACCGATCTGCGATCGTGCTATCCCAGACAGCACAGCCACCCAAAACCCACCCTCAGAAACCGATCCCTGATCACCAACCACCAATAACCCGTATCGCCAAATCTGCGCCCCAGAGTATAGCACGACTCGACGCGGCTAACGCCGCTTGCCGGCGACGGCGAAGACCTCGCGCTCGAAGAACCAGCGGAAGGGGGGCCAGTGGAACAGGACGTGACGCAGCGCGGCCAGCACGATGAATTCCTGGCGGCGCTGGGGCGGGGAAGCCAGCCATACGCGCCCGGCAAACCCGGCCTGGCGCAGCGCCCGGCGCAGGCTGAGCAGCGACTGCTCGTTGACGTGCACATCGCGGTTGTGCTCGACGAGGAACTGGCGCGGGTCGGCGGGATAAGACGCGCCCTGCCCGATCAGCCGCCGGAAGAGGCGCACGACCGGGTAAGCGTAACGGTCGTACCAGGCGTTGGGCGCAGTGTGGATGATCAGCACCCCGCCGTCTTTGAGGACGCGGTACGCCTCTAGCAAGGCTGCGTGCAGCTCCCAGGGATGCAAGTGCTCCACGATGTCGAACATCAGCACGCGGTCGAAGGCGTGCGCCGGGTAGGGGAAGTGCTTGGCGTCGGCCTGAGCCAGCCCCATCCTGCCCGGCGTGTCGCCGGCGTCGCGGGCGATCACCCCGCGCGCCAGCTTGATCGCGGCGCGGGCGTAGTCGAAGCCGCAGGCGTCCGCGCCCAGCCGCGCGCAATGGCGCACGATCTCGCCGCGCCCACAGGCCACGTCGAGCACCGTCATGCCCGGCGCGACCGCCGCCAGGGCAAAGGCCGCCTCCAATCGCCGCGAGAGATTCTCGCCGTCGCTGGTCAGAAAGTCCTCATAGCCTTCGCAGGCGGTCAGGAAATACTCTTCGGTATAACGCTCTGGCGCGATGGGGGCCGGACGCTGGTCGGTCAACGCATGATCCTCAGGTGGTGGAGGTGGCGGGCTGATCCGCCGCGATTATACAAAGCGCGGAGAGGGCGTGCCATTGGATGCAAACGGTGGGTGCGTGCCAAGGTTGACAGCGAGTCGCCGGGCACAGCGAGGCTGGGGGTGAGGTCAACCAGGGTGCAGCAGAGCAGCACCCACCCTGACAGGTTTTGCACGTACCCCAAACGGTCAGACTTCCGAAGTCTTGCGGCGGCGTACACCGTCGCCAGCCATCGCCGGCAGCGCGGGCAGCGGCCCGCTACTGCTCGTCGTGATGGTAGAGCGTCTTGAGCACGACGCCCTGGACTGTGCGCAGCCGCTGGCTGATCACCCCGGCGATGCGGCGCATGATCGTGAAGCCCAGCGCGCGATCCTCTTCCAGCAGGCGGTTGAAAGCGATGCCGTCGAAGGCCAGCAGGTGACTGTCCTCCTGGCAGATGGCCGAGGCGGTGTAGTAATTGGGCGGCATGAAGCCCGACCAGCCGACCAACTGCCCAACCGTGCTCAGCGAGACGATAGTCAGCGTGTCGGTGAGCGCCGTCGGCTGCACCTGCACGTTCACCTTGCCGCTGAGCAGGATATACAGGCGGCTGGCTTCTTCGCCTTCGCGGAAGAGCGCGTCCCCTGCCGCGCAAGTGACTTCATGAGCCAGGGCGGCGAACCGGGCCAGGTACTCGTCCGGCAGATCGGTGAAGAGAGGGCTTTGGGCGAGCAGTTGAGGGGTGATCATGGGGTATCTCCTGGCTTTGCGCTGCTCACGATGGACAAAATGGCGCCGCGCGCTGCGCTGTGCCCGCAGCATAGCACAAGCCGCCACGCGAGTCTACCCGCGCAGCCGCCGGCGCAGCAGATCGCCCAGCCAGCGCCATTCGTCCAGGCGCAGCCACGACGCGAACGCGCCGAAGGCTGCCACACCGATCCCGCCCGCGACCATGACCAGCATCGCCCGCCCCAGCACATTGTCCGGCAGCCCGGTGCTCAGCAGGGCCAGCGCCGCCCAGGTCAGCGCGCCCATGCCCGCCGCAGCCAGCGCCGTCCGCCCGATGGTCGCCGCCAGGCGCTGCCCGCCGTAGCCGCCCATGCTCCGCCCCAGCAGGTAAGCCGACACCCCCGTGTGGATCAGGTGCTTGACCGAATCGGCGATCATCAGCGCGAAGAACGAGTACCAGGGCAGCAGGCCGAGCGCGACGACCATGTACGCGACCAGGCTGATCAGCCCGACGATGGCAGGGGTGAGCGTGTTCTGCCGCGCGTAGAAGGCGAAGACCAGCAGCAAATCTACGGCGGCGAACGGCAGCCCCAGCAGATACAGGCGCAGCGCCAACGCCGTGTGCGCCGTATCCACCGCGCCGAACTTGCCGTGCTGGAAGATCAGGGCAACCACCGGCCCGGCCAGCACGAACAGGCCCACCGTCGCCGGGATGATCAGCACAATCGCCAGGCGCAGCCCCTGGCCCAGCGTCGTCTTGAACTGGCGCAGCCCCAGGTCGGCGCGGTCAACGGCCTGGCGCGAGAGCGTGGGCAGGATGGCGACCGAGATGGCCAGTGCGACCAATCCCTGCGGGAACTGGATCAGCGTGGTGGCCCAGGTCATGTAGGAGATGCTGCCCTCGCCCGTGCCGGACGCCAGGTTGTAGGAAAACGGGCGGTTGACCAGCACATCCAGCGCCAGCGAAGCCATCACCGGCAGGTAGAGCAGGCCAATGCGCCGCACGCCGGGGTGATCCCACGCCCCGCGCACGCGCACGCGCAGATGAGCATCGCGCAGGCCGGGCGCTTGCAGCGCAAGCTGCACCGCCGCGCCGACCAGCCAGCCGACCGCCGCCGCCGTGATCCCCAGTTGGCTGTAGAGCAGCACCGTCACCAGCAGGATCGTGCCGTTGAAGACGGTCGAGGCGAAGGCGGGCCAGGTGAAGCGGCGCAGCGCATAGAGCAGCCCGGACAGCACGGCGAACAGGCTGAGGAACATCAGCGCCGGGGCGGTGACGCGCAGCAGATCGGTCGCCTGGGCGATCACCTCTGGCGGGGCATCGCCACTGGCGACAACGCCGATCACCTGCGGCGCGAGCAGCTCCAGCGCCAGGACGAGGGCGCTCAGCGTGACGACGACGATGCCCAGCAGCGCGCTGACCAGCGCCCACAGGTCGCGCCGGTCGTCGTCTTTGGCGGCGTACTCGCTGAGCACGGGCACCAGCGCCGAGTTGACGTGCCCGCCGATGAGCAGGTCGTACAGGCTGCGCGGGACGATGATCGCCAGGTTGAAGGCGTCCACCGCCGCGCCCGCGCCGAAGAGCGTCGAGAGCATGGTCTCGCGGGCCAGTCCCAGCACGCGGCTGGCGACGTTGCCCAGGGCGATCACGCCGGTGGCGCGGGCCATGCTCTCCGGCGGCGTGCCGTCGGTGATGACCTGCGCGGGCGTCTCGAGGGGGGCAGTGTCGCTGAGGGTGGCGCTCATGCTGTGTCCTGGCGGATTGTTGCGGGGCGCGCTGGCCCCGGACCGGCGTTGACTTTACCGGACTCGCGCCCAACACGCTACAACGCCCGCACAGGGCAGGGCTATCGCTCGCCGCGATGGTCATTGTGCGGCGCATCTGATATAGTCAGGTGTGTAGAAACGGGGCGGAAGCAGCTCAGAACGGGGCCAACACGGCCTTGCGCCGGCCTGTTCCTGCGGTTTTGCAGGCGATGCGGCGCGCGTTTCTCCGCTCGCTGCGCGTTCAGCCGCTTGGTTGGGCTGTGACCACCTGAGTTTTTGAGGGAGGTCATAACATGAAGACAAACATGCCCCTTGCTCACTTCTTATGACCTATACGCAGCCGGTTACTCCTGCTATGACGAATAAACTGTACGCTCTCCTCTTGATCACAATCGGTGTGCTGGCGGCCTTTATAAGGCCACCCGTATCGCTGAGCGGAACGCCGGAACCCGCTGGCGTTCCAATGACGGTGGCAGCGGTTTTTACCGCCATGCCGCCAACTGCAACGCCGGAGCAACGTATAAGCGAATTGCCCGGCGGTGGCTTCACCTACATTTTGCCCGACGGTTATTCGCTCAATCCATCCGTCGGTCCAGCGGGAGAAGAGGCGGGTGACGGGCGCTCGATTTTGTTGGGCAGGGAAGGTGCGACCGACTTCGGCCCGCTGGTGCGTGTCGGGGGCGGAGTGTTACAGGAGCCGTTTTCGTCCGAAGCTCTGCTCAACATCTACCGCGACTTCTACGGCAACCAGTACGACCTCAAGCTCAGTGAAACGGAATCGCTGCTCACAGCCAATGGCCTGAGCGGCACACAGTTCACCTTTGCTGTGACGCTCGGCATTGAAGGGGATGGCACGGGCCAGGTGACGATTTTGTCTGGCGATGATCAATTTGTGACGCTGGTAGCGATCGCCAATAACGAGGTATGGGCGGGGTCGTTTTCGACCGAAGTCGCCGCCCTGATCGACTCCATCGCCCTGATCGAAGTTCAGCCCATTCTCCCCGATGTGGCTGCCACTGCGTTGGTGGGCGAAACTTCCATCATCCCCCAGGCTTACTCGCTGGGCTGGGCGACCTTGACCCTGCCCGATGAGATCGCGGCTAGGGTCAGCGCCACGCTGCGGAGTCGTCCGGCAAAGGTCGAGGGCATCATCGCCATACCGGAGAATGACGGTGCACACCCTGTCGCGCTGGTGCTGCACGGACGATTTGGGCAGGAAATTTGTCGCCCGATGCCGGGTTCCATCAGTTCGCCCGCCCAGGCCAATGCAACGTTTTGTCTCCCCGGCGGGGCAGAGTCACGCTTTGATGTTGGCCACGCCAATCTCGTCGGCGCGCTGGCTGAGGAAGGATATGTCGCCCTCGCTATCAATCTCAACGATAGTTACGACATTTTCAGCGTTCAGGGCACCGTTGACGGGATCGATCTCAACAACATTGGCGACTACTTTATTCCGCAACTCGTCCAGATGCATCTTGACGCCTTGGCAAACAACGAGCTATCCATCGATCTGGCAGGGCGCGTCGATCTGAGTCAGCCACCATTGCTGCTCGGCCACTCACGCGGCGGCGAGCTGATCATCAATCTCGCGCAGATGATGCCTGTCTCTGGGTTGGTGCTGTTTGGCGCCCCTGGGGATGGTGGCCTGTCTGCGCCAGCCGATGTGCCGCTAGGCGTTGTGTATGGGGAGTGTGACGGCGACGTCTACTATTGGGACAGCCAGCGATACTTTGAAGAGGCAGAAAACGATCCCGATCGCACGACATTCGCGTCGGCAATCATGCTGGTCAAGGCAAACCACAACTTCTTCAATGGACTGCCCGGCATAAGTGACGATGGCGGCAGCAAGATCAGCAACCCCGATTGTTTCACGGAAGGTAGTGGGTTGTCGCAAGAAGCGCAACAGGCGTTTATGGTCGCCTACGTGCGCGATTTTGTGGCGATGCTACGCGGCTCTCTCCCCTTTTCAGTTAGGCAACCTGCCCTCACGCACTTATACGGCCTGCCCGTTGTCGCTAATTTGACGACAGCCGGCAAACAGATTTTGCTGAACGATGCGGGGACAGCCAGCGAGGGGCTGTCCGTCACCCTGTGTGAAGCCGGAGAGATCTGCCATCCAACCTTCGTCACGCTCGATCAATTTGGGGTGCCAGGTGAGCCAAGCGTGCAGCGGCTGACCTGGGAGCAGCCCGCCGTAAGCTATACGCTGACCTTTTCGCCAATTGACGCGACGGTTTACGACGCGCTCAATGTCCGCGCCGTCCTTGATCCAACCAGCGACCTGAACAATGGCGCAGCAGCCATCCGCTACACGGTTCGCCTTGTGGATGCGGCGGGCCACAGTGGAACGTTTGCTGCCAGCACCACCCCCTTGCTTTACACCGAACCAGATGAGCGGTTTGGGTTTAGCGACATGCCGATTTTGGCGGGCGCAAACCGCTTTCAGCTCGGGGGTTTGGATGGTATCGATCTAACGCAACTGGCGAAGGTGGTGCTACAGTTTCCGCAGGAAAGCGGTGATTTGTTGCTGCTCGACGTGTCGTTGCTGAGCGACCCGCGCTCACAGTTGTTGACAGAGAGCGGGCCAGGCGGGGAATAGGCGAAACACTTCCGTAGGGCGTATTGCAAATACGCCCCTACGGGGTCGCAGCAGAGCAGCGCCCCTACGAAACTGGCACGTTCGTTCGCTAAAGTATCATACGGGGGGAGGAGAGGAAAGCGGCAGACCTGCTCCCCTTCCCTCGCGCTACGCGGAAGGAAGAAGCTGGGACAGGGCTACTTGTGGGTAATGTATGGCCGCGCGTGGAGAGGAGACTGAGAGGGTGGGGTGAACCCGCCAGCCCGGGCTTCGCAAACGGCCTCTCACCGCTCACCCGCGATGATCGCCGGTCTCGCTGACCACGTTTGACCGATCGAAGAACTGCTATCCTATCACCCGGTCTCTAACAGCGCTTGATCGAGAGACTGCCCACAATTGATTTTCCTCTGCGCTCTCTGCGCCCCGGCGATGATCCTTTGCTCCAGAGTCCGAGTCTCCCCAGCGCCGCCCATGACAGAAGCCCCCCGGCCCGGTACAATGAGGGTTGGTCTGGTGTTGAGAGGAATAGACAGTGTCACAACAGTTCGTCAGCCGGGCCGATGGCTATGTCAAGTGGCTGCGCGAGCGCGTCGGCCCCCGACTCATCTACCTGGTCTACGCCACCAACCTGGTCTTCGACGAGGCCGGGCGCATCCTCGTCCAGCGCCGCTATGACTTCGACTGGCTGGGCGTGCCCGGCGGCGCGCTGGAACTGGGCGAGAGCATCCGCGCCTGCGCCGTGCGCGAGACTCTCGAAGAGACCGGCCTGCGCGTCGAGGTCGAGCGGCTGGTCGGCGTCTTCAGCCACCCCGACTACAACCTGCGCTATCCCAACGGGGACTACGTCCAGCAGTGGACAGCCTGCGTCGTCTCGCGTCCGATCGGGGGACAGATTCGCGCCGACGGCAGCGAGACGCTGGCCGTCTCCTGGCTGGCGGTGGACGAAGCCCTGCCGCTCTTCCCGCCCGCTTACCGGGCGATGGTTCGCGCGGCCCTGGAGTCGCCGGGCGAGGCTGTGCTGGAGCCAATCTACGCCGAGCCAGTGTTGACGCCCTACTATCCGCTGCTGCGTGCGGCGATCGGGCACGCGCCGGTGATTCTGCCGGGGGCGATGGGCCTGGTGCCCAATGAGCGCGGAGACCTGCTGTGCACGCAGCGCACCGACGATGGGCTGTGGCACCCGCCAAGCGGCTACGCCGACCTGGGCGAGACGACCACTGCCACCGTCGTGCGCGAGGTGCGCGAGGAGACGGGACTGATCGTGGAGCCGACCCGCGTGGTAGGTCTTTACAGCGAGACGCCGCTGATGCTGGCCCGCTTTCCCAACGGCGACCTGGCGCACAACCTGGGCCTGGCCATCGAGTGCCGCGTCGCCGGCGGGGCGCTCCACGCGGACGGCCTGGAAGCCAGCGCTGTGGCCTTCAAGCCTATCGAGGAGCTGCTGGCTCAGCCGTTCGCAGACCAGAGCGACACGCCGCAGATTCTGCGCGACTATCTGCACCACGAGATGTGGCCGGTGCTGCGCTGAGGCTCTTTGTTTTTTGGACAGGCGGTATTATCGCGCCAGACGTTTACCTCACCCCCGCTCAGCGCTAACGCGCCTCACCTCCCCCTCGCCGTTCACGGAGAGGGGGGAAAGCCGAGCGTAGCGAGGCTAGGGGGTGAGGTAAACCGGCGGCAAGCGACCTGATGGCCAGCTCATCTCGCTAATCCACCGGAGCACGGTGAAATTCGCACAACAAGGGAACGGGTCAGCTATGGACTGGGGCACAGAAGCAACCATCACCCTGGAGCGGCTGCTGCCGCGCGTGCTGCCCCTGCTGCCAGAAGGCGAAGCGCAGGAGGAATTCAGCGCGCGGCTGGCGCGGCACTTTCCGACAGCCTTCCGCCTGCTGCACGCCCTCTATGGGGCGCGCTACGATTTCTTCTACCACCTGGAGCAGATTCTGCTGACGGCGGCCCGTCTCTGTGCCGAGCGCCTCCCTGCCCTCAAGGCGCTCGACCGGGCGCGCGAAGCCGATCCGCGCTGGTTCCACAGCGAGCAGATGGTCGGCGGGGTGTGCTACGTGGACCTGTTCGCCGGGAGCCTGGCCGGCGTGCGCGCCAAAATCCCCTACTTCAAGGAACTGGGCCTGACCTACCTGCACCTGATGCCGCTCTTTCGCTGCCCCACAGACAACAGCGACGGCGGCTATGCCATCAGCAGCTACCGCGAGGTAGACCCGCGCCTGGGCACAATCGCCGAGCTGCGCGAGCTGGCCGCCGCCCTGCGCGCCGAGGGGATCAGCCTGGTGCTCGATTTCGTCTTCAACCACACCTCTGACGAGCACGACTGGGCACGGAAGGCCCTGGCCGGCGACCCGACCTGCCAGGCGTATTACCTGATGTTCCCCGACCGGGCGCTGCCCGACCAGTACGAGCAGCACCTGCGCGAAATCTTCCCAGAGCAGGCGCCGGGCAGCTTCACCTACCGCCCGGAGATGGATCGCTGGGTGTGGACGACCTTCCACAACTTTCAGTGGGACCTCAACTACGCCAACCCGGACGTGTTCCGCGCCATGCTCGGTGAGCTGCTGTTCATCGCCAACCTGGGCGTGGAGGTGCTGCGCCTGGACGCGGTGGCCTTCATCTGGAAGGAGATGGGCACGCCCTGCGAGGGGTTGCCCCAGGTGCACACGGTCATCCAGGCGTTCAACGCCCTGGCACGCATCGTCGCCCCGGCGCTGCTCTTCAAGTCCGAGGCCATCGTCCACCCCGCCGAAGTCGCCCGCTACATCAGCCCTGGCGAAGCGCCCATCTCGTACAATCCGACGCTGATGGCCCTGCTGTGGGAGTCGCTGGCGACGCGGCGCGTGGCCCTGCTGCACCACTCGATGCAGAAGCGCTTCGCCCTGCCGGAAGGGTGCACGTGGGTCAACTACGTGCGCTGCCACGACGACATCGGCTGGACGTTCGCCGACGAGGACGCCTGGGAGTTGGGCATCAACGGCTTCGATCACCGCCAGTTCCTCAACGCCTTCTACACTGGCAGGTTCCCCGGCAGCTTTGCGCGCGGGGTGCCCTTCAACTACAACCCGCGCACGCAGGATATGCGCATCTCCGGCATGTGCGCGTCGCTGGCCGGGCTGGAGCACGCTCACGAGGCGGGCAACGACCGCTACCGCGAGCTGGCCCTGCGCCGTATCGCGCTGATCCACGCGGTGATCCTGAGCGCGGGCGGCATCCCGCTGATCTACCTGGGCGACGAGATCGCCATGCTCAACGATTACGGCTACGCGGACGATCTCAACAAGGCGGGGGACAGTCGCTGGGTGCATCGCCGCGCCTTCGAGTGGGAACGGGCCGCCGAGCGCAACGATCCCGACACCGACGCCGGGCGCATTTTTCAAGCCTTGCGCAGGCTGATCGATCTCAGACGGCATATGCCCGCCCTGGCCAACGGCGACACGCGCTTCTTCGACACGCATAACGCGCACGTGTTCGGCTATGTGCGCGGCGGACAGGTGCTCGTCCTGGCCAACTTCTCCGAGGAGGAGCAGACCGTCCGGCTGGGTTGGACGCCGCCGGAGCCAACCGACCTGATCACCGGCACAACCTATCCGCGCCACAAGCCGCTGACGCTGGACGCCTACCAGGTCGTCTGGCTGGCGGCGGGGGCTGGCAAGGCAGAAAGCCCAGACCGGTGAAAAATTCCGGCTCTGGAAGCCGAGACGCCGGGCAGCGCGGCGCGCCTGGGAGCCGTATTGGGCGGATCGCCGCGTGACACAGAACAGCGCCTCTGCGAGGGCGAAGTGACAGGCAGGTACCTGATGAGAAGAGAACATAGAGAGGAGTTATCGCATGTCCCGTGAAGTGATCGCCACCCCCCGCGCGCCTGCCGCAGTAGGGGCCTATTCGCAGGCCATCACCGCCAACGGCTTCGTCTTCGTCTCCGGGCAGCTTGGCCTGGTGCCGGAGACCAAGCAGCTTGCCGGCAGCACCGTCGCCGCGCAGACGGAGCAGGCGCTGCTGAACATGGCCGCCATTCTCCAGGCAGCAGGCACGGACATGGCCCAGGTAGTCAAGGTCACGGTATACCTGGCCGACATCGCCGCCTTCAAGGAGATGAACGACGTGTACAGCGCGTTCTTCCCCACGCAGCCGCCGGCGCGCGCCGCTTTTGCCGTGCGCGACCTGCCGCTGGGCGCGCTGGTCGAGATCGAAGCCGTCGCCGTCCTGCCCGCCTGATGAAGAGAGAGAGCTGAGTCTCATGCCGCGCGAAGTGATCCGCACCGACAAAGCGCCCGCCGCCATCGGCCCCTACTCGCAGGCGATCCGGACGGGCGACACTGTGTATGTGGCCGGCCAGGGCGGGCTGGTGCCGGAGACGATGCAGATCATCGGGCCGACCGTCGCCGAGCAGACCGCTCAGGTGCTGCGCAACATCGCCGCCATCCTGGAGGCGGCGGGCACCGACCTGGCCCACGTGGTCAAAGTCAACGTGCTGTTGACCGACATCAGCGCTTTTGCCGAGATGAACGAGGTCTACCGCACGTTCTTCCCGGCAGACCCGCCGGCGCGCATGACCTATGCTGTGCGCGCCCTGCCGGTGGGCGTGCGGGTTGAGATTGACGCCATCGCCGTCCTGCCGGACTGAGCGAAGCAATAAAATCATCACGAGCGAGCAAAGGGGCGTATCGCCTGTACGCCCCGCATTGCCTGAATCTGTGCGGACCATATCCCCAAGCGAGAGAATCTCATGCGCATCGAGTTTCTAGGCTCCGGCGGCGCGATCACCACGCCGCGACCAGGGTGTACCTGCCGCATCTGCGCGGAAGCGCGCGCCAGAGGCGTGCCCTACAGCCGCAGCGGGCCGAGCGTCTTCGTGCACGGGCCGAACATGCTGATAGACACGCCGGAAGAGAGCAAGTTCCAGCTCGACCGCGCCGGAATCGCTCACGTCCCGGCCTGCCTGTACTCGCACTGGCACCCCGATCACGTGGCCGGCTTGCGCGTGTGGGAGACGATGAACGGCGACTGGCTGAACTGGCCGCCCCAGCATCGCCGCAGCACGGTCTACCTGCCGCAGCAGGTCGCGGAAGACTTTCACCACCGGCTGGGCGCGTGGGAGCAACTGATGTATTTGCAGCGTCTCGGCGTGGTGGAGGTGATCGTGCTGCGCGACGGCGAGACCGTCGCCCGCAACGGCGTGACCATCCGCCCCTTTCGCGTCGCCCAGGACTATGTCTACGCCTTCCTGTTCGAGGAAGGGGCGACGCGCGTCCTGATCGCGCCCGATGAGCTATTCGGCTGGGCGCCGCCCGCCGAGGTGCGCGGCGTAGACCTGGCTGTGCTGCCGATGGGCCTGCCGGTGTTCGACCCGCTCAGCGGAGCGCGGATCATCTCCGCCGAGCACCCCGTCCTGCGCGCCGAGGCGACCTTTGAGCAGACGCTCGACATGGTGCGCGCGCTGGACGCCCGCCGCGTGATCCTGACGCACATCGAGGAGCCGGTTGGTCTGGGCCATGATGACCTGGAACAAGTGGCTGCGCGCCTGCAGGGCGAGGGATTGCCGGTCACCTTCGCCTACGATACGCTGGTGGTGGAGGTTTAGGGGGTTGGCCTATGAAGCTGCCCAACTGGTCACGGGCGGCAGCTTTAGGGGCCAAAGGTACGGGGCATCTACTACAGGCTGGCGGAAGTCCGTCGGCAGTTGCTCGCTGTCCCCCCCACCCCAAACCCCTCCCCTCGTGGGGGAAGGGCCGGGGATGGGGGGCCGGGCCAGGCGCAGTATTCTCAATAAAAATGCGACTCCGTGATAGAGTTGGGGTTGCGAAGCACCAACCGGATCACAGGAGCCGCAGGATGGACACTGTAACACAGCTTTACGCTGTATAGGGGCGATTGTTCTGGTGCATAGGCAGGGCGAGGGCTACGAAATGGAGATATTCACCGTGAGCGGGACCTATGGCGCGATCGCTGCCGTTCCGGCCAGGCTCGCCCCTGTGGGACAGCTTGAGATCGCCCATGCCTACCCTGTGAAGTGAGGCGACCCATGCCCCACGATCTGATCCTGCTGGTGGACGACGAGCCGCACATCATTGAGCTGGCCAGCCTGTATCTCAAGCAGGACGGCTTCCGGGTGATCAGCGCCGGCGACGGCCTGGCCGCCCTGGAGCGCATCGCCCAGGACAGCCCGGCGCTGATGGTGCTCGACCTGATGCTGCCCCGGCTGGATGGCTGGGAAGTCTGCAAGCGCGTCCGCGCCGAGTCCGATCTGCCGATCCTCATGCTCACCGCCCGTGATGACGACATTGACAAGATCGTGGGCCTGGAGCTGGGCGCGGACGACTACCTGACCAAGCCATTCAACCCGCGCGAGCTGGTCGCGCGCATCAAGGCGATTCTGCGCCGGGCCGAGCCGCGCCACCCCCGCGAAGGAGAAGCGCCCTTGCGCGCCGGCAACCTGGCAGTTGATCCGGCGCGGCGCGAGGTGCGCGTGGCCGGGCGGCTGGTGGACCTGCGCGCCAAGGAGTTCGACCTGCTGCTGGCCCTGCTCGAAAACCGGGGCCTGGTGCTCAGCCGCGAGAAGCTGCTTGATCTGGTGTGGGGCTTCGACTTCTACGGGCAGACGCGCACGGTGGACGTGCATATCGCCCACCTGCGGGCCAAGCTGGCTGGCAGCACCGCCGAGATCGAGACGGTGTGGGGCGTCGGCTACAAGCTCAGCGCGGGCTAAACGGGCCGCTCCAGAGGCCGGCTGAAGACCTGCGCGCCCCGTTCCCCGCGTTTTTGCGGCGGGCGTTTTGTGCTACTATGAGGGTGCGCGAGCCTGCTCCGCCTCTCGCTCGTCTTCAGCTCACAGGTGAAGCTCATGATCCAATCCGACCGCATCGTGCGCACCGTCTGCCCGTACTGCGGCGTGGGGTGCAAGATTGACCTGCATGTCAAGGATCGCCGCGTCTACCGTGTCACCGCGCCCTTCGCCGCGCCGCCCAACTTCGGCAAGCTGTGCGTCAAGGGGCGCTTCGGCCACGACTTCCTGTGGCACCCCGACCGCCTGACCACGCCGCTGATCCGCCGCGAGGGGACGCTGCAACCGGCCCCCTGGGACGAGGCGCTCGATCTGGTCGCCGCGCGGCTGAGCGCGATCAAGGCCGAGAGCGGTCCGGATGCCATCGCCCTGCTGTGCAGCGCCAAATGCACCAACGAAGAGAACTACCTGATGCAAAAGCTGGCGCGGCAGGTGATCGGCACGCACAACATAGACCACTGCGCCCGCCTTTGACACAGCAGCACCGTGACAGGCCTCGTGCAGGCCTTCGGCAGCGGCGCGATGACCAACTCCATCGCCGATATTCCCCAGGCGCGGGCTATCCTCGCCATTGGCACCAACACGACCGAGCAGCACCCGGTCCTCAGCCTGCAAATCAAGAAGGCGGTGCGGCAGCACGGCGCGCAGCTCATCGTCGCCGATCCGCGCCGCATCGAATTGGCCGACTTCGCGACGCTGTACCTGCGCGTCCGTCCGGGGACGAATCCCGCCCTGCTCAACGGGCTGGCTCACGTCATCCTGGCCGAGAACCTGCACGATCAGGCGTTCATTGAGGCGCGCACCGAGAACTTCGACGCCTGGCGCGCGATCGTGGATAAGTATCCGCCGGAGCGCGTCAGCCGGATCACCGGCGTGCCCGCCGACGACATCATCCGCGCGGCGCGCCTCTACGCTGAGAACAAGCCCGCCGCCATCTTCTACGCGATGGGCATCACCCAGCACGTGGACGGTCACCAGAACGTGCTGACTGTGGCCAACCTGGCCCTGCTCACCGGCAACCCGGGTGTGCCCGGCGGCGGCGTCAACCCGCTGCGCGGGCAGAACAACGTACAGGGATCGTGCGACGTGGGCGGCCTGCCCAACGTCTACCCCGGCTACCAGCGCGTCAATGACGAGGCCGTGCGCGCGAAATTCGCCGCTTTTCACGGCGTGGAACAGCCGCCCCCGCGTCCCGGCCTGACGCTGAGCGAGATGCTGCCCGCTGCCAAACGCGGCGACGTGCGCGCCATGCTGATCATGGGCGAGAACCCGGTCATGAGCGACCCGAACTCGGCCCATGTCCGCGAATGCCTGGCCGCGCTGAGCTTCCTGGTCGTGCAGGATATTTTTCTCAACGAGACGGCTGAGTACGCCGACGTGGTGCTGCCCGCCGCCGCCTACGCTGAGAAGGACGGCACCTTCACCAACACTGAGCGCCGCGTCCAGCGCGTGCGCCAGGCGTTCGCCCCGCCCGGCGACGCCCGCCCGGACTGGCAGATCACCCGCGACCTGGCCCGGCGCATGGGCGCGCCCGGCTGGGACTACGCCGATCCCGCCAGCATCCTGGCCGAGATCGCCGCGCTGACCCCGATCTACGGCGGCATCACCTTCGACCGGCTGGACGGCGACGGTTTGCAGTGGCCGTGTCCCGACGCCGCGCATCCCGGCACGCCGATCCTGCACACGATGGCGTTCCCGCGCGGGCGCGGGCTGTTCAGCCCCGTGCAGCACCAGCCGCCGCCCGAACTGCCCGATGACGAATATCCCTTCATCCTGACGACCGGGCGCGTGCTCCAGCACTGGCACACGCGGACGATGACCGGGCGCGTGGGCGGGCTGGAGTTCCTGGCCCCCGATGAGCGCGTCGAGGTGCACACGCAGGACGCGGCGCGACTGGGCATTGCCGATGGGGACTGGATTCGCGTTACGTCGCGGCGCGGCTCGGTGACGGCGCGGGCGCGCGTGTTCAACCGGCCTCAGCGGGGCGTCATCTTCATGACTTTCCACTACGCGGAGGCCCTGGCCAACGAGCTGACGCTGAATGTCTTCGACCCCGTCTCCAAGATTCCGGAGCTTAAGGTGTGCGCCGTGCGCGTGGAGCGAGTCCCCGCGCCGGAAGGGGTGAGCCTGGAGTCCTGAGCGGTCGTTCGACAATACTGCCTTGGCCTCGCTGTGCCCGGTCTGCTTCGCCTCTGCACCCGGAGGGGTGGATCGGTAAGGACAAGTTTGGAGACCCTTCTCGACAAGGGCGCAGCAGCGCAACACCCCTTCGAGCGGGTTTGCACGCTTGTCCCCGATCCTTGGCTTCTTCTCCCGCGGTGTCGCTGCTCCTGCGCAGTTTCAGAAGAAGTCCCTGGAAAGATGAGCGACGCAGCGCGCGAAGGGCGACTTGTCGGGGAGGTTATCGCTGAGGATGACGCTGTACATGGGCGCTGACATAAGACATCGGCAGGTGGTGGCCAGGACTCGGTCAGCAGGTATCAAGCGACGGCGATCAGGCGTGCATCTGCCCCTGTAAGATGCCGCATCCCTGCCACCCCTGTCAGCCAGGCACGCGCCCAGGTGCATTCCGCCAACCTTTGCTAGAATGCTCACTGCATCGCACTCACCCGGCAAGGGGTATCCGCTTGAGAGAATATCGCCAGATAGCGGCCCGGCTTCATGATTTCCAGGCGCGTAACCCCGGTTCGCGCCGGATCGTGGAGAACATCGGCTGGCTCTTTGCCGACAACGTGCTGCGCCTGTTCAGCGTGATGCTTGTCAACGCCTGGGTGGTGCGCTACCTGGGGCCGCAGCAGTACGGCACGCTGGCCTTTGCGCTGGCTTTCGTCTCCCTGTTCACGCCGCTGGCCTTGCTGGGCCTGCCCAACCTGGTCATGCGCGACCTGGTTGAGAAGCCGCAGGACGAGAACGCCACGCTGGGCAGCGCCTTTGTGCTGATGCTCGGCGGCGCGGCGGCGGGGATGGCTTTGGCGGCGGTGGCGGTGCTCTGGTTGCGCCCTCATCAGCCGGAGACCCAGCGGCTGGTCTGGGTGATCGCCTGCGGGATGATCTTCCAGGCGTTCACCGTCATCGAGCAGTGGTTCAACGCCCAGGTGCGCGCCAAGTACGTGGTCTACGCGCGCAACGCGGCCCTGCTGGTCGCCAGCGCGGTGCGCGTGGGGGCAGTCCTGGCCGGGGCGTCGCTGCTGGTTTTCGCCGTGATCACAGTGGTCGAAAGCGGGCTGTTCGCCCTGGGGCTGGTGATCGTCTTCCAGCGCACGCGCGGCACGCTGCCCGCCTGGCGCGCGCAGTTGGCCCGCGCACGGGGCCTGCTCTCCGACAGTTGGCCGCTGCTGATCGAGAGCCTGGCGGTCATGGTCTATATGCGCATTGACCAGACGATGCTGGGCCAGATGATCTCCGGCGAAGAAGGCGCACGCGAGGTTGGCCTGTACGCCTCTGCCGTCAAGCTGTCCGAGATATGGCTGTTTGTGCCGATGGCCATCCGCACCACCTTTTTCCCGACGATTGTCCGCTCCAAGACTCTAGCGCCCGCCGAGTACCGCCAGCGCATCCAGCGCCTGTTCAACCTGGTGGTGTTGATCTCCTACGGCGTGGCGATCCCCACCACTATCCTGGCACCCTTCATCATCAGGTTCTTCTACGGCGGGGATTTCCGCGACGCCGCGCCGATGCTAACGATCCTGATTTGGTCAGGGGTATGGAGTAGCATGAGCTTATTGCGCAGCGCCGTCGTCCAGTCTGAGAACCGCCAGATTCTGACCCTAAGAGCCAGCATCCTGGGGGCCGTGGCGAACGTGCTGCTGAATCTGGTGCTGATCCCGCCCTTAGGCGGGATTGGCTCGGCGATTGCGACCACTGTATCATATGGCGTGCAGGCCTATCTTAGCTCGTTCCTGTTCCCGGCTCTGGTTCCTTTGGGGAAAATGCAGACGCGCGCTTTGGTCTATCCTAATCCTTTTGAGACCAGCCATGATCACTAACGCGCTCGCTGTGAAGCGCCAACTGGTGCACCTGCGGCGGATGCTGTTTGAGCGATTGGGGAGCGACCGCTATTCCTGGCTGGCCCTCAACGCCCTGGATCGCAAGCTCTTGCCCTATCTGTCCTATCAAGCGGGCTTTTTCGTCGAGCTTGGGGCCAATGATGGCCTGAGCCAGAGCAACACATACTATTATGAGCGCTGGCAGGGCTGGCGGGGCATCCTGATCGAGCCGGTTCCAGAGCTATGCCAGCGGGCGGCGCGCCCGGCGAATGGTACGCTCGTCGGGTTCTATTTCCCAGAGGTGATGGCGTATGCGTGTGGTACAGCTTAGCGCAGAGGACACCAGCGGCGGGGCAGCGCGCGCCGCCCAACGCCTTCACCTGGGACTGCGCGCCATCGGCATCGATTCGCGGATGATCGTCCGGCGCAAGGGCGGGGACGATCCACACACCTACCCCGCCTTCGCCGTTCCCGCTGCCGATGGACGCCCTGCGCCAACCGGTCTACGCCAGGATATGCGCAAAGTGGTGTTCAAGGCGTGCGGCTATCTGGATCAGCTTCCCCTGCGCCGCTATCCCCGCCGCCAGCCGCTCACCTGGAGCGTGGGCTGGGTGCCCACCGGCATCGCCCCGATCGTCGCCCGCCTGCAGCCGGACGTGATTCACCTGCACTGGATCGGGGCGGGATTCCTCCCTATCCGGACGCTGCCCGCTTTCAAGCGCCCGCTGGTCTGGACGCTGCACGATATGTGGGCGTTCACCGGCGGCTGCCATCAGGCCATGGACTGCGCGCGCTACCAGCAGTCGTGCGGGGACTGCCCGCAGCTTGACTCAGATCGCGAGCGCGACCTCAGCCGCCGGGTCTGGGGGCAGAAGCGCAAACACTGGGCGGGGCTAGACCTGACTTTGGTCGCTCTAAGTCGCTGGCTGGCCGACTGCGCGAGGCAGAGCGCGCTGTTTGGCGACAGGCGGATTGAGGTGATCCCCAACGGCATTGATACGTCTCGCTACAGACCGCACGAGCAGGCGTTGGCGCGGCGGGTGCTGGGACTCCCCGCCAACCGCCGCCTGATCCTCTTCGGCGCGATGCACAGCACCAGCGACCCCCTGAAGGGCTTCAATCACCTGCAGGGCGCGCTGCGCTCGCTGGCCCAGTCTGTGGAGAAGGATCGCCTGCATCTGGTCGTCTTCGGCGCGTCCGCACCGGCAGACCGGCCCGACCTCGGCCTTCCGGCTACCTATGTGGGCAGCCTGCGCGACGATCTCAGTCTGGCTCTGCTGTACTCGGCGGCGGATGTCTTCGTCGCCCCTTCCCGGCAGGACAACTTCCCCAACACGGTGCTGGAAGCGCTGGCCTGCGGCGTGCCGTGTGCCGCCTTCGAGATCGGCGGGATGCCCGACCTGATCGCGCAGCAGCAGACCGGTTACCTGGCCCGCCCTTTCGACGAGGATGACCTGGCGCGGGGAATCGCGTGGGTGCTCGAAGACGAGCCGCGCCGCCGGGCGTTGGCCGAGGCAGCGCGGCGCAAAGTGGAGCGCGAATACGAGCTGACACTGGTTGCCCGCCGCTATGAGACGCTCTATCATGAAGTGCTCAGGAAGTGATGCCTGGACGAGGAGACCCCGGCACATGGACACCTTTCCCCACATCAGTATCGTGATCCCCTCCTTCAACCAGGGCCGCTTCATCGAGGCGACGCTGCGCAGCCTGCTCGACCAGGGCTACCCCAACCTGGAGGTGCTGGTCATTGACGGCGGCTCGACCGATAGCACCGTTGAGATCGTCGAACGCTACGCCGACCGCCTGGCCTACTGGGTCAGCGAGCCGGACGAAGGCCAGACGCACGCGCTGATCAAGGGCTTCGACCGCGCGACGGGCGAGATCGGCGGCTGGCTGTGCTCCGACGACCTGCACGAACCCTGGACGCTGCGCGAAGTCGCGCAGTTCTTCACCGCGCACTCGCAGGCGCAGGTCGTCTACGGCGATAGCTCGTGGATTGACATTGACGGTCGTCCGATCCGGCCCAAGCGCGAGCATGCCTTCAGCCGCTTCATCTGGACGTATGACTACAACTTCATCCCCCAGCCGTCCACCTTCTGGCGCATGAGTCTCTACCGGCAGGTGGGCGGGCTGGATAAGGCGTTCGACCTGGCGATGGACGCCGACCTGTGGATTCGCTTCGCCGACGTGACGCGCCTGCATCACGTCCGCCGCTACTGGTCGCGGATGCGCTTTTACCCCCAGCAGAAGAACCAGGCTCGCCGCGCCGAGAGCAACGCCGAAGACCGCATCATGCGCCGTCGCTATAGCGGCGACGCATCGCTCTATTCGCTGCGCGCCAGGAAGGTGATCGCCAAAGGGACGCGCATTGCCTGGAAGCTGGCGACTGGCTGTTACTGGTGGGGCCGCGACAATCCTTTCGCCGGGCAGCGCGATGAAGACCCTACTCGTCCATAACACCTACCAGCAGCCCGGCGGCGAGGATACCGTCTTCGCGCGCGAGGCGGCCCTGCTGCGCGAGCACGGGCACACCGTCGTCACCTACACCCGCTCCAACGCCGAAGTGCGCGCCCTCTCCCCCGCCGCCAGAGCTTTGCTCCCCCTGCGCATGATCTGGGCGCGCGACGCCGTGCGCGACCTGCGCGCGCTGATCGCGGCGGAAAAGCCGGACGTGGCGCACTTCCACAACACGCACTTCATGATCTCCCCGGCGGCGTACATCGCCTGCCGCCAGGCGGGCGTGCCAGTGGTGCAAACGCTGCACAACTACCGTCTGAGTTGTCCGGCAGCGACCTTCTTCCGCGACGGGCGGGTGTGCGAAGATTGTCTGGGCAAAGAGATTGCCTGGCCGGGGGTGGTTCATGCTTGCTATCACAACAGCCGGGTGCTCACAGGCGCAGTCGCTGCGCTTCTCGCCTTTCACCGGCTGCGACGCACCTGGTCACAGGCAGTGGATGTCTACATTGCCCTGACGGAATTCGGGCGGCAGAAGTTCGTCCAGGCAGGCCTGCCCGCCCACAAAATTACCGTCAAGCCGAACTTCGTGTCTCCCGATCCGGGTTGGCGTGAACCGGCAGGTGACTATGCCCTGTACATAGGGCGGCTCTCGCCGGAAAAAGGCTGTCGAGAACTGCTGCAAGCCTGGCGCGATCTGGCAGGAATTTCGCTGAAAGTGGTGGGGGCTGGCCCGCTCCGTGACGAATTAATGGACTACACTGGCCGGCAAAGAGTGGCGCAGGTCGAGTTTGTGGATTGGCTGCCCCATGAGGCGGCGCTCGCTGTGCTCGGCCAGTCGCGAGTGATGGTCTGGCCGTCGCTGAGCTACTATGAAACATTCGGCCTCGTCGCAATCGAAGCCTTCGCCTGCGGCGTGCCGGTCATCGCCTCGCGCACGGGCGCGATGGCCGAGATTGTGACCGACGGCGTGACGGGGCTGCACTTCGTCCCCGGCGACGCGGCAGACCTGGCCGCCAAAGTGCGCTGGGCGTGGGATCATCCGGCGGAGATGGCCGAGATGGGGCGCGCTGCCCGCCGCGAGTACGAGCAGAAGTACACCGCCGCGCACAATTACGCGCAACTGCTGCGCATCTACGAGACAGTGCGGAGCGGCTGAGCAGGCCATGCGAATCGCTCACCCTGTCCGCATTCTCAGTGCAGGGCCGGGTGGGATGAAGCTGCACACTTCAGCAGCCAGTAGTGAGGCAATCAGTGATATCGCGTCTGTGGCCTCAATAGACTGCAGGGGAACTGCGACGCCTCCGCTATTTCACAGGGAACTCACGGCGCCGGACCCCCTTATAGCCTGCCGCCGGCGATGTCTCAGGGTCCCGCCAGCTTCGCATAAGGGTCTGCCCGCAGGATGGCCTCGTGGATAGCGGCGACGTTGTCCCAGTTGCCGCGCTCTCCCTCGCGGGCGGCCAGCCGCAGCCACGGCTCATAGGCGATCGGACTCATGACCGGCACGCGCGCCTGCGGCAGAACGTCAAGCGCCCCTGCCATGCGGTAGAAGGCAGCGAAAGCATGACGATAGTCGGGGGGGAAGCGGACCGCTCGAACCAGATACGAGTCAACGTCGCTGGCCCCGCGCCCGCCTTCCAGGCGAGCCAGGATATACCAGGCCCAGTAGTCCTGAGCGCTGTGCAGAAAGAGCGCTCTGCGCGCCAGCTTCTCCGCGGACGCGACTGCGGCGGCATCTGGTGCCTCCGCGTGCAGAAGGCGCTCCGCCTCAAACAGATCGCGGTTGGCACGGACATGATAGCAGTAGATGCACGGCAGCTCGGCTCCTGCGGGCCACAGCGCCGCCAATCTCTGCTGCACGGCGGGCGAAACGGTGCCCTCTCCGGAAGACGCAGCCAAGTCGCCCAGCCGCTCGAAGTCAGCGGAGTAGAGCAGCAGGTCAATTTCTGTAGCTGTTCCGCTGAAGTGGTCGAGAGCCTCTAGGGGGAAGTTCGCGAGCGGCTCGTGCTCTGCCCAGAGGCCGGAAGCGATGAGCCAGGGACGGCTGGAGAGCGCTTTCAGCAAGATGTCGCGCCCGGAGGCGGAGTCGCCTGACAGCACCAGATACTCGCCCAATTTGAAACGATAGTCCCAGATTTGGGGGTCCCGGGCCAGGGCTTCCCGCTGCGCTTCAACGGCCTCCTGGTAGCGCCCGGCCTGCGCGTAGAGGGCGGCGAGATTGTACCAACCCAGGTCCCAGGCCGGCATGAGGGTCACGCTGGTCTCGAAGGCGGCAATGGCCTTTGCCAGATACCTCTCCGGGTTCTCATTGGCCAGCTGGCCCAGGACCATCGCTTCTTCAAACTGGTAGAGGTCAAGCCACGGATCCGCTTCTCGCGCCTGGTGCACCGCCTCCAGAGCTTCGGTGTAACGCTCCTGGGCATCGAGCTGGATGAAGCGGAGCTGGCTGAGCGCACCCCGGTGGATGGGCAGAAAGGCGATCTGGCAGGCTACGAGCGCAATCGCAGTGCCGGCGTATTCCAGGCGCGCCCGTGACACGGCCAGACGCGAAGGCCGCGCCGGGCGCGCTGACTCTGGATCATGGGCGGCTGTATATGCCAGGATGATCAGAATCGGGATCAGCAATTGTGTCTGAAGAAACGCATCCACCATATTATGGACGCCGAACGCCAGCAGCGCGGCCAGCCCCGCCTCGAGTCGGCGGCGCGTCGGTGGTGGAGCGCTGATCCAGGCCGACCGCCAGACCCGGCCAAAACGCACCAACAGGGCGATTGACAGCGCCAGCAGAACAATGCCCCCTTCGGCGATGAGGCTGAAGAACAGATTATGGGCATGGTTCAGGGATATGTAGCCATAGGACCCCGGCCAGTTACTATAGTACAGCCGGATTCCCTTGAACTGATACGGGCCAACCCCCAGCCACGGTTGATCCTGAAACATGCGAACCGCGCTGTACCACAGGTCCATCCGCGTGACATCATTAGGATTTGGGCGGCTGGGATTGATGATGATCTGATATAGCACGGCGATGGCGATAACTCCGCCGACCGCCGCCGCCGCCAGAATGATGCGCCGCTGAAGGACTATCTGCAGGCGTTTTGGGAAGCGCGCGCGCGTATCAGCCCGCAACAGCCAGATCACCGCGCTGAATCCAGCCAGCGCGACCAATGCCAGGTACGCACCGCGCGATTGCGTCAGCAGCACTACGCCAATCAGCCCGCCAGCGAGGGCGCGCAACCCCCAGCGTAAATCGCGCTGCGGCGTGGTGTTGCTCCAGGCCAGAGCCAGCGGGATCAGGACGACCGCATATGCGCCGGTAGGGTTGTTATGGGCAAGCGGCAGGCTCAGCTCATTGAGACGTGGCGGGAGAGTGTAACCGCCAATATCCGGCCAACCTTGCACGAATTGCGGCAGCAACAGCGAGATGCCGAAGTACCACATGATCATCTCAGCGACACCAAGCAGGACGATGGCGCCTCCAACCACGAACAAGGCTTCCATCAGCCAGCGTTGGTGACCGTTCCGTATCAGGTCTACACAGGCGAAGAACAGGACAAGGTGCCCGAAGGTCATCCAGACGAATTCGAAGCTGACGCGCGGATTCTCTCCCAACAGGGCGGACAACAGCCATCCCGCGGTGAGCGCCCACAGCGGGCCGTTCAGACGGGTGACCGGAAATGGGCGCCGGCGCAGGCTGAACAGCCAGCCGGCGATGAGCACGGCACTGCCAACCTGGTGAAGAATCTTGGCGAGAGGGTGAATCTCGACATCAGCGCCCGCAAAGGTGGCGTAGACAATGAGGAAAATGACCAGAAATCGCATGAGTCGGGAAGTCACGATGTATCACCGCCTAGTAGCCCGGTTGGGTATTGTGGCATAGAGGTTATCCCCACACAAGTCCGCCAATAGGGCGAAGGACGAACGGAGGGCGATATTCCGGGCGCATACACGGACGACGGCGACTCGCTGGAGTTCTGTCCCCTTTCCGCGTGTGGTAGGGGTGAGGTAAATCAGCCCGCTTCCCGCGCCGGCCCGGTATAACCTACGGTGGATGACACGGAGCAGCGTCTCTACGCACCCCGGCGCCGGACTCTGGAGCAAAGGCTCACCGCAGAGAACGCAGAGAAAAGTAAAGCATACGTTCTTCTCTGTGTCCTCTGCGTCTCTGCGGTTCCAGAACTCTGCTTCTCAGGCCGGGAGATGTCCCCGTGCCCGCCTTGCTCAACCTTGACACTGCCGGGGCGCGCTGCTACAATTTCGACATACTGGGGCGAGTACCCCCTGCTTGTCCCGGTGTCCAGGGCCTGTAGCTCAACTGGGAGAGCGCTACAATCGCACTGTAGAGGTCAAGGGTTCGAATCCCTTCAGGTCCACTCCCGCCCGCCCGGATCGGCGGGCGTTTTATTTGGGCGAGTCGCCAGCGCCGAATGAAGGCGGGCGCAGGCGCTCTCTCAACTGCTCGGCAGGGAGGGATGGCCATGCGCGCTGTGTTGCAGCGAGTGCAGAGTGGGGCTGTGCGCGTTGACGGAGAGATCGTTGGCGCGATCGATCGCGGCTTCGTGATCCTGGTCGGGGTGGGGCATGGCGATGGCGACGCGCAGGCCCAATGGCTGGCGCGCAAGATCGCCGGGCTGCGCGTCTTCGAGGATGCCGACGGCAAGTTCAACCTGTCGCTGCTGGACGTGGGCGGCGGCTGCCTGGTCGTCTCGCAGTTCACGCTCTACGCCGACGCGCGCAAGGGCCGCCGCCCCAGCTTCACCGACGCCGCCCCGCCGCAGGTCGCCGAGCCGCTGATCGCGCGCTTCGCCGACATGCTGCGCCAGGCGGGGGTGCCGCGCGTGGCGACAGGCGTCTTCGGCGCGCGGATGCAGGTCGAGATTCACAACGACGGCCCGGTGACCATCTGGCTGGACACCGACGCGCTGCCAGCGGACGAGGATCGGAGCGCCCGCTGATCGGCGTCTGATCCCGCCCGCCCGATCGCAGTTGGAGAAAGCGTACAAACAGGCGGTTTTCGTCTTGACAGCCCCCGGCGACTCTGGTAAGCTTTCAGGCGCATTCCTCAGTAGCTCAACGGCAGAGCATCCGGCTGTTAACCGGAGGGTTGTAGGTTCAAATCCTACCTGAGGAGCACGCAAAACCCCGGCCAGCCGCCGGGGTTTTTGTATGTCGCAGCAAGCCAGGCGACGCTCAGCCGACCATGAACTGCCCGTCCTTGTAGAACAGCGCCCCGTCAATGACGATCTCGCCGCCCTGCCGCATGTCGCAGATCATGTCCCAGTGCACGTCGGAGTTGTTGACGCTGCCCGTCTCGCCATAGCCCTGGCCGACGGCCATGTGCACCGTCCCGCCGATCTTCTCGTCGAAGAGGATTGAGCCGGTGAACTGCTGGATGTCCCAGTTGGTGCCGATGGCAAACTCACCCAGGCGACGCGCGCCGGGGTCGGTATCCAGCGTGGCGATCAGGAAATCCTGGTTCGTCTCGGCGCGGGCATTGACCACCAGCCCGTCGCGGAACTCCAGCTCGACGCCCTTGACTTCGTTGCCGCGGAAGTAGGCCGGGTAGGTGAAGCGCACCCAGCCGTTGACGCTGTCCTCGACCGGGCCGGTGAAGATCTCGCCGTCCGGGAAGTTTTCCCTGCCGCCGGCGTTCTTGAACAACCGCCCGGCGATGCTCATCTGCAGGTCAATGTGGTCGCCGCGCACGTGCAGGTGCCTGCGCCCTTCCAGCCAGGCGATCAGGCGATCCTGCGCCTCGTAGAAGGCTTTCCAGGCGGCGACCGGGTCGTCCAGGTCGAGCTTGCACGCGCCGAAGACGAAGTTCTCGTACTGGCGTAGCGACATGCCCGCGTTCTGCGCGTAGCCGAAGGTGGGGAACTGTGTCGAGCAGCGGCGTAGTTCTCCGGCTGCCTCGCGCCGCATCTGAATGTTGATCAGCGCCGAGCGCGCTTTGGCCCGCGCGACCTGCATCTCGACCGGGTAGGCGCTGCGGTCGCGCGAGTTCTCCTCGGCGTCAATGCGGATGATGATTGGCGCTTCCTCGTACATCATCTGGAGCATCGGGTTGACATCGGCCAGCAGGTCGGGGTCAGCGGTCGCTTCCAGGCCGAGCACCTCTTCCTCGCTCATGTGGATGTAGACGGCGGGGCGCGCGCCCATGCGCAGCGCTTCCTCGTAGAGCGCCTGGCAGAGCGGCTGACCGGCAGGGCTGGTGCTGCGGATCAGCACGCGCTCGCCCGGCTGCGCCCTCGTCGAGTAGTGGAGCAGAACGTGGGCCATCTTGGTTATACGGGAGTCCATAGGTTCTTCAAATTCCTTTCTCGAAATCTAACAGGCATCGCTGAGCCTGTGAATGACGCCCGATTGTAGCACGCTGTGCGCGGGCGGCTAGAGCAACCCCACTCGCGTCCGCGTCTGCACCAGCGCCAGCAAGCCCTGCCAGTAGGGGAACGCCCGCGCCAGGAAGCGCTCACGCTGCTCGGCGCGCAGCGTGGACAGGCTGCGCCCCACCCGCGCCAGCAGGCGCAGCGCGCTGAACACTTCCCAGAAGACCAGGTCGGGCACCACGCTCGCCACTGCCTGATACGCTTCCTGGAACTGGTCGCTGAGGGTGACGCCGTAAGCGCCGAGCATGGCGCTGGCAAAGCCAACATCGAAGCGCGGGTCGGCCAGGACGGCGTGCTCCCACCCTTCGATGGCGACGATGCGCGGCGGCTGGGCGACGGCCCGCTCCAGCGTGTACTCGCCGTGCGTGATGGTGCGCGGCAGCTCCGTGACTGTGTCCACGCGCCGGATCAGCCAGTCGAGAATCTCTTGCAGCTCCCAGGTTTCCAGGCGGCGCACCAGCCGGGCCAGCTCGCCGAAGGCGTAGCGCAGCGGCGTCACGGGCAGGTCTGGCAGCGAGTCCCAGGGCAGGGCGTGCAGCCGGGCCAGCGTGCGGGCGAAGTCGGCGCCAACGCGGGCGAAGAAGGCGTGCGGCTGCCCGGCGACGCGCCAGCCCGCCACCCGCTCGGCCAGCAGCAGGGTGTGATCGTCGTGCTGGCTCCAGCCCAGGTAGTATACCGCCGGCACAGGGAAGCGCAGCGCGCCCAGCGCGCGCAGCACGCGGAAGGCGCGCAGGGCCTGCGCCTGTTGGGCGGGCGGATAGCGGCGCAGCAGCACGTGAGGCGGGACGCCCGGCGCGTCCAGGGCAAAGGCCAGCCCGTGCTCGCTCTCGCCCGGCGCAACCGGCGCGGGCGTCGCCGCGACGCTCTGCCCGAAGGCCAGGCGCAGCACGTGGGCGGCGGGATCGTCTGGCGGGAGCGCGCTCACGGGGCGGCGCCCTGCGGCACGCGAGCCAGCGCCTCGTCAATGCGCGCGATCAGCTCCTCCAGGCGCAGGATGGGCGTCGGCGCCTCGCTGAGGAAGGCCAGCCCGCTGCGCACCGTCTCCAACATGCCCGGCTCGGCTCCCTGGTCGAGCACGCGGGCGAAGTGCTGGAAGGCCGCGTCCGGCTGGCCGAGCACCAGGTAAGCCTGGGCCAGGTCGCAGCGCGTCCAGTTGTCGCGCGGGTCGTCGTCAAGCTGCCACTGGGCGCGCTGCACCACGTGGCGAAAGGCTCGCTCGGCCTCTGCCTCGTTGCCCAGTCGCTTGTGCAGCGAGGCCAGGTTGATCAGTGGGTATGACGAGTGCGGCGTGACCTGGTGCGCGCGCTCGTAAGCGTCCAGCGCGGCATAAAGTCGCCCTTGCCGCCGATACAGCCCGCCCAGTGAGCCGTAGTAGGACTCGCCTTCGGCGTCGGTCAGGCGCGGATCGCGGGCCAGCGCCTCTTTCAGCCGGGTCTCGGCCTGTTCCCAGGCGCGCTGGCGCTCGGCTTCCTGGCCGGGCGCGCCCAGCCCATCCCCCTGGCGGCGCACGGCCAGCCCCAGCGCGGCAATCGCCGGCGTGAACTCCGGCTCTTTTTCCAGCGCGCGCTCCAGGTGGGCGATGGCCTGCGCGATCTCCTTGCGCTGGGTGTAGAGATAGCCCAGCAGATAGTTGGTGGCGTGATCGGTCTCGTCAATGATCAGAGCGCGCTGCAGCGTGGCGATAGCCGTATCGTAGTTGTGGGCGCGGACCTGCTGCTCGGCCAGCAGTTGCAGCGACAGCACGCCGACCTCATTCTCAACCGTCCCCTGCAACGTGATGAAACGCTCCTCATACGCGTTGAGCGCTGCTTCCATGCGGGCGCTGAGCGCGCGCGACTCCTCCACCTGGTCGAGAATCATGCTGCGCAGCATCCACGCGCCGAGCACAAGGGCGATGCTGATCGCCGCCATCGAGACTTCCAGGAAGCTGAGCAGGCTGCCGGTGAAGGCCGTCGCGTCGTTCGCCCGCTCCAGAATAGCCAGCGCCTCGGCTTCGCTGATCCCGTCGCTGAGGTCTACGCTGGGGGCCAGGCCGGAATCGTCGCGGTGCGCCGCGTAGAGCGCGTAGAGCGCGATGAGCAGCGCGGCCAGGGCCAGCAGCGCGGTCAGGCTGCCGGAGAGCCGACGGATTCTGTGGCTTGCGTTTTGTGAGGACACAGCCTTTCCCTTTCGCACGCTGCGGACGGTCTGCTATTACCATACGTCAAATGCTGTGTTCTGGAAAGTCCGGTTAGGAAATGGTTTGGAAGCCGCTGTGCTCTGCCGGCAGGCCGGGTGCAGCAGGGCAGCGCCCCTACCCACCGGGCGCAGCGGCGAAGCGCACCCAGTCGCAGGCCAGCGTCAGCGGGCGCGCGTCGGCAGAGAGGTTCGCTTCCTTCGCCGAGATCGCGCCGTCGGTGGCCAGCGAGATCACCAGGTCGCCGTCCAGCGCCGTCAGCAGGTCGGCGGGGAGGGTCAGCGTGTGCTCCGACCAGTCGCCCGGCGCGACGATGAAGCGGCCCAGCCGCGCCACGACCAGCTCGCCATTGACCAGGTTGCCCACCACGACTCGCACCGTGCGCGGCTCGTGAAAAGCCACCGCGCGCAGAGTCATCGTGTAAGCGCTGCCGGGCGGCAGGCTGATGTAGAGCAGCGCCTCTTCCCCGTCGCCGGCCCAGCGTGCGCGCTCGCCGCCGATGTCCTCTGGCGGATACCAGCCGTGCCCGACGAAGGGCGCATCGGGCAGCAGTGCGGCGGGGGCTGACTCGCCCAGGGCCAGGGTGTACTCGCCGGGCGCGGCCTGCGGCGGGATGCGCGGCGGGCAGCCTTTGGGGTGACTGACCGTGCGGTAGAGCACGGCGTCGCGCTCGACCGTCACCGGGCAGACGCTGTCCTGCGCGTTGAAGAAGGCGAGCGCTTCCTGCGCCCGCGCCGGCTCCAGCCAACCCAGGTGAACGACCACGTAGCCCAGCGGCCACTCGCCGACAAACCGCCTGAGACTGCTCGCGGCGGCGCCGGCATCCAGCGGGCGCGAGTCCGTCAGCCAGCCGAGCAGCGGGTCGGTTTCGTAGAACAGATGCTGCTCAAGCGGGACCCGCGCGAGCATCCCGCTCACCTGGCGCTTGCCGTGCGTGATGCCGTAGACCATCGCCTCCGGGTGCGTTCCCACGTTGCGCCAGCCGCTCCAGGGGCCGGAAGGCACGTCGAGCACCACGTAATCGTAGTCGTCGTAGTGCTCCTGGCCCATCATGCGGTGGAAGTCATAGGGCTTCAGCGCGGGCAGCGTGCGCAGGGGGACGAACGCGCCGAAGTCCACCAGCAGCAGGAACAGGACGCCGCTGATCAGCGCCCGCCCCGGCAGGCGCGGATGAGCGCGCAGCCAGGCGTGGTAGCTATGCGCCAGGAAGATGATCAGCGCGACCATCGCCGGCGGCAGAAAGCGGATCGGCGTGCGCATTTGCCCGCCGAACAGCTCATGGATCAGGCGGAAAGGCAGCGGCAGGCGCAGGCCGAGCACCTCCACATCCGGCCCCATCGCCAGGATCAGCGGGGGCAGCGCCACCCACAGCCAGACCCAACGCTCGCGCGAGCGGGTGCGGATGGCCAGCGCGAGGACGATCAGGACGACCAGCGTCAGGCCGAGCGTCTCATCGTGCTCGCCGCCGACCTGCTGGGCGCGGCCCAGGCTGGGCAGCAGCAGCGACCTGGGCGCGAGCGAGTAGAAGCGCAGCGTGTACAGATCGGCGGGGGGCAGTTGTTCCGTCTCGAAGTCGAGCGCCGGGCGCAGCGGCCCGCACAACCAGGACAGGCCGAGCGTGATCAGCAGCGCCAGCGCCCCCAGCGCGACCAGGTGCAGCCGGGCGCGCCGGTCTGGGCCGCGCCACAGCGCGATCGCCCCCAGCGGGCCGAGCAGCAGCCCGCCCCACAGGGCATCCACCGTGTCGGTGAACCACATGCCCCACAGCACCAGCCCGATGAGAGCGGCCCAGCGGATGCGCCGCGTCCGCGCGGTCTGCTCCCAGGTCAGGAGGACGAGCGGCATCCACCAGACGGGGAGCAGGTTGTAGTGCCCGCTGGCGGCGCGGTCGAGCATGTAGGGGGACACGCTCAGCGCCACCCCGCCCACCAGCGCAATGCCCCAGCGGATGCCGCGCCAGCGCAGATACGCCGCCATCAGGATGCCGGCCAGCGCCATGTTGAGCCAGGTGATGGCGTTGGCGGCGCGCAGATGGCCCAGCGGTGGCTCCAGCACGACGTAGAAAGGCAGCATAGAGGCGGCGAGCGAGTGGTAACTCAGGTTGTGGGTGAAAGGGGCCAGCGCCATATCCGTGTACCAGATGTTTTGCCCGGTCTGCACGGCGTGACGCAGCCACCACAGGTTCCAGTGGAAGTGGTAGTAATCCAGCGGGCGCCCCCAATCTGGCGCGGCGATTGAGACGCGCGAGTTGAGGGCGACGCTCAGCGGCGCGATGGCGATCCCCGTCACCAGCACGAAGAACAGCGCGACTGCCAGCGCGCGGCCCAGTCTCTTGTTGCCGGCCACAAGCGTCCTCCTCGGCGTTCGTTCTCCTTTGGCCTGCTGGGGCAATTATAACGAAGAGTCCCTGCGCAAAAAGCAGGGCACGTGACACTTTGCTGTGCCTCTACCGCCTGACAGGTTTGGCGCGCACCCGAAACCAGGGCGGCGCGGCCCCGGATCGCGCGGTGGCTGCTGCGGATTTGCGCGCCCAAATCACCTCAGAGACAATCAGGGGCAGCATGGGCACACTTCGACAGAGTGGCCCCATTCTCGCTATAATGGCGCGCGGTCGGGGGAGACTATGCGCCCTCCGCCCGCTGCCTGGCGACTCTTGCGCGCGCCCTAGGCGTTATTGGCCTCTTTGCGGGGTACGATATGGTATGGTGACAACCTCTTCCTCTCAGCCGCCGCCTGCCCGGCGTTTCGCGCAGGTTCGGGCACAGCTCTGGTCAGTTGTTCAGAGCCTGCTCATTCCTCTCCTCTCCGTCTTCACCGCTGTCCTGGTCGGCTCCATTCTGATCCTGCTCGATGGGCGCGATCCGATCACCGCCTTCGAGGGGCTGGTCCAGGGCGCTTTTGTCGAGCCGCGCGGCCTGCTGGCGACCTTCCGCAACATGACGCCGCTGGTGCTATCCGGCCTGGCGGTGGCCTTCGCCTTCAGGAGCGGCCTGTTCAACATCGGCGTGCAGGGCCAGTTGATCATGGGATCGGTGGCGGCGGCCTGGATTGGGTTCGCTGTCGAGGGGCTGCCGCCCCTGTTGCATATCTCTCTGGCGATTCTGGGGGCCATGCTCATCGGCGGGTTGTGGGCGGCCATTGCCGGCGCGCTCAAGGCATTCGCCGATGCGCACGAGGTCATCACCACGATCATGCTCAACTATATCGCGGCCCAGTTCGCCGGCTGGCTGATCTCCACCAGCAGCGGTGGCTCGCGGCCCGGTCCGCTGGCCAGCCCGGAGTCGGTGACGGACGCTATCGCGCGCACGCCCAAGATTCTGGAGAGCGCCAAGCTGCCGATCATCTACAGCGTGCCGCCCAACTTCACGCTGCATGTAGGCATCTTCATGGCCATCATCGCCACAGTGCTGATCATGTTTCTGCTACAGCGCACCACCTTCGGCTTCCAACTGCGCATGACCGGCTTCAGCCCCACCGCCGCGCAGTACGCCGGCGTCAATGTCAAGCAAGTCACCATCCTGACCATGTTCATCGCCGGGGCGCTGGCCGGGCTGGCCGGTGGCATCCAGACGCTCGGCGTCAACCACGATTACCAGGGCAACCAGAGCCTCGGCCTCGGCTTTGAAGGGATCACCGTGGCGTTCCTGGCTGGCAACAACCCCATCGCCGTCAACTTCTCCGCATTCCTCTTCGGCGCGATGGACGCCGGCACCACGCGCATGGCGCTGGCAGCAGATGTCGCCAAAGAACTCATCCAGGTCATCCAGGCGTTGATCCTCATGTTCGTCGCCGCAGACCAGATCATCCGGCGCTTGTATCGCATCCGCGCCGCCGGGCCAGGGGCGCGCCTGCAGCTCGGCGGCAAGGACTAGGGAGAGCGAAACGTGGGCGAAACAGAACTGGGACTCGCTATCATCGCGACGATCAACTTCACGATTCGCTATTCGATCCCGATCACCCTGGGCGCGCTCAGCGGCATTATGTGCGAGCGGTCGGGTATCGTCAATATCGGCATCGAGGGTATGATGCTGACCGCGGCCTTCACCGGCTTTATGACCAACGTCGCGCTCAGCAGGCCAGGGGTTGACCCCTCTCTGCAAGCGGTTGGCGTGCGTCTGGGCCTGTCTATTCTCGCTGCCCTGCTGACCGGGGGCCTGCTGGGGCTGCTGCACGCGCTGCTCTCGATCCAGTACAAAGTCAACCAGATCGTCAGCGGCACGGTGATCAACATCCTGGCCCTGGGGCTGACCGGATACTTCTACGAGCTTAACACACCGACCCTGGGCAAGCTGCCGTCGGTCATCAGCAACCCGTGGACGCAGGCCGGCTCGCATAAACTGAGCCTGGCCAGCAATTTCAACCTGTACCTGCCCTACGACATCGGGCGCATCCTGTTCGACAAAGACCTGATCACCTACCTGACGCTGCTGTTCGTCTTCCTGCTGGGCTGGGCACTGTTCCACACCACCTGGGGGCTGCGCACGCGCTCGATTGGCGAAAACCCGCGCGCGGCAGACACGCTGGGCATCAACGTGCACCGCCTGCAATACACCAACCTGTTCCTGGGGGGAATGCTGGCTGGGCTGGGCGGTTCCTTTCTGACGCTGGCGGCGGTGGGCATCTTCGAGCAGAACATGACCACCGGGCGCGGTTTCATCGCTCTGGCGGTGATGATCTTCGGCAACTACCGTCCTTCGCGCGCGCTGGGGGGGGCGTTGCTGTTCGGCTTCGCCACCGCGTTGCAGGGGCAGCTCCAGCAGTTCGGCATTGACTTCCCGCACCAGCTTGTCGGGATGCTGCCCTACATCCTGACTATTGTCGTGCTGGCGGGCTTTGTCGGTCGCGCGCGGCCTCCGGCGGCTGAGGGGGTTGTCTACGAGCCGGAGTGAGCGAGAGTGATCAGTTGTCAGTAGTCAGGGATCAGATGAATACTGGCGGCTGATGGGGACAACGGTGAGCAGAAACCTGAGAAGAGCGCAATGCAGGATTTTTGTAAACTGGTTGTCTGGCAGCGAGCACATAGATTTGCCTTAAGCGCATGTTGGCCGGTCTGATCCAGAAACTGACAACCGACAACTGATCACTGAGAACCACAATGTGTCGAGTACGCTCAGGTGAGAAAACAGCATGACTGAACCTGCTCCCTACGACCCCACCATCGTCCTCGAAGTCGAGGGCGTGACCAAGCGCTTTCCCGGCGTGCTGGCCAACGACAACGTCAGCCTGAAGCTGCAGCGCGGGGAGATTCTGGCTCTGCTGGGCGAGAACGGCGCGGGCAAGAGCACGCTGATGAACATCATCTACGGCCTGTACCACGCTGACAGTGGCGCCATCCGGCTGAAAGGGCATGAAGCCCGCTTTGCCAGCCCGCGCGAGGCAATCCACAGCGGCATCGGCATGGTGCACCAGCATTTCCAACTGGTCAACGTGATGACCGTCGCCGAGAACGTGGTGCTGGGCGAGGAGAGCACTGTCGCCTACAAGGGGGAGAGCAGCCCGGCGCTGCGCCTGATCTTGCGGCGGCTGCCGAGCCTGGTGCCCTTCGCCCTCGGCTTGATCATCGGTATTGCGCTGGGGGGAATAGGGTACATCCTCGGCGGGGCGGTTGCCGGGCTGGTCGCGGGCGTTGTGATAGCCCTCCCGCCGGTGGCCCGCTTGTTGTGGGGCATCGTCTGGCGGGTGGGCCTGGCGCTGGCCGCCCTGGCCATCGCCTCGCAGGTCGAGATGATCACCCAGGTGGGCATCACCGATGTGGCGCTGCGCCAGAAAGTGGAGATGGTGCGCGAGCGCAAGCCCGTCGAGATGGACGGCGGCTACACGGTCAAGAGCGCCCTGGTGCGGCGCGAGCGGATCGCCTTCGACTGGGCGAAGGAATACCGTACGGCCAAGAACGCCAGCGGCGTGGTCGCCAGCGCCAAAGCGCAGTTGGAGGAATATCGCGGTAAGGGCGTCCCCGGCTGGCTGTTGGACGCCATTGACGACGTGCCGCCGGTCGCCCAGGCGCTCAGCGTCGTGCTGCTGCTGATCGCCACCAGCGGGCACAGCATCGCCTCGTGGCGCGGCACGGCGCGCACGCCCAGCCGCCCCAAGCCAGAAGACCTGGTGCTCGTGGGCGGGCTGTTGGCCTTCTTCGTGGTGGCGGCGTGGCGGAATCTCGGCACGGTCAGCACGGTGGCGCAGGTGGGACTGGCTGCTGTGCTCGCCCTGGCCCTGGCCGCCATCGCCTGGCGGGCGTATCAGCACCGCCAGCACGCTCCCGAAGACGGCACCGCCAGACCTTCGCCTCTGGACGGGGCGCTCGATTCGTTTCTGGTGGCGCTCAGCGATGTGACCGAGATTCGCAACGCGCGCGCGACAGCAGAGCGTGTGCGCGAGCTGTCGCGGCAGTATGGCCTGGAAGTGGACCCCGACGCCCCTATCGAGAAGCTGCCGGTGGGGATGCAGCAGCGCGTCGAGATCATCAAGGCGCTCTATCGCCACGCGGACATCCTCATCCTCGACGAGCCGACCGCCGTGCTCACTCCCCAGGAAAGCCACGAGCTGTTCAAGATCATGCGCGAGCTGGCCGCGCAGGGCGTTTCCATCATCTTCATCACTCACAAGCTCAAAGAAGTCTTTGAGGTCGCCACTCACATCGTTGTCATGCGCGATGGCCGCGTGGTGGGCACTACGACGCCCGATCAGGCGACGGAGAGTCTGCTGGCCGAGATGATGGTCGGGCGCGAAGTGATCCTGCAGGTGGAGAAGGGCGAAGCGCAGCCCGCCGAGCCGGTGCTGGAAGTGGAGAACCTGAGCGCCATTGACGACCGGGGGGCGGAGGCGCTGCGCGGAGTCAGCTTTACTGTGCGCGCGGGCGAAGTGCTGGGCCTGGCCGGGGTGCAGGGCAACGGTCAGACGGAGCTGGTCGAGGTGCTGACTGGCCTGCGCGAGCTGGCTGGCGGGTCGGTGCACCTGCTCGGCAAGGCGCTGCAATCCGAGCGCCAACCCGCCGGACGTCCTGGCGCGCGGATGGCCGCCTTCGCGCTGGACCTGGTCGCTGCCGTCGCCGCTGTCTATTTCACCGCCTACTTCACCGCCTATTTTCGCAACGAAGGCATGAGCGTTGGGCTGGTCGCGCCGGTGGCCCTGATCGTGGACGCGCTCTACTTCCTGGGAAGCTGGCTGGCCAAGAGCCGCACGCTGGGCATGGCGCTGGTGGGGCTGGAATTGGCCGACCAGCACGACCGGCAGCCTGGCCCGCTGCAACTGCTCCAACGCTACGTGGCTTTTGTCGTGCTGCGCGTCCCGTTGTTCATCCCGCTGCTGGTCATGGCCTGGGCGGCGCTGCGCGACGCGGATCAGCAGACCTGGCTCGACCGATTGCTCGGCCTGCGCATGATACACCGCGAGCGCATCACGCCGCGCCGCATCAAGGACGCCGGCACCAGCCACATTCCCGAAGACCGCCAGCGCTACGGGTTGGTCAAGCTCTATTCGGTGGCCGACAACCTGGTGCTCAATGACTACTACGAGCGCCCCTTCGCCAAAGAGCCGAACCTGGCCGAACTGCCCGGCGCGTTGCTGCGCTATCTGCTGATCGTCGGTGCGGTCATCGCCAGTCTCACCGTGATCGCGCTTTATGCGTGGGATGAATGGATATGGTCGGCGGTGCTCGACGCTTACAACGTGCCGCCCGATCTGCGCGAGATTGGGCCGTCGCTCTCGCGCGCGCAGAAGACAGTCTTGCAGTACCCGCTGAACGTCGGCGTGATCGCCCTGCTGATCGCCGAGCTGGCATTTGGCGCGATCGGGCACCTGGTCGCGCTGCGCGTGCTGGGGACGGCGCGCGTCCGGGCGGCGATCAGCAGGATCGCAGCCCCCTTCCGCCAGGCGGTCTGGCAGAGACGGGGCGGTGAGGGCCAGGTGCCGGACCCCCAGGGTGGCCTGCTGCGCGACGAGGAAGCCATCCTCAGCCACGCCACCAGCCTGATTGAAGAGTTCGACATCCGCACGCCCTCGCCCACGATTGACGGTGGCAATCTGTCTGGCGGCAACCAGCAGAAGCTGATCGTCGCCCGCGAGTTCAGCCGCAGGCCGCGCCTGTTGATCGCCGCGCAGCCCACACGCGGCATTGACGTTGGCTCGATCGAGTTCATCCACCGCCAGATCATCGAGCAGCGCGACGAGAACGCGGCGGTGCTGCTGGTCTCGGCGGAGTTGGACGAGATCATGGCCCTCTCCGATCGCATCGCTGTGCTCTACAAGGGCGAGGTCATTGATACGCTGCCCGCCAAGGGCGCCACCCGCGAGCAGCTTGGCCTGCTGATGGCCGGCATCAAGCCGGACGGCGGGCGGGCAGCAGCGGAGCCGGTCCCCGCCTGACGGACGACCGCTATTTCCTGATGAGGTACGGGGGCGCGAAAAAGCGCCCCCGGTGTGTTTCCGGGTGGCTGAGAAGGGCGTCGTCTATGTCCACCTCGAATAAGCCAGCGAACAGCGCACCTGCGCGCGGAGGCGTGCGCACGCTGCCGCGCAACGTGTGGGTGGTGACGGTCACCAGCTTTCTGACCGACATCTCCAGCGAGATGGTGCTCAACCTGCTGCCGCTGTTCCTGGCGGGATCGCTCGGCGTCAAGACCAATGTGATCGGGCTGATCGAGGGCGTTGCCGACGCGACGGCCAGCCTGCTCAAGGTCTTCTCCGGCTGGCTCTCCGACCACCTGGGCAGCCGCAAATGGCTGGCGGTGACCGGCTATGGCCTGTCGGCGGTCGCCAAGCCGTTCCTGTACTTCACCACCACCTGGAGCGGCGTGCTGGCCGTGCGCTTTGCCGACCGCGTCGGCAAGGGGATTCGCACCGCCCCGCGCGATGCGCTGGTCGCCTCCACCGTGGACGCCCGGCAGCGCGGTATTGCCTTCGGGCTGCATCGCGCCGGAGACACGGCGGGTGCGGCGCTGGGGCTGATCATCGCCCTGGTGGTCGTGCTAGCCGCGCAGGGTGAGCGGGTGGCGCTGGCCCGCGACACCTTCCAGACGATTGTGCTGCTGAGCATCGTCCCGGCGGTGCTGGCCGTGCTGGCCCTGGCCGCCGGCGCGCGCGAGGTGGTCACTTCCGGGCAGCGCGCGCCCGCACACCTGACGCTGCGCGGCTTCGACGCGCGCTACCGGCTGTTTCTGCTGGTGATGATCCTCTTCACCCTGGGCAATTCCTCTGACGCCTTCCTCATCCTGCGCGCCAACAAGCTCGGCCTGAGCGTGGCCGGCGTGCTGGGCATGTTGATCACCTTCAACGTGATCTACGCGCTCGTCTCCGAGCCGGCGGGCGCGCTGTCGGATCGCGTGGGGCGGCAGCGTTTGCTGCTGGCGGGCTGGCTGCTCTACGCGGCGGTCTACGCGGGCTTTGCCGTCGCCAACGCGGCCTGGCAGGTCTGGGCGCTGTACGGGCTGTACGGTCTCTACTACGGACTGACCTACGGGGTGAGCAAGGCGCTGGTGGCCGACCTGGTGCCGCGCGCGCAGCTTGGCACGGCCTACGGCGTCTATGATGCGGCGGTCGGGCTGATGGCTCTGCCCGCCAGCCTGATCGCCGGGGTGTTGTGGCAGGGCGTCGCCGGCTGGGCAGGGTTGGGGCCGAGCGCGCCGTTCGCCTTTGGGGCGCTGCTGGCGCTGCTGGCGGCGGCGCTGCTGCCGCTGGCCCTGCGCGCGCCGGGCCAAGACTCAGCGGCATGACCCGGCGGGGGCGTGGACAAGACGCCCCCGCGCCGCGCTGCGTTGACCGCTTCCCCTCACCACCCTTCGCGCACCAGCGCAGCGACGACGCGCACGCCGATAAGCAGCGAGATGAGCGGCGGCCAGATCAGCCCGAAGACGGTCAGCCCGCCGAAGAGCAGGTCGCTCTGCGCGCTGCTCGCGCCGTCCCCCGGCAGGTGAAAGCCGATCCACCCCGCCGCCAGGAACGGCACAATCACCACCAGCCAGGCGGCGAGATTCGGGCGGCGCGGTGGCGTCACGGCGTCCAGCAGCGAGGTTGGGTCGCGCTGCACCGCGCTGGCATAGAGCAGAGCCAGCAGAAAGCTGCCCAGCGCGATCACGATACTGATGGCTGCCCCGCCGCTCTCTTCTCGCGCCACGCCCAGGGCCAGCGCCGCCACCAGCACGCCGCCCACCAGCGCCCACTCCGGCGCGTCAAGCCGCCACTCCGGGATGCGGCGCGGGTTGCCGGGCGGCAGAATGGCGCGCAGCGCACCGCAGGCGATGAGCAGGATCGCCAGCGCCGCCAGCGCTTCGCCAGAGCGCGCGGCGGGCACTGGTTCGTCGGCCACCAGCGGGAACCAGCGCACCCACACGCCCCAGGCCAGGCCGCCCCCCAGCGCAATGAGGAAATCGAGCGGGCCGGTCGCCCGCCCGCTGCTCAGCAGGCGGAACGCGCCGAAAGCCCCCAGGAAGGCCAGCGGCTGCGCGCCAAGCGGGCGTCCGAGCAGGCTGAGCGGCAGATCGCGCGCCGTGATGCCGCTGATCAGCGTGGCGTTGAGCAGCCCATACAGCCCGGCCACGAGCAGCAGTCCCAGCGGCTCGCGCACGCCGGAGCGCGCGATCAGGTCGAGCGAGGCCGCTGCCAGCGCCAGGTACAGCGCGGCGAGGCCCAGCCAGTCGAGCGCCCCGAAGCGAGTCGGCGTCTGCCAGACGATCCACTCGGAGCAGACGAGCAGCAGCGCCGCGAAGCTGGCGCGCGCGCCCCAGACCGCTCCCCGTTCGCTCATGCTGTCCTGCATAGCCCCTCCTCTCGTCGCCCCCCATCATAGCACACTCGCCAGCGGCGGGCTTCAGAAGTCCGCGCCCATCCGGCGGTGGAGGGACGAAGCACGCGCTGGTTTCGTGAGGGCGCTGCTCTGCTGCGGCCTCGTAGAGCGTATAGCCATCGCCCCTACGGAAGCGTTTCGCCAACAGTCTCTCTTGTGGGGGAAGGGTCGGGGATGGAAGGCCGGGCGCGCGCCTTCCTGCTGCGCCGGGCGCGCGGAGATCAGGACGCGCTCTGGTAGCGGGCCGATTTTTCTAAGCAGATTCTCATCAGTTGCAAACAAATAATCTATCTTATGGGTGTATGACTCCATAAGGATAAGTGGACAAGAGGCATCTTCAGACAGTGTATGAGGTATCCATGAACAAGCGAAAACTCTCGGTAAGTGTCCTGCTCATCGCCCTGCTCATCACCGCCGCCGTCGGCGTGTGGAGTGCGCAGGCGCAGAGCAGCGAAACGCCCCGCCTGGCGACGCTGCCAGCGGGCGCAGCCTACCAACCGCGCGCGGACGAGATAAGACTGGCGCAGATGTATCAGGAAGTCACGCCAGCGGTCGTCTACGTCTCTGTGGCGACTCGTTTTGGCGGGGGCACCGGCAGCGGCTTCGTCATTGACGAGGAAGGGCACATTGTCACCAACAACCATGTGGTGGAGAGCGCCCAGTACATCGGCGTGACCTTCGTTGATGGCACGATCCTGGAGGCGGAGCTGATCGGGCGCGATCCGGACGCCGATCTGGCCGTGATCAAGGTAGACCCGGCCAAAGTGCCCCTCAAGCCGGTCACCTTCGCCGACTCCGGCGAAGCCTTTGTCGGGCAGCAGGTCTACGCCATCGGCAATCCCTTTGGGCAGGAATTCACCCTCACCGAAGGCATCATCAGCGCCCTGGATCGCAGCCTGACCAGCGAGAGCAGATTCAGCATCCCTGAACTGATCCAGACCGACGCGGCGATCAACCCCGGCAACAGCGGCGGCCCGCTGCTCGATGCCGATGGGCGCGTGATCGGCGTGAACACGGCCATCATGAGCGAATCGCGCTCGGCGTCCGGGGTGGGGTTCGCCATCCCCTCGAACACCGTCCGGCGCATCGTGCCCTACCTGATCGCCGAGGGCAGCTATGCCCATAGCTGGCTAGGCATCACCGGGGCCACGCTGCTGTCCGAACAGCGCGAGGCGATGGGGCTGAGCGAGGGCGTGAAGGGCGTCATGATCAGCGAGGTGACGCACGGCGGCCCGGCGCAGAAAGCCGGACTGGTCGGGGCGCAGCAGGTCATCGCCACGCCGCTGGGCCGGCTGGCAGTGGGCGGCGACATCATCTCCGCCGTCAACGGCAGGCCCATCGAGAAGATGAGCGACCTGATCACCTATCTGGAAGCTAACACTCTGCCCGGCGACACGATCACCTTGCGCGTGCTGCGCGGCACCGAGACGGTGGAGATTTCCGTCACGCTCCTGCCGCGTCCCTGACGCTGCTTTTCCACACACAACAACGGGGCAGGTTTGCGCCTGCCCCGCTGTGCTGCTTGCAAAAGTACAGCCTGGTCAGCGCGCCGCCGACCGAGAGCCGCTCCCTGGGCGCTCGAACCCGGCGTGCGCCAGCAGGAACACGCCCGTCAGCGCCAGGAAGCCCAGCGCCGTCCCGAAGAGGGCCAGAAACGACAGCCCCACCACAATGCCCGCGATGATGAAAGGCAACATGCCGGTCAGCCCGGCGCAGGCCAGGTAGTGGAAAGCCTGGGCCAGCACGCCGCCCAGCACTGGCTGGCGGGCGTTGGAATCGCGGGCGATCTTCACGCCGATGATCAGCCCGATGACAGCCCCGATCAGCACAGCGATGATCCAGTCGGTCATGGCCTGTGTCCTCCTAGAACAGCGTGTAGATCAGCGGGCCGCCGCCGCTCGCCGAGCCGAGCACGATCAGCAGCGCGAAGGCGATCAGGGCGATGATCATCGGGATCAGCCACCACATTTTGGCGGCCCACAGAAACGAGAACAGCTCGCCCAGGATGCCCAGGCGGGCCTTTAACCTGCCCAGCGTGCCCAGGCGCTGGCCGGTGTGTGTGGACGGTTGGGACATAGCTATGACCTCTTCTTGGCGTCTTTGCCCACCAGGAAGGACCCGATCATCAGCCAGTCAATCTCGCTGTGGCTGAAGGTCCACCAGGCGTTGGCCGGCGAGCTGACGATTGGCTCGCCGCGCAGATTGAACGATGTGTTGACCAGGATCGGCACGCCCGTCGCCTCGCCGAAGCGGCGCACCAGCTCGTAATAGCGCGGGTTCGTCTGCCGGTCAATGGTTTGTAGGCGACCGGTGCCGCCCTCGTGCGTTGTCGCCTGGGCCACGTCGAGCTTGTCCGGCCTGACCGGGCTGACGGCCAGCATAAAGCGCGGCAGCATGTTCGTCTCGACGTTGGGATAGTCGAAGAACTCGGCGGCGCGCTCTTGCAGCACCACCGGCGCAAACGGGCGGAACGGCTCGCGAAACTTGATCTTGGTGTTGATGATGTCCTTCATCTCGGCGCGGCGCGGGTCGGCCAGGATGCTGCGGTTGCCCAGCGCGCGCGGCCCCCACTCGTAGCGGCCCTGGAAGAGGCCGATCACCTTCTGGTCGAGAATCTCTTCAACGGCGCGGTCGAGCAGCCTGTCGTCGTCCTCGAATTCCTCGTAGGGGATGCCTTCCGCATCGAAGAAGGCGCGAATCTCGGCGTTGGTGAACTGCTGCCCCAGGTAGGTATCGCTCATCACCAGCTTGCGCGGCTGGCCCAGCACGACGTGATAGGCCCACAGCGCCGCGCCCAATGCGCCGCCATCGTCGCCGGCGGCGGGCTGGATGTAGACATCCTCGAACGCCGTCTCGCTGAGCAGGCGGAAGTTGGCCACGCTGTTCAGCGCCACCCCGCCGGCCATGACCAGCTTCCTGGCCCCGGTCTTGCGCTGCAGGGCGTGGGCCATGGCCAGCAGCGCCTCTTCGGTCACCTGCTGGATGCTGCGGGCGATGTCGGCGTAGTGCTGGTTGCGGCGCACGGCCTCGGTCTCGCCGGCACGCTGGGGGGCGCTCCTGGCCGTGAAGAAGTCGTCGCTGTGCATGCGCGGCTCGCCGAACAGCTCCACGAACCTGCCGTTGAAGCTGCGCGAGGCCGAATGGTGGTAGGCGAAGTAGTCCATGTTGAGGGCGAAGCTGCCATCAGCGTGGATGCTGATCAGCTTGCGGACCTCGTCCACGTAGGTTGGCTCGCCGTAGGGAGCCATGCCCATGACTTTGTATTCGCCATCGTTGACGTGAAAGCCCAGGAAAGCCGTGAAGGCCGAGTACAGCAGGCCGAGGGAGTGCGGGAAGCGCTGCTCCCAGAACAGGTCAATCGCGTTCTCGCCACTCCCGTCCCAGGTGCCGCGCGCCGTCCCCATCGTTGTCGTCGTCCACTCGCCGACGCCGTCCACGGTGATCACGGCGGCCTCGTCGAACGGCGAGGCGAAGAAGGCGCTGGCCGCATGTGACATATGGTGGTCGCAGAACAGGATTTGCTCCGGGCGCACGCCCAGATGATGCTGGAGCAGGCTCTTGATCCAGAACTTCTCGCTGACGTAAGCGGTCACCGCCTCGCGCCAGAAATCCCACGAACGGGGGAAGGTGCTCAGCGCGGTCTGCAGGATGCGCCCGACCTTGACCATCGGCTTCTCGTAGAAGACCACGTAGTCGAGGTCTGGCCCTTTGATGCCGCCCTGTTCCAGGCAGAAGTCAATGGCGCGGACGGGGAAGCCGTTGTCGTGCTTATTGCGCGAGAGCCGCTCTTCCATGGTGGCGGCGACGATCTGGCCGTCGCGCAGCAGAGCCGCTGCCGCGTCATGGTAGAAGCAGGAGACGCCCAGGATATCCATCTAAAACTGCCTCTGAGCTTCGTCAACGCTGTGGCCGACCGGCGCACGCTCAACCCAGGCGGCAGGCGGTTTGCGGACGCGCAGCGGATCGCTGAACAGGCGCACGCCGAGCGCAAACGGCACAAAAATCGTGCTGTAGAACAGCACGGCGAACAGACGAGCCTGAAAATCGCCGAACGCTTCCCCGATGATCTTCCAGCGATTCCAGGCGATACGGCGTATTTCAGACACCATACGTTCCTCGTCGCGCCCTGGAAACAGGGCGGTGCCCACCCACAAGGGACGGGTCGTTCCTAGAGTGTAGGGACATTATACAGAGCGGGTAGGGGCTGTCAATAGCGGCGCGACGCGAGTTGCGGGGCGCTCCTGGGGGGTAACGTGGCCAGCTTAACGGGTGCGAACCAGACCTGTCAGAGCGGGGCGCTACCCTGTTGCGCCCTCACCCCCGCTCGACGGGGACTCGGCCTGGGATGCGGAATTCTGGAACCACAGAGGCGCAGAGGACACGGAGAAGGACGTATCATTTGTTTTCCTCTGCGTTCTCTGCGCCTCTGCGGTGATCCTTTGTTCCAGCGCCCGGCGCGTGCCTCGTTCGCCAACAGCACCCCACGGGGGAAGGGCCGGGGATGGGGGCATTGCTGTGTGACGAATATCGATCGCCGAGGGCCACTGTCCCTGTTCCCGTGCTTGTTGGAAAACAGGACGCAAGCTACAATGAGCGCGTGCGGCAGACTGCCCTCAGCAGAACACAGGGCCTCCGCGCGGAGGGATGGCTGTGGGACGCTGGCAAGATAAGTACGTGATCGGCCTGACCGGCAATATCGCGATGGGCAAGAGCTTGGTGCGGCGGATGCTGGAGCATCTCGGCGCGTATACCATTGACGCCGACGCCCTGGCGCACCAGGCGATGTCACCCGGCGCGCCTGCTTACAAGCCGGTCGTGCTCACCTTCGGCACGTGGATTCTCGACGCCGACAAACGCATTGACCGGGGCCGGCTCGGCGCGATTGCCTTTGCCCATCCCGAAGCGCTGCGCCGCCTGGAGGCGATCACGCACCCGATCGTCGAGCGGGCCATTGACACGCTGATCGCGCGCAGCCAGCACCGCTTCGTCGTCGTCGAAGCGATCAAACTGGTCGAGGGGCCGCTGGCCGGGCAGGTGGATAGCATCTGGGTGGTCAATGCCTCGCAGCAAACGCAGATCGCGCGGCTGGTCAAGCGCGGCCTGCCTCGTGAAGAGGCGCTCAAGCGCATCCGCGCCCAGAATCCGCAGGCCGACAAGCTGGCTCATGCCCACGTGGTCATTGACAATAACGGCACGCCGGAAGAAACCTGGGGACAGGTGCGCACGGCCTGGCTGCAGATCGCCGGGGCCGCCCGTGCAGAGGCTATGCAGACCGCGCCGCTGCGCGTCGCTGTGGGCGGCGCGGGGCGCGATGGCGGGGCGCTCGCCGCGCTGAGCATCGTGCGCGGCACGCCGCACACCGCCGGCCAGATCGCAGACCTGCTCTTGCAGTGCGCCGGCAAGCGGCTGAGTCACGATGACGTGCTGATCGCTTTTGGGCAGAAGTCGTACCTGCTGGCGGTTGTGGACGAGCGGCCCGTCGCGCTGATCGGCTTCCTGGTGGAGAATCTCGTCACCCGCGTGGACGAGCTGCTGATCCTCGACGGACAGCCGGTCGCGCCGATCACCGCCGCGCTGATCGGCGCGGTCGAGCGCGCCTCGCGCGAGTTACAGAGCGAGGTCGGTTTCGTCTTCCTGCCGCCGGACGCGCCAGCAGGAATGCGGCAAGCGCTGGGCGATCAGGGCTATGAGACGCAGACGCTCGAAACGATCGGCGTCCCCGCCTGGCGCGAAGCCGCCCGCGAAGCGCGGCCCGACGTCTCGGCGCAGATTTTCGGCAAGAAGCTGCGGGCCAAGCGCGTGCTCAAGCCGCTTTAGCATCCAGCCGCGCACTCGTCGCTAGAGAGTACAGGGTAGAGAGCTATGGTAGATCGCCTGAAGAAGCAACCGGGTCTTGGCCCGCTCATTCGCCTGATCGAAGCCTGGCCGCGCCTCACCGCGTGGATCGTGCTGTCGGTGGGCTGCGTGGCGCTGCTCGTCTATGAGGCGCGCGACGTGGGCCTGACCGCCGGCAACTGGATCGCGCTGATCGTGGCGACGGTGCTCGTCGCCGGGCTGTGCATCTGGATCGTCAGTTGGGAAGACGAGGACGGCGAAGAGTCCAGCCCGTCTCACAACGCCAGCGCCTAGAGCGTGTTATGCACTTCTGCCGGGTGGACATCCCCCCATCCCCCGATCCCTTCCCCCACGCAAGCGGAGGGAAGGGGCCAGGGCGGGCTTCTTCCTTCCCCCCGTGCGGGGGAAGGACCGAGGATGGGGGGCAAGCACAGGAGCTGCCCACCTGCCAAAGTTCATAACAGCCTCTAGCCGCCCCCGCGTCGTCCGCAGCCTCACTCGCTTGGCCAGCCCGCCGCCGCAGGTGGGCTTTTTGCGCTTTGCGGCAGCGTGGGGGGCGCTGTGGCGCAGGGGCGTCTCTATTCCCAGGGCAAAAGATCGCCGCAGAGACGCAGAGCAAAGATGGCGCCAGCCCTTCTTCGCGCCCTCTGCGCCGCTGCAATTTTGATCTTCCCGTGTTTTGTCCCGCTCGCAGAATGGGCTATGCTAGGGGCACTCACGCGCATCTCGACACAGACGGAGGATGCCCCGATGGACTTCAAGCTGAGCCTCGTCACCATTCGGAAACCGGAGCCGATCAACTTCATCCTCGGCCAGAGCCACTTCATCAAGACGGTGGAGGATGTGCACGAGGCGCTGGTCACTGCCGTGCCGGGCATCAGGTTCGGGCTGGCCTTCTGCGAAGCGTCCGGCGCGTGCCTGATCCGGCACACCGGCACCGACGAGGCGATGAAGGCGCTGGCCATCCAGAACGCGCAGGCGCTCGCCGCCGGGCACAGCTTCATCCTGTTCCTGGGCGAGGGCTTCTACCCGGTCAACGTGCTCAAGACGGTGCAGGGCGTGCCGGAAGTGGTGCGCATCTTCTGCGCGACGGCCAATCCCACGCAGGTCATCGTCGTCGAGACGGAGCAGGGACGCGGCATCCTGGGCGTGATTGACGGCTTCGCCAGCCAGGGCGTCGAGGACGAGGAGGGGATCGCCTGGCGCAAGGGCTTCCTGCGCATGATCGGCTACAAGCTGGGGTAGGTGGTAAAAAATGACCCCTATGGATGTCCTGGAGGACTCATGATGAATTCGCCCTATCCGCGTATTTCTCACTATCCCCTGTACTCAAGTGTCCGAGGCTTTTTGCGCGTTGCACAAAACCAGTCTCGCCGTCTGGTCTTTTCCATGCATACCAGTCTGTTGGAATACCGGGGAATACCTCAAGAACCCCGCGACTGGTCGAACCCTGCTGAGTGGATTCCGCGACTGCTATCAGGGGACGAGCAAATCTTGGCCCAGAAATTCTGGGATGAGTCTGAGGGAAAGTTGAACCCTCGTCACATTAAGGATGCTTGGCGGCTGTGCTCGCTTTATAGCCTGCTTGAAACTGATGAGTATGAGGTTTTGCATATCAGTGCTCACGGCCACGACTTTATTGACAATTTATGGGGTGAAACGATCCAGGAAGTAGACTATAACGAGGGCCTGTTACATGTGTTGAAGATCATAGCCGAGAACGGTCCAGGCAAACGCGCCGACCTGCTGCCGCACTTCACGGACTTTCTGTTAAAGCACTCGACCTTGCGATCCCAAACTGTGATCGAGCCTGGGTGGAGTTTCAGAACGCGTAACCTGACGGAGCGGGAGTTGGTAACACGATCCTGGATCACCTACGAGATCACCCAGGCTGGGATTGCTTATCTGGAACGGGTAGCCGATCTGCTCGATAGCGGCGACACTGCTGCAACTCCCAGCCCCGTTCACGACATCGGGAAACTAGTCAAGGCGCAAGCAGACGCAGTGCGCAAGCAAATTGCCGCCGCTCTTTCCAGCATTGATCCCTACAGTTTTGAGGCGCTTATCCAGCGCCTTCTCGAAGCTATGGGCTACGAAAACGTCACAGTCACAAGCAGAAGCGCCGACGGCGGGGTTGATGTAGTAGCAGATATTGAGGTCGGGATTACCCTGGTGCGTGAGGTTGTACAGGTGAAACGACGCCAGGGCAGTTTACATCGCCCAGTCCTCGATCAACTTCGCGGATCGCTGCATCGTTTCGACGCCATGCGAGGCACGATCATCACCAGTGGTCGCTTTAGTCGAGGTGTTCAAGACGCAGCTTTTGAGCGGGGTGCCGCTCCCATCACTCTGATTGACGGGGATCGCCTGATCGATCTGCTCATTGAGCACAAGATCGGCGTGAGCAAGCGCACCATTGAAGTGCTTGAGTTCGAACCCGCCGACTTTGTCTCTGAGGAGGAACCCGAAGACCTATAGCCGACGAAGATTTTCCCCTACCAGCGCCCCCGCCGGTGGCCCTTCCGCCCGCTAGATAGCGAAGCGCACCGTGATGATGTCGCCATCGCGCACCACGTAGTCGCGCCCTTCCAGGCGCATCTTCCCCCGCGCCTTGACCTCGGCCATGCTGCCGCCCGCAGCCACGAAATCCTCATAGGCGACGACTTCGGCGCGGATAAAGCCGCGCGCCAGGTCGGTATGGATGGTGCCCGCCGCTTCGAGCGCCGTGCCGCCCTTGCGCAGCGGCCAGGCACGCACCTCGTCGTCGCCATAGGTGAAGAAGGAGTGGATGCCCAACAGATCGTAGGAAAGCTGGAGCACGCGCTCGCGGCTGGGGCGCTCGATCTGGTACTCGGCCAGGAACAGCGCCACGTCGCCGGGATCGTCAAGCTGGGCGATCTCCGCTTCGAGCTTGCCCTGCAGGGTCAGGGTGCGCGTGCGCTGCTGCGCGCCGAGATCGCGCGCAGGGTCGGCGTCGCCGCTGCCGGAGTTGAAGATGATCAGCACCGGCTTGAGCGTCAGGAAGCCGTAGCCGCGCACGAACCTCAGCTCGTCGGGCGCGAAGTCCAGGCCGCGCAAGGGCTGCTCGGCCTCAAGCTGCGCGCGCAGCCGTTCCATCAGCGCCGTCTCCAGGGCGTTCTGCTGGCGGGCGTCGGTCTTACCCTTCTTGCGCTCCTCTTCCAGCCGCGCCAACCGGTTCTCGACGGCGATCAGGTCGAGCAGCACGAACTCGCTCTCGATCACGCCCAGGTCGCGGATCGGGTCTATGGTGTCCAGCGTATGCAGCACGCTGTTGTCCTCAAAGGCGCGCACCACGTGGACGAAGGCGTCCACCTGGGCCAGCTCGTTGCGCATGGGGCCGCTCAGCCCGCCCTCGCCGATACCCTTGTCCAGCCCGCCGATGTCGGTGTAGGTGACGGTGGCGTGCGTCGTCTTCTTCGGCTGATAGACGCGGCTGATATGCTCCAGGCGCTCGTCGGGCACGCTGACGACCGCCGTGTGCACTTCCAACTGGCCGGAGGAGAACGGCTCGGTCGGGTAATTGCTGCCGGTCAGGGCGTTGAAGAGAGTGGTCTTGCCGCTGTTGGGCAGGCCAATGATTCCCAGGCGCATAAGGTTCTCGGTTTCTGTTGAGCGTGGTGCGGATGGCTGCGCTCAGTATAGCGCCTGGGCGGGGATTGATCGAGGCCGAACTGCGGGCAGATCAAAGACAGGGCGAAATATTTGAACCGCAGAGGCGCAGAGCGCACAGAGAAAAGCGAAGAGTCTTGTTGTGATTCTCGCGCCTTCCGCGCCTCGGCAGTGATATTCTGCGCCCCTGCTCGAACCTGCCCCACCGTGCGCAGTGCGTTTTCGAGCGCAAGCGCGCCCACAGGCGGCGCACGTCGTCCAGCGACGCCATCCCGCCCGGCGCGATCACCACGTTTTACCGCACCCTGCCAACCATTCACGTCCGGGTTTCAGGCTCTTCCCAACCACCCGCAACCAATCGCCCAAAACCAACCCTAGACCAAGTGAGTCCACAGGGCTTGTAGCGCCGCAGGGCCGGTGCTACATTCGACAGCAGAGATCGCGCGCTATGAGTAGCGCAGGCTCGGCGAGCCTGCTGGGGAGCGACTATGAACGTCGGCGTATTGGCGCTGCAAGGGGACTTTCTGGAGCACAAGCAGATGCTGCGCGATCTGGGCGCGCAGCCGGTCGAGGTGCGCTTGCCGGGGCAGTTGGACGGGCTGGACGCGCTGATCGTCCCCGGCGGCGAGAGCACGACCATCGGCAAGCTGGCGGTGACCTACCGGCTGCTGGAGCCGCTGCGCGAGTTCGCCCGGCACAAGCCCGTCTGGGGTACGTGCGCGGGCATGATCATGCTGGCCCGCAACATCGGGCGCGACCAACCGCTGCTCGGCCTGATGGACATCACCGTCAACCGCAACGCCTTCGGGCGACAGGTGGATAGCTTCGAGATAGATTTAGACGTACCCGCGCTCGGCCCTCAGCCATTCCGGGCGCTGTTCATTCGCGCGCCGCTGGTGACGGCGGTCGGCGAGGGCGTTGAGGTGCTGGCCCGACTGGACGGGCAGGGTATCGTCGCCGTGCGGCAGGGGCATTGGCTGGCGACAGCCTTCCACCCGGAGCTAACCGGAGACGCGCGCTTCCACCGCTATTTTCTGGGCGAGATGTCCGGCCTGCTGTTGGCCGAGTGAGCGAATCATCTCCGCCCAGACAAAGCGACTCGGCCCCGTAGGAGTGCAGTGCAGTGCAGTGTCACGCAGCCTCGCAGTAGACTTCCGAAGTTTTCAAAACTTCGGGAGTCTGGCGGTGAGACGCTCCCTCACTCGTCGTAGTGCTGCCCGCCGGGCAGCCAACCGAACGGCATTTCGTCGTCGAGGGGCGCGTCCTGGGCATCCGGCTGGCGCGCTGAGCGCGCGCGGCGATCCGCCCGGCTGCGGCGCACCTTCCCCAGCCGGCGCAGATCGCCCGCGTAGAGGCGCTGATCGCGCGGCACGTCGGGCTGGAGCGCAGCCTGGGCGATGGCCCGCGCGATGACGTTTACGGGCAGCGGTGTGCGCCGCCCCACGAGCAGACTCAGCAACGGCAGCCTTCCAACCCATGAGAGCGCGCCGAAAATGCGCCCGCCGCGCCCCCAGCGGTCGAAGGCCAGCGGCGCGCGCACAATCGTCCAGCGCAGGCCGCTGCTGCGCAGATAGTCTTCGGCCTCGCGCTTGCTGCGCAGGTATTCGGCGGGCACGCCGAGCGGCCTGGCTGCCGCGCTGAGCAACACGAAATAGGGCACGCCGTCGCTGACGGCCATGCTGATCGTGTTGCGTGCCGAGACCAGGTTGAGCTGGTGAAAGGTCAGGCCGTGCTGCGGCTGGGCGCGGATGCTGCCCACCAGGTGCACGACCACGCCGTGCCCGCGCGAGCGCCCCTTGAGGCTGGCGCTATTCCACACATCGCCAGGCACTGTGTGCACATGGCGGCGCAGTGGACCGAGCTTCTCCTCGTGATCGGGGCGCACCAGCACGGTGACTTCTGCGCCCGCTTCGACCAGGGCCGACACAGTGTGCAGGCCGATGAAGCCCGTGCCGCCCGTCACGAAGACCTTTTTCCAGTTGCGCCGTTGCATGGATGCGCTGCTCGCAGATTGGCAGACCGGCCTGTCCGATCTGTGCGGTCTCATTCTAACCGCAGGGAAAGGGGCGGTCAATTGCCGGGGGCGGGCGGGGGTTATAAGCGACTATTGGGCAACGAGGGAAAAGGACGCTAGAGTCCGCCGTGTGCGTGCGGCTAGACCGCCGGAGAAAGCTAACGATCCGATGTCCTCGCTGGCCTTTGAGGTTGTCATTCTCTTCGTGCTCATCCTTGCCAACGGCGTGTTCGCCATGTCTGAGGCTGCTGTGATCTCGGCGCGCAAGACGCGCTTGCAGCAGCGGGCCAACGCGGGCGACGCCAAAGCGCGCGCGGCGCTCGATCTGGCTAATGAGCCGAGCAGCTTCCTGGCAACGGTGCAGATCGGCATCACCCTGATCGGCATCCTGGCGGGCGCGTTCGGCGGGGCGACGCTGGCCAAGCACCTGGCAGGCGTGCTCAGGGAGATTGATTTCCTGGCGCGCTATGCAGACGCCCTGAGCCTGGCGATTGTCGTGCTGATCATCACCTACCTGTCGCTGATCATTGGCGAGCTGGTACCCAAGAACCTGGCCCTCAGTCGCCCGGAAGACATCGCCGCTGCGGTCGCCGGGCCGATGAGCCTGCTCTCCAGGCTCACCGCCCCGCTAGTCTTCACGCTCAGCGCTTCCACCAACCTGGTGCTGCGCCTTTTCGGCGTCACGGCTTCCGCGGAGTCGCCGGTGACGGAAGAAGAGATCAACGTGATGATTGGCCAGGGCACCGATCTCGGCGCGTATGTGGAGACCGAGCGCGATATGGTCGCGCGAATCTTCCACCTGGCCGATCTGCGCGTGGGCGCTCTGATGACTCCCCGGACGGAGATTGACTGGTTCGACACCAGCGATTCGCCCGACGTGATTCGGAGCAAGCTGATCGCCAGCCCCCATTCCCATTTTCCGGTGGCCAGCGGCGATCTGGACAGCATTCAGGGCATCGTGCACGCGGCGGATGTGCTGGAGCGACTGCTCTGCAACCAACCGCTCGACATGGGTGCCGATTTGCAGCGCCCTCTGTTTGTGCCGGAGACAACGCTGGCGCTGAGCGTTTTCGATCTGTTCAAGAAGACGGGCACCCGCATCGCCGTCGTCATTGACGAGTACGGCGGCGTGCAAGGGTTGGTCACCCTGACCGACATCCTGGAAGAGGTTGTTGGCGACGTGACCGTCTCGCAGGAGACGATTGAGCTGCAGATCGTTCAGCGCGACGACGGCTCGTGGCTGCTCGATGGCCTGGTCTCTGTGCAGCGCCTGGCCGACCTGTTGCACATCACAGCGCTGGAGGAGAATGCCCGCTACGAGACCCTGGGGGGGTTCGTGATGAGCGAGCTGGAGCGCATCCCCGCCACCGGCGATTCCTTTGAAGCGTTCGGTTACCGCTTCGAGGTTGTGGACATGGATGGACACCGCGTGGACAAGGTGCTGGCTATGCCCGCGCCGCTGACCGCTGCGCCAGAGTAGTGCCCGGCCAGTTGGGGGTACCTTCTGGAGAAACGCCTCATCGTGCAGATGCCCCCGTTGTTGGCCCGGCGCACCAGGAAGGCGCGAGGCCGATGTGAGAGGCGCTGCGAGGTGAGGCTATCTGCCTGGTGATTAGAGAAGCGGCGAATCACAGCTTGACGACAGGGGAGGGGGCTGGTACAATGCGACGCGCCGTGCAGCCCCATTCGTCTAGCGGCCCAGGACATCGCCCTCTCAAGGCGGAAACAGGGGTTCGAGTCCCCTATGGGGCACAGCTTGCTTCACCTCTTGAGAGGGTGGAGCAAGTTCTTTTTTCCCCTCAGATGGGCTGCCATCGTCATCCGAATCATCCCCCAGACCATCCCGTTTGTCTTCTTCATAGAGCGCACCACGTAGAATGATGAATCGGTCAGCCCAGGACTTGAGCCGGAAGTTGGTGATGCGGCGCGCATCCAGGTCATACTCGACCCACTCAAACAGGTTGCGCACAAAACCCTGCCGGTCTTCGTCGTTGCTTTGTTCCCAGATGAAATGCAGCTTTTCGACCGCATCAATGCACATCGCCAGTTCCAACGCCATCTGCTCGGATTCGGTCGTCCAGGATTCCCAGTGGGAAATCTCGCGTTCCAGGAACTCGCGCCGCCGGACGAACTCATCCTGGGCAATCAACCCTTCCGAGTACAAATGGATGGCCGCGTCCAGCTTGCGCTTGGCGAGCGCAATCGCTTTCTGGCGCGTGACTTCGGGGTCTTCACCATTCTCCCCTCCCCGTTTGGCCATATCGAGTTCCATTGATAGCTCAAGCAAATTCGCCTGACCTTCTTCGTCAATCGTCAGGAGTTCAATTAATCGGCCAAAGTCTTCGTGGACCAGGTCACACCGCACCGACTTGTTGGTCGTGCCACACGCCGCCCCAGCCTGATGCCGGTAGCGCAACACATCATTCATATTCGTACCGCCCAGGCGCGTGATGAGCCTGGGATCATCCTGGTCCTGCGCCATCTGCGCACAGTGTGCGCAGCGCATAATGCCCGATAACGGATACGGGTAGTCCTTGTGTTTGATGCCGTTGTCAATCGGCACAAACGACCGCTTCTTGCGCAGCTTGGCGACCTTCTGTAGCAGTTTGACGGGAAAGACAGTGCGGTCTTCCATGATCGACAGATCGTCAAAATCCGGCTCGGCATACGCCGGGCGGTCTTTGGCTTTCTGGTCCATCACCACTCCACCGTATTCAATCCAGTTAGCCAACACACGCCGCACGTCATCTCGTTTGACCGGTCGCGGCACATTCTGACGGTCGCGAAACGGCCAGCCCTGTTCATTCAGCTTCTCAGCGATTTTGTCCGCCCCAATTTTGAGATCGGCGTACATTGTCAGGATGTGCCCGGCACACTCGTAGTAACTGCGCCAGACCAACGCATTTTCCGGGGGATCGTCGGGATCATCGCCTTCGACAAATTGACCATCGCGCAGCAGCCAGGCCCCTTCCGGACTGGGCACCAGGTGGCCGTCCGCATCACGCTCGGTGCCAAAGGGCGGCATCCCAATGGTGATGCCCTTGCCTTTGCGAAATCGGACGCTGTCGCGCGCTCTTGCGGCGATATCTTCCGAATAGTATTCATCGAAAATAGCTGCGAACTGAATGAAAATGCGACCCATCGGGGTGGAGGTATCGACCTGGCGGTTGGGAGCCGCCAAAACCAACGATATGTCATGTTTCTCAAGCCGGTCAATCAGGTCGCCAACGCGCCAGCCCTTGCGGTGCAGGCGGGCCAGATCGTTACCGACCAGGGCCACCACATCGGCATTGCCCAGGCGCTTTTCCAGCGCCAGCCAGCCGGGACGATTTTTGACGGTACGCGCGGACTTATGCCCTTCTGCGTCTTCATACCACTCCGGGGTCCAGCCGTTTTCCTGGCAGACACGCTCGATGTTGGCGCGCTGCCGCTCCGGGCTGTCTTTGTCGGTTTCGTCACGGGTAAACGATTGGCGCACGTAACACAACGCTACTTGCGCCGGGGCAGAATCAGACCGTTTTTTCTTCTTGGGGGACATCTTCAGACTCCTTGCGTGTCCAGTTGGTAGATACGAGTCAGTAGCGAGCCGCCACCAGACACGTTAGAGTCTGATACGGTCGGTGCGCTACCTACACTAGTGCATCGTCCAGAGTGCCGAGGTGGTTGCAACACCTCGGTACTCACCTTGATTTCGTGTAGCTTACGCGGTTTCGTGGTCATTGTCAAGCACTCCGGAGCCGTTCTCTCGGTTAAGATGGTTGGCATACGCTTTGGCAATGGCTTTCAACAGGCCACCAAATCCGTCTTCAAAATCACTGTCGCGATCCATTTTCTGCCGCAGCAGGGCGGCTGCTTCCTCGATTTCCGCCGGTTCCGGCGGATAATAGACCCTGTGTTTGACAGATTTGTCAGGCTCAGCCATCAGGTCACCTCTTGTTGTCCGGCAGCTGTAAACATCACCCGCTGGCGCGCCTGGCGCAGTTCGCGCGCCAACCAGGTGAACACAGCACCTTCTTCACTCAACTTGAAAAACTCGGTAATGTCTTTGCCTTTGGGCACTTGAATGGTATGCACGCGGTCGGATAAGGCTTGCAAGCGAGCTGCCCCTTTGAGTCCTGCCGGATCAACATCATAGGCAACCAGGATCAGTGGCACGGTGACCAGGTCGATAATCCACCGGTCACTCAGGCCGCTGCTGGCGCTGCCTAACGACACTGCCGCGACCAGGTCCGACGCTTCCTGGTGCGCCAGCAGGGCATCAAATTCACCTTCGCAAAACAGCACGGCTTTCGTATCCGGGAGCGTATCACCACGATATAAACCGCTGCTGCTGCCACCGGCAATCTGGGCATATTTGGGCTGCCCGGCAGCGCGCCGCACCTTCACCGCCCACAACGTTTCGCCGGTGATCCACGGGATGGTGATGCCGCACGGCACGTTCAGCCCGGCGATGGTCCGCCACCGCCGGTATCCGCCCGGCACGACACCGAGGTGCGCTTTCAGGATGGCCTCACCTTCCAGCCCGCGCCCGGTCAGGTATTCCAGCGCCTGTTCTCCACGAATGGACCACAACGTTTCTTCGGCCCCCTCCACCACCTGCCGGGCAGCAGCCTGCCACTCGAGAGGTGGCGGCTCCGCCGGGGGCGTGGGACGGTTGGCCGCGAGACCGGGCGCAGCGCGCGGCGCTTCGCCGAGTGCCTGGAGTGATTCCTGAAAGCTCAGGTGGCGATACAACTGCAGCCAGTCGAGCGCGTCGCCGCTGACCTGGCACTTGCCGAAGCAGCGAAACCCGTCCGCCCACACCGCCAGGCTGTAGCCCTGGCGTTCGTGGTGAAAAGGACAGCGCCACAGCAGCGCCTGCCCGCCGCGCATGGGAGCCGGTCCCAGGTCCTGCTCGACGATGCGCCGCAGGTCCACCTGCGCTTTTAATACCCTGGTATCGACCACTTCACTTCACCTCTGCATTATTGTCCCGCATATATGACACGTGACACGTGACAAAATTCCTTTATTGTCACAGGTGCGTGACAAAATTCTTTTCCCTCAAAATCGGCGTCCGGCGATTTTTGTCACGCCGGTGTGACACGTGACAGAATTCTTTTTTTGTCACGCGCCAGTATTCAGACCAGCCGGTAACGTTCCGACGGGCGGCCCCGGTCGCCGCTCTGGATGATTTCGGGAACTACCTGCCCGTCCTGCTCCAGCGCCTTGAGCGCTTCCATCACCGGCTTGCGCGGCGAGCGCAGCGCGCGGTAGACGTCGCGGACCGATAAACCGTTTGTATTGGATGACAACAGCTTGATGATGCGGGTTTCGAGGCGGGCTTCTTCGCTCTCCCCCAGGTCATGCAAGAGGCGGTGCGCGGATGCCCGCCAGGTTTCGACAATCTGCTGCGCCCGGTACCAGTGGGCCGCGCGCACGACCGGCTTGCTCTGCCGCCGCTCGTCCAGCGTGATCCAGTCCAGCGCCGCCAGGATGATGGATACCTTCAACGCCTGGACGTGCAGCCGCCCGTAGACCGTGCGCAGGCGGTCATCCAGCGGCGAACTCGGCGCGGTCATCTCACGCAGCACGCGCTCGTAGGCGTGCAGCGGCTCCCACAGGTCTGTCGCGACCAACGACCAAGGGTCGATGGCAGGCTGCTTGTCGCCGATGGCCTGCGGCTCCGGTGGCGCGGGCAGCGTCTCGTGTAACTGGCGCAGCAGCCGCACCAGGTCCTGCGGCATGGTTGTGTCACGCGCGGCGATACGCTCGGCGTAGTCCGGCTCCGGTGTGAGCAACACAAAGCGTGCCAGCGTCCCGTTGTGCCAGTCGTTATGGCTGAGTGAGACGGACAACTCTGCCGGAGTAGCTGCGCCCAGGATGGACAGCGCCGCATCACGAATGACTACCAATCCCCGGTTGTTGGTGTTGGAATCGAGATAGTCCGGGCAGTCGTAGAGCTGCATCAGCAGCTCCTTCATGCCCGACATGTAATCCCGGCCAAACGACTTGAACAACGCCGATAATTCATCGCGCAGGATACCGCGTTGGGCTGCATAACGATTACCCTTGACCAAACGCTCGCGGTCGCGGTAGGCGATGTCTTCGAAGTTGGGCGGCAGCACCCCGCCCAACATACTCATGAACGCTTCGGGCGACCCCGGCTGAGGGAGAATCATGTGTGGCATGGCGGCGCGCGCCACGTCGTTGGCGAGATTCAGCCCGGCAGACTTGCGGTAGTAGGTCGAGACCGCCACCGACATGATGTACAGGTTCGGAAATACACGCTGCCGCCAGGGAGTGTGAATGAACAACCGGCGGCCAATCGCCAGCGCCGCCAGCCACAGGCCCGCGCCTTCGTGAAACCGCAGCGGGGTTTCATTCGCAGCCGTGCTGGCCCAGGCCACATACCGGTCCAGCCACTGCCCCACTCCAGCGGCCTGTTCCTGCTGATCGGGTGTCAAACACGCCGACTCTGGTAAGTCGGGTACCGTATTGACATCACTCGAACGTTGCTGGTAGTCCTCCGGTAAAGGGACTTCAGGGTCAATACTGAGAATGATGCGCAAGCCCTCCGGTCCGAGCAACCGGCGCAGGGCGGCCAGGTCATCCGGGACGGAAATATCGACATGGGAAAGGAGCAGGCGGGTCAGCGGGCTGCACGGCAGGTCGCGCCACTCCAGCCCAACCAGAACACGGGCCAACACATACGTGTCGTGTGGGGAAAGATTGACTTCAGATAAGGGGGAATGCATGACGTCTGGCTCCACAACTCGTCCAACACAGGCTGGATAATGGTGGGGGTGTCATAACAGACTCCTTTCACTTGATCGACCGATGGATCAAGCGTACCAGGAGCCGGGCGTCAGATCATGGTCAATTTCGGAAGTTGGGATGGGCAATTTTCCACATCGGTATGGTCAATTTCGGAAGTTTGAATGTGGAAAATCGGAAGTTGCGATGGTCAATTTCGGAAGTTGCGATGGTCAATCGAGGGAACGGACGACGTAAAAACACCTAAAATAGCGCCACCAACCCGAACGCAGCGGCGACCGATACCGCGCTAACTACAACCCCCAGGCTTACCTGCGAGACCGAGTGGTGGCCGGTCACGACTCGTGCCCAGGCCGTAGCGCACACGACACTCACTGCGCCTACCACTAAGAATGGCGAATCCAGATCGCCCATCAGGAACAGCGCGGTGAGGATACCGGTGACGACTGCGGTATGCGCGGAGATTTTTGTCAGCCGGGCATTGATCACAGCTTGCAGCGGCACCCAGACCACCAGCGCCAGCAGCGAAAACACCAGCCGCTCCGGGGCATCCAGCGTCACGGCCAGACCCACACACAACACCATGCTCGCCCAAAACACCAGGTACAATGGGTGCCGCATTCCACGCTGGTAAGTGTAACGACCTTTCCGCCTGGCGAGGTGGATCAGCGTCAGGGCTGGCACCAGGATGATCACAGCGATGAACACCACCCACCCCACCGCCACCAGCGGCTCAGTGTCCTTGAGCACCACGATAAGCGCCGGAATAAAAACGGTGAATGGATGGAAAATCAAACCCAGCCAGTATCCCAGGCGATTGCCGTTGTGCGGGACCGGATCGATCACAGCCTGATGCGACATAAGCCCTCCACCAGTTCGTCATAACCCGCACACTCCGGCCACAGCGCGTCAATCTGCGCGACCAGTTCACAGCCGCGCGGATCGCCCAGGGCCACGCGCCGGTAGTGGTCCAGGATGTTGATCACTGTGACGTAGATCGCCAGCTCCACTTCCTCCGGGTCGAACACAAACGACCAGACAGGTGCTTCCCGCCGGATCGACACCAGCTTTTCAATCTGTCGTTCGGTATCCGCCAACCGTGCATAGCGGCGCAGTCGCGGTGGAAGCAGCAGCAGCGCCAGCCAGCGATGCGGGACCAGGATGATCACCAGGCAAAGGGCCGCAATCAGGCCGCGTGGGATGACGTAGGGTCCCTGATTGGGGTGGCTGGTGAAGATAATCGGCGGGATGAATATCACTGAAAATGCAGCGCTGATGGCAAAGGTTGTCGTGAGCACGAGCGTCGCCAGATGTTTGACCCGCATCGGGAAGACCCGTTCCTGCCGGAACATAGCCGCATTGATGGGCACAAACACCAGCGCCGATTGCAGCAGTCCATATCCTTCAACCAACCACTTCATCATGTATTGAACCCGGAACGAAGACACACACCCGGCGACGTGCATTGCCATCAATCCCAGCAGTGAACCGGTGATACCCAGTGTCGCCTGGATCAGACGAAGGTGGAACCACCGCAGACGGTACAAGCCCGGCGAACGCTGCACCAGCCACAGCAGGGTCAACGAGTAAGCGGCAGTCGCCGCCAGCACCGCCAGCAGGCTAACCAGGAACGTGACCGGGTAGTCGTGGAAATACGCGTCTATGAAGGGCTGGACTGCTTGGATGCGCAGGGTGAACACCACACCCAGTGATGTGAAGATGGTCCAGGTGATGAGGACGTAGCGATCGATCCGCTGCGCACGGCGATAGCCCCGCCACATCCCGTACAACACAAAACCCCATACCAGACTGCACAGGACGATCTCAACCATCGTAACCCAAACCCCGCGTGAACCGGTCCAGTGCGCCGATGCTGGTGTCCGGGTGGGTCAGCGCGGCCAGACGTCCGGCCAGCAAAATCTCGCGCTGCAACCTGCGTACAAACAGCTCGGCTTCGCGTTCTTCCGGCGTGTCATGCGGATCCCACCTCCGGCAGTGACCCTGGGGCGCAGCGGAAATCGAAGCGCGCAGATGGGCCATCAGTTCCGGTGGAAGGAACGCGGCCAGGTCACGCAGTTGGTGTCTCAACATCATGTGTCCCAACTCGTGCAGGATGTGATGTGCCTGGTGGACTTCGTGCGTGCGCCGGTTAAAAAACACGTAGTCGGCGGTCTCTGCCTGCACCCAGAACCCGTGTAGTCCCTGATCAAAAGCGACGCCGTGCAGGATGATATCGCGCGTGCGAAGCGCCTCAAGGTGTTTGACGAAGTGTGGTACGGTGAACTGCCTGAAGTCGTAACCCAACCCGTCTACAGCGGCCTGCACCCGTGCTTCACCGTCGGTCATGTGTGTACTCCCCGCGATCCCCACCAGACCGGTCCCGGACCAGGCGCATGAGTCCCGATCCGTGTCAAAGTTCACAACTGTAACCGGTTTGGCCGCAGGCGCAAATCATGACAATGGGAAAATATGACGCTGCAAGACGACCGTTGAGAAAGCGGTGGTTAGCGACTACGGTTCTGCATCAAGGTCATCGGGAAAGGCCGGCATGGCACGGCCCGCCTTGCGTTCGCGTTCGGCAGCTTCCACCCAGGTGATGATCTTCAGAATATCCTCCTGGGATTTCGCGGAGAGTCCGGAAGCCCGGAACGCGATCTCGGCAATTGTGCCGGGTAAGTCCTCCGGGCGCTGGCCGGACAACACGGCATAACACTCGTCAAACGTCGAACAGTCAAAGAAGTTCAACGGCACGCCGAAAAATCCGGCGATTTCTTGCAGCGTGGGCACCGTGGGATTCTTGTTTCTGCCTGTGCGCAGTTGGTTGATGGTGGCATGGCTGATGCGGACCTGGTCCGCCACTTCCTGGGTGATGTAGGGTCGCCCTTCGGGGTGCTTAACATGCTCAAACAGGAAGTTGATCAGGTCTTTGAGTGGAAGTGGTTCTGGTTCTTTACTCATGATATTCCCCTTTGTTCACCGGCACCACTTGATGATAACCGGAAAGACAGGCGGCTCAATTAGGATAATTGTACCATATCATCATCTTTCGCAAACTATAGATTTTAATTATAATACAGGCTATGTGTTAGCAAGTCGCACACCATGAAGGGTCAGGTAGTTTTATAAACAACTGCATAGGCCACCATCTACACCGCTGATTTCAACCCTGTAGCAGGCGGGGGCCTTCTTCGAAAGGAAGGGTTGGTTGGGTATCAACGTGGTTATCGTGGATGATCAGGACATTATCCGTTTGGGGGTCCGGCAGTCGCTGGGCGACGTCCCGCACATCACCTTTCTGGGTGGGTACTCCGATGTTTCTTCATTCTGCCGGTCTGCTGCCGCTCAACGCACAGACGTGGTCCTGCTGGATGACTCGCTGCCGGACACAGATATCGTCCAGGCTTACGAAACCGTACAGGAACAATGTCCCAACGCCGCCGTTCTGATCCTCGGTTCTCAGATGTCGGCGCACGATATTCACCGCGTGATCGGAGCGGGTGCGCTGGGCGTCGTATGCAAGAATGAGCCGGTGCAGGATATGCTGGTAGTGGGTATCCGGCACGCGCACGCCGGGCAGGTCTATCTTTCTCCATCTGCCGCGCTGATCGCGGGGCGCCTCGAACCCTCTCTGGTACTTACCCCACGTCTCGACCAGGTGCTGCACTTGATGGCGCGCGGGTGTCATGTCCAGGAAATAGCGCAAGAGTTAAGCATCACCGACCGGGCGGTGTATAACGCCCGCAAGCGCCTGCGTGAAATTCTGGAAGTGGACACCAACGAGCAGATTGTGGCCGAAGCCGTGCGGCGGGGACTGCTGCGTGGTGATGGATGACCTCGGAGAATTACGGAGAGGCTCGGTAATTTTGCCCGTCGTGACTTCCTGAATTGCTCATGTTTCCCGCCTCAGTTGGTGGTATGCTAAGGGTAAGGTTTCCCCGTGAGGTGGGTGGGCATGACGGTCAGGATTGTAATGGCAGACGACATGGACCTGGCGCTGGAAGGCATGAGAGCCATCCTGCGCCAGCATGATTCTTTTCAGGTCACCGGTGCTTACCTGCTGCTTTCCGAAATGCTTCAAGCATTGGTCGAACTACGCCCGAACGTGATCCTGGTCGGGGATAAGATTGAGCCGGGCCTGGATGTGCTGGCGCTGGTCGAGCGCATCCAACAGGCCGCCCCACGTGCGCGCATCGTGATCCTGAGCAACCTGTCCGACGGACTGATCGTCCAGGAGTTGTTCACCGTTGGGGCGGCTGGTTACCTCTACAAGAACGATCCCCTGAGCCTCTGTCTCGTCGAAGCCATTCAGACCGTGATGCGCGGTCGGCCCTATCTCTCCCCTACGGCTAATTCGGAATACCTGTTGGCAATGCAGTCGGAGCGCGCGGGCTGGCAGCTTGACGCCGAAGCGCGCGAAATCCTGCGCCAGATGGCACGGGGATATCGCCCGCAGGAGATCGCCCTGCGCCGCAATGTGCCGGTGCGCCGTGTCTACAGCGTTTGCGAGCGGCTGCGCCGCCGCTTTGGTGCCGAGACGAACATCCAGCTTATTGCCCTCGCTGCGACAGAGGGGTTTCTGTTTTGATCCTGTCGAAATTGGTATTAAACAATACGATTTACAAAATCAGTATTCCTCTACCACCACTTGAATTCGCTCTCAACAACATGTAGAAAAACAGGCAACTGATATGAGTAAAGATATTCTGATTCACCTGCGAAACTCCGCAAAAACCCATGAATTCCGTGATTGCGAGCGCATGATGAGCAAGGTGATCAACCTGCTTGATCCCAATCAGGTCATCACACTTGCACTTGAACAATTGAAGCCCTATATGGTGGCATTCGCAATTCAGCACCCGGAAATCAAATGGCTTCCTGCCTGGACAGAACATCTTGAGCGACTTGAACCCATTGATTATTCCACTGCTGCTTTCGGTTTTTATGATGGAGAGAAAATTTTCGATAGAAACGGGGTAATTAGTCCTGGCACAGTATCCTTTGTTGAAGCAGTCCAGCTCTTGGATGGCTCCTTTAAGGCTTATGTCGAAAATAACCCTGAAGTCTGCCGAAGACTGGCCTGGTATTCCATTGACAGCGTATTCGTGGCCCGGGTATTCGCCTTTTGGGCAGAGCTAAATCCACAAGCCTATAAAACTTATATGGGGAATCCTAACCTGATGAATCCGGGATCACGTGCGGAGGTCAGCGCAATTCAAAAGGCTGCGCGAGAGTATCGAGATAGTCTGGAAGTGAAAACATTCAGAGAAACTCTTTATCTCGATCTAGCCAACCAAATCGACAGTATGATTAAGGCAGGAAATTAGAGTACATCACAACCAACTCACAAGTACCTGGTGTGGCAAACCAGGCACTTCTGTTCGTGTTGGGAATTTTGCGCTCCGGATCGCGTAAATTTCCCACCCCAAAACGGTAATTCTCCGCATTCCACACACCCCTGCTCCGCTACTATGGTAGATGGCCGACCTCATCTAGCTCTGGAGCAGTCGTATGACCCGAATCCTTTGTTTCGCGCTCGTAGCGTTGACGCTCGTGGCTTGCGGCGGCAGCGACGATGACACCCCACCGGTGGAGATTACATCGACCGCCACCCTGACCGCCACGGCGACGGTGGAGATCACCATTCCACCAACCTTCACGCCGACGCTGACGCCGACCGCATCGCCAACACACACGCCGCTGCCTACCCAGACGATTACGCCCACGCTGGCAGTGCGGGTGCTGCAAGTCACCGCCGTGATGCCCGGATTAGCGTTGGAACCAGCGGCGGACCTGCTGGCAACATCCGACGCGCTGCCACTCGACGAGTGGGTGCGCTTTGAGTCAGATCACCCTGCATTGGATTACCTCGGCGGCGAGTGGGTGGATATGTGGTCCTGGTCCGCCGGGCAAAACGAGTACCGCTACAGTGTGGACGCGGACGCCGCCGTGCGCCTGGACTTCGAAGGCGAAGGTGTGCGCGTGTGTTACGTCGCTTTCTGGAACGGCGGCATCTGGGACGTGGCCGTAGATGGTCGTGTCGTCGGCTCGGTCGATGCCTACTCCGCCGAAGCGCACTTCACCTGCACCGACACGTTTCCGGTAGAGGCCGGTGCGCACACCTTGGTGATCCGCAACACCGGCGAACGCGACCCGGCCAGTTCGGACACCATGCTCGCGCTGGACGCGGTGCTGACCTATCACAGCAGTCCATCCGCCGTAATCACGTCTGCTGCTTCCTTCACAGCCTCGCCGGAAGCCCAGCCCGCGCGCCGGGTAGAACTCATCCAGGGTCCTCCGGCCATTCAGCCGACTGCCACCGATGCGCCGCCGGAACTGGTGACCGTCGCCGTGCTCATCGCCTACGACGAAAACGCCAACCGCTCGGTAGACCCGGCGGAAGGTGTGCGCGGTATTCCCGTCAGGCTGGTGGATGTGACCACCAATCGCGCGCTGGCACAAGCTTTCACCGATGAGTCGGGGTATGCGCGCATCCAGCTGCGGACCAATGCCCAGATCAGCCTGGTCGTGCCCTACTTCGGCCAGTCGTGGGACGTCTCACGACGATGGGGCGACGACTCGACCTTCACCCTGCTCCTGCCCGCAGGCAACCAGCCCGGCCTTATACCCTAGAGGACAGTCATGAGAAACAAACGACGTATCCATTGGATCATCGCGCTGTCGCTGCTGCTGGCAGCCGCCATGGCCTGCGCGGGTACGGTGAACAATCTCCAGGTCACCGGCCTGCCGCAGTACATCTGCCCGTCCAGCACGCCGCGCCCGACACATACGCAGCCTGCGACCAGCCAGCCGCTGTGGCCACCGTATTTTTCGTCCAACCTGAACTGGTACCAGGTCGCGCCCAACTTCAACACGATCCATGCGCAGTGGACCGGCCAGAATGCCGGCACGGTCTACCTGTCATATTCGGGCAGTATGATGACCTACCCGTACTACTGGCCCGGCAGCAATGGGTATATCGCGGTCGATACCATCACTGGCTCGACCCGGACCAACCTGTATGCCATCACCATCCCGACCAGCGTGTACTACGCCTCGGTCAGCATCTACGCGAGCGGCGTGGCCGGGTCGAGCCGCAGCTATGGTGTCACGCGGGTGACGTACTATATCTATCCGAATCCGCTCAACCCACCGCCGGGCGGCGCACCGGGGAGTATGACGCCCACGCCACGCCCGACCTACACGCCCTGGCCGACGCCGACGCAGTACGTGCGCACCAATGATTACTTCGTGGGCGACGCGATCTATACCCCGGTGCAGCCTTCCGGTCTGCAACTCATGTTCCGCGTATCCCGCATCAGCGATCTGCCTGCGGCAGAACCCGATGCGGGTGGTCAGCCACAGTCGATCTTCATCTGGGAGTTCGAGGTCAAGAACGTCGGCTCGGTGGAGTACGACATTTTCCCGGCGGGCCAGATGTACGTCAGCACCATCACGCTGCCCAGCGGCATGGAGACCGAAGGCGTATGGGGAGCGAGCCTCGCGGCGGCAGAAGAAGCCGGGTTCACGCCCAATTACGAGTTGACCGATGTGCAGCCGGGGGAAACCAAAACCTTCACGCTGGCCGCTTACGGTCCACGGGGCACAGCGCGGCGCGTCTCATACGTGCTGGACGTGACCACCCGTGATGATGGCGGCGGTATTCCTACCATCGTGCCGGGTCAGAACATCGTGTCGTGGATCAACGAAGTCAATACCATCTGCACCGGCGACATCGCCGAGCCGTAGGAGGAAGTATGCCCTGGGTTGATGACGTCCTTGACGGACTGCAAGTCCAGATCGACAAGCTGTGGTACGACCTGCTGCGCCTGCTGGCGCTGGCGGGCTGGACGCTGCAAAAAGGGCTGTTCATGATGGGCCATGCCATTGAGCTGGCCAATCTCTGGCTGGTCGAGAACGCCTTTGCACCGCTCATCACGCAGACCAACAACCAGATGCGGGTCACGGCCAGCCTCGCCTTCGTAATCGCCCTCATGGTGTTGGGTATCACGTATATGCTGGCGGCCTTCGTGAAGCTGGACGTGGTCAGTCCACGCGGTGCGATTGGCTGGTACCTGGCGGGAATCGTCTTTTTCCAGCTTGGCCCGCTGCTGTACCAGGGCATGAACGACTTCCGCCGTGACCTGAGCACCGGGTTCTATACCGTCGCGCTGGACAGTATGCAGAGCGCGGGTAGTCCGTTCAGTTCCCTCGGAGCGGTGACCAGCAGCGACCTGCCGCCGCTGGAAGCTTGCGATGCGCTGGGACCGTACCTGCCCGGCGCGACCGGCTTCAGTAACGATGTCGATGGCCTGGATATTGCCCTGGCTTACCTGCTGGCCGACGGTCAGGATGTGATGGGCTACCCACCTCCGACGTTGACCACCTGTTACCAACCACGCGGCGCATTGTACGATCCCGCCCTGCCGACGCACTGGCAGTTCTACGAGGACTCGTACTTCTACGTGGGTAACAGCTCGCAGTTTTTTGGCGACCCGCTCAACGAAGAGGAGCGCAAAGCCTCCATCGACAAAGCGGGCGCGGCGCAGTTTCGCATCTTCTCCGCCTGGCCGATGGTCATCTTTGGCGTGGTCGAGCAGTTGATTTTCCTGCTGCTGACGATTGCTCAGGGCTTGACCTTTGTGAGTTTCAGCATTGCCATTCTGTTCGCCTTTTTCAAAAAGACAGAGGTGATCGCCCGCTCGATCCTGGATATGTGGATCGAACTCATTGTGCAGACGGTGGTCATCGCCCTGATGCAGTCGCTCATCATCTCATTCCTGCTCGGTGCAGCCGCAACTCAGAATGCACTGGTGGTCCTGGGTGTCTCCCTGCTCTGCACCATCTTCATCCTGGTCCTGCTGTGGAGCGGCATCAAAGCCGTGTGGAACAGCTTCAACCGGTTGTTTGGCGCGATTGGGCAGGCGACCGGCGGCGTGATGGTCGCGCCGGGAGCGGTCGGTCTGGGATTGGCCGGAGCCGGAGTTGCGGCGGGCGTCGGAGCCACCGCTGCGGCAGTGAATGTGGGCAGCAGCGCGCTGGCCGGTGTGTCCGCCATGCAGCAGGGGGCGACCGTTTCCCAGACTGCGGGCGTGATGTTGGGTGGATCGCGGCGCTTGCAGAGTGCCGCGCGCACGCTGGCGTATCTGCCCGGCACGCGCAACACTCCCCTGGGCCAGATGGCCGACGAATTCACCGAAGGGTCGATGCTGCGCCAGGTCGGGCAGAGCATCCCGGTGGTGGGCGGGGTGGCTGGCCCGGTGATTGGTGCGCATCTGCTCAGCGACCGCTCCGAGCGTCCATCGCGTGGTCACGGTTACCGCCTGCCTGCCGAACCGGAGCCGGTGGACGAAACCAACCCGCGCGAGACGCCGCCCAATCGTCCACGACGGATGGGCACGTTTACGCCTTTACCTGACAACGTGCCGCCGCCTGCCGTGATCCGGCCTCCGGTGGCCGCAGGCGATCCCGGTGAGGAAATCGAGGAGCGCGTTAGCGACGTCGGCGCGTCGGTGCGCTCACATGCGGGCCAAACACGCGCAGCAGCAGATCGTGTCCAGCACGGCACGGATACGCAAGGGGAAGAGGTCGAAGAACGGGTCAGCGCCGTTGGTGCGGATGTCCGGTCAGAGGCGGGTCAGGCGAAACATGATCAGGATCGCGCGGCCTATGCTTCGGACATGCACGGCGAGGAAGTGGAAGACCGCATCGCTACCCTGGGCGCAACCCTGCAAACCGGACAAACCCAGCCGGTGATGGGACTGATGCGCGTGGAAGGTGCGGACAACGTCGCCGGCGTGATGGGTGACTTCATTGCCCAAACACGTGTCCAGCGCACCTTGGATGACCAACCCATGACCGGCGGCGCAGATCACTTCACCGTAGCGCAAGGCGTCGCACGGGCAATGGGGGTGACGCCTGAACCGGATGACCGCGCGCCCGTCCAGGGAGATGTGTCACGGTTGGGGTTGTTTGGCGACATGGCGCTGCGCCTGGGAATGACCGGCCAACAAGCGCAAACCGTGATTACCGAGGTCAAGAACTCTCCGACCGGCGAACTCACACCGCCCACCCGCACCATGTTGGTTGAGCAGGCACGCGGCACGCTCAATACCGGCTGGGAAGGCGCGGAACGCGCAGTCAGCGCCTTGCAGCGTGCTGCCGTGATGCTGCCGAACGCCATCACCGCGCGGGGTACGGCGGCGGTGCCCAACGTCACCGTCACGCCAAATGTGCAGGTCCAGGTCAATGCGCCTGCGTCACCACCAGGTGCCGCATCATCCGGCGGCGGTCTTGACGACGCCATGAAATCACAGGCAGGGCTGGCGGGCAGCCAGATTGTGCCTCCACGAGGAGAAGCATGAGCGAACACCTGACATACCACACGATTGAAGAACTGCGGGCATTGAGCATCGAGGACCTGCGCGCGCTATGGGAACTGGTGCCCACCGACCGCCAGCACCGCTACCAGACCGTCTACCAGCGCGAAGTGCGCACCAACGGGGCGTCCGGCTCGGACGCCCTGGAGCAGCAGGTCGTGACCGCCCTCATCCAGCGCTATGACGAGGGCGCGCTGGTGCCGATTGGCGCACGCTGGGCCAAAACCCCGGCGCGTATCCAGGCAGCGGTCAGGGAGGGCGAATCGCTGGTGCCGCCTGAAGCAGAGTTCACGCCGCCTGCGACTAACAAGACTCAGGTGTTCCTGATCCTGGGTGGGGCGGCGCTGTTTTTACTGTTTTTCGTCTTCATGCTGCTGTCACGGCGCGGTGGGGATGATCCTCAACCCGTGATGGACGTCGGGACTATCTCACCTTACGCCACGCCGACTCTGCGCTACACACCATCGCCAACGCCGATTGCGCTCGAAGAGCAGGATGTGATCATCCGGGATGGTGTGCGTGACCGTGCGCCTGCCTACCCGGTCAACCTGCAAATCCTGCCTGCCGGGCAAACCCAGCCGCGTGTGTTTGTCGTGCAGCGACGCAAGGTCGAACTCTCCGAGTGGTTGTACGATCCCAATCCCGACACCGCGTCGTTCATCCACGCTCTGAGCGTGCGCCCGGTGATTGGTGTACCCTGGTCGCCACAGAATGAAGCGCTCTTTGAATCGTTGGGGCCGGGAGCCACGTTTAGCATTCGCCTGAACACCGGCGCGGTGCAGCAGTTTGACTTCGCTTCGAAGACTGAGGTCAGCCGCAGCGACACCAGCGCGTTCCGGCAGATTGAGCCGGGTCTGGTGTTAGTCCTGATTGGCGAGCGGGATGAGCGCGGCGCGCCAACGGCTACACGCCTGCTCGTGCTTGCCACTTACCCGCCGGAGCAGGAGCTTTCGCGCGATGATGTGCTGGTGGCCGATCTCCTGGACCTGCCGGTAGTCGATGTGACGCCTACACTGCCACCGCCCACCGCGACGCCACTCCCGGTGCGCGACCTGCTGCATGTGGACGTGATCTCCGTCGTCACAACCGGCGGGAGAATCACCATTCAACTGCGCGCCTACAACGGCCAGCCCGAACCGGTGAACATCCGACCGGAGGATGTCGCGATTGCGTTTGGTTATGCTCCGCGTCCACCTGGTCCTTGGACGCCTGCTGACGGTCTTGAGCCGTTCACGCTGCTGCCCGGTCAGGCTGTCGATCTCACACTGCATTGGGCCTGGACGGGTGAACCCTATGCCATGCTGCGTTTCGGCGTGTACCGGTATGCCTTGCAGCTTGAAGAGCGATAACTTGTCCTGCCTCAGACCGGCATGGTAAGCTGAACACAAGTCGAGAAAGTGAGTTCCTATGGCAAAGAAAAAGCGCAAACCGGATAACACACCACGCCGCAAACGCTTCAAGCGTGCGCAGCGTCTGGATGCGGCCAAAAGCTGGCTGCCCACCTACGAGGGCAAGGACATTGTAAAAGGCTACCGGAAACGCTATGGCGTCGATTTCCGGTGCGCATTCACCGAACTTGAAATGCTTGGCGTCGAAATCGATCCGGCCCGCAAAGAACAAACCTTGCGAGATGTGGAACGACAGGCTGAAATCCGGCGGCAGAAGAAACTGGAACGCGCAGCGGAACTGGAAAGCGCATTCGGATGGCCTCGAGATGATACCTTTGCCATGATTATCGGCTACACCGGCGGTGGCGCGCCCTACGGCGTCACCTGGGAAGAATGGGAAGAAATCTAGGCAGAAGACGACTTCGAGCTATAACCCTAATCACAGGGTCCTACGTTTTGCATGTTCACAGCCGATCACTCAGGTCGGCTGTGTTTTTTTCTGATCCAGGCCAGATCGGAATTTTACATCTGGAACCGGTCAATTTTACATGCCCAAAACGGTAATTCTCCGCATGTTCGACCCCCTCGCTTTGTTATCCTGAAAGTGTCAGATGAGCGGGGTGGCGCAGCCGCAACGAGACCCCACACATCCAGGAGGAGAACAGCGTCTGAGCGCGCGACTCCCACCCCGCCCCTGGCACATTCGTCAAACGTCCACATGTGGAGGATTTCATCGTGTCGATCAGCCAGACTCTCGAACAGTGGTTTGCCGAAGCGCAAGCTGTCGCGCAAATCGTCGCTCCGATGGCCGCCTTCCTCGGGTTTATTGGATTGGGCCTCATGTATATGGGTTCCTCATGGCCTATTATCGGCCAGTGGAAACAGGACAATCCACGCGCCGCTAATCAGGTCGTCATGGGCCTGCTATTCGTCATCGCCGCCTCGACCGTCGCCAGCCTCATCTCGTTCACCTAGTCCCGCCCACTCACCTACCCCACAGCAATTGCAGCCAGTCTGATGGGCTGGCTGCTTTTGCTCAGGGAACAAGGAAGATATGGATGGCAGCCGATCTCAAATCACACGTCCTGCGCCGAGACGAAAAGGGGTTCATGGGCATTCCGTTCAAACGCCTGCTGCTGGGCGGCGTCAGCGGCGGCATGACCCTCATCATCGCCCGTTTTGCGTTGGGCAACCTGGCCTTTCTCGTGGCCGCCCTCACGTTCATTCTTGCCCTGACTCTGACCGGTCCGCGCGGCGGCATTCCGCTGTGGCAGCGCCTGCTGTACCGGATGCGCGGCAGCCTGATGCTCGCCGCCGAACGCAAACCCAAAAGCCTCGCCGGTCGCCTGGGCACCACATTCGACATGCCCACCGGCCTGGTAGCGCTCGACGCCGACCTGGTCTTCGCGCCGCCGGAAGGTGACGTCGAAGCCGACATGACCGAGTGGATCACCTTCGCCCACGCCGGTGAAGCCGACCACGACAGCGGGCTGGTGTTTGTCGAGAAACCCCTGGAAGGAAATCATTAATGGCTGACAAAGACATTCCGGTGCGCACATTCCTGATCGAACCCTTCGACATCATGCTGCACGCCACCGAAGAGGGTGTGCAGGCATTGCAGGCGCGCTTTGCCACCTGGCTGCGCACATTGCCCGGTCCGGCACGGTTTTTCTGCTGGCAGACGCCCGCCAGCCTGGACGGGAAAATCGCCCAGGTCAGCCGCGCCGCCCGTGAAACCGGTGACGAGCGCCGCGCCGCCCTGCTGATGGAGTACCGCCGCCACTACGAACTGCTGGAAGCCGAAGCCGACTACCAGCGCACATTGTGCGGTATGGCGTTGTGGTCGGACGAAACCCCACGTGCCCTGGCAGGTGGCATGGGTTCCGCCTTTGACACGCCCGCTTTCGAAGCGCCGCTGCCGCCGCTCTTCGAGGGACGGTATGACCTGCGTGAATCATCCCTTTGGCACCTGGCTCCGGTCGGGCGTCCGGGTGGTCGTCCCCTGGTCGCGATCCTGACCAGCTACGAGTTCCTGCCTGCGGCGTGGAACTTCTTCCGCCCGTTGGCATCCGTCTTGCGCCTGAATATCCCGCTTGCGCTTGTCGTGGACATCCCCAAAACCTTCGAGCGCAACGCGGCGGTCGATGCGGTCGAAAACATCATCGCCGCCTACCAGGTGCATCTTGCCAGTGTAACCGGTGAGGACAGCCGCTCGGTCACACGTATCAACGACTGCCGCCGCACCTTGCAGGAAATCAACGCTGGGGACGCGCTGCATCAGGTCCAGATCAGCATCGCCGTGTTCGCGCCAGATTTGAGCACCCTCAAGCGCCGCGCGCATGAGGTGATCAACGAAACCCGTCCCTGGTTCCTGCTGCGACAGGAAGTAGGCGAACTGCTGTCGCGGTCGGTGCAGTTCTTTTCCCATGCGCCGAGTAAGCTGATCAGTGTCCCACCCACCACCTGGCCGGTTACGTCGCGCGAACTGGCGCTCATGCTCGCGCCGCTCGGTTACCGCAAGCTCTCGACCACCGATGGCGTCTTGCGCGGCGAAGCGGTCGGCGCGTCCTATCCGGTCTTCCACAACTCCTGGCGCGACAAACGCGCCACTCACGAAGTGTGGGTGGGCCAAACCGGTTACGGGAAAACATTCTTACTCAACGGCTATCTTTCCCGTGAGTACGCCGAAGCGGGCATCCCGTTTGACTTCCTGGAACCGATGGGACATGGCCGCCACATCGTCGAAGCCTTCAACCTGCCCTGGTACGTGCTCAGCGCCCAACACACCTGTCTCAACCCTCAGGATGTGATGTTTCCGACGCTCATCGAGCAGAAGTCGCACACCATCCGCATCTATGAAACCGTGCTTGGTCGCCAGCTTTCCGGCGGCCAGCGTGAAAACCTGGAGCGTGGTCTGCTTGGCGAAGCGCTCGAAATCCTGTACGCGGGCTTCGGTGACCTGGAAGCCATCTCGCCTGACATTACCCCTACCTGCGAGACGGTATGTGATGTGTTGGCAGGATTGGGTGACAAGCCGCACATCCAGCAGATCGCGCACGACCTGGCCGACGAAATCGCCGGGCTGTGTACCGGCTCCGGTCCCTGGGCCAGATTTCTCAACGGTCACACCACCGTCGATTTCGGGCGTGGCAGCCGCGAGAGTATTGGCCCGCGTGTCTTCTCATTCCACGAACTCGAAGGCGACCCGGTCATGACTGCGCTGGCCTACGCGCAGGTGCTGTCGGCTATCCGCCGCGACAGCCTGTACGACGAGCAGCCGCGCATCATTGCAGTCGATGAGGTCTACCGTCTGATGCGTCACCCGTCGCTTTTGGACTTCCTGATCGAGGCGGCCAAGACCTTCCGCACCAAACGAAAAAAGCTCCTGGTGATCGATCAACAGATGAGCGTTTTTCTGGAAAACAAGGCGCGGTTGGTGTTCGAGAACTGCCCGATCCGCGTCATTTTCTCGCAGCGGCAGGGCATGAACGTCTTCCGTGAAGATGCGGCGTTTCAGCACCTGAACCAGCATCACCGGGACATCATCGCTTCGCTGCCGCGCTTCCAGTTTGTTCTGGACATCCAGGATGAGGGAATTTTCTGGCTTAGTAACGCTCGCCCGCCTATCTCAGAGTTTGCTCGTTTTGGGACGACATGAGGGAAAACACATGGTCAAACAGTCCAGCACCAGCCCCTTCAAGGTCATGGAGGAGGAAGCGTATCATGCTTTCCTGGAATGGCCCGTATGGCTGGTTCTTCGCGAAAAGGAACTCGCCAGCTACCTGGCCGCAAATCAACCGCAAGCGAACCCGCGAGCAGTTGAAAGCGCTCGTGGTTCTGCTCAATCCGATTCGGAGAACTGAACCCGATGGCTAACAAGCTGTTGATTGTCGAGAGCACCGCCAAAAGCGCTCGCATCGCCAAAATGCTCGGCGCAGGCTGGCAGGTGGAAGCCACACACGGCCATGTCCGCGATCTGCCTGAAAACACGTTGGGCATTGAAGTCGAAGCTGATTTCCGCCCATTGTACGAGGTGCTGCCGCGCCAGGTGAACATCGTCCGGCGGCTGCTGAAAGCGATCTCGGAAGCAGAAGCGGTTTATGTCGCTACGGATATGGATCGCGAGGGCGAAGCGATTGCGTGGCATGTGCTGCAACTGGCCGACCTGCCGCCGGATAAACCGGTGTTTCGTGTGACCTTCACCGCCATCACCGAAGACGCCGTGAGAGCGGCTGTTGCATCCCCCCGCCCGCTCGACGTGAACCTGGTCGAAGCGCAGCAGGCACGCCGTATCGTAGATCGCCTCGTCGGTTATCTCGTGTCGCCGGTGGTCTGTCAGGCATTGGATGGGCGTTATTCCGCCGGACGGGTGCAAAGCGCCTGCCTGCGCCTGGTCGTGGAGCGTGAGCGCCAGATCACCGCCTTCACGCCCGAAATCTACTGGACACTGGATGCGTTGCTGAAAGCCGATACCGGTGAGCTCACTGCCCGGTTGAACACCGTCAAGCAGCAGTCCGCCGAACGGCTCAACCATGAACAGGTACAGTCGCTGACCAAAGGTTTGACCGACGCCGCGTTCTGGGTAGGCAGCGTCAAACACGGCGAGCAGCGCCGTAATCCTCACCCGCCCTTCACCACCAGCACCTTGCAGCAGGCGGCGAGTCAGGCATTAGGGTTGTCGCCGGAACGCACGATGCAGATCGCCCAGCGACTGTATGAAGCGGGACAGATTACCTACCACCGCACGGATGGCGTGGACGTCGCGCCGGAAGCGCAGCGCGCGGCCTTGCAGCACATCGCCCGTACCTATGGCGGTGATTATGTGCCTAATCAACCGCAAAGCTACCAGGCCAAAGCCAAACACGCCCAGGAAGCGCACGAGGCGATCCGGCCTACCGACGTGGCGCAACTGCCAGTCCAGGTTGAAGGTGATGGCGCGGCGCTGTATGCGCTTATCTGGCAGCGCTTTGTCGCGTCGCAGATGGCTGAGGCACGTTACGCGGTGCAGGCGGTTGAAATCCTGGCGGGCAAAACACAGGGACACGCCTACCCGCTGACGTTCCAGGCCAAAGGCCGCAGCCTGATCTTCGATGGGTTCCTCAAGGTCTATCAGGAGCCGCCCGATCCGGATGCGGAAGCCGAGCAGGACAGTCAACTACCCTTCCTGCAAGAAAGCACTGCCCTGCACCTGGTCGAATGGTTGCCCATCGAACGCCAGACCAAAGCGCCGCCGCGTTTCACCGAAGCGTCGCTCGTGCGCGAGTTGGAGCGACGCGGTATCGGTCGCCCATCGACCTACGCCAGCATGGTCCAGACCCTGAAGCAGCGCGAATACGCCAAACTCCAGAAGAAGCGCCTGGTGCCAACCGACACCGGCACGCTTCTGTGTGATTTCCTGGTCGAGCACTTCCCGGACCTGTTCGCCGTACCCTATACCGCGCACCTTGAAGAAGCATTGGATGCAGTCGCGCGCGGCGAAGCAACCCGCCTGGCTGTGTTGAAAGCTTTCTGGGCCGACTTCACGCCGCAGTTAGGCGCTGCCGGTCAGGCGGCCCAGCAGCAAACCAAAACTCGCCGCCAGTCGCCCACACCCATCGATGAAACCTGCCCGGCCTGTGGCGGCGACCTGGTCGAGCGCAAAGGCAAGCACGGCTCATTCATCGGCTGCATGAACTACCCCGACTGCGGCTACACGCGCGGTTTGGAACACAAGCCGGTCACGCTGCGCGGCGCGACGAGCTAGGGAGGAGTGTAAGCTATGACTTACGCCGACTTTCCCCCGGAAGGTGTTCCGGCAGAACCACCGCTGGATTACGAGTATGACTACGAGCCGCCGCCGGATGACTTGCGCTTCATGGACGAAGCCCCGCCAGAGTCCTACGACTATGAACCGGAGCCGTTTGTGGTCTCGCCGGATCAGCAGTCGCTGCCCGGTTTTGAGCCGCCCCCGCCGGACCCACCTGACAACTGGTCCTGGCTGGACGCGCGTTTCGTCGGGCTGGAACAGGTTGATGCCGGTGGCGACCTGACCGGTTATGAGGTTGGCTGTGTGGACCTCTACGCCGATACTGTGTCGGGCGATCTGGGCGGCACGTTCCTGCGCGTGCAGGCGTTTGGTCCGGATGAACTCGACCAGGCCGAAGACCTGTTCAACCGCCTCAACAACTACGCCTATGACCAGGGGATGGGCGCACACGACGTACCCGACCTGGCCGAACGCGCGGCGGCCAAGATCGCCGGGCGTGAGGGTGAGGAACCTCCCGCATGGCGCGCGCTGACGCCGGATGAGTACACCCTGTTCGAGCGTGAGTTTGGTCTGGTACAAAACCCCGAACCGGACGTTCCGCCGGAATATGCCCATGACGACTTGCTGCGCACGGCTTACGAGTTGGGCGGCGTCGCAGTTGAAATCGAGGAACCGGAACACTACCCGGCGGCGCAGGCGCTGGAGGATATAGGGCTGTCTGCCGATGGTTTTGATCCTGACCGTGATCCGCCGCCGTTCTATGACCAGGCGACCAACACCGCCTACTGGATCGGCGTCTACCAGCCCGATCCCGATGACCGGGACGTCTGTGTCGCCAGCATCCTGTCGCTGACACGCGATCCCGACTCCGGCGCGTATGAAGCGCAGCTTGCGCCGTGTGTGGTCGGCGACTGGGACAAAGCGTACCAAGCCAGCGAGCACCTGATCGGTGTGGCTGATCGCAGTGACGACATCGAGCGTGTCTTCGAAGCAGCTGAAGGTATGGCGATTGCGGGCAATCAGCGCGGTGAGTGGCAGCACGAGCGCGGCGTTGAACTTGAACCGGATTCCGCCCAGGACATCGGCGAATATGCCGCGCAGCAGTGGGAGCTGGACCTATGAGCGATCTGAATACCTCTTTCACCTTCCGGCTTTCCCATGAGGACAAGACTGCTCTGGCCGAACTGGCTGAGCAGTTGGGCTGTGATCGCGGGGCAGTCCTGCGGCGGATGATCCGGCAGTCCAAGATCGACCTGGGTAACAACGGCAGCGGCCAGTTTGCGGCAAATGGGCGCACTTTCCATCTGAAACTGCGCCCGGTGGAGCGAGTGGAATGACCGGCGAACAAACTATCACTCGCAAGGAATTCCCGAACGGCGACGTCGCGCTCGATGAGGGCGAGGGTTTGGTGTACCGCACCACGGACGCTGCTTACAGCGTTGAACTTGATCTGCCCAAACGCCTCTTGAGCGACGAGCCGTATGGCGTGGACCTGGTGCGCACCACACACGACGCGCAGGGTGACGAACGCCAGCAGCGCCTGACACTGGCCGAATATCGTTCGCAGATGGCGGCGGAGGAACACGTCCGCGAAGTCGAGCAAACGCTGTTGGATCAGGGGCGCGAAGGGCTGGATGTCGAAATGAATCTGGTCACGGCGATGCCCTACGAGACTGACGAACCGCTCTATCTCATTGGGTTGTATCCACCTGCCCCGGATGTGGCTTTCGCCACGCTGAATGTGCTGCGTTTCGATGGTGACCGGCTGGATATCGCGCCGGTCGCGCGCGGTCCGGTCGCGGAGATGGCGGGAATTGAGCAGCGCCTGTTCGAAGTCCAGGCGGAAGGTGATACGGACGTGTTCCTGAAGGCAGCTACCGCCGAAGCGGTGCGGTCGCATACCCTGGCCCCCCATACTCCCTTGTTTGGCATGGAAGGAGTCGAATTGACGGTAAATCCATTACCCGCATTTGAAACTGGGAACACGCCGCCGGAATGGGAAGACCATCCCGACTGGCCGGACCGCAGCGTCTGGGACCAGCCGCCCACACCCCGGCCTGCCGTGCTAGTGCTGCCGGTTACGTTCGGCGACGACATGACACCCTTTGATGTTCAGGGACGTTATGTCCCGCATCACCGCGACGCGGCGGATACGGTTCACTTCTTTTCGGTGATTGATCGCCCGTCGGACAGCCCGCTGCCAGAGGACGTCTCACATGAGCTGCGCTACTTCCGCGCCCACAAAACCGAGGAGGACATCATCCTGCACGACTCGTTGCCAGTCATGCCGGTGGCTGATCCTGACCGCTCGCCCTGGCCGCTGCCTGCGCTGCACCTGCATCTGGAAAACGGCGACCTCTCGGCGGCGCAGATACTAGCACGGAATACGGCAGGTGATCACGGTTTGCCCTTCCCTGAAAAACTGCCTGCGTTGGGTGCAAATGAACCTGAGCCAAAGCCGGAAACCGGCTGGTATCACTTCGATGCTGCGCTGGTGTCGGCCACGCCGCAGGGTGTGGATGACGGTTACAGCGTCGGTGTGGTCGATGTGTATGCCAACCACGAAGACAACCGGTGGGCAGCACGCTGGCTGCCGATGGGCGAGTTCGACACGCTTGATGGAGCTTTGTCCTACCAGCAGCAGACGCTGCTCAGTCGCGTGGCTGAAGACCGCGAATCGGCGTTCTCACCGGCGGGTTTCAACGACAATCCGGCCCTCTTTGAACGTATCGCGCTGGCCGAATCAGACGCCGCGTTGACCGACCTGCTCGAACAGAACGACGGGCACTACCCGCCCGACTACGATGGCGACCACGAACCGGCCTGGGAACCGCTCACGTCGAAGGAGTGGCAAGCCTACCGCGACCATGTGCGAGTCGTGACGGAAAACATCTATGACACCGAGCGCATCCACGAGAGTCTGCCCACCGCCACACCCCCACTGGCTGATGACACGCTGGTCGCGATCAGCATCAAGCCTGACACGCCGTATCTCCAGGCGCAGGACTTTGTCTTTGAGGATTTTGAGCCGAAGGACATCGCTCCAACCTGGCGGTTGGACATCGTGCCCGCGCGTGATCCCGAAGGTGAGCCGTTGGGTTATTCGGCGGTGTGCGTGGTAGATTTTGCCGATCTCGCTGAGGCTGTTTCGCCGGATGCGCCGCAGCGTGCGCAGTGGCTCGAAGTCGCGCAGTTCCAGACCGAGGACAGGGCCAACCAGTTCCGAGATGATTTCATGTCGCTGGCGGGCATGGAAGAACTGAGCCACATCCCCGGTCCCGCGTTCGCCAAAGCAGTTGCGGACGATCTGAAAATGGACAGCCGGTGGAAAACGATGGACGAGCAATCTCTGGAGCAGCTCAAGGCGGGCGAATGGCGTGTTATGCATCCGGCTGAGGCATGGCAGCCCAGGCTAAATGAAGCATCCAACCCTGCGTTAGAAGCTGTAAATCTCGACGTTGACCTGTAAATGCGCAAAGGTTGCCGAGAGGGATTCTCTCGGCAACCTGCCCTCCCCTTAATCCAAGTAATTTTTACATGGTCGAAAGCGGCTTCAACTTATTTGTAGCCCAACGAGTTAGCTGATGACGTTGGCGTAACCCAATCCAGGCTTTCGCTTGAGTTGGGAGTTTCCATATATGGAGCATAATTGCCTGTATATCCGACAGTCTTCAACAAAATGCGAATGAGAATATCGATTAGGTGTGGGGTGATGAACTCAAAATTCTGTCGGGCTCCAGGATCGAAAACATTCTCATAGTGTGTTGCATGCATGGTTGTATTCCGATAATCATTTACCTGTGTAATCCAAACTTCGATGTCTGGATAATGAGTAGCAAGCACTTCCATATCTGAGATTCCAAAATGCATCATAAGCGCTACTAACTTGTCACCAAACCGACTCCTTTTTTCCAGGGGTTGGCTACGCGCCTTGTTGGCTACTTTGTCGATAACACTAGACTGTTGTCTGCCTGCGATGGAATTCGGGTTTGTGATTTTGGTTTTCAAACTCTCTATATCCGTCTTGGTTTGTACCAATATTCGTTTGATATCGTCTATTTGAGATTGAGAAAGGAAAGATGTTAATGGATGTATCTTCTGTTCGATACTGTAACGTGTAAAAAGCCCATCGAACGCTGTGAAGGTGTAATAAAAAATCGTGGTAGCATCCCCTCCCGAAATCGCATGGGCAGTGTTGCGCAATGCGCCACGAATCAATGGTTCAGATAACATCGTTGACCTAGCAGCTTCAGTTAGCAGTTGTCCAAGTCCACCCCGATGGATTACATCATGCACAACAGGACGACCGTGACCATATGTGAAACGTCCTAGATTTCCATGAATTCGGTAAACCAGGTTAGTGTCTTCATTGCGGAATTCGATCCAGGACGCTCCAACGGGGCGTCCAGTAGCCAAGCCCAATACCGGTAATAAATCCAAGGGGCGCATCTCATCTACTTCGGACGAATAGACACCAACCATTAGGCTGGTTGCGTCTAAGCGGGACTGGCCATCCATTAAATCCTGGATGATTCGATCATAATCAGGGAGACGTTCAATAAATGCTGGTTTACCGTCGAACAAAAAACCGACAACATAACTTAGTGCCGTCAGGTTGTGGAAAACCCAAGCTTTATCCTGTTCTGGAGCCTCTGATTCCAAAAAGGCACGTGTTCTCTCAGGTACTGGGAAAACCCGTAGTGGATGCTGCCACAATTCTGTGTATTTATGAGCTTGTGTAATCCCAAAAGGATGTTTTAGGTTGACATTGATGCAAGGCAACACCCAGTATTTTGCATTTGTCTTCGATTGGTTATTGGCAATAAAAGTAGCTAGGTCGAGATACAGCTTCATGGTGTTTTCGATGGGGTTCCATGCATAGTGAGGTATGTCTTTTGATGTTAATCTACCACCGTCAGAGGCTTCGACATCGATTGAAACAATAGTGTTCTTAATTGGCATCGGCTCTGGGTACATTGGCCATGGGGTACCGCTATTCAATTGAACACCTGATACGAGCCAATCTCGACTGGCGACCGAGGTAGGATCACTGGGCATTTCGCTATTGTGCCAAACTTGAACCTTAACGATAACTGTCATCTCTCCCAAGCGACTAACCTCGCAAGAAAATTCACCCTCCACCCAACCTTTAGGGCTAAGGAACTCAATACGACCTCTGCCACTGTAAGTCAACGTATTTGAGAACCATGATGCCGCTTGAGGAAGATAATCTGCAAGTTGCGTCATTTGCGTCTTTCAGCTAAGCCAATTGGGCTGCTTGAATTTCTGTGCCTGTACTGACGATAGTATCCGATACAATGCTACCTCACAATTTACCACGATATTTACTGTTGAGCTTTCCCTTCAACTGCTTACTTGGTCGCATCACCAGCCGGTAAATCACCCGCCGAGGCTCACCCGTGCTCAACATGCCGCGCCGCTCCCCTCGGTCGATGCGCTGCACCTCCAACACCAAGAAGTTCTGCAGCTCAATCCGCCCACCGGAAGCCAGTTCTTCGAACCAGACATCAATCAACGCTTCCAACATCTGCTGCACGTCGTGGTTGCGCAGCCGCGTCCGGCGGCCAATCTCGCTCACCATCTTGTTTTTCGTCAAGGCCATCAGTCACGCTCCATCGTGGCTAACCGGGATTGGCGCGCCTGCCGCATGTTCGCCAGATCGGTGAATGGCGTTTTGCCCTGCGTCTTTTGTTCCACCTGTGCCATTACACGTTGGTGGGCGCGTTCCAGCATTTCCCGGTCTGTGCCAGGTTTGGCGGTCGATACCGATTCCGGCTGTGAGACGACTGGCTTTAAATCGAGGACAATGCCTCGCTCTAGCAGCAGCGGCTCTACATTCTTTGCGACGGCAAAGCGTTCCCGCCAGTCGCGGCGCTCATAGAGGCGAGTCAGTCGTGCGGTCAGGATCACCTGGGTGGCGAAGTTCGGCTCGACGTACCGCGCGAAGATGGTGCTGTTCCCCGATTGAGGCGTGATCACCTCATCCACGGTCAGCAGTGGGCGCTGCCGCAGGTGGCTGTTGAGATCGTCCCTATTCGCGTCCGCGGTGGCGATACCGGATGCCTTTGAGTAGTATTCGGCGGTTTCGGCATCACAACCACCAAACACAATCTGCGTCGCCAGACCGGTGAGCAGCGCCTGGGTGCCTTCCTGCCCATAGATCAGATGAAACTGCCCTTTAGTCTGCGCGCCGATCAGAATGCTGATGCGGCGCTTACGCACAAGGTTGACATCAGCCACCAGGCTATCGAGCTTGCCCAGTGTGGGAAACTCGTCCAACACGACACCAACCGGTACCGGCAGCGGGCCGCCGTTTTGTTCCCCGATGGTATCCAGGTCAAGCATGAGCTTGCGCAGCGTCGCGCCGAGATACGATGCATAGACCGCTCGCATCCGGCCCGGACAGGTCAGCACGACAACGGTCGGCTGCGAGACGATCATCTCCGCCCCAAAGTCCGACGCGCTGGTATTGGCACGCACATCCGCCGATGCCCAGCCGGTCAACGCCGTAGCGAGGGTAGCGACTACATTAGCCGCCACTTTGCCATCCGACTTCGCGCTGGCAATAAACGCATTCGCCAGCAGTGAAGCGTCGTCCTTGCCCGATGCCAGTGTATCCGCAAGTGTCTTCAGGTCATTGAGCGCGTTGTAGATGTCGCCGAGGGTGTCAAAACGAATCAAACATGCGGCCAACAGTGCGGCGGCGCTGTCGGTCCAGAAGCGGTTGTCGCCTTGCGCACTGGGGACCAGCACATCGGCAATCGCGCGGGCGTCGGATACGCTCAGGATGTCGGCGGCCAGATTGTAACGCGGTCCAGCGCTGCTGGTGGGATCATGCACGGCGACCAGGTGACCGGTAACCTGCGCGAACCGGATCACATGGTCTTTCAATTCGCCTTGCGGGTCGGCCACCACCAGGCTATGTCCGGCCAGCATCCGATCACCGATGACCGGCAGAATCACGCCCTGCGTTTTACCCGAACCTGCCGAGCCAAGTGTCAATATGCCTCGTGCTGCATCTTCGCCGCTCAGATGAAAGGTGCCGGTGCCGTAGTCCAGCCGCCACTTGTTTTCACCCCAGAATGCTCCCAGGAAACTCACACCTTCGCGGTCCTGGCGGCGGTAGCGGCGGTACTCACGCATGGTACAGAAGTGTGATGAGCCAAGCGAGCCGCGCCGGATGGCCGGGCGGCGCAGGCGGTCTACCCGTTCACGCAGCCATCCACCCTGGCGCAGTCCATCATGTAGGACAACGTTCGCCACACATACCACCATACACCCCATCAGACCGGCCATGAACAGCCGCGTGCGATGAATGGTGGGCGGGCCGCCAGTTACGGTTGCTATGAAACCCTGATCAGGTTGTGGTATTCGTGTGTGCTGGATGGCGAAATTGCTCATCAGGGTGAGATAGATCGCCCCAATCCCCAACGATACCGCCAGGTGCGCCAACAGCCGCAAGATATGATCCCGTGTCGTGCTCTGCTTTTCCTCGCCGGTGCGGCGAATGGATGCGCCCATCAAGGCTGCGGCGATAACCGGAGCCAACGGGATCAGGCACAGCAGCGGCGTTAGACACCCGCCCAGCGCCGCTCGTCCTTCGGTGAACAGCCAGTAGAACATAGGTTACTCCTGCCACCTGTCTCGGTCGGCACGTCGCAGCGAATTACCGATCCATCGCGCTATGAGCACCGAAACAAGCGGAAGCAGACACAGATATGAAACAAGACAGCCAACTAACGCGATGCGCCAATCGCCGAATAACGACCACAGGTAAATCATCTTACTCCTCCCGTCTCAAACGCCATTCGGTGATGCCATAACTCATGACGGTCAGTCCCAGCGCCGACAGGTACAGCGCTTCGCTGAAACTGACGCCAAGCTGCTTCAGCACGATGGCGGCAATCAGCAGCACCGCCAGCAGTGCCAACCCACCCATATATGACAGCAAGCCTGCTCGAAACATCTTCCTTCCTTTCCCTAACGTGGAAACCAGAGGTCCAGATCGTCAATGTCGTGCGGGATGTTGTCCGTAATCTCCGGTTCTTCCCGCAGCCGACGCCACTGCGGACCAATCGCCCGGTCCAGCGCCTGCTCGAATTCCTCGCGGGCAATGTCGTTGAACAACTCATCATGGCCCTGCCGTTTGTTGATATACATGGGTTCCCATCCCCCGACGGTCGGAGCCAAACCCGGCAGTACAACATGAGTGTGCAACTGCTGTTCGCCCTCTTTGGTCTGCCGGTCGTGCAAGACGTAGGTATAGAGAGGTATCTGAAAACCGCGTGCGTCGTAGTAGGCTTCGACGATACGTTCGGTCACATCCATCACCAGGGCACGCCGCTGGTCTTCGGGGACCAGCGCCATCAGGTCGGGCGCAGGTGAAATCACCCAGGTCCAGGCCAGCACATGCTGGCTCTTGAGACGGTTGCAGTTGGCGTCGATTTCGCGGTAGTGCGCGCCCAACCCCCGGTCCTGCCAGCGATCCCGCAGCTTGTCCGGGCTGGCCTTGGTGTTGTGATCTTCGCGATACTGGAAATACTTGAGACCGTTGCGTAATCCTGTTGGCCCCGTGCCACGCCCTCGACGCTTAGGCGACTTGTACTTCAGATCGGGCACGATAATCGCTTTGCTCACCGCTCACGCACCGTGTCGATTTGTTGTTTGAGGATCCGGGTGTCTTGCGCAGCGGAGACAATCGCGGCTTGAATCAATTCTGCTGCCGTGATGGGCTGTTCGGTAAATACGGGCAGCATGACCGCCAGCCCGTGCGCAATCAGGGCGATGATCACATGCAGGTGGAATTCAAGGTCGTCTTGGAGTTCGTCGATCCGGCCCTGAAACGCCTTGCGGAAGTGCATCTTGCTGCCGGTGATGTCTTCCTGCCGATCCAGGTATTCGCGGATAGCCTGGCGGATGATCTCCGCCTCGGTGATCTCCTTATCCTGCTTGTCGATCAGTTGTTGAAGGCGTGCGCGCAGTTGAGGCGTCATTGCGACGCTGCGCCGTACGGTTTTGGTTGCTCGCATGGGAAACCCTCTCAGTTGTATTGGCTTCCTCATTGTCTCAAACCGGGGTGCTACCAGATGCGGAGAATTACCATTTGGAGCATGGAAATTTACCGGAATGGTGCAGCAAAATTCCGCACGTGACGGTTGTCGCGTTGGCTCACGCGCCGTGCGCCGTGAGTTGGTCGCGGGCACGCGACCGTCGCACCCGGAAAAACAGCGCTGCCGGTAGGCACACTGTGGGGTGCGACAGCTCAGCCTGGGAACCCAGGCTGAGCCGCTGCGCGGGTGCTCTATCCCGCGCAGGGGTGCCCCCGCTCAGCGGGGCACGCCAGCCTCACCGGCGTCTGAGGTGCGAGCTTTTAGCTCGCTACCGATTCGGGAAACGATCACGCGCCCAGACCGCGTAAGACACACACTGTCTTACACGGCTGATTGCGTTTCCCGAATCGGTAGAACGCCGCTGCGCGGCGATTGGCGTGCCGCAGGCACGCCAGAAGTGCGCACAAGGTCGATTACGAACAAACACAAGACATACAACACACCGGCTGAAGCAGGTTGTGAGACAAATCGGCAAACTACCCTGATATGCGCATACCCCCAAAGCGTGCCAACGCACAAAAAGAGCGGCACCTGAGCGCCGCCCTTCAGTCGTGCGGATGATGATGTTACGAGAACGTTTCATCCTCAACCGGTTCGTCGGCATTGGCGCGGTCCAGCAGGACCAGGCGCGTGGCGCTCATGTCCAGGCTGACCTGCGGATTCCCGCTCTGATCCACCCATGCGCGCGGACGCAGCCACTCGCCATTTGCCTGAAGCAGTGAACCCTTGTGGACGTACTTCTGGACGACAGCCACCAGGCCATTCCAGCAGCTCACGCGCACCCACAGCGTCTGTTCGCCCGAACGGGTCTTGCGGTTGACTGCCACCGAGAAGGTCGCCACTTGCTGCTCCCCAACGGTCTTGACTTCAGGCTCGCCGCCCACAAATCCGGTCACTGAGATATTGATGCTCGTACCCATGTTGATTTCTCCTTGCGCCCTGGGCGCTGTTATTTTCATCGGCTCCATTGCCGATTGGCTGACCTCGCATCAGCAGGTGTCACCAGCCGGTGGTCACCCGCAGGGCGCTGCCTGTTTGCAATGAGCGCAGCGGCACAAGCCCGGCGCAAACAGGCATAGCGACATCTGCCCCGCAGATGTTGACGAACGGCGCACCTGCTATGCTGTCAGCCTCCAAATCGGCGGAATGAGCAGCCGGTGAATGCGCCAGGCAAAAGGAAAACTGGATACGGCAGAAACAGTGGCTGATTGTGGCGAAGCCGAAAAGTGTAGCCGCAGCAGCAACAGCGATTATCGCGTTAGACAACCCATATCGGGCTAAGCTGTCCGAGTAAGCCGTATGCTGGAACTGCTCGTCGTTCAGGACCACATCACAAGGCTGCCAGAGTTGGTTGCTAACGCTTGGGAAAACAGAATGGATCAGCTTAATGAGAGCCATCCGCAACTGCAACGCGCAAACCGGGATATGGAGGGATGTCGAATTATATCGCACGACAGGCGCGCTGACGCTCTGATACTGGCGTGCAGCACGCGCTGCCAGTTGGTCAAAATGTGAGACATGAATTACCCAGACTTTGTCAGTCAGAACGACTGCAATATAAACAAGTTGAACCAGTATCGTGTCGCACGCCGTTCATGTCCTGCGATCAGCGCACGACATTCGACAAGATCGCGCGAACGTGATCGATTGCCTGTTGTAGTGCGACTTGCGCCTGCTCCAACTGCGAGTACGTGTTGGGATCGTAAGGCAGAACCCAGGTTTCGTTGGGGATGGTCGATGAGATGCGAGGATCCCCTTTGCGCTCAAAACGAACAGGCAGATCGAAGGGCACGTCGCGTAGCGGCTTCCAGCCGACCAAATGAACGCGCGGGAAGGTTCGGTCTTCAGGGAGCACATCCCATGCTGCACAAACCACACCATCCGGATGTAGTGCGAGATACACGCGGTTGACGTACAGGCAATAGCAGGTTTGGCCGAAAGATTGCTGGCTGACATTGACAAGCAGCACAGGCTGCCAGTCCAGACTCACCAGCGATTGGTCGTGCATTACAAACTCGTTCATGGAAAAGCTCCTATCTATGGTTGAATGATGAGTGGCATACAGTTGCAGAAGATCACAAGCGAGGGATTGGACTACCGGGCACCCACCAAAACGGATGCAGCACTGATTGATTTACCCTGGTGTTCCCGCACAGCAGCAAGCGTCTCAGCGGGCAGCAGTTCGGGTTTGAGATCGCTCAACCAAAAGTCTTTGCGGAAACTGTAGCCGGTTACCGCTTCAATCCGGCAGAATTCGCGATATGCATGGGGATTGTGCTGCGCGCCGTTGGTGAGATCATTCAGGCTCGCCATCACACATAACGCGCACGACAACCGGGTATTGCCCAATCCGTAGGCGGGATGTGCGATGTTCCCATGTCGGCGAACGCAATCCCATACGTTCGCTTCGGTCCAATCGTGGATGGGCAGCCAATTCAACACCAACCGGTTTTTCGTCGGGGCTGAGCAGTCTTTACGAACTACTACCGTTTCCTTCTTCGCTCGCATCGAACTCTCCTCGGCACGCACACCAATGGCGCAGATGACTTTGCCCGATGGAAACGTCTTCCTGAGCCAGCGGGAAATCGGCTCTCTCTTCAAATCAGACGTGCAGTACCTTATTGACGAACTCGGCCAACAAGGGCGGTCAGGATTGGCGTGGTAACGCTGCCAGATGCGGTCAACCAGGTCGCCCTTGCTCCAGCGCACGACATGCAGCGTAACGCCTTTGCGGCGAGCAAAGCTGCGCACATACTCCGGTGTCTGATGCCACTCGACCCGTCTTTCACCGAGATCAGCATGGACCATCATCACGGCTCCCGGCCAACCTTCTTTGGCTCGCCGGTCCAGCAGATAGTGGGACATCGCATCGGAGTCCTTGCCACCGGATACGCTAAGTACCAGCGCTGCACCTTCTCGCAGGAGTGCGATTGGATCGTGCGTGTTTGAACGGGGATCATCCAATTCGAATAATGGGAGTTGGCAAGTCATCGCGTGTCTCTCCAAAAGAAAAACGGCCCCAGTGGGTATGGGGCCGCTTCAGTTGCTGATAATCAGGGGCTGGATCATGCTGTTTTCAGATACACCAGCAGTTCCTCTCGATTGATGGGGATATTTCTCGTTGATACCATCCCGTCGCACTGCAGAAAGGTCAAGAATGACGTGATCGGGCGGCGGTACATCAAGGCGCACAGGTAGCTGCCAATCGCGCAGGCCATGTAATCGTTGATCAGGATGGACTGGTCACCAACGAGTACAGAATCGGCACAGGAAATCGGCGCAGGTTCCGTTTCGCTCTCCGGTTGCGATTCAAGTAACTCAGGAAACAGCAGGCTTTCATGAGGCAGATAAGCGTATGTGCCCTCTTTGCCATCAAGGTGCTGCATTATCTGCTCGCGGTCGCCGCAGTTCGAAATACAGACCTGCCCGCTATACTCGTGGTTACCTGCGGATAAAAACACGTGATTTCCAGCAATACGGCTGATTTCACGTCGTGCGAGATGGTTATCGACGCAGCTAACCACTACTGATCCGGACCGATCAAAGTGCTTGTCCGCGTTGACCGGTTCGGTGATCCAGGCCGTATCGAGGCCCAGCGCCAGGTTCAGCCTGCGTCCCACCGTTTCAGCTTTGAATGTCTCGATCTCAGATGGCAAAAAAAGCTGTCTGCCGCAGTTTTTGCTCTCTACCCGGTCAGGATCGATGAGCAGTATCCGGGGCACATGCATCCGGCTGCGCTGCATGTCATACACCATCCGCGCCGCAATACGTGCGACCTGAGCACCCGTGCCCCCTACGCCGACGATGACGATCTGCTTGATGTGGATGTGGGGATCGAAGACGTTCATCATGCATCTCCAATTGCCTGAGCCAGCGTGCGTTTGACCGGAATGAGGTCGGATTTCGGATACACCCGCGCCTTGCGCGCTTCGAGTTCAACCAGCTTCTGCCGGATGTCGTGCGGATGGGACCGCGATTTAGCGTTTACGGCGTGGGTTCCAAACAAAGAACCGAGAAAAGTGTCCCAGTCTGCAACCAATGAACTTGTCTGTAGTGCGGCGTCATCCACCCGCTGCACACTGCCCCAGCAAATACTGCCGGAACTGAAGACGTTTGGCAGGGGCGCATGAAACAGCGACACATTCAGCGTAGTCGGACGTTCCTTAACCGCATAAACCTGGTACTGCGGGTTCTTGTTTTCGGTGGTCGTGCGGATGAGCACCAGCGGCGGCATCGGCACGCGCAAAGGCGTTTCAGAGCCTTCGAGGAAGATGCCGGTCTTCTGTGGGCGGCGGTATTCCACCACCAGTCGCTTGACCCCATCCTGTCTGACCAGCAATGTGTCGCCGCCTAGCAGCCCGGTATCGAAGGTCACTTTCGCGGCCAACGCCAGGGCGATTTGTTCGGGATCCACGGCATACTCCGTCACAGCATCTCCTTCGCGTTTCCGCAGCAGTACGCCAAAACTGTAAAACTCAAGGGTCAGACTCGGTTGTTCCTGTAAGGCCGCTGTCAAGCGCGGGCCAGTGAAGTCGAGGGTGGTCATAATGCTTGCGCTCCTTCCTGGATTTGGATTGTCGTGCAGATGAACGATACAGACGCTGGATGTTGTCTTGCATCGCCTGCATGACCGTTGGTTGAGTGATCAGCCACTGCAAACCTGCCGATACTTCCCGCATGATGGTGTCGGCTTCTTCGATGATTTCAATTGCGAAGGCGATATTCTCGGCATCCCACAACAGGGGTTCCACTGAGAACATCATTTCCGTATCCCAGTCCACCACCGAATTATTCGAGAATCCGAATAACCACTGGATGAGCCAGGACACTTGCCGGTAATACGCACTGGCGTGTTCCGCCAGATCATCGGCAATGATCTGTGCCGCCGAGCAGGCATGATCCGGTATATCTATGGGATTGTCTTCTTCCGGTTGAATACCAAACAATTGCATCACCGGCACAACATCGGGATGGTATGTGTAGAAGTCGGGATCATGCAGCAGTGTGCCATAGGCAGGCAGGGGAATGCCGTATCCGACTGTCTCAATGCAATCGAGCGGAATACCTCGCGCGGAGATTTCAGCGCAGATCAGGGTATCGAGGTCGTCATATCCCGCACTATGGTGTAGTGCATCAACCGCGAGGGCATAAATGTCTGGAAACACATCGCGTGTGACATCCAGCGCAGCCGCCAGTGAACCATCATCGTTGAATTCGTCGTCTGGAAGCCCATTCCATAACGGGTCAAATCTCGCCACAACCTGCGCAAGACACAGCAGCGGATCATCCCGTAAACTAGCCGCAAGAAAACTATGCACTTCGGTTAGTGTGGTCATAGCGCGTATTCCGGAATACTGATGTGAAGGAGAGGAATGGGCGTCAAGTTGCCCAGACGGTGCGCAGCCGCCGTACAGCGCCCGGTGTAGGCCACGATTTCCGTTACTGCTTCGCGCAGCGTGTCACGCGGAACCTCTACCGGATGAAGTTGGGGACTTCCCTGCCTGAGCAAGGTCATCCCCAGCAGTTCCACCGGTGGCATAGCGGCCAGACACGCGCGCAGATCGTCGTGTGTCAAGGTCAACACGGAATTTAACCTTTATATCCGGGCCGAACGAGGAAGGACACGGTTTTTTGTCCGTCTTGCTCAGTTTCGCGGATGGTGGCATGAGCCACTTCGGGATAGGTGGATTTGAGAAGATCACGGATTTCCTCATTACTCCGGCCCGTCATCGAAGCATCTTCTTTGATGCGGGTAGCACCGATGACAAAAACGCGCGGGGTCGGGTTGGTTTCGTTCGTCATGAGATTGGTCCTTGTATAAATAAGTCACGGAGACGTGAAGGCGTGAGCACAGGCCGTGACGCTCTGAGACACACGCTGTACAATCCACCGACAGAGGTCAAGGGTTGCGACTGGGTCCTTGGAGTTCGGCTCCGATTGAAAGACTGTGACCTTGCCGCTGCGAGTGGTTTCGGATAAGCAGGTTGTGGAAGAACGGTAACGTTCTGTGCCACGCATCACCCACAAGGCTGGAAGTCTCGCAGTTGGATGAGGGGAATTGACCTCAAGCCGCCTAACTGGAGGAGACCAATGGCTATGTATGTCGGGATCGATGTGGCTAAGCGCGCCCATACGGGCGTTGGGTTGGACGAACACGGCGAGGTGATCCGCGCGGCGTTTACGATCCGCAATGATCAATCCGGCATCCAGGCGCTGTTGGACTGGTTGGCGAGTAGTGCCGACGAGGTCGTCGTCGGACTGGAAAGCACCGGCCACTACTGGTTGGCGTTGTATGACCAATTGACGCGAGCGGGCCATCAGGTGTATGTCCTCAATCCGCTGCAAGTTCATGCCTTCCAACGGAGTGGGGTTCGCAGACGGAAAACAGACAGCATTGACGCGGTGTGGATTGCCGATTTCATCCGGGTCAGCAATACCCTGACCAGGACAGTCAGGCCGGATGTGACAATGCAGTTGCGCCAGTTGGCGCGGTTTCGGTTCAGCCTGGTTGACCAGATCGGCGATGCCAAACGTAAGGCGTTGACTGTGCTGGATCAAGTGTTTCCCGAGTACGAGACGCTGTTTTCGAATGTCTTTCTCACCTCCTCGCGCCAGTTGCTGGCTGAAGCGGTGACTGCCCAGGATTTCGCCGAGTTCGATTTGCAGGAAATGGCAGCGTTGTTGCATACGGCCAGCCGGGGGCGTTTCGGTGAAGCTAAAGCCAAAGCGATCCAGCAAGCGGCGCAACAATCGATTGGCATTACTTTTCTGGCCGACGCCGCACGTCTTGAACTCAGTTGTCTGTTGGCCCAGATCGAGTTTCTCGAACAGCAAGTCGCCGAGATTGATCAGGCGTTGGAGCAGTTGGTCGCTCAGTTGCCTGAACAATACATCACGTCCATTCCAGGCATCAGCGGAGTCACGGGCGCTGCCATTTTGGGTGAGATTGGCGACATCCATCGGTTTCCAACGCTTGAAAAGCTGGTGGCTTATGCCGGGATCGATCCCGCCTCGTATGAGAGTGGCCAATTCAAAGGCTCTCAAGTTCATATGTCCAAGCGTGGTTCGCCGCACTTGCGTCGTGCGCTGTGGATGGCGGCCACTGCCGCTCGCCGTTTTGATCCCGAACTCAAAACCTACTATGACAAGCGACGTGCCGAGGGCAAAGCCTATGGCACGGTCATGGGCGCCCTGTGTCGCAAGCTGTTGGCTCGCGTTTATGTGGTGTTGCGGGAACAGCGCCCTTACGTCATTCGGCATTAGCTGTTTTCCTTGACTTTTTATAGCAGGTCTTTCAAGTTGGGTATTGGGCGATAGATACGGCTAAATCAAAACGGGGTGTTCGGAAGTGTCAGCAGCTTCGGAGGTTTCGGGAACATCTTGCGCCGCTTGTTCTTCGGCAAGATCGTCTTGCGGTGAGTCCATTTCATCTGCGGCCACAACCGGATGAAGCTGCACGAACTGCTCCAGTCTGAACAGCACCTTCAACTCCTTGTCGGTCAGCCCATCCAGTCTGCGCAGCACGGCGGGAGCATCATCGATGCCAATCGGCGTCTTGCCATCCCACAACTCACTGTCGAGCAGTCGTCCGGCGACCTTCAACGCTTGCTGTTGCACCGCTTCGTCAGTCTCGCCGCCAGTGATCTGCAAGAGACGCGCCGGGATCGCAATTGTGCCCTTCTTCGATTTGGTTGGAACCCGGATCACCGGCTCCGGTGGTTCTGGCGATGCTGTTGGTGAAGGCGCTGCCTTGCGCTGCGGTGTATCGGGGATGACTGGCGGATCGTTTTCCACGACCGCGAGTGCTACCATGGCCTGTTGAATCACTGCGTTGAAGTCAGTGTCTGTCGTGTAGGCAAACTGGCTTATGTGCGCCAGATCGCCGCGCTGGATGAGCAGTGTGCTTTCGCTGCCGGTTTCAGGTAACGTCAGGGTGATGATCGTTGGGGGCGGTGTCTCTGTCTTTTTCGACATGGGATTGTCCTTTTCTATTTGAGGAAGCTAGATGATCGGATTAGCTGTCTTGCGTGAATAATCCGCCGTAATCTGACGGGTGGATCATCAGCGTCTGGCAGATATCCTTGAGCAGGATTGAGTTGCAGCGAAAACAATTGCCGTAACCCGTGCGAACATTGAAGCCAAACGAGGTGTGTGTATCCGCATGATGATGATTTTGCGGAAAGAGGCAGGGACCACTCAACCAATCTCCAGATCGGCGATAACCCTGCTCGATAAGGTTGTCTGCTACTGCCGCGATCAGGGCGGGATTCAAAGCGCGATTGGATCGAGCATATCTAGCAACTGGCGATGGTCGAGTGCAGCAACGTCGCAGCGGCGGATGTTCGCTGGGCAGATCGAAGTCAGCCAGTGTGTAACGCACATCACGCAAGACAACGATTTTGCACAATGCATTACCACGCTGGGGTTTTGTATTTCGTGTTTGAGGCAAGCGAAGCGACTGGGCGGGTGACAATCTGTCTCCACCCAATTTGGCGGCCAGCGCGTGCAGCAAATGCCGTGCAAGATCGAAGTCAGTGAGCGAAGTTCGCAGCCACCAATAAGCGTGAAATCCTCCCGTGGTGAACGTGATGCAGGATGGTGTTGGACGCACTGTTTGCAGGCGTGCCAGTGTATCCGGTGAGGGATCATCCACGTCCACGAACAACGCAGGCAGCGCGAGCAGGTCGTCTAGCCCGCCGCGCCGCCAGCGTCCGAGGTTGGTCTTGCGGGTCGCTATCGCCACGTATGCGCCCCAACCCTGCTGGTTTGCTTCCGTAAGACGCTCCACAGTGCGCGTAAGACAGGCCAGATCACCGACCGGGACATGGCGCGAAGGTGTTGGGTGCTGCCCATCGGGGTGGATGGCAGTGAAGGTCAAAAAGCCCTGCTCGCACGGGGCAAACAGGGCTTCGAGAAACGCCTGTGTATCGGGATGCATGATGCACCGCCTTAGAACAGGGCAAGCTGTTGGGGTTCAGCCGGTTTGAGTGGCACCTGTTCCCGCTGGCGTTTGGGCCAATCCGGGACCTGAATCAGCGTTTCATCGGTTTCGGGCACATCGAGGATGCTGACCTTACGCCGCCGCCGTTTCGTGCGCGGTGGCAGTGCGGCGGGACTGGGAGCCGGTCGTGTTACGCGCTCGTCGCTCTCCGCCATCTCTACCACAACGCCGCCGAGTTCTTCGAGGCCAAAACGAATGAGATCGTCTTCGCCTTCGGTGTCGTGCGCCGGTTCGGGTTCGGCCACAAACCACGCGCTGTCGGTCGGATCGGCTTGTTGGGCGTGTCGCGCAAACAGGTCACGCAGGTCCGTCACACTTTCGTCGTGGTCGATAGCTTTCGCCAACTCGGCCATGAGGTCGCCACCGCCGCCATTCGCACCGGTGAGTTCACTCAATCCGCCCGCGCTCGTATCGCCGTAGAGCAGATTGGCCGCCTGCTGCTTGCGCCCGATGAGTTCGACTGCCTGGTGTTCCATCGTGTCCAGATAGTGAGGATAGAACGTTTTGCACGGCTGGTCCTGGATGATACGCCACGCCCGCCGGGACGCCTGTCCCATCACGAACAAGCTGTAATCCGGTTCCAGGAACACCAACGTCGGGAAAGCCACCAGGTCGAGGCCGGTCTGGACCAAGCGAGGATTACACACCAGCACATTGATGCCTGCATCCAGCTGCTGCTGCACCAGGCTCTCGCGGCGTTCCGGAGCCACGCTGCCCTTGAGTACATACGGTCGTGCGTCAGGAATATGCTCGCGGATGATGCGTTCGATGCGCGGCTGTATATCTCTGGTGCCTGTCTGACGCAGAAACACGCCAACGTTGCGGCCCTGGGCCAGCTCATCACGCACCAGTTCGACCAGCCATTCTTCTTTGGGATACAGCCGGTCTTCGCTCAAACCCGGCATGTCATGCACCGGGATTTCGATGAACTGATCGCTCTCACGGTCAAAGCGGCGTTTGTGGATCACCTTCTCGCTCCGGAACGGTGCAGTCGGCCAGGCCAGCAGTGTTTGCAGGTAACGTCCGAGGAAACTCGCGTCGCCTTCCATCCGGCACTGGAACAGGTAGGTGTTCATCTTGTCCTTGGCGCGGTTGTAGTGCAGCTCCATGTCGGCATCCATCGGGATAGGGACCGGGATTTCTTCAAACTCCGGCATATCGCGCCCGATGTCTTGCAACCCGACAAAAACCGTGTGATCGATGATTTCGCGCACCAGGAGCGGGGAGCAGCCCGGCGCTTCCTTCGGTTTGTGCTCAACGCGCCGTTTGCCGGTGTAGTGCCCGCCCTTGTCGTACTCCGGGCGGTACTCTACAATCCGTTCCAGCGCTCCCATGTCGCGCACCCACCCGGCCTGGCCTTTGACGCCCCAGGGGTAGTTCAGCCGCACACGCGGATTGAAGACGAACTGCAACCCGTACAGCGACGACGCAACGCCGCCGTAGAGTGTGCCGGTCAGCCCAACAACCTTTTCAGCGGTCTGCGCCAGTTTCATCATGGCCGCGCCCTGGTCGGTGCTGGTTGACTTCGCTTCGTGGATTTCGTCGCACTCGTACAGGTACACGCGATTCGGGAACACAGTGGCGATGTAGTCAGCCAACGGCATACGCGGGTTGCGTTTGGGGTACTTCTCACCGGGCTTGGGAGCCGAAAACGTGCGCGAATGCTGCCACAACGCCCCACCGCAAGCCGGGCACTTCTGCGGTGCGCGTCCCAGCCACTTCTCATCGGCGATGATCGCCTCACCGTTTTTATTGCGGGTGATGGTCGCGTTGCAGTTCGGGCAGAGGGGAACTTTCGTCGTCAGAATGCGGTCACCCGTCAGGTTTTCCGGTCGCGGTTCGCCATACCCCCAGCGTGCCGTGCGCACTGTGCGCCAATGGACCGCCGGTTCCCAGCCCTCGCCGAGCTTCGCCATCTCGCGCGGGATGATGCCGATCTTGAGTGTCATGGGCAGATTGGCGTCCATGAACGCCCGCACGTCGTCCACATTCTTGAGCACCTTCGCGTGAACGCGCGTGCCCACCGAACGGGCGACCATCTCGACCTCGCGCTGCCATTTGCCGGTCAGATGAGGCGGTGCCATCACGATCGCGACCTGGTCCGGTCTCATGTGCGGACGTAAGGCAATCGCCAGGGTTGCACCAACCACCGTCTTGCCGACACCCGGCTCGCCCACGACGATGACGCCTTTGCGCTGTTGCAGGGCCGTGTATGCTGCTGCGGTGACGTGTTTTTGCGTCTCATAGAGCCGGTTACCCTTGAGCCGCACTCGATCCAGGATGGGCGCGAGTTGGCTGTACTCGAAGTCATAGAGGGGCGAAAAATGCTCATCCAGATAACCTAGCAAAGCCGTTTTATGCCGCCCGATAAAGTCCACCAGTGCCGCATCGCCGCTCATGTCGGTGATCTCGCCCTGCTCGTTCAGCAGCGTGATCGTTACCTGCGGGCGTGTGCGATATACCTCACGTTCGGTTGTGGTTTCGTCGGCCTCATCAATCTCGCCACCTTCGACCAGTTGCTCGACCGGCTCGACCGTACTGCGCACGGCTGCGCGACCTTCGTCGGTCTGCACGACAATGCCGTTGAACAAGCCCGCCGCTAACACCAGGGCCAACTGTCCACCGCGTGGCCGCACCACCGGACGCACGTTCTCGACCGGTGGGGGTGGCTCCAGCAGCCGTTGAAAACCTGCGCCAAACTGCGCGCCATCCGCCTGAACCGCCTGTAACGCAAGTTCCGGTGTGATGACTTTCGGAGCGAACACAAAGCGGCGGGTGGTGCGTGGTTGTGGGAAGGTGTAGAGTGGTGTGTCTTGCACGGTCAGCTCACGGGGATTGGCCGCGTCTTGCAGAATACGCTGTGCGAACTGGGCCGGTTCATCGGGTGGTATGCCTTCCTGCGCGACCACCACAACATGGACATACTCGCCCAGATGCAGCCCTGGCAGCCGCCACACATCGACGGTCTTGCAGTGTTTGGCCAGAAATGCCGCCGCATCCGGGGTCACGTGGTGTCCATAAACCACCCATGCCATATACCCGCCAGGAGCCAGCCATTTCCAGCTGTGCTTGAGCATTCCAAGCTCACGCCGCTTGTCGTCCTTGTTGGTTACATCCCAGGTGTACGGCGGATTGCACCACACCGCGTTGAAGCTGCCCAACGAAGCGCGCAAAGTGTAGAGATCTCCCTGCACGGCCTGAATCGGGCCAAACAATGTCTGGCACGCGGCGGCGCGGTCGGTGTCGAGTTCATTGGCGTAGGGCGTCAGCTGCCACGCTTCAGCCAGATAATGCAGCGCTTCGCCTTCACCCGCGCACGGATCGAGCAGACGCCCGCCGTTGGATGCTGGCGCGAATAACGAAGCAATAGCGGGGAGTTGATCCCGTGGGGCCGGATAGTATCCTCCCAATTCGATAGAGGTGAGACGTGCGCACACGATAATTTCTCCCTAAACACAAAAACGCCCCGGGACCGGAGAACCGATCACGGGGCGCTGTCTGACGAAAGAGTCGTTTTACGGAAGCGAAATAACACCGGAAACCAGGCCACCCTGGATAATGCGTGTCCAGCGGGACTCATCCAGTGTAATCATCCACACCTGCGCACCGCCATAACATACACAGCGCTGCATCAGGTGTTCCAGGCGACCTTGCTGCACCAGGAATGCATACCATTCGGGAAACACAGCTACCTTGACCAGCTTCGAGATGTGGTCACCCAGGATCGCCGTTGCCTGGTCCTTGTCGGCGAAAAACATGTAGGTGGTCGTCAATTCGGAGTAGACCGGTTCGGTGATGGCTTTGTGAACCAGCAGCAGGTGATCTATCGCCAGCCCTTCCAGTTTACGCTGAAAACGCGCGAATAACCCCGCTTCCGGCGGTTGCAGGACGATGCTTGATCCGGTATCCGGCACAATACGCGCCTCTTTACCCTGGGCCAGTTTCGCCCAGACTGCTTCAACCGAGGTCGCTGGTCCGGCAATATCGAGATATACCGGTTGGTTGTTGTGCAGTGCTGCTCCAAACACGAAGCAGTCGCCAACAACATTCATGCGTCCGCAGTAGCTCTGCGGGATGAGTTGAGTAGTCATGGTTGTCGCCTCCTACGCCCAGGGATCGTCGAGGCGAATGGTCGCGACCGCAGGCAGCGCAGGACAGCGCGTGATGCGCTCCAAGTCGGCCTGGAACTGCTCGGCAAAACGACGCAGGACACGCTGTTGGTACGACTCGCGAACGGCAGTGGCAGAACCTGTCAACCGGGGTGAATAACGTGGTGTGGCTGTGGCGTCAGAAACCAGTGCATCGTTCTGTGTCACTGGGGCATTGGTATTGTCTTGCGGACCTGCCAGAGCGGCGATCTCATCCGGTAAATCTGCACCGATAAAATACCAACTCCGCCGTTTTTTGGACCAGCGACAGCCGTAGGTTTTGAGCGTTTCGCGGTGGCGGTATGTTTGCGACTGGGCTTTGGACACGTGGCGTTCGTCGCGCACCCACCACCAGGGGACCTTGCCGCCGGGCCGTTCGGTCCGTTCGAAGATCAGCCCATTGCCGGTCAATGTTTGCGTGACGGTTTCATTGGGCGACATCGGAATGCCTCCCATCTTGCGCAGCAAGTTGTTCGTGGAAACGTCGGATCGCCGGGGGCGAATTACCGTAACGCACCATCTCGCCCGTGCCGCGCGCCAGCATTTCGACGCCCTTGCTGAACTTCTCGACCAGGTAGCTCGCGCTGGGATCATCGCGTAAGACGATCTCGGCGGACTGGATGATCTGTGAGCAGGCCAGCAGCCAGTAGTACGGGGTCGTGCCCCGCCAGCCCGGCAGCAGTGCAGCGTGATCCAGCGTGCGGACGAGTGCCCGTCGTGCGGATTCAGACAATGCCAGCGTTGCCATATGGGCGATCTTCTCGCGCGTTTCCCAGGGACGTTCGTCGGTGGCGAAGTGGTCGAGATGGTCAACCGCGTGCTTGACCACGGCGGGCGTATGCTCATCGAGCGCGCCCAGCGCATTGCCCAGACGTTTTCCGGCCCCGTCGTAGAACTTCGCACCAGCCAGTTCCATCGAGGCGTCGATGAGCAGATTCATGATCTGGTTGTGCCGCTCGTCGTTGACTTCAGCCAGTGTCACCCGTTCGTCGAGACCCAGCGCGTGTGCCAGGCCCAGGCTGAATGCGCGATACGTGTCGTTGTTATAGCAGGCGTGATAATGTGCAGACACTGCCTGCGGAATGGTTGTCGTTTGGGACATGCTGTACCTCCGAGATGAATTGAAGGATTGATAAAAAGCATGTCTACCGGGGATGGTGAGAACTTGCTTTGGCTCCTCTATCACTCCCGGTTGCGGCCTGGACGTGGCAGCTGGCGGCGTGCGGCAAACACACCGGAGACTCCAGCGCACATTCAGAGGCCCTACCGGCACTTGAGATCGATCTCAAGTAGTCCACGACCATCGGAAATGCCCACAACAAAGCGGAGATGCTTTGTTACTTCGGAGGAGTTTTCATCTCGGAACTGACGGCGGCTCGATAGGGTTTCAGCTGCGGATAGACCGCAGCGCCATGAAGCTTTGCAATCCGCCCGTAGCCGGGCCAGTTCGGTCGATGGGTTGTTAAGGTGCGAGTTCGCCCGCTTTTGCGCACGGCGCATCGGAGGGACGTGTCGGCGCAGCCCTGCACGAGTTTCTGGTGAGGGGCGATTAGCCTTACCAATCGCCCCGGCGCAAGCCAGGAAGAAACTCGTCGCAGCAGCCCTGTGGGCTGGACACGGCCCTGCGCCGTGCGACAGTGGCGAACAACTCGCACCTAACCCATCGACCAGAAGACAGCACGGAGAGGGAATTGCTTTCAAAGCAGGCGAGATACGACAGAGAAGCCTGGAGGCATCTCGATAGAGGCTTACGAACAAAAACAATTTTGGTAAATGAAAATTTTTGACTCTCTGAGTTTCGAGATGACTTTTTGTCAGTCCTTAGTTGGAGCAGGCAATTCGCCGATCACAACAACATGATGGCGCGCTCGCGATAGGCCAACATACACTAGCTGATTCTGAATTTCGTCACGAACCTGATCCATTTCGCTCAGGATGACTACCGCGCTCTCAAGACCTTTGAAGCGATAAATCGTGGATACACGAACAGCGTTATGCATATCTGTATCCATATCCCAGGTCAAGACAAAGTTGCCAAGCATTTGATCCGATTTCCATCGACTGCGTCGTTCAGAAGATGGGGTCAGCACGATAATGTCATTGGTACTAATGCCTTCAGTATTTACCAATCTATGTAAGACACTTTGCAGGGCTGCACGAGCAGCATTCGCATTGGTAGCTGGGATAAACTCAACTGGGCGGCCTTCAGGACCATTGCATTCCGTTTCTTCTTCGACTTGCGAATATGGACTTAGTGTTGCGTGAATATGCCGTGTATTGCGACAGTTTTCGGTGAGATGAAACGGGGACTGCTCCATTGGGACACTGGTAATCTGCGTGTAGAGCCGCTGGTTATCATCAAAGAACACGTAGAACACACCATTCTGTGGATCGTTAAGCATTTCCGGCAACGAAATCCACCAATGTTCCTCGAAGTCTTGGGCTTCATCGACGATGATTGCGTCGAATAGTTTGTCCTCAGCACCTGAGCCAGATGTACGCATGATGCTGGTTGCATCCAGTAACAAATCTGGGGCCTGTACGCTTAGCTCATCAAAAGAAAGTTTGGAACCATATGACAGTCCTGCCCAATCTCGAGTGAAGCCGATGAGCGCATGATAGGTACACACAAAAATGTTGTCAGAACCGATGGTTCCGAATAGCCAATCAGCTAGGCTGCGGTTATAACAGAGAAACAGCACACGAAAGCCTGCATCGGCAAGCTGTTGGGCTTTTTCCATCGCCAACATTGTCTTGCCCGTGCCTGCCCCGCCAACAATGGCCGCACGAGGATAGCTACGCAGCATTTTGAGAACCATGAACTGCTGTTGTGTCAGTTCATCAATCTGACGACGCTCACGCTCAAAGATATCCGCCACACGAGGACGAAGCTTTCGTGTTGGTACTAGCAGATCGAGCATCGCCTCCACTGCTGGCTTGCCATCCATGCGCTCGTTGGATTTGTCGGCGTGCGCGTGCCAGTAATCATAGATTTGACCCTGTTGGCGAAGTCCTGAGGTAGAATCTGAGCCATTCATTCCACAGCAAG